>NZ_JCADBI010000009.1:0-272625 GCF_059358895.1 Micromonospora sp. BQ32 | reverse complement strand
TCCACGACCGCGTTCCTCAAGGGCCTCAAGCAGGTCGACGGGTGGCAGGACATGCCGCTGACCGACGCCGCGCAGACCGTACAGGTCTCCGCCTACCCCGACGCCTACGCCCAGTGGGAGCAGCAGGCCACCGACCTGGTCGCCCAGCACTGGAACAGCTGACCCCGCACCACGCACGCACCGCACGACCGCACGACCGCACGACACCGACCGCTGGCCGGCACCCCCAACCCGGGGTGCCGGCCAGCGGCCTCTTGCCGCCGTTGACCGCTGACCCTTGACCGCTGCCCCTTAACCGCTGCCCCTTGGCCGCTGGGCCTTGACCGCTGCCCCTTGGCCCCTTGGCCGCTGGGCCGCTGGGCCGCTAGGCCGCTAGGCCGCTGGGCCGCTGGGCCGCTAGGCCGCCGCTGGCCGCTGACGCTGGGGACGCCGCGCTGCGCGGAGCCGTGCGGGAGGCGGATCGCGCCATCTGGTCGGCGGCTGCCCGCAGATCTTGGACAGTTACCGTTCCGCGCGAACGGAAACTGTCCAAGATCTCGCGGCGCATGGCCGAAACGCCACCCGATGCGGAGTAGATGTCATGGTCGAGAGGCCACCCACGGCGCAACGACGGGACCCGGCGGCGCAACGGCCCGGCGCGACGGCCCGGCGGAGGCGGAATGGCCCGGCCCCAACGGCTCCGGCGGAATGGCCGGCGAACAGCATCGCCCAACCAACTTCGCCCGCGAATCTTTGACACCTTCATCCGGCGCGAACGGCAACTGTCCTGCCGGGTGCACCACCCATACCCGCACCTGCGGCGGTCAGAAGAGCACCGTGGCCAGGGTGCCGATCGGCTGGAAGCCGCAGCGCTCGTAGACGCGGCGGGCCGGGAGGTTGAAGTCGTTGACGTACAGGCTGACGGTGGGGGCGACCCGCAGCAGCGCGTCACGGACCACGGCTGCCATGGCGGCGGTGGCGATTCCCCGGCCTCGCCACTCCGGTGCCACCCAGACGCCCTGAATCTGCGCTGTCCGCTTGGTCACCACGGCCAGTTCGGCCTTGAACACGACCTTGCCGTCGACGATGCGGGCGTACGCGCGGCCGGTCCGGACCAGGTCATTGACCCGTCGGCGGTAGCTGCGGCCGGCGTCCTCGACCAGTGGGGAGACGCCGACCTCTTCGGTGTACATGGCCACCGCCGCCGGGAAGAGCCGGTCGACCTCGCCGGAGCGAACCTGGCGTACCTCCGGGTCGGCCGGTACGGGCGGCAGCGTGTCGGTGACCAGCAGCGGCTGATTGGGGCGGACGTCTCGCGCTGGCCCCCAGGTGTCGGAGAGGCGGTCCCACAGCCCGAGGACGGCATCGGCCCGGCCGACGATGGAGGAGCAGAGCCGTTCCTCGCCCGCGAGCAGGTCGGCGAAGGCGGCCACCGCGGCATCGCTGGCCAGCACCGGGGTCAGGTTGCCGCCGAGCCAGCAGAGTGACTCGAGGTTGCGGCGGGCGCCGTACCCCAGGATTCTGCCCTCGGCCCGCCACCAGGAGAGTCCGCGCGCGGCGATCCGCTCGGCGACCTGCGCGCCCGCGAACGGGTCATGGTCGAGCAGTCGCTCGACCGCGCGGCGCTCCGATTCCCCCAGTTGGCGTACCGGCACCGTCAGCACGACTATCAGCCTGCCAGATCGACCCCCCGCTCCGCCGGTCGAGTGGCGAGGCCGGCACCGGTTGTGTGGCCCCGCTGATCGGCCGGGTCCGTTCAGCCCACCGGACGACCGGCGGCACCAGGGCCCCGAGCAGGAGAAACAGGGCACCGAGCACGAGCCAGCCCGGTACGCCCCAGCCGAGCGCGAGGGCGGTCACCACCACCGGGGCGAGCATCTTGCCCAGTTCGTAGCCCATGCCGTACGCCCCCTGGTACTGCCCCTGGGCGTCCGCTGGTGCCAGCCCGAAGGAGATCCCCCAGCCGGCGGCGGAGTGCCACAGCTCCCCGGTGACGTGTGCGACCGCCCCCAGGCCGAGCAGGCCCACCGCGCCGACGGTGGGCAGCGCGCCGCTGGCGGCGAAGAGTACGCAGGCCAGGGCGATGGCCAGGCCGGCTCGACGGGCGGCGCGGGCGGCTCCGGGCAGGGTGGCGGCGGTACCCGCGGCTCGTACCTGAAGGAGCACCACCAGCACGGTGTTGACCAGCGTCAACGCGGAGATCATCCAGACTGGCGCCCGGGTGTGTCCGGCGATCCACAGCGGCAACGCGATGGTGAGCAGGCTGAAGTGCATCGACATCAGCCCGTCGACCAGGGTGAAGGCGAGGAACGGGCGGTCCCGCAGGGCGACCAGCCGAGGGCCGTGCGTCGGGGCGGCGACCGGGGCGATCCTGGGCAGTCGGAGGAGGACCAGCGCTGCGGCCAGTGACGCCGCCGCGGCGGCCAGGATCAGCGCGACGTACCCGGTTCGGGTGTCGGCGGCGATGGCGAAGCCGCCGAGGACGGCGCCGACGGAGATCCCGACGTTGGTGGTGGCTCGCAGGTAGGCGCGGGTGCGGACCCGCTGGTCGGCCGGGATGGCCCCGGCGATCAGCGCACCGCGGGCGCCGCGCTCGACCGCGTCGGCGAGCGCGGTGGCGGCTCCCACCAACACGAAGGTGGGGAACGACCGGACGGCGATCAGGCCGATGGTCAGGGTGCCGGCGACGAACAGCGCACCGACCTGCACACCTCGCGGGCCGACGCGGTCGGCCAGGTAGCCGCTCGGGGTGCTGGCCAGCACGCCGACCAGAGCCGAGATGGTCAGCCCGACACCCACCTGGGTCGCCGACAGGCCGACCGACCGGGTGAGGAAGAGCGCGCTGGCGACGAGCCAGAGACCCCGCCCGACGGTCTTGACCAGGGTGCCGAGGGTGAGAACCCGGGCCGGGCCCGGTGCGGGAAGCAGGCGCATGACCGACACTCTAACAAGACGTACGTACGGTTTGGTAGATGAAGGTTGTCGGCGATGCATTGCCGATATATCGTTGATGCATCAGCGATAGTCCTACGGAAGGAAGAACCCGATGAGGTTCCACCGACAGCACCACCCGCTGCACGAGGCCCGGATGCGGGGGTTCGGCTTCCCGCCGGTCCCGCCCGGTCCGCACGGCCATGGCCACGAGCACGGCGGTCCCTGGGGCGGCCGAGGTCGAGGCCGGGGTCGCGGCCGACGCCCCAACGTCCGAGCCTCCGTGTTGGCACTGCTCACCGAGCGGCCGATGCACGGCTACGAGATGATCCAGGAGATCGACTCCCGCACCGGCGGTGCGTGGCGGCCGAGCCCGGGCTCGATCTACCCCACTCTTCAGCTACTGGAGGACGAGGGCGTGATCGTCGCCAGCACCGAGGAGTCCGGTGGTGGGCGGAAGCGGTTCACGGTCACCGAGGCCGGTCAGGCGGAGGCCGCCGAGGCCGCGCAGACCCCGCCGTGGGCGGACGTCGCCCAGGGCGCGGTGAGCAGCTGGCACGACATCCGCGACTCCGGCGCGCAGGCGATGAACGCCCTGCGTCAGGTGATGATGAACGGCACCGACGACCAGCGCGAGCGGGCCGCCCAGGTGCTCGACGAGACCCGGCGCAAGCTGTACGCGATCCTCGCCGAATCCGAGTGACGCCAGGCCGCACCACAGCGCCAGGCCGCACCAGCGCACGACCACCACGGCGCCAGGCCGCACCAGCGCACGACCACCACAGCACCAGGCCGCACCATGGCAGAGCACGGCACGGCACGCCACGCCACGAGCGGCACAGCGCGAAAACACAAGATCAGCACAAACGCACAGCGGCCGTTCCCCCGCACCGGGGAACGGCCGCTTCGCGTACGGAACGGGATCAGTGCACGGTGACGGTCGGGCCGGTGACCAGCCCGCGCAGCTCCTCGGGGAGCTCGGCGCCCATCTCGTCGGCGATCCGCAGCGCCTCCTCGATCAGCGTCTCGACGATCTGCGCCTCGGGCACCGTCTTGACGACCTGCCCCTTGACGAAGATCTGGCCCTTGCCGTTGCCCGAGGCGACCCCGAGGTCGGCTTCCCGGGCCTCGCCCGGACCGTTGACCACGCAGCCCATGACGGCGACCCGCAGCGGCACCGGCAGCCCTTCCAGGCCGGCGGTGACCTCCTCGGCGAGCTTGTAGACGTCCACCTGGGCCCGCCCGCAGGACGGGCACGAGACGATCTCCAGACCGCGCTCGCGCAGACCCAGGGACTCCAGGATCTGGTTGCCGACCTTGATCTCCTCGACCGGCGGAGCGGACAGCGACACCCGGATCGTGTCGCCGATCCCCTCGGCCAGCAGCGCACCGAACGCGACCGCCGACTTGATGGTGCCCTGGAACGCCGGCCCGGCCTCGGTGACGCCGAGGTGCAGCGGGTAGTCGCACTGCTCGGCGAGCTGCCGGTACGCGCGGATCATCACGACCGGGTCGTTGTGCTTGACCGAGATCTTGATGTCGCGGAAGCCGTGCTCCTCGAAGAGCGAGCACTCCCACAGCGCCGACTCGACCAGCGCCTCGGCGGTGGCCTTGCCGTACTTGCTCAGCAGGCGCTTGTCCAGCGAGCCGGCGTTGACGCCGATCCGGATCGGCACCCCCGCCGCCCCAGCGGCCCGAGCGATCTCCTTGACCTTGTCGTCGAACTGCCGGATGTTGCCCGGGTTGACCCGGACCGCCGCGCAGCCGGCGTCGATCGCGGCGAAGACGTACTTGGGCTGGAAGTGGATGTCGGCGATCACCGGGATCTGCGACTTCTTGGCGATCGCGGGCAGCGCCTCGACGTCGTCCTGGGACGGCACCGCCACCCGGACGATCTGGCAGCCGGACGCGGTCAGCTCGGCGATCTGCTGGAGGGTCGCGTTGATGTCGGAGGTGAGGGTCGTGGTCATCGACTGCACGGACACCGGCGCACCACCACCGACCGGGACCGAACCGACCATGATCTGGCGGCTGGCCCGACGGGGAGCGAGCGGCGGGGGCGGCACGGCGGGCATACCGAGACTGATAGCGGTCACTTCAGGCACTCACCTTGAGAAGAGCGTGATGGGGTTGACGACGTCCGCGGCGATGGTCAGCAGCGTGAACGCGCCACCGATCAGGATCACCACGTACGTGAAGGGCATCAGTTTGAGGTAGTCCACCCGGCCGGGGTCGGTCCGGCCGATCCGCGCGTAGACCCAGGAGCGGGCCCGTTCGAACCAGGCGATGGCGATGTGGCCGCCGTCCACCGGGAGCAGCGGCAGCAGGTTGAACACGCCGATGAAGAAGTTCAGCGACACGAAGAGCATGAAGAAGACCAGCCAGGCGTTGTTCTCCACCGCCTCGCCGCCGAGCCGGCTGGCGCCGACCACGCTGATCGGGGTGTCGACGTCGCGCTCGCCGCCGGTGAGGGCGGTCCACAGGGCGGGGACCTTCTGCGGGAGGCGCTGGAGCGCCTGGGCGGTGCCGACGGCCAGTTGACCGGTGAAGTCGGCGGTGGCGCCGAAGGCGCCGATCGGGCCGTACGTCACACGGGTCGGGGTGCTGGGGACGAGCCCGACGCCGAGCGCGGCGACCGGCGCGGCGGTGCCGTTCGGGTCGTTCAGCGGCGGACGCTGGGTCTGCGCGAGCACCGTGCTGGTGGTGCCCGGCTGCCCGTCGCGGACGTACGCGATCTGCGCGGTGTCGCCCGGCTTGAGCCCGCGCAGCGTGGTGAGCAGGTCGCCGTAGGAGTTGATCGGGGTGCCGTTGACCGAGGTGATCCGGTCGCCGTTGCGCAGTTGCGCCTGGGCCGCCGGGCTGGCCGCGTCGGTGGGGGTGCACGCCCGCACCGCGTTCTCCGGAACCACGCACTCACTGAGCTGGATGACGGCGGGCTCCTGGCGGGCCTGCGCGTCGGTGGTCGGGAAGTCGGGGTTGGGCAGGCCGGCGGAGACGGCGAGGATCCAGATCGTGACCAGGGCGAGCGCGAAGTGCGTGATCGACCCGGCGGCCATCACGATCGTCCGCTTCCAGACCGGGTAGCGCCACATCACCCGCGACTCGTCGCCCGGCTCGACGTCGTCGTCCTGCGGCGTCATCCCGACGATCTTGCAGAAGCCGCCGAGGGGGATGCCCTTGAGGCCGTACTCCGTCTCACCGCGCCGGAACGACCAGATGGTGGGGCCGAAACCGACGAAGTACTTCGTGACCTTCATCCCGAACGCCTTGGCGGTCAACAGGTGACCCGCCTCGTGCAGGCTCACCGAGATGAGAATGGCCAGGGCGAAGAGGACCACCCCGAGCAGGTACGACATCAAGCTCCTTCCACCGAACCCGCGATGATCTCCTGCGCGTGCGCGCGTGCCCACGACTCGGCCGCGAGCACGTCCTCGACGGTACCTGGTTCGTCGAAGTCCGGAGCCTCCTCCAACACGCGTTCGAGGGTGTCGACGATGCCGAGGAACGGCAGCCGACCCGCCACGAACGCGGCCACGCACTCCTCGTTCGCCGCGTTGTAGATCGCCGGCCGGCAGCGCCCGGCCTCCCCGGCGGCCTTGGCCAGGGCGACGGCCGGGAACGCCTCGTCGTCAAGCGGCGCGAACTCCCAGGTGTGCGCGGCCGTCCAGTCGACGGCGGTGGCGGCCCCGGGCACCCGGTCCGGCCAGCCGATGCCGAGCGCGATCGGCAGCCGCATGTCCGGTGGGCTGGCCTGGGCGATCGTCGACCCGTCGACGAACTCGACCATCGAGTGGATCACCGACTGCGGGTGCACCATCACGGTGATGTCGGCGTAGGGCACGTCGAACAGCTCGTGCGCCTCGATCACCTCAAGCGCCTTGTTGACCATCGTGGCGGAGTTGATCGTGACGACCGGCCCCATGTTCCAGGTTGGGTGGGCGAGGGCCTGATCGGGTGTGACCTGCGTCAACTCGTCGCGCCGTCGACCCCGGAACGGGCCGCCGCTGGCTGTGACGATCAGCCGACGGACCTCGCCGCGCGTGCCGGAGCGCAGGCACTGGGCCAGCGCCGAGTGCTCCGAGTCGACCGGGACGATCTGCCCCGGCCGCGTCACCGCGGCCTTGACCAGCGGGCCGCCGGCCACCAGCGACTCCTTGTTGGCCAACGCGAGGGTACGACCACCGCGCAGCGCGGCCAGCGTAGGAGCGAGGCCCAGCGAGCCGACCACCCCGTTGAGCACGATGTCGCACGGCCACTGGGCCAGCTCGGTCATGGCGTCCGGACCGGCCACGATCTTGGGAAGCTTGAAGTCGCCGGTGGCCCACCCCCGCCGGCTCGCCTCGGCGTAGAACGCGAGTTGCAGATCCTGCGCGGCGGACGCCTTGGCCACCCCGACCGCCTCGACGCCCAGTTCGAGGGCCTGCGTGGCGAGCAGCTCGACGTTTCCGCCGCCGGCACCCACGGCGACCACCCGGAACCGGTCCGGGTTGCGCCGGACGATGTCGATGGCCTGGGTGCCGATCGAGCCGGTGGACCCGAGCAGAACAAGGTCGCGGGGGGAAGTCACCCGGCCATTCTTCCCCACCCCCGCTGCACGCCCGCTGGGAGCCTCAGCCCTCCCCGTCCGACGCCTCCGGCAGCGCCTCCTCGCCGAGCAGGTCGGCCGGGTCGATAGAGAACTCGAACGGCTCCCGCATGACGAAGCGCGTCCCGGCCGCAGCGGCAGCCACCGGCCGGTATTCCCCCTCGGTCAGCTCGTACAACGCAATGGTTGGCACCCGATTGCGCAGGTCAACCCGGAGGAAGAACGGAACCCTGGCGGCGGCGTACTCACGCGGGCGGTCGATGATGTCCTTGCGCCGGTTTCCGGGCGAGACGATCTCCCCGAGAAGCACCGCGTGCCTGATGTCCATCGTCGTTCGACCGCCGCCGGGAGCGTCAAGAATGACGATGTCCGGGATGAAGAGATCTTCGCCCGAGACGATGTTCGTCTCAAGATAGAGCCACAGCTTCGCCCGACGGGCCGCCTGCTTGAGGAGATAGGCGAGACCCAGCTCCGCGTCCTGATGGTCGTATCCGGCATGTGGTGTCACGATCACGCTTCCGCTCAGGACCTCAACCTTGGGGCCGTTGGTCTCCGGCAACAGGTCGAGAGCGAGCTGCGCGGTCCACGGCTCGTCGTGCCACCGCAGCACGTCGAACGACGGCTCGGTGTGCTGCGGCGCCGGCTCCGGCGCGAACGCTGCCTGGGCCATCCGGGCTCACCCCCTCAGCGGACCATCCTGCTCAGGTCAGCCTAGCCACCGCCGCCCCGGTTGTGCGTCATCGCACACCCAGTCCGACACCCAAGTGGCTGACGGTCAGCCGCACTGGTCCTGATCAGTGGGCCGGCGCGGCACGACCCCTTCGCCGTAGTTGGCGGCCAGGGTTGCGGCCCACACGTCCGGGACGGTCCGACCGGGGGAGAACAGCGGGATGCCCCGCCCCGGCACCAAGATGCACGAGCGGATCATGCAGATCTTGGACAGTTTCCGCTCCATCGAGGCAGCAGCGCCCCGGGCGCCTCGGCCCGTAGTTGATCGGCACGGGCCGTCTGTCCACTGCGTAACACGGCCACCATGCGTCCGAACCGGTCCACTTTGCACCCTCCCCAGAAATCGCGAGGAGGCTAACCCGGACCTGCGACCGATCTTGGAGAAAAATCGCCCCTCGCGGGGCCGAATTCTTCCAAGATCTCGGTGAACGAGTTGGCGCTAGCCGCTTAGCGGCGGTTGGCCAACTGCTGCGCGCGGGTTGACGCGATGAAGGCGGTCCAGACCGACTCGGTGAAGGTCAGCGTCGGACCCTGAGGGTCTTTGCTGTCGCGTACGCCGACCGTCTCGGCGAACCCCGCCACCTCGACGCAGTCGCCCTCGCTGCCGGACCGGGTTGACGTGCGCCAGACTCCGTCACGCTCCATCGGTCATCTCCTTCCCTATGGCCGCGATCAGCTCGCGGGACTCGTCGGCGCTGAGCGCCCGCTCGCCGAGCGAGCGCCACGCGTCCTCATAGATCTCGATCTCGTGGGTCTTGTCAAGGTAGACCGCACCGCACGGCCCGTCCATGTAGATCGTCGTCGGCTCCGGCTCGCGCACGTCGAACGGGAAGTCGAGCATGGTGAAGGTGCCGGCCTGCGCCCAGCGCACCAGCCCCGCATCGAGCGGCAACACTCGGATGCTGATGTTGTGCTGTCGCGACGACACCACCAGCGACTCCAGTTGGCGGGCCATCGCCGCACGATCGCGCAGCGGGCGGCGCAGCACCGCCTCGCTCAGGATGACGTCGAGGCGCGGAGCACGGGGCACCGCCCGAGCCAGCAGGCGTTGGCGGCGAAGCCGCACGTCGACCTTCGCCTGCCGTTGTTGCTCACCCATTTGCGGCTGGTCGGTAGCAATCAACTCGGCCATGTACTCGACCGTCTGCAACAGACCGGGGACCAGATCGGCTTCGTACTTCCGGATGCGGGTGGCGGCGGCTTCCAGGCCGACGTACAACTTGAACCAGTCCTTGATCGCCTCGCCGTAGCTGTGCCACCAGCCGTGCGCCTTGGTCTCCCTGGCCAGCGCCCGCATCGTCTCGATCGTCTCTGGGGACGCGCCGTAGACCCGGCACATCGCCTCCACATCGTTCGGGTGCATGGGGACCTGACCGGTCTCGTACCGCCAGATTCGGGGTGCCGACCATTCCAATTCCTTGGCCGCCGCGGTAACCGTCACATACGCATTTTCACGAAGCTCTCTCAGGTATCTACCGAGCTGCCTGCGTGGAACTGTGCTGCCGGAGTCGTCCACGTCATCTCCATGGTTGTCGCCGCGTAATACCCCTCGTCCCTTGGTCCGCATTCTGCCGCGAAATATTGCGCTGGGCCAGCAGTGAAACGACCATCGGGGACAGCCAGACGACAGATCGGGACGGTCACTCTCGTGAGCGATATACCTCAGAGTCATATTTATACCTGTGGGGTATACCGCTCATCGAAAGGTCGCCTCCCGGACGGGAGGACCGTGGGCCCTATCGATGATCTACCGCTGCCGCCCTACGTGACCACGGAGGACGTCGTGTTCGCGCTGAGGGCGGTCACCGTGCACGTCCCCGAGCAGCCCGACGGTGAGCGTTGCCGCAAGGACGAGGCAGCACACCCGTGCCGGCTGCACCGCTGGGGCCGTCGCGTCCTGGAGCAGCGCGGCCTGACCGATGAGCAGGTGCAGACGTTGATCGCTGGAGGAACGGTGGCAGTGCGATGAGCCACCGAGACCGGGGAGCACCCGACAACCGAGGGCCGCGATGACCGCGCCGCGGTGGATCATCCATCTGCCGACCACCGTGACCAGCCTCGACGAGGTCACCGCCTTGGCCGTGGCGCTACGCGACTCGCTCGGCCATCTCGGCGTCATCGACTTCGGCGAGACCACGCTCAGCGAGGAGGACGCGCAGTTTCTGCGTACCCGAGTGTTCTGTGACGCCAAGCTCGCCGGTGCCGGCCGCTGCCGGCGGCCTGACGCCCACGACGGACCCTGTGCCGCAGTGCACAGCACGGAAGTCGGGGTGCCCGCAGCATCCGGACACCCCGACTTCACTCAAACCGTGTCGATCAGGGAGTGATGACGAACTGCGAGCCCGGCTGGATGACGATGTTGCCGTCGGCCGAGTTCGTGATGGTCACGTTCGTCAGGTTGGCGTTGCCGCGTGCGCCGCTCATCGCGAGGATGCCGGCGCCGTTGTTGGACTTGTCGATGCGCACATTGGTGATGGCGACGTTCGGCATGTTGCCGCCGCCGTTCTTGAACTGGATGCCGTCGTAGGTGGAGTCGATGATGTCGGTGTCGCGGATGGTGACGCCGACGATGTCCCGGGTGGCGGGGAAGAGGGTGATGGCACCGAACTCCTGGTCCTCGTTCCAGAAGGCGCCGCCGGTCCGGTAGAGCCCGTTGTTGGCGATCAGCGTCGTCCCGGAGAAGGGCAGCGGGTCGTGATCGGTCGCCAGCATGATGCCCGGGTAGTTCGCGGTGTCGTAGATCAGGTTGTTCTCGATCGAGTTGTCGTAGCCGCCGTAGATGGCGATGCCGTTGGCCCGCCAGGGCAGCTGGATGGTGTTGTTGACGAAGTGGTTGTCGTGGGCGATGTCGACGTTGCGATCCTTGACGTACGGGTTGGCCCAGATGGCGAGCGCGTCGTCACCGGTCGTGCGGAAGGACGAGTTGAACACCCGCGAGTTGCGCGTGCCGTTGCTGAAGTTGATGCCGTCGGCGTACGTGTTGCGGATCCGCATGCCGGTGAACTCCAGCCCGTCGGCCGGCCCCCACAGATCGGGGATGTTGTCGTAGTCGCGGCCCACCCAGACGCCCACGTTGGCGTGCTCGATCCAGACGTTGCTGATCCGGGTGCCGGTGCCGAACCGACCGTTCAGACCGACGCCGCCCTCGGCGTTGCCGTCACCACCCCGGATCCGGCCGGAGCCGAAGATGGCGATGTCGGAGATCTGGGTGTTCTTGTCGATGTCGAAGCCGAAGTTGCCCTCGTGCGGGTGGTTGATGCCGCCCACCACGTTCTGTGGCTCGGTCAGCGTGTAGAGCTGCGAGTGCCACATGCCGGCGCCTCGGATCGTGACGTTGCTGATGCCGACCTGGTTGTGCATGCCCCGGTTCAGCGGGTCGTCGGTCAGGATCTTCTGCTCCTGCCGCCACTGCCCGGCGGGGATCCAGACGCAGCTGATGACACCGTTCTGGTCGTCGGTCACCGCCCGCTGGATGGCGGCGGTGTCGTCGAGCCCGTCGTTCGGGACCGCACCGTACGAGGTGATCGAGGTGCAACCGGCCGGCTGGCTCGCCGCCGGCGCCACCTGCTCCAGATCGATCATGTCAATGACGTAGAAGGACGCGGTGTCACCGGAGTCGCGCTGCAACTTGAACCGGGTGCCGGCCGGGTACGACTGCGCCAGCAACGCGTTCGACTCGTCGAAGAGCCGTCGGGCGTCGGCCTGCGGGGTGTTGGTCAGCGCCTCCGGCCCGTCGGTGTTGCCGTAGAGCCAGCTGTGCTTCGACGACAGGGTCAACTTCCGGGAGAAGACGTCGTTGACGTAGAGGCTGATGGTCGCCTCGATGCCGCCGCCACCGGGGGCGTCCGGGATGGAGTTGCGCACCACGATGGAGTTGGCCTGGTTGGCCGAGGTGAACTCGACGAACTGCCCGGTGCTGGTGAGCCGTACCGACTTGCGCCCCGAGGACTCGCTGGCGAAGTTGGTGTGCCCGAAGGTGCGCAGCGGGTCGGCCTCCAGCAGCGTGCCCTGGTAACGGCCAGCCTCCGCCTCGTAGGAGACGTACGGGACGGCCGCCCCACGGCCGACCACGATCGACTGGCTGAACGCGTTGTTGGTCTCGTTGGTCTCGGTGACCACATTGGTGGCGTCGGCGGTGGCGGTGATGGTGGCACCGCCGCTGGTGGCGGTCCAGCTACCGCTGACGGCCACGCTGACCGTCGCGCCGGCGGCGATGGAGGCGGTGTTGGTGTTGAGCGTGGTGCTGCCCGCCACCAGCCGGGTGACCGTGGTCGCGCCGGTCGCGGTGGTGCCCCGGTTGCGGACCGCCACGGTGAAGGTGACGGACGCCCCGACGGCCGGGTTCGGCGGGTTCGAAGCGATGCTGAGCACCTGGAGGTCGGGGCCCGGGGCCTGCGCCACCACCAGCGGCGACGCGGCCGTGAAGCTGTTGTTGCCGTTGTTCTGCTCGACGATCGTGTTCGCCGGGTCGACCACCGCCGAGACGGCGTAGCTGCCCATCGGCCGTGTACCGGCGTTGAACGACACGGTGGTCGAGGCGCCCGCGGCGAGCGCGCCCACCGAGGCGCTGCCGACGACCGCGCCGGCCAGGCTGAAGTTCACCGTGGTCGCACCGGCGGCGGCGGACCCGATGTTCTGCACCACGGCCGAGAGCGTGACCGGGGAGACCTCGCTGGGTGACGTGGGCGACCAGGTCACCGAGCTGACGACCAGGTCCGGGTTGGGCGCCGGGGTGCCGCACACCTCAAGCTCGGCCACCTGACCGGACGGAGCACCGGTGTTGCCGGTGAACCGCAACTGCACGTCCGCCGTGGTCGCGGTGACCGGGATGGTCACCACGTTGCTGCCCTGGACGAACTGGTAGGCCGCCGCCGACACCAGGTTGGTGTACGCGGACGACGCCTGGTCGCGGCCGAGGACCTGGATGGTCTGGGTACGGGTGCCCCAGGCCGAATCCGGGTTGAGCTTCACCGTGACACCGGAGATGGAGTGGTTCGCGCCCAGCGCCACGGTCAGGTTCTGCGGGTAGCTCGCCGCGCCCTCCCAGTAGGTGCCGAGCTGCCCGTCGTTCGCCTTGTCCGGAGTGAAGCTGAAGGTGGATCCGCTCGCCGTCATGCTCTTGCCCTGCGCCACGTTGGTGCAGGCGGGCGGGTTGCTGCCGGTCCGGGTGACGGTGTTGCTGTTGCCGGAGAGGTTGCCGGCGCCGTCGCGGGCCCGAACGTGGTACGACACGGTCGCCGTCGCCGGTTGGGTGTCCTGGTAGGTGAGGACGGTGCCCAGCGTCGCGATCAGGCTGCCGCCCCGGTAGACGTTGTAGCCGGCGAGCCCGCTGCCGCCGGAGTCGGTGGAAGCCCCCCAGTTGAGCGTGATCGTGCTGCCCGACGTGCTGTGCGACAGCGTCCCCGGCACGCTCGGCGCGGTGGTGTCGCCACTACCGGTCCGGGTCACCGTGTTGCTGTTGCCGGAGAGGTTGCCGGCGGCGTCGCGGGCCCGGACGTGGTACGACACGGTCGCGGTGGCCGGCTGGGTGTCGTTGAAGGTGGTCACGTTGCCGACGGACTGGAGGAACGCACCGTTGCGGTAGACGTCGTAGCCGGCGATGCCGCTGCCGCCCGCGTTGTCGGTCGAGGCGACCCAGTGGAGGCTGATGGTGGTGCCCGACTGGGTGTACGAGAGGTTGCCGGGAACGCTCGGCGCGGTGGTGTCGGGGGTGGTGCCGCCGCTGCCGTACACCTCCAGTTCGGAGAGCTGCCCGGCCGGCCAGCCGCTGTTGGCGGTGATGGTGATGCGGACGTAGCGGGTGGCGGCCGAGCTGAAGTTGATCGTGACGGTGCTGCCGCTCGCCGGGTTGAAGGTGTACGTCTGCGACCCGACCAGATCGGTGAAGGACGAACCGTTGGTGCTGCCCCGCACGCTCAGCGTCTGCGTCCGGGTTCCCCAACCGGAGGTCGGCAGCTTCAGCACGACCTGGTTGACGCTCTGCGACGAGCCGAGATCGACCTGCACCCACTGCGGGAACGCGTTGTTGAGGCTCTCCCAGTAGCTGCCCGCGTTGCCGTCGACGACCTTCGACGAGTCGTAGACGTCGGCGTGACCGCTCTCCTGGGTGGGACGGCCCTGGGCGAGGTTGGTGGCAGCCGGGGCGAAGCCGGCGCTCGGTGCGGCTGCCGTGTCGGCGGGGCGGGCGGCGGCGGCCGGGTTCGCGACGGCGGTCGCCCCGGCCGTGGCGATCAGCGCGGCGGCGGCCGTGGCCGCCACCATCCTGAACAGATTCGTTCGTCTCATCACTGTCCTGTCGTCGGGGGACGGTTGCCGCGGTGGCTTGACCACGGGGATGGGGGTGCGGCGGTGCAGCGCCGGCCGGCGCGAGCGGCCGGTGTCGAGAGAGACGGGTGGGACGGGCGGCGCGGGGGCGCCGCTCGTCCTGGACACACCAGGCGGGTACGACCATCAACGGGCCTCCCGAGGAGGCCCGTTGAATCTTCCGAAAGCGTGCACAGAACCGTGCACACGTTTGTCAAAATCTTGCACTACTTTGGCCAAAGGTTACTGACGTGCTACGGGAGCGTCAACACTTCGACCACCGTGACTATTGACGGACTTGTCTGTCCCGGTGGCCGTCAGCCGTGCTGACCTGCCCATAATTTCGGGGAAGGTGCGACCTCCCGACGACTGGAGGCCACACCTTCCCCGGAGCTGCGCGGATCTTGCGTCAGGGCATGCGAGAACGATCAGGCATCTGGTGCCGTCAGGACGAAGGTCTCCAACAGCTCTCCGCCGTACCAGTCGGTGCGCTGACCCACATGGATCATGCCCAACCTCCGAGCGACCGCCATCGACGGCTCGTTGCCCGGTGACACCACCGCGTAGATCTCTCGGGTGCCGGCGGCGAACTCCCGTGCGATGAGCGCCCGAGCGGCCTCGGTGGCGTAGCCGTGACCCCACGAGTCCGGGTGCAGGTGCCAGCCCGTCTCGATGTCCGAGGTACGCACCGCCTCGTCCTGCCCCGGCAGCGGCTTGAGCAGCGCCGTGCCCACCACCTGGCCGGTCTCGCGCACCTCGACCGCCCAGGTGCCGTACCGGCCGCCATCGGCGGCGTGCCGGTCCTGCCCGATCCGCAGCCGTTCGACGGCCTGGGCCGGGTCGGTCATCGGCATGCCCGGCGACACCGCCAACCAGCGGGTGATCTCCGGGCGGGAGTAGATGTCGTAGATCCGGGCCAGATCGGCCGGATCGTCGGTCCAATCGCGCAGGATCAGGCGTTCGGTGGTGAGAACAGTCATGACCGGCGATCTTAAGGAGTGACGGCCCCGACGACAGGGAAGGAGGACCCGATGGGCAACGGATGGCAGCGCGCGAAACGGATCACCAGTGCCGCGTTCCGTCCGGTGCGCGGACGGGACCTGTCGCTGCACGCCGCCGCCATCACCTTCTACGGGGCGATCGCCGTGGTGCCGGTCGCCCTGCTGGCGATCTGGCTCACCGCACTGGTGGCCGGGGCCGACCGGGTACGCCGGCTCACCTCGTACGCCGTGGAGGCCCTGCCCACCGCGATCGGCGCGCCCCGGGCGGTGGAGACGCTGGTCGAGGCCGGGGTGGAGTTGACCCCGCTGCTGGCGCTGGCCTCCCTGCTGCCCGCCTCGCTGTACGGCGAGGGCCTGCGCCGGGCGTTCGTCTCGGTGGCCGCGCCCCGCTCCGACGAGCACCTGGTCGGCTGGCGGGGCCGGCTCCTGCTGCTGCCACTGCTCGCGCCGGCCCCCGCGCTGCTGCTGTCGATCCTGCTGGCGCTCCCGCTCACCACCCGCCTCGTACGCCAGGGCGGTTGGCTCGGCGTGCTCGGGGTGGTGCTGTCGTTCCTGGCGGTCTGGCTGGTACTCACGCCGGTGCTGGTGTGGGTGTTCCGGGTCGTCGGGCCTGCCGCACCGGACTGGCTCTCCACCCTCGGGGTCGGGTCGTTCACCGCGGCGAACCTCTCCGGCTTCCTGCACGGCTTCGTGCTCTTCGCCTCGCTCCCGCTGGATCTGGGAGTGCCCTTCGGCGGCTTCGACGAGATCGGCGCCGGGGTGGCCGTACTCCTCTGGCTCTACCTGTTCCACGTGATCGTCCTGGCCGGCTACTCCGCCACCCTGGCCCTCTCCCGCTGGCGCACGAACCGCACCCCCCGCACGCCCCGCACTTCCCCGGCGGGTTGATCAAGAGGTTTGCGTCATCGGACGGGCGTCTGGTGACGCAAACCTCTTGATCACCGGCACACGGCCTAGCGGCGGAAGGGGCCCTGGATCTCGTAGGTGATGCCGTTGGCGCCGGTGGAAGCGCCGGAGGTGCCGCGCTGGGACGAGAAGTACAGGCGGGAGCCGTCCGGGGAGAAGGCCGGGCCGGTGATCTCCGACGAGGACTGGCCCTGGATCCGCACGATCGGCGCCACCACCCCGACCGGCGTGATCACGTTGATTTCCATGTTGCCGCCGTCCTCGGCCACGTAGAGGTCACCGGCGGCGGTGCCGGTGATGTTGTCCACCCCGGTCAGCGGTGCGGCGCCGGCCGGCACCAACGAGTCGTCGTACGCCAGGTCGAGACGCTGGTTGACCGCGTCGTACGCCCAGACCCGGTTGTCGCCCTTCGTGGTGAACCAGCAGGTGCCCCGGTCGTACCAGCAGCCCTCGCCACCGTCGAAGTGCTTCGCCGCGCCCACCTGGAACCGGGTGGGGATCGGGAAGCCGTCCCGGTCCGGGATGTCCCGCCAGGTGACCGGCCCGGCGACCTGGTCGGTCGGCGCGCAGAGCACCTGTACCCGCCCGGTGCGCAGATCGCCCCAGGTGTCCGGGACAAAGCGGTAGAAGCAGCCGTCCTCCTCGTCCTCGGTCAGGTAGACCACCTTGCGGTCCGGATCGCAGGCTGCGGCCTCGTGGGTGAACCGGCCCATCCGGGTCCGCTCCTCGGCCGACCGGCTACCGTCCGGCCAGGTCTCGAAGACCCGACCGAGGGGCACCTCCTCACAGGAGAGCCAGGTGCCCCACGGGGTGGCGCCACCGGCGCAGTTGACGTTCGTGCCACCGAGGATCCGGTACGCCGAGACGACCGAACCATCCGCGGCGAAGCGAACCGCCGACGCGCCACCGACGATCGGGACCTCGGAGTTCGACACGTAGATCCAGCCGTCGCCGGCGGGGAAGCACGCGCCGCCGTCCGGAGCCCAGTGCCAGAGGTACGAGGTGGCGGCGACCCGTTGGCCGGACCGGGCGATCACCCTGCTGGTGAAGCCGGCCGGCAACTGGATGCCGTTGGCGTCGGCGGCCAGCAGATCCCCGTACGGGCCGGGGCCGGGCTGGGCGGGGGCGGCCATCGCCGCGCCGGCCCAGAGGCTGCCGGAGAAGGCGGCCGCGCCGGCGACGGCGGAACGCAGGACGGTACGACGGTCCATCGGTGAACCTCCCGGAGTGCTCGATGTCCGACCGACGGTAGGGCCCTCAGGGCATCGACCGCAGCCACTGCTCGGTGAACGAGCGGTGACGGGTCGGCAGGCGTTGGGCTGACCGGGCAGCCTGGCGCGGACTAGGCTGCCGCGGCATGAGCAGTGAGATTCCAGCCCGCGCCGACGTCGTGATCGTCGGTGCCGGACACAACGGTCTGGTCTCCGCGGTCCTGCTGGCCCGCGCCGGCCTGGACGTCCTCGTGGTGGAGGCCGCCGACGTGATCGGCGGGGCGACCCGCACCGAGAACCCGTTTCCGAAGGTGCCGGGGCTGCGCCACTCCACCGGTTCGTACCTGCTCGGGCTGATGCCGCCGGAACTGCTCGCCACGCTCGACGTACGGATCCCGGTGCTGCGCCGCGACCCGCACTACTTCCTGCCCACGCCGGGCGGCCTCGGCTCGCCGTACCTGCTCTTCGGCAGTGACACGGCCGCCACCCGGGCGCAGCTCGCCGAGTTCTTCTCCCCCGCCGACGTGGCCGCCGACGATGCCATGCAGGCCGAGCTGGCCGCGCTGCGGGAAGACCTCGCCCCGGCCTGGCTGGCGGAGCCGCTGAACGTCCAGGAGACCGCCGAGCGGCACGTCCGCCCAGCGCTGCGCCAGGTCTTCGTCGACCTCGTGCAGGGCTCCGTCGCCGACTACCTGGCCCGGTTCGAGTTCCGCTCCGAGCTGCTGGTCAGCATGTACGCGGTCACCGACGGCCTGTCCGGGCTCAACGCCGGCCCGGACGACCCCGGCACCGGCCACAACTTCCTCGTACACAACATGTGCCGACTGCCCGGCTCCGGCGGCACCTGGATGATCGCCGAGGGCGGGATGGGCACGGTCTCCCGGACGTTCGCCGAGGCCGCGCGCGCCGCCGGAGCGACGATCCTGACCGGTACGCCGGTGCGCGCGGTGACCCTGGACGGCGGCGCGGCGAGCGGGGTGGTGCTGGCCGACGGTCGGGAGGTCGCCGCCCGGGTGGTGCTCGGCGCGTGTGACCCGTACCGGTTGATGGACCTGTTGCCCGACGGCGCGCTGCCGGCGCGGCTCGGCGAACGGATGGCGGCGGTCCGCCGGCCCGGCACCACGCTCAAGCTCAACCTGGCGCTCACCGGGCTACCGCGGTTCTCCTGCCTGCCAGACGGCACGCCGAGCCCGTTCGGCTCGACCATCCACCTGCTGCCCGGGTCGGCGTCACTGGTCGGCGGGGCGGAGGCGTCGCCGATGACCGCGTTGCGCGCGATGTGGGCCGATGTGCAGGCCGGGCTGCTGCCGGCGGAGCCCACCATCGAGTGGTACCTGCACACCACCGTCGACCCGTCGCTCTCCGACGCGGCCGGGCACCACTCGTCGGCGCTCTTCGTCCAGTCCGTCCCCTACGAGCTGGCCGGCACCACCTGGGACGCGGAGCTGCCCGGCTACGTCGATCGGCTCGTCGGGATCGTCGAGCGGTACGCCCCCGGCACCGCCGACCTGATCGCCGACGCGGTGCCGCTGCCGCCGCCCGGCATCGAGGAGCACTTCGGCATCACCGGCGGGCACATCCACCACGTCGACAACACCGTCTCGTTCACCGACCGGATGCCCTACGCCACCGGCATCGACGGCGTGTACGCCGGCAGCGCCGGCTGCCACCCGGCCGGCAGCGTCATCGGCGCGGCCGGCCACAACGCCGCCCGTCGCATCCTCACCGATCTGGGCCGCTGACCCCGACCCCACCCCAAGACCCCGTTGATCATGAAGTTATTGCCTGCCGCGGCGGCGTGTCGCGGCAAGAACTTCATGATCAACCAGGCGGGTCAGATCGTGGCCTCGCCAGCGGGGGCGGGGGTCTCCGCGTCCACGCGGTGGGCTCTCACCTTGTGGCCGACGCTGGTCAGACAGCGACCGCTGGGCAGGTCGAAGCGCCAACCGTGCAGCTGGCAGGTGAGCTGGTCGCCGTCGACGATGCCGAAGCGGGTCAGGTCCGCCTTCAGGTGCGGGCAGCGCCGCTGCACCACCCAGTCGCCCAACGTGATGTCCTCGGCGTCGGTGCTGCGCTCGTGCTCGTCGTACCAGCCCTCGGCGTACTGGAGCCGCTCCTCGGAGAGGCACTTGAAGAACGCGTAGACGAACTCGTTGTACTGGCCGATCCGGGCCGCCGAGAACCGGCAGGACAGGAAGAGCGAGTTGACCCAGTCCACCTCGTCGATGAAGAGCAGGTGCTCGATCAGCGACCGCTCGGTCCGGAACCGGTAGCGCACCTTCTCGTCCGCGTACGGCCGGATCTCCTTGCCCGGGAAGTCCACCACGATCGACTCGACGCTCTCGCCGTCATACCCCACCAGGTCGAAACGGACCGGGCCGCCGACCCCCTTGGCCAGGTAGATCGACTCGTCGAGCAGCGGCTCGATCCGACGCTTCATCTCGCCGAGCACGTCCACCTCGGGGTGCCGCCAGGACGCCTTCTCCGCCTCGATGATCGGGCGCTTGCGCTCCCGCATCTCCTCCAGGTGAGCGACCTTGTTCGCGAAGAACTCCTCCACCGGCACCGGGTGGGTGGTGCTCGCGCCCTCCGTGGTCACCTCGGCGACGCTGCCCGGCAGCAGCACGATTCCGTTGGTGCCGCCGACCTTGGCGTACTCCGACAGGAAGACGGACTGGTCGGGGAAGATGTTGCCCTCGTCGCCGTGGATGTCGTTGAACTGCCACAGGGCGTCGTCGAGGAAACACGGCGGGCCGGCGATCGGGAAGACGTGCGACGCCTTCAGGTCGTCGATGTACCGCCAGGTCCGGTCGAACTGCCGGTCACGCTTCTGCTTGCCGAACGCGGTCTTCGCCGCCTGCGGCAGCTCGTAGACCATCGGGTACCAGATCGCGCCGGAGAACTGGAGCAGGTGTGCGTGCACGTGCCCCAGCTCGGCGAAGACGCTCAGGTCGGTGGGGCGGGCGTCGTTCTGGTTGAGCAGCCGCACCCCCTCGTACTCGACCCAGAGCGAGGAGTCGCCGATCGGCCCGTCGGTCGGGCTGGTCAACGCCTGAATCATGATCTTCAAGCCGCCGGGCAGCTCCACCACCTGCTCGTTGGGCGCCTTCAGGAACTTGGTGAAGCCCAGCGCCCGGAACTCGTCCTCCATCTCCGAGGTGGGGAACTCGGGGAGCAGGACCGTGGCGTCCTTGGAGACGAAGTCACGCAGGTGCTTCGCGTCGAAATGGTCCCGGTGCAGGTGGGAGACGTACAGGTAGTCGACCTGCCCCAGGCTCTCCCAGTC
The DNA here is from genome assembly GCF_059358895.1 of Micromonospora sp. BQ32. Classification (NCBI taxonomy): domain Bacteria; kingdom Bacillati; phylum Actinomycetota; class Actinomycetes; order Micromonosporales; family Micromonosporaceae; genus Micromonospora; species Micromonospora sp. BQ32. The sequence continues at coordinate 251,694 of NZ_JCADBI010000009.1, read as the reverse complement.
CAGCAGTGAATTGTCCGGGAACGGAAACCACGACGCGAAGTAGGCCGGATTCACCCACGGGTCGCACAGGATGCTGCCCGCGGCCGTGTCGATCCGCATGCTGGCGTGCCCGGTTCCGGTCACTCGCACCGCACAGTCCCCCTCAAACAGACAATCAGGTGTACGCCAAACGCTACCGGAGCGAGTCTGACCGCCGCCCCGCGACGCCGGTAGTGCCATCCAGCTCAGGTGGGCAGGGGCCGACGGCCAGGAAACCCCCACCCCACCGCGCCGCGCACGAGGCGTGCCAGACTAACCAAAGATCCGATCGCGAGGGAAGGACCGACAGTGGCAGGAAGCGAGCCGGTAACGTCGCCAGACCAGCACAAGCCCGGGCACCGCAAGGCCGGGCAGATCGGCGCCGTGCTGTCCGCACTGGCGCTGCTGGCGATGATCTGCGGCAACCACGAGGGCAGGGTCGAGGACATCTGGCTGATCGGCCTGGCCGCGCTGCTGCTGATCATCGTGATCGGCGACATCGTGCTGCGGCGCAACGGTCTGCGCTCCTGACCCGACCCACCGCCGGACGACCGGCCGAGAACGCCGAGGGCCCGCCCCCACCCGGGGGACGGGCCCTCGTCCGTACGCGTCGGGGTCAGCGCCCGAAGAGGATGTCCTGCACGTCCTTGAGCGCGGCGTCGACCTCGGCCTCGAAGTAGCCACCCGGCACCAGGCCGAACCGGAGCGTGTCCAGGTCCTTCGGGTCGACCGGCATCGGGTTGCGGCGCTGCATGCCACCGAGCAGGGTGTCGAAGAACCGGTCCACCTGGTCCGGGTCGTACCCGCTGCCGAACCGGCGCACCTGGAAACTACGGCGGATCTGGTCGACCCGGTACAGGTCGCTGCCGGGCGGACCGGCCATCGGCGGACCACCCATCGCGGGACCACCCATTTGCGGGCCACCCATCGGCGGACCGGCCACAGCGGGCGGGCCGGCCATCGGCGGACCACCCATACCCTGCTGCGGCAGCGGAGGCGGGCCGGCCGGACCACGGCGCATGTCGCGCAGGTCCCGCTCCGGCATCCGGATCTCGGCCGTCATGTCGGAGCGACCGTGCCGCCCAGCCTCGAAGCCGTCGAAGCGCGGCTCCTCCGGCGGCGGCGGATAACCACCGGGCGCACGCTGGTCGTCGGGGCCGTACCCGCCGCGCTGATCATCCGGGCCGTACCCACCGGGTGAGCGCTGGTCGTCCGGGGGGCCGTATCCACTGGGGCCGGCCGGCAGGCCGCGCTGCGGCATGCCGTGGCCACCCATCGGGCCGGGGCCTATCGGGCCACCGGGACCCATCGGGGGGCCAGCCGGGCCACGTGGTGCGTCGTAACCACCGCCACGGGGGGCGTCGTACCCACCGGCGAAGGCACCGGTCGGCTCGTCGTAGCGACCGTAGGGCGGGCCGGCCTGGGCGGGCATCGGCCGGGGCGGCATCGGCTGCGGAACCATGCCCCGGTCGTCACGCATCGGCGGACCCATCCGGTCCGGTGGGCCCATCCGGTCACCCATCCGGGGGTCGCCACCGCGCCCGGCGCTGTTGCGCTCCTCCAGCTCGGCCAGCTGCCGCTCGACCCGATCCAGGTGCAGGTCGACCTGCCACTCGTCATAGCCGTTGAAGCGGACCCGGAAGACGACGTCATGAACCTCCTGGGAGGCCACCGGGGCACCGACCTGTCGGCCGTCGAGCGTCGCCTCGACCCGGTCGAGGAAGGCATCCACCTCGTCGACCTTGTATCCCCGGCGGAGCGCCTTGCGCCGGAAACGCTGACCCTGACTCGCCACTATGTCTCCTGGTCTCGTTCGCCACGCCCGGTCACGCCGGTGCCTCTCCGGCGCGGTCGGTGTTGGTGTCGTTGTCCTCGGCGGCGGCGAGCTGGCCACACGCGCCGTCGATCTCGCGACCTCGGGTGTCCCGAACTGTGGTGGACACCCCGGCGTCGCGCAACCGCCGGACGAACTCCCGCTCGACCGGCTTCGGGCTCGCGTCCCAGCGACTGCCCGGCGTCGGATTGAGCGGGATGAGGTTCACGTGGGCCAATTTGCCGGCCAGCAGCCGCCCGAGCAGGTCGGCTCGCCACGGCTGGTCGTTCACGTCCTTGATCATCGCGTACTCGATCGACACGCGACGGCCCGTCCGGGCGGCGTAGTCCCACGCTGCGTCCAGCACCTCGGCTACCTTCCAGCGCTGGTTTACCGGCACGAGTTCGTCGCGCAGATCATCATCGGGCGCGTGCAACGACAGCGCAAGGGTCACTGAGAGGTCTTCGCTGGCCAGTCGGTGGATGGCCGGAACCAGGCCGACCGTGGAAACGGTGATGTGCCGCTGGGACAGGCCGAGCCCCTCCGGGGCCGGGCTGACCAGCCGACGAATCGCCGCGATCACCCGGTTGTAGTTGGCCAGCGGCTCGCCCATGCCCATGAAGACGACGCGCGACAGCCTCGGCGGGGAGCCCGCGACCACGCCGGAGGCGGCCACCCCGGCCATGTAGACCGCCTGGTCGACGATCTCCGCCGTCGACAGGTTGCGGGTCAGCCCGGCCTGGCCGGTCGCGCAGAACGGACAGGCCATGCCGCAGCCCGCCTGGCTGGAGATGCAGACGGTCACCCGGTCCGGGTAGCCCATCAGCACGCTCTCCACCAGCGCACCGTCGTGCAGCCGCCAGAGCGCCTTGCGGGTCGCGCCGTCGTCGCAGGCCAGCTCGCGCACCGGGTTGAGCAATGTCGGCAGCAACTGGTCGGCCAGCCGCTCCCGGGTCGCCGCGGGCAGATCGGTCATCGCCTGCGGGTCGCGCACCAACCGCCCGAAGTAGTGGTTGGAGATCTGCTTGGCGCGGAAGGCCGGCTCCCCCAACCCGGTGACCAACGCCTGGCGACCGGCCAGGTCCAGGTCAGCGAGGTGCTGAGGGGGCATGGAGGCCCGGCGCGCGGCAGGGGCGACCGAGATGGCGGGGATCAGGGGCAGGCTCGTCATGGCTGGTCCAGTGTGTCACGCCGTCGGCGGCGGCTGCCGGTCCGGAGGTGTCGAACGGGCCGCGACCGCCGGAGCCCGATGGCCAGGTAGCCGTGATTCATACCTCAGCTCACCACCGGCACGAGGACCGCCAACAGCAGGTAGGCCGTCGGCACCGCGAACAGGATCGAGTCCAGTCGGTCCATCAGACCGCCGTGGCCGGGCAGCAGGTTGCTCATGTCCTTCACGCCGAGATCCCGCTTGATCATCGACTCGGCCAGGTCGCCCAGGACCGCCGCGCAGGAGACGGCCACCCCGAACAGCGCACCCCACCAGGGTGCCACCTCGAACATCAACCACAGCAGCAACGCGCTGCCCAGGGCCGCCGCCGTCACCGAGCCGGCGAAGCCCTCCCAGGACTTCTTCGGGCTGATCGACGGGGCCATCGGGTGACGGCCGAAGGAGACGCCGGCCGCGTACCCACCAGTGTCGGAGAGGACCACCCCGATCAGGGTGGCCAGGATGCGCAGACGCCCGTCGTCCGGGGCCGCCGCCAGCAACGCCGCGAAACCGGCGAGGAACGGCACATAGACGGCGATCAGGGTGGCCGCGGTGAGATCCCGCTGAAAGCCGGCCGGCCCGTCCCCCAACCGCCAGATCATGGTGCCGAGCACCGTGACCAGCAGCCCCAGGCTGAGCGCGTCCGGACCGGCGAACCAGGCCAGGCCCACGGTCAACACGCCACCGGCGATCAGCGGCACCAGCGGCGGATGGGCGCCGCTGCGCCGGACCGCGCGGGCCATCTCCCAGCTGCCGACGGCGACGGCGGCGGCGATCACCGGCAGGAACGCCAACGGGTAGACGACCAACGGCACCACGATCAGCGCGCCGAGGCCGAGCCCGACCCCGATCGCCGCAGGAAGGTTGCGCCCGGCCCGCCCGGTGCCCACCTGCTGGGTGGCCGGTCGGTCGAGGCTGGCCCGACGTCGCCCCTTCGGCCGTCGACCGGTCGTCGGAGCCTCGTCCGGCACCACCTCGGCCCGGACGGGCGCGAGCTGCTCGGTCGGGTACCCCGGGTCGTCGAGGCGGGCGGGCGGGCCGTCGAGGCGGCTCGGCTCGTCGAAGCGCCCACGGTCCGGGCCGTCGTACCGGGGCGGCCCGTCGCCAGCGGCGGGCGGTCGGTCCAGGTACCGGTCAGCGCGACCCCGGTCGTCGTACCGGTCGGGCTGGTTGCGGTCGTCCACGTGCCGGTCCCGGTCGTCGAACCGATCGTGCCGGTCCCGGTCGTCGAAGCGGTCGTCCGGACGGACCGGGCGGCCACGCTCGTCGTACGGGTCCGCGGGGTGCGGGTCGGCGTACGGCCGGGCGTGCGGGTCGGCGTACAGCTCAGGGCCGGCGGCCGGACGGCGGCTCCACTGGCCGGCCTCCAGCTCCTGGTCCGGCCAGGGCAGCGCCACCGGGCGCTCCGGCCGGTCCCAGCCGCGAGGCTCGCTGCCGTAGGGGTCGGGGTGGGACATCACGCACCGCGACGCGGCACGAGAACCACCACATGACGCAAGACCACAAGCATCCCCTACACGTGCGATGTTCCTCCGATTGACCGCCCCGACGGTCGGTCGATCCCCGGTGTTCACCACCCGGTGGCCGGGAATCCTGCCGAGCCTACTGCACACGCCGGACCGGCACGGCGGACGAGGCACGCCAACGGACGTCACCCCTCGCCGCCAGGGCCGCCGGCCAGCGACGCACACCCATTCGGTACGGCAGACCGCGGGCGATCCGCAGCCGTCGATCCGACTCATCCGGTGCGCGACCGAGTGCTGAACCGGACACGCCTGGCGTGGTCCGCTGGTGCGCGCCGGCACGAGACTGCCCGGCCGGGCCATCGCCCACTTCTCGCTGCGTGACTGGGACACCGGCGAGCAGTTCGCCGAGAGCACCAGACCCGTCTGGATCCCCCGCTGACCTACGGCACGAGGCCCGTTCCCGACGTCGGGAACGGGCCTCGGAGCAGGGTTCACACCTCGAGCAGCTCGGTTTCCTTGTGCTTCACCAGGTCGTCGACGCTGGCCACGTACCGCTGGGTCAGGTCGTCGAGTTCCTTCTCGGCGCGGCGGCCGTCGTCCTCGCCGGCCTCCCCGTCCTTGACGATCCGGTCCAGCTCCTCCTTGCCACGGCGGCGGACGTTGCGGATCGCCACCTTGGCCTCCTCGCCCTTGTGCCGAGCCACCTTGATCATGTCGCGGCGGCGCTCCTCGGTCATCTGCGGGAGCAGGATGCGCAGCTGGGTGCCCTCGTTGTTCGGGTTCACCCCGAGGTCCGAGTCGCGGATCGCCTTCTCCATCGCATTGATCTGCGAGTTGTCGTACGGCTTGATGATGGCCATCCGCGGCTCGGGGATCGCGATGGACGCCATCTGCGTCAGCGGCGTGGGCGTGCCGTAGTAGTCGATGATGACCTTGGAGAACATCCCGGGGTTGGCGCGACCGGTACGGATGGCGCCGAACTCCTCCTTGGCGTGCTCAACCGCACGCTCCATCTTCTCCTCGGCCTCGAGGAGGGTGTCGTCGATCACCGGTCTCCTCGCCTCCTTCTGTGCTCGTCGTGGGCTCTGCTGAAAGTCGTCAGACCGCTGCTGTCGTCGCCGTCGGCGGGACTCAGGCGGTGATCAGGGTGCCGATCTTGTCGCCACCCACCGCGCGGATGATGGTGTCGTCACCCTGCGCGCCGAAGACCAGCATCGGCAGGCCGTTCTCCATGCAGAGGCTGAACGCCGCCGCGTCGGCCACCCGCAGGTTGCGGCGCAGCACCTCGGAGAAGGTGATCGAGTCGAGCTTGCTGGCGGTGGGGTCGATCCGGGGGTCGGCGGTGTAGACACCGTCCACGCCGTTCTTGCTCATCAGCACCACGTCGGCCCGGATCTCCAGCGCCCGCTGGGCGGCCACCGTGTCGGTGGAGAAGTACGGCATCCCGGCGCCGGCGCCGAAGATGACCACGCGGCCCTTCTCCAGGTGCCGGATCGCCCGCAGCGGGATGTACGGCTCGGCGACCTGGGCCATCGTGATGGCGCTCTGCACCCGGGTCTCGATGCCCTCCTTCTCCAGGAAGTCCTGGAGGGCGAGGCAGTTCATCACGGTGCCGAGCATGCCCATGTAGTCGGCGCGGGCCCGGTCCATCCCACGCTTCTGCAGCTCCGCGCCGCGGAAGAAGTTGCCGCCGCCGACCACCACGGAGACCTGCACGCCGCGGCGGACCACGGTGGCGATCTGCCGGGCGATGGCCTGGACGACGTCCGGGTCGACGCCGATCGCGCCGCCGCCGAAGACCTCACCGGAGAGCTTCAGCACCACCCGGCGGGCACGCCCCGGCGGCGGCGCCGTCGGATCGTCCAGCTCCAGCGTCCGGTCACTCACAACCTGCGTCATCCGCCCCGCCCTTCCCCACGCGCACGCCCCGTGCGGCGCGTACCGCGAACCTGCCGCTGCCGACCCTATGTGACGAGGAGGCCGCGGTGCCTGTCACGTACACCGGCGGCCTCCTCGTTGATGTCTCCTGCCCACGGGCGCGCGCGGCGCCCGGTGGCGGCTCAGGCCTGGCCGACCTCGAACCGCACGAAGCGGGTGACCTCGATGCCGGCCTCGGCCAGCAGCTGCTTCACCGACTTCTTGTTGTCAGAGACGGACGACTGCTCGATCAGGACGAAGTCCTTGAAGAAGGAGTTCACCCGACCTTCGATGATCTTCGGCAGAGCCGCCTCGGGCTTGTTCTCCTCGCGGGCGGTCTGCTCGGCGATGCGCCGCTCGGACTCGACGACCTCGGCCGGAACCTCGTCCCGGGTGAGGTACTTCGGCCGCATCGCGGCGATCTGCATGGCCACACCACGGGCGTCGGCGTCGCCGGCCTCGTCGGTCTTGCCGGTGTACGACACCAGCACGCCAACGGCCGGCGGCAGATCCTGGGCCTTGCGGTGCAGGTAGACGGCGGTGGTGCCCTCAACCCGGGCGAACCGGTTGAGCACCAGCTTCTCGCCGATCTTGGCGGACTGCTCCTGGATCAGGTCCGCGACGACCTTGCCGTCGAGCTCGGTGGCGAGCAGCTCCTCGGCGGAGTTCACGCCGGCGCGCTCGCCGTGCTCGACCAGCTGCTGGCCCAGCGCGATGAACGACTCGGTCTTGGCGACGAAGTCGGTCTCGCAGTTGAGCTCGAGCAGCGCCTTGCCGGAGTGGGCGACCAGGCCGTTCGCGGCCGTACGGCCGGCCCGCTTGCCGACATCCTTGGCGCCCTTGACGCGCAGGATCTCGACGGCCTTGTCGAAGTCGCCCTCGGCCTCGGTCAGCGCCTTCTTGCTGTCCATCATGCCGGCGCCGGTGAGGTCGCGGAGCTTCTTGACGTCCGCGGCGGTGATTTGGGACATGGCTCTCTCTTCGGTGTTGAGACGGCGTGTGGATGGTCAGAGGTGCCGGTTACCCGGATCCGGGCGGATCGTGCCCGGCGTACCGTCGCTGCCCGCCGTCCGCGAAAACGGACGGCGGGGCAGCGACGGTGCGATCACTCCGCGGTGGCGGCCGCCGGCTGCTCGGTGGCGGCCTGCGCCGGCTGCTCCGGGGTGGCCGGCTGCTCGGTGGCGGCAGCGGCAGGCTGCTCGGCCGGGGCGGCCGACTCGTCGGCCTTCTTCGGCTCGAGCAGCTCGCGCTCCCACTCGGTCAGCGGCTCGTCGCTCGCGACACCCTCGGGCTTCTCGTCGTTGCCCCGGCGACGGCCGGAACGCGCGATCAGGCCATCCGCGACGGCGGCGGCGACGACCTTGGTCAGCAGCTCGGCCGAGCGGATCGCGTCGTCGTTACCCGGGATCGGGAAGTCGACCTCGTCCGGGTCACAGTTGGTGTCCAGCACCGCGATCACCGGGATGCCCAGCTTGCGGGCCTCGTCGACGGCGATGTGCTCCTTCTTGGTGTCGACGATCCACACCGCGGCGGGAAGCTTCTGCATGTCCCGCAGGCCACCGAGGGTGCGGGTCAGCTTGATCTTCTCGCGGGAGAGCTGCAGGGTCTCCTTCTTGGTGTAACCGGCGGCGGTGCCGCTGAGGTCACCCAGGCCCTCCAGCTCCTTCATCCGCTGGAGCCGCTTGTACACGGTCTGGAAGTTGGTCAGCATGCCACCGAGCCAGCGGTGGTTGACGTACGGCTGGCCGACCCGGGTCGCCTGCTCGGCAATCGCCTCCTGGGCCTGCTTCTTGGTGCCGACGAACAGGATGCTGCCACCCTCGGCCACGGTCCCACGCACGAACTCGTACGCCTTCTCGATGTACTCGAGGGTCTGGCGCAGGTCGATGATGTAGATGCCGTTGCGCTCGGTCATGATGAAGCGCTTCATCTTCGGGTTCCAGCGCCGGGTCTGGTGCCCGAAGTGGACACCGCTCTCCAGCAGCTGACGCATGGTCACGACGGCCATGGTTGGGGTACTCCTCAAGGTCCCTGGTTGTCACGCCCGGCCGGTAGCCGGGCGTCCTGGCGCCTGGTCGCCGACCCATGGTGGACCCGATCAAGATCGGGACCAGGGAGGCCGTCGCTTCACGACGATTCGTGAAGAGGGCGCGCGAGGTCGACCGCACGAGGCGGTCGCCAGTTGGCCAGTGTACGCCCCTCACCCCTTCAGCCGCCCCGGGGTGCGCGTGGCGTGCTGCTCCGCCGCTCCGCTGCTCGCCTGCTCGATCGCGCGAGTTGCTGAGGAAGATCACGCTGGTTCGTGGAAATAGTGGCCTCCGCGTCGCCGGAGGCCACTATCTCCTGGTTGTTGTCCGAACCATCAGCGCGTTGTTGTCCGAGCCGTCAGCGCGCGCCAGGGCGGCGGCGGGTCAGCCGGCGGCGAGCGCGGCGGCCACGAAGAGCACCAGGCCGACGGTCAGGTAGGCCGTCGGTGGGCGGAGCCAGCCCCGACCGTTGTCGGCGAGCGCCAGACCACCGGTTCGTAGCCCGTACAGCCCGGTCGCGAAGATCGGCAGCCCGGCGACCAGAGCGATGCCCACCACCACGTTCCCGGCGTCCACCGGGTCGCCGGTCACGCCCGCCAGCAACACCCGCAGCGCGGGAACCTCGAAGATCAACACCAGGAGAGCGAAGAGTACGGCCAGCACCGGTCGACGGGTCCGATAGACACCGTCGGCGGCCGGCGGATACACCGGCGGCTCTCCTGCGGGCAGGTCAGGTCGAGGGCCGATCCCCGGCATCGGGCCGGTCGGCATCTCCAGCGGGTGCGGCGTGTCGCCGCCCCGGGTCGGCTCGATGATCGGGTACCCAGCGAGCGGAGCCGGACGCGCCTGGTCAGTGAGCACGGTGGCCGGCGCTGTCGACGTGCTGTCGCGGGACGTCTCCGGCACCACGCCGGTCACCGGAGGTCCCGCTACGGTGGTCTCGCGGGCGGCCCGGCGTCCGGGCAGCTCACCGGAGGTCTCCGAGGGGTCCCGGTCCGCCCGCCGCGATCGGGTGGCCCGGTAACCGTCCACCTCCGGTCGCGCGGCTCCCAACGGGTCGACCGCGCCGAAACGCCCCGAATCAGCCTCGCTTCCCCCGAACCGACCGGTCTGAGCGTCCAGGGCGCCGAAGCGACCCGAGTCCGACTCCGGCGTACCGAAGCGACCCGTGTCCACCGCGCTCAGGCGACCCGAGTCCGACTCGGGCGTACCGCCGAAGCGGCCCGCGTCGACGGCGCCGAAGCGTCCCGAGTCCGGCTCCCGGCGGCGGCCGACGCCGGTGTCCTCGACGGAGCGGCCGTCTTCCGCACCACGCTGCTCGGCACCACGCTGCTCGGGGATCTCGCTGTCCCGGTACCGCGCTTCGCCCGCGCCGCGCCACTCCGACTCGCCGTAACCGCGACCCCGCTCGTCGGGGTACCAGCGCGACTCCTGATCTTCCGGAAAACTCCGTCGTCCGTCCACGTCAGGCACCGTATGCGACCGGCCACGCCCGCGCCATTTCAGCCCGGCCGACCCCGCGCCACCGATCCCCCGGTAGCGCGGGGCACGAGTCGCGCCCAGGTGGCGCTGGCGCGGGCCGGCACCTTGGTCAGGTGATGAAGAGTAGGTCGGCGGCGGTCCTGACACCTCCTTCTCATCACCTGATCACGGTGGTCCGGCGATAACGCCGCTAGCACAGCGTGGGCATGATCGTCCGGTTGTCCACAGCGACCCCGTTGTCCACAGACGGAACGCCGCCGGGTCGCGGCGATCGGCCGCCGGCGGGCACCGTGCCGGCCATGACGAAGCGGAACCAGGCGGTTGGCGCGTACGGCGAGCGGTTGGCGGCCCGGCACCTGACCGAGGCGGGGCTGCGCCCGATCGCCCGAAACTGGCGCTGCCCGGCCGGGGAGATCGACATCATCGCGTGGGACGGGCCGGTGCTCGCCTTCTGCGAGGTGAAGACCCGCCGAGGGGAGGACTTCGGCACCCCGGCCGAAGCGGTCGTGCCGGCCAAGGCCCGCCGGCTGCGAGGGCTGGCCGCGCGGTGGCTGACCGAGACCGGCACGACCGCCGAGGAGGTGCGTTTCGACGTGCTGTCGGTGCGGCTGCCCGATGCCGGCCCGGCGCAGGTCGACCACCTCAAGGGCGCGTTCTGACATGCGTACCCGGAGGATCGGTGCCGTGTCATGAGCTACGCGAAGGTGCTCTGCGTGGGGCTGGTCGGAGTGACCGGCCACCTCGTCGAGGTGGAGGCCGACCTGGCCGCCGGCCTGCCGGCGGTGGTGATCTCCGGCTTGCCGGACACGGCCCTGCACGAGGCCCGCGACCGGGTCCGCGCCGCCGTGGTCAACTCGGGCCAGCGCTGGCCCAACCGACGGATCACCCTCAACCTGCTGCCCGCCACGCTGCCGAAGTTCGGGTCGGCCTTCGACCTGGCCATCGCCGCAGCGCTGCTGGGCGGCTCGGGTGAGCTGCCACTGCTGCCCCTGGAGGGGGTGGTGGTCCTCGGCGAGTTGGGGCTCGACGGGACGGTCCGGCCGGTGCGCGGCGTACTCCCGATGGTCGCCGCCGCAGCCCAGGCCGGCGTCACACGGGTGGTCGTCCCGGTCGGCAACGCCGCCGAGGCCGCCGTCATCCCCGGGGTACGGGTGCGAGCGGTGGATACCCTGCACCGGCTGGTCGCCTTCGTTCGGGACGGGACCCCGCTGATCGAACCACCGGCAGACATACCGGCGCCGGTGGTCGGTGGGCCGGATCTCGCCGAGGTCGCCGGGCAGCAGATGGGTCGGCGCGCCCTGGAGGTCGCCGCGGCCGGCGGGCACCACGTGGCACTGCTCGGCCCCCCGGGCGCCGGCAAGACGATGCTCGCCGAACGGCTGCCGTCGATCCTGCCCGAGCTGGACGACGACGCGGCGCTGGAGGTCACCGCGCTGCACTCGGTCGCCGGGCTGCTGCCGCCGGGCGGTCGGTTGCTGCGTCGCCCGCCGTTCCAGGCGCCGCACCACACCGCGACCGTGCCGTCGCTGGTCGGTGGTGGCTCGGGGCTGGCCCGACCCGGCGCGGTGTCGCTGGCGCACCGCGGGGTGCTCTTCCTCGATGAGGCCCCCGAATTCAGCAAGGGTGCGCTGGAGGCGCTGCGGCAGCCGCTGGAGCACGGCCGCATCCAGCTGAGCCGCAGCGGGGGCGGCACGGTGTACCCGGCCCGCACCCAGTTGGTGCTGGCGGCCAACCCGTGTCCGTGCGCGAAGCCGGCCGGCGACGCGCACTGCGAGTGCACCCCGCTGGTTCGTCGCCGCTACCTGGGAAGGCTCTCCGGTCCGCTGCTCGACCGGATCGACGTCCAGGTGCGGCTGATGCCGGTGCGGGCGGCCGAGCTGATGGCGGCCGACGGCGACGTCGAGCCGTCGGCGACGGTCGCCGCCCGGGTGGCGGCGGCCCGGCAGGCGGCGGCCGCCCGCTGGGCCGACCTCGGCCGGCGACTCAACGCCGAGGTGGACGGCCCGCATCTGCGCCGACCGCCGTGGCGGCTGCCGGCCCGGGTCACCGTCGAGCTACGTGGCCGGCTCGACTCCGGCTCGCTGTCGGCGCGCGGCTTCGACCGGGTGATCCGGATGGCCTGGACCATCGCTGACCTGGACGGTCGTGAACGGCCGGACCGGGACGACGTCCGAGAGGCACTTCAACTACGCACGGGGGAGGCGACGTGAGCGCCGAGGAGGAACACAAACTGGCCCGGGTCGCCCTGACCTGGCTGGCGGAGCCGGGCACCCGCGCGGTGCATCATCTGGTCGAACGGCACGGCCCGGTGGCGACCCTGGATCTGCTGCTCGACGGCGGCAGCCCGGCCGGCTGGCTGCACACCACGATCGCCGCACGCTCGGCGGCCGGCGACGCGCGGGCGGTGGCGGCGGAGGCCCTGGAGCGGGCGGACCGGCTGGGGGCCCGGCTGGTCACGCCGGACGACGAGGAGTGGCCGGCCCAGGTCGCCGGCCTGGCCACGTTGCGCCTGCCGGACGTCAGCCGCCGGGTGGACGGTGAGACCGCCCCACCGCTCTGCTTCTGGGTACGCGGGAGCTGGCCGCTCGGCGAGGCTCTGGATCGCTCGGTGGCCGTGGTGGGGGCGCGAGCGGCCACCGGTTACGGGCAGCACGTCGCGACCGAGCTGGGCTACGGGTTGGCGGAGCGCGACTGGACGGTCGTGTCCGGTGGCGCGTTCGGCATCGACGCCGCCGCCCACCGAGGCGCCCTCACCGCCGGCGGTCTGACCGTCGCGGTGCTCGCCTGCGGGCTCGACCGCCCGTACCCGATGGGCAACGCCGCGCTCTTCGACCGGATCGCCGAGACGGGGCTGCTGGTCAGCGAATGGCCGCCCGGTGCCGAGCCACTGCGGCCCCGGTTCCTGATCCGCAACCGGGTGATCGCCGCGGGCACCCGGGGCACCGTCGTGGTGGAGGCGTCGGCGCGCAGTGGCGCGACGCAGACCGCGCGGCGAGCCATCCACGCCAATCGGGCGGCCATGGTGGTACCGGGTCCGGTGACCTCGGCGATGTCCGTCGGCGCACACGAGTTCCTGCGCGAGTACTCCAAGGCCCGGCTGGTCACCGGGGTGGCGCACGTGCTGGAGGAGGTGGGCCGGATCGGCGCGGACCTGGCCCCCCTGGCGCGTGGACCGCAGCGGGCCACCGACGCGCTCGACGACGACGCGCGGTCACTGCTGGAGGCGCTGCCCCGCCGAGGCGCGATGGGCGTGGACCGGCTCTCCTCTCGCGCCGGTGTCGACGTACGGACCGCGTTGCGCAAGCTGTCGCTGCTGGAGGAGCTGTCCATGGTGGTCCGTCGCGACGACGGCTACGCCCTCGCCCCGCCCGCCAAGCCCAAGCGAGCGGCGGTGGCGGCGGAGACATCCGGTCGGGCTGGTACCTGAGGTCATGCGTACCGCCGCCCGGCCGGGGTGCCCCACCCCTCGCGTTCGGGACCCCGGCCCGCCGACCCTGCCGGTATCGTGCCCGGTCATGGGTGCAATCAAGCCGTGGCACATCAGCGTGCTCTGCTGTCTCGTGGTGACCGCCGTGCTCGTTGTCGGCTTGGTCGTGTTCCTGGTCAAGAGGCGCAACCGCCGGTAGTCGAGGTGAACACCGGCACCGTCGTTTCCGGTGACGGGCCCGGACCGGCCGTAGGCTGGTGCCGTGCCAGCTGAGAGTGAGGGTGCCCGGGCCGTTGGACCGACCAGCCCGTCGGCGCGGCCACGATGAGCCGGCCGGACCGGGGCACCCGGGCCATGCACCAGGCACTGCCGCCAGCGCTGCGCGACGCGGTCGACGACTTCGCCGAGCACCTGTCCCGGGTCCGTAACCGGTCGGCGCACACCGTCCGCGCGTACGTCACCGATCTCGTCTCGCTGCTCGACCACGCCGTCCGGATGGGCTGCGTCGACCTCGCCGAGCTGGACCTGTCGGTGCTGCGCAGTTGGCTGGCACGACAGCGCACCACGGGTGCGGCCCGCACGTCGTTGGCCCGGCGGGCCGCCTCTGCGCGGGCGTTCAGCGCCTGGGCCCACCGGGCCGGGCTGCTCCCCACCGACGTGGGCGCTTCCCTGGCCAGCCCTCGCGCGCACCGGGAGCTGCCCAACGTGCTGCGCGCCGACCAGGCCGCCGCCCTGGTCGAGGCACCGTCCCGTCAGTCGCCGCCCCCGGACCCGCCCGCGGAGTCGGGCCCGAGCGAAGGGGCCGAGGCGGTGCCACTGCGGGACCGGGTGCTGCTGGAGCTGCTCTACGCCACCGGCGTACGGGTCAGCGAGGCGTGCGGGTTGGACGTCGGCGATGTCGACCACGGCCGGCGGGTGATCCGGGTGTTCGGCAAGGGTGGGCGGGAACGTTCGGTGCCGTACGGGGTGCCCGCCCAGCGGGCGTTGGACGACTGGCTGCGCCGGGGCCGCCCGGCGATGGTGGGCGCCCGCTCCGGCGACGCGCTGCTGCTGGGTGCCCGGGGCGGTCGGCTCAACCCGACGACCGCGCGTCAGATCGTCGGCGCGTACGCCGAGACCGCCGGGCTGCCCCGGACCAGCCCGCACGATCTACGCCACTCCGCGGCCACCCACCTCCTGGAGGGTGGTGCCGACCTACGCGCCGTGCAGGAGCTGCTCGGCCACTCGTCGCTGGCGAGCACCCAGATCTACACCCACGTCTCGGTCGAGCGGCTACGCGCCGCGTACCGGCAGGCGCACCCGCGCGCCTGATCAAGGGCCGGAGGGCACGCAAGCGCCTGATCAAGGGCCGGAGAGCGCGCGAGTGTGGCGGTTACGATCATCAAGTGAGCGTCCCGAATCCTCCTGAGCCGATCCCGGGCGCCCGCCTGCTCTTCTCCCTTGACCCGGCGGTCAGCCACCTCAACCATGGCTCGTTCGGCGCGGTGCCGATCGGCGTGCAGCGCGCCCAGCAGCGGCTGCGCGACGAGATGGAGGCAAACCCGCTGCGCTTCTTCACCCAGGGGCTGGTCGACCGGATCGCGCACACCCGCCGGCACCTCGCCAGGTTCCTGGGCGCCGACCCGGACGGCAGCGCCCTGGTGGGCAACACCACCACCGGCGTCGCCGTGGTGCTCCAGTCGGTGGGCCTCAAGGCCGGCGACGAGGTGCTGAGCACCGACCACGGCTACGGGGCGGTGAGCCTGGCCATCCAGCGCGAGTGCCGCCGCACCGGCGCGGTCAGCCGGGTCCTGCCGATCCCGCTGGCCGCCACCGACGAGCAGATCGTGCAGAGCATCCGCGCCGGCCTGCGCCCCGGGCGGACCCGGCTGCTCGTCGTCGACCAGCTCACCTCGGCCACCGCCAAGCTCTTTCCGACCGCCGCCATCGTCGGGGTGGCCCGCGAACACGGCGTGCCGGTTCTGGTGGACGCCGCGCACGCGCCGGGCATGCTGCCGACCCCGGTGGCCAGCATCGGCGCGGACTTCTGGGTGGGCAACCTGCACAAGTGGGCGTACGCCCCGCGCGGGACCGCCCTGCTGACGGTGGCACCACAGTGGCGGGACCGGATCGAGCCGCTGGTGGTGTCCTGGGAGCAGGAGTCGGGTTTCCCGGCCCGGCTCGAGTGGCAGGCGACTCTCGACTACACGCCCTGGCTGGCCGCCCCGGCGGGCCTGTTCACGATGCGCGGTCTCGGCGTCGACCGGGTCCGGGCGCACAACGCCGCGCTCGCCGCGTACGGCCAGCGGGTGGTGGGGGACGCTCTGGGGGTGGCCCCGGCCGATCTGCCCGACCCCGGCGGGCCGGGGGTGGCTCTGCGCCTCATTCCGCTGCCGGCCGGCACGGGCACCACGATCGACGCGGCGCGCGCGTTGCAGGCGCGGATCGGTGAGCGGCTCGCCGCCGAGGTGGCGGTGATGAGCTGGAACGGCCGGGGGTGGCTGCGGCTCACCGGCCAGGTCTACAACGCCGCCGACGAGTACGAGCGGCTGGGCGCACGGCTGCCGGCACTGCTCGCCCAGCGCTGACCGGACCGACCGGGAGCAGGCGCACCGGGCCGAGGCCGAGCAGGGCCAGCGGGTCGAGGTACTCCTCGCCCCGGCGCAGGCCCCAGTGCAGGCACGCCTCGGTCGGGCAACCCGGATGCCCGGGCAGCAGCTCGCCCAGCGGCGCACCGGCGGTGACCGGCTGGCCGGGGCGTACGGCGGGTTGGACCGGCTCGTGGGTGGTCCGCAACCCGTCGGCGTGCCCCACGGTGACCACCGGTCGACCGGCCACCAGACCGGCGAAGAGCACGGTGCCCGGCCCGGCGCTGCGGACCACCGCTCCGCTCGGGGCGGCCAGGTCGACGCCGCGGTGGCCGGGCAGCCACGGCCGGGGCGGCGGATCGAACCGGCGTACCGGACGGGGCGGCCCGTCGACCGGCCAGCGGAACCGCCCGACGGGCGCTGGGGCGGCGACCGGCACGGCCAGGGCCGCGACCGGCACGGTCGGCGTCGGTGGTTGGCCGGGCACCGCCGCGACCAGCACCGCCAGCCCGCAGAGCTGCACGGTCAGTGCGAGCGGAAGCGCGGTGCAGAGCAGCAGCGTGCGGCGGATCGAACGGACAGGTGGTGGTCGCATGGCGGCAGCCTCCGGCGTGGCCGGGTCGTCCGCCAGCCCGGCCGACGGGGCTGTGGACAACCGGAGGTGCTGTGGACGACCACCCAACGGCTTCGATGATCTGCTATGCCGGCGCTGTCCACGGCCCGACGCACGAACGCCGCCGTACCTCCGGTGCCGTTTTCGGGCCGCCATCGAGGGCCTAGGCTGGGCCGCGTACGGCGGGTGCCGCCGTCTGTACCGGGGAGGCCCGCATGACCACTCTCGATGACCGGACGCCGTCGTCCACCGGGCCGACGGTGGCCGACGTGAGCGGCCCGTCCCGGCTCGCGGAGCCGGACGAGGCGATCGGCGCCGAGGAGTTGCAGCTCGCGGCCCGCAACCACGGCATCCCGTTGGAGGCGCTGCGCTACGACGTCACGCCGGCCGGGCTGCACTACCTGCTGATCCACTACGACATCCCGGAGCTCGACCCGGCGACGCACACGCTGGCCATCGGCGGGGCGGTGGACCGGCCGCTGACGGTCACCCTCGCCGACCTGCGCGAGCGGCCCCGGGTCACCCAGCAGGTGACCCTGGAGTGCGCCGGCAACGGGCGGGCTCTGCTGCACCCCCGGCCGGTCAGCCAGCCCTGGTTGGTCGAGGCGGTCGGCAACGCGGAGTGGACCGGCACTCCCCTCGCTCCGCTGCTGCGGGAGGCGGGCATCGACCCGGACGCGGTGGACGTGGTCTTCACCGGCGCCGATCACGGCGTGGAGCGCGGGGTCGAGCAGGACTACCAGCGGGCGCTTCCGGTCGCCGACGCGCTGCGCGAGGAGGTGCTGCTGGCGTACGAGATGAACGGCGCTCCCCTGCTGCCGCAGCACGGCGCGCCGCTGCGGCTGATCGTGCCGGGCTGGTACGGCATGGCGCACGTGAAGTGGGTCCGCTCCATCGAGCTGCGGACCGAGCCGTTCGAGGGGTACCAGAACGCGGTGGCCTACCGGGTGCGCCGCGACGCCGACGACCCGGGCGTGCCGGTCACCCGGATCGCGCCGCGTGCGCTGGTCCGCCCGCCCGGCTTCCCCGACTTCATGTCCCGCCGTCGGGTGCTGCGGCCGGGCCCGTGCACCCTGGATGGTCGGGCCTGGTCGGGGCACGCGCCGGTGGTCGCCGTGGAGGTGACCACCGACGGCGGGGAGAGCTGGGCACCGGCCGAGCTGGACCCGGCGGGCGCGGGGGACTTCGCCTGGCGGCGCTGGCGGCACGAGTGGGTCGCCACCCCCGGCCGGTACGTGCTCGGCGCGCGGGCGACCGACGCGTCCGGGCGGACCCAGCCGGTCGAGCAACCGTGGAACCGTGGCGGCTTCGCCAACAACATGGTGCAGCGGGTCGAGGTCGTGGTGCCGGCCGAGTGATCGGCGGCGGGTGTCATGCCACGGGTGGGGGGCCCGTGGCGTGGCTCGGCGGCTCGGGTGCGCTCAGCCGCCGAAGCCGGAGTCGGCGGGCAGCGAGATGTCGGGCTTCTCCAACTCCTCGACGTTGACGTCCTTGAAGGTCATCACCCGGACGTTCTTCACGAAGCGGGCGGGACGGTACATGTCCCACACCCAGGCGTCGTGCATCTCGACCTCGAAGTAGACCTCGCCGTCGGAGTTGCGCACGTGCAGGTCGACCTGGTTGGCCAGGTAGAACCGGCGTTCCGTCTCCACCACGTAGGAGAATTGGCGGACAATGTCGCGGTACTCCCGGTAGAGCTGCAGCTCCATCTCGGTCTCGTACTTCTCGAGATCTTCCGCGCTCATCGCACTCCGCCTTCCATGGCCACATCTTCCCCCACCGGCGTCGGAGGCCGAGGCTGCTCGCCCAACGCCACGCCGACGGTACCCCCTGTCGCCCACGAGCGCTCCATCGGCTCATCCGGGGCGTGGCCGCCGGGCCGTCGAGCGCGCGGCGGCCGGCCGTCGCGGCCGGAGACCGCGGCGACATTGACGTACGAGAACCGGTGCTCCCGGCACGGCCCGTGCTCCCGCAGCGCCGCCGAGTGCTCCGGGGTGATGTAGCCCTTGTGCTCGGCGAAGCCGTACGCCGGGTACACCCCGTCCAGCTCCACCATGAGCCGGTCCCGGGTGACCTTGGCGAGCACGCTGGCCGCTGCCACGCACGCGGCCACCCGGTCGCCCTTCCACACCGCCAACCCGGGCACCCCCAGGCCGTCCACGCCGAAGCCGTCGGTCAACACGTACTCCGGGCGGGTGGTGAGCGAGGCGAGCGCCCGGCGCATCGCGGCCAGGTTGCACACGTGCAGACCCCGGGCGTCGACCTCCTCGGCCGGGATGACCACCACGGCGTACGCGAGGGCGCGGTCCACGACCTCCGCGTACACCCGTTCCCGGCTGGCCGGGGTGAGCAGCTTCGAGTCGGCCAGCCCTTCGATCTCGCCGCGCCGCCCCTCGGGCAGCACCGCCGCGGCGGCGACCAGCGGACCAGCGCACGCCCCGCGGCCCGCCTCGTCGGCACCGGCGACGTGCCGGAAGCCACGCCGTTGCAACGCCCGTTCCAGGGCGTACAGGCCGGCCTCGCGGCGCACCACGGTACGTGGCGGGGTCAGCACGACGCCTCGTCCTGGCCGGCGGTGGTCGACTGCCCCAGCCGGGCCAACAGGGCGGGCAGTTCAGGAGGGTAGAACCGGTCACCGCTGGCCGCCAACTCGTCCGGAAGCCACCAGCGGTGGTCGGCGATGCTGCGCCGCTCGATGTCGTTGAAGCCCGTGGTGTCCACCCGCCAGGAGTCCACCCGGAAGAGGAAGAAGTCCTGCTCCTGGCGGTACCAGATGCCGTCGAAGGAGAACTCGGTCGCGTCCGACCAGACCGGCTCGCCCAACTCGGTCGGGTCGAGCCGCAGGCCGGTCTCCTCGGCCAACTCTCGGGCCGCGCCCACCGCCGGGGACTCCAGCGGATCGAGCCCGCCGCCCGGAGTGAACCAGTATCGGTGCCCGGGTCGGGCCGGGTCGAAGCCCTCGAACAGCAGGACCCGGCCGGCCGCGTCGACGAGCAGCACGCGGGCCGCGCGTCGAGGGGTGTAGACGGTCACCGCACCAGCCTGCCAGACCGACGACGGATCGCCCACGCCCCGTCGGCCTACGGCTTGGGAATGCCGTCGAACCCGTCGGGCACGGTCAGCCAGGTGGCCCGGTTGACCGGCCAGAAGACGGTGAACGCCCGCCCGACCACGTCGTCCTCGGGGATGGTGGCCTCGGTGATGTTCTGCTGGGACTGCTGCCAGTGCTCCAGCGAGTCGCCGGAGGCCGAACGGTGGTCGCCCATCACCCACAGCCGGCCCTTCGGCACGGTGATGTCGAACTCCTGGTCGGCGGCCTTGTCGCGAATCCCGTCCATGGAGAAGATGTACGGCTCGTCCAGCGACTTGCCGTTGATCATCAACCGTTCCTCCGGGTCGCAGCAGACCACGTGGTCGCCGGGGATGCCGATCACCCGCTTGATGAAGTCCTCACCGTCGGGGTTACCGCTCCACGCGGTCGGCGCCTTGAACACGATCACCTCGCCGCGATGCGGCGACCGGAAGTCGTAGACCAGCTTGTTGACAAGCACCCGGTCATCGATCTTGAGGGTGTTTTCCATGGACGGGGAGGGGATGAAGAAGGTCTGCAGCACGAAGGCGCGGACCAGCACCGCGACCAGGATCGCCACACCCAGCAGGATCGGCAGCTCCTTCCAGAAGGAGCTGCGCGGCTTGTCGGTCTGCTCGTCAATCACGCCAAGGAGCCTACGTTGCCCGGCTGGACGGCACCGTCCGGAACGCGCGGGAACCACGGAGCGCGGCTGCCAACGGAAGCATCAGCAGCACCCCGCCCTGCGGAGTCGGTCGCACCGGCGGCGCGGCGGGGGCCGCCGTGGCCGGCCCGGAGACGTCCTCGAACGTCGACGGCACCGACAGCGCACTCCACCGCGACGACGGCCAGACCACCATGAAGGCCCGGCCGACCACGTTGTCGATCGGCACCGGCCCCTGGCAACGCGCGTCCTGGGAAACCTCGCGGTGGTCGCCCAGCACGAAGATCTGACCGGGCGGCACGACGATCTCGTCGAAGCGCCGGGAGCGACACTCCGCCGGGTTGGGCGGCAGGTCCAGTGGCGAGTCCCGCAGGACGTACGACTCGTTGAGCGGCGTGCCGTTGACGGTCACCCGCCCCTGACTGTCGCAGCACTTGACCCGGTCACCGGGGAGACCGATCACCCGCTTGATGAAGTCCTTCTCACCGGGGCGGCTCACCCCGACCAGGTCGCCGACGGTGCGGGCGAGCCGGCCGGCGACACCGGGCTTCGGCTGCTCGTCGACCTGCGGCGCCCAGCGGTCGGTGCCCCGGAAGACCACCACCTCGCCGCGCAGCGGGTCACGAACGTCGTAGACGACCTTGTTGACCAGCACCCGGTCACCGACGAGGAGGGTGTCCTCCATCGAGCCGGACGGGATGAAGAACGCCTGGAGCAGGAAGGTGCGGATCAGCACCGCGAGGCAGAACGCGACCACCAGCAGCAGCGGCAACTCCTGCCAGAGGGGCATCTGCCGGCGGGGGCGGCGAGCCCGTCGGCGCCACGGATCGACGGTGCCGTCCTCGTCAAGCGTCTGCACCACGCCACTCCCCGGTCCGCAGAAACACCACCGCCCGGGAGCCTCGTCGAGGCTCCACGGGCGGTAGTGGACAACTGCCCGCCACGTGGGCGGGACCGCCGCCTCGCTGCGCCCGTACGACCAGGGTAGTGCGCTCTGGTCGGTACGGCATACGCGCAGCTCGGGCGGCGTGGCGGGCGGGAAGTCAGCTGGGCTGCTTCTCCCGCTTCTCCTTGATCTTGGCCTTCTTGCCGCGCAGCTCGCGCAGGTAGTAGAGCTTGGCGCGACGCACGTCACCGCGGGTCACGACCTCGATCCGGTCGATACCCGGGCCGTTGAGCGGGTAGGTCCGCTCGACGCCGACACCGAAGCTGACCTTGCGGACCGAGAAGGTCTCGCGCAGACCGTCACCCTGGCGGCGGATCACGACGCCCTGGAAGATCTGGACACGGGACCGGTTGCCCTCGACGACGCGGGCGTGCACCTTGACGGTGTCACCGGCCCGGAAGTCGGGAAGGTCGGTCCGCTTCGACTGGGCGTCAAGGGCGTCCAGGATGTTCATCGCTGCGTCCTCGTAAGGCTCACGGCGCACCGTCACTCGGTGCGCGGGTGGGTGATTCTGATTCCCGGGTGGTGATCGGCGGACCGACCCCGGTCGGGGATCCTCGCAGCCGACCGCGGGCGCGGACGGATGCGGCAACCCCCCTACTTTGCCACATCCCCCGGTGGAGGTTGAAATCCGGCCTGGTCCAGGGCCGCGATGTCCCGTTTGTCGAGCCGATCGGCCGGCAGCGCAGCGAGCAGGTCCGGACGGCGGGCAGCCGTGCGCAGCAGACCCTCCTCGCGCCGCCAGCGGGCGATCTTGCCGTGGTCACCGGAGCGGAGCACCTCCGGCACGTCGTGCCCACGCCAACTCGGCGGCTTGGTGTAGATCGGCGCCTCCAGCAGCCCGTGCGCGTGCGACTCCTCGTCCAGCGAGCCCGCGTTGCCCAGCACCCCCGGCAGCAGCCGGGTGACCGCCTCCAGCATCACCAGGACCGCGACCTCGCCGCCGAAGAGCACGTAGTCACCGAGCGACACCTCGGTGACCGGCATCCGGGTGGCGGCGTGCGCCAGGACCCGCTGGTCGATCCCCTCGTAGCGGCCGCAGGCGAAGAGCAGATGCGACTCGGCCGCCAACTCGTACGCCATGGCCTGGGTGAACGGGGCACCGGCCGGCGACGGCACCAGCAGCCGGGGTGGCGGGGCGTCGACCGGCGCGAGGGCGTCCAGTGCCTCACCCCACGGCTCCGGACGCATCACCATTCCCGGCCCGCCGCCGTAGGGGGTGTCGTCGACAGTGCGGTGCACGTCGTGGGTCCAGGTCCGCAGGTCGTGCACGGCAAGCTGGAGTACGCCGTTGGCCCGCGCCCGTCCGATCAGCGACAGGTCCAGCGGGGCGAAGTACTCCGGAAAGATCGACACGACGTCGACGCGCATGCGGGCTGGTCCTAAAGGTCGAGCAGTCCGGCTGGCGGGTCGACGATCACACGTCCGCCGGCCAGGTCGACCTCCGGAACGATCGCCCGGACGAACGGGATCAACGCGGTACGCCCCTCGGGACGCCGCAGCACCAGCAGATCGGACGAGGGTGCGTGGTCGATGCGGGCGACCTCGCCCAGGCGTTCGCCGGCCGGGGTCACCACGGCCAACCCGACCAGCTGGTGGTCGTGGAACTCCTCCGGGTCGTCCGGTGGGGCCACGTCGGCGCTGTCCACCACGAGCAGCGTCCCGCGCAGCGCCTCGGCGGTGTTGCGGTCCAGGATGCCCTCGAACGCGATCAGCACCCGACCCTGGTGGAAACGGGCTTCCTCGATGGTCAGCTCCGCTGGAACCTGGAACGGCACCCCGGGCTCATCGGTGGCTGGAGGGGGTGTCGCCCCCGGCTCAGTGCGCAGCACTGTACCGGGGGCGAACCGTGCCTCGGGCTCGTCGGTCCGCACCTCCACGGTGACCTCACCGCGGACACCGTGCGGCTTGCCGATCCTGCCGACGACGAGCTGCATCAGTACGAGTCGACGATGTCGACGCGAACCCCGCGACCGCCGATGGAGCCGATCACCTGGCGCAGCGCCTTGGCGGTCCGGCCGGACCGCCCGATCACAGTGCCGAGGTCCTCGGGGTGCACGCGGACTTCGAGCCGCTTGCCCCGACGGGAATCGACCATCCGCACCCGGACGTCGTCCGGGTGGTCGACGATGCCCTTGACCAGGTGCTCCAACGCCGGACGCAGTGGCATGTCAGGCCTGCTCACCGGCGTCGGCAGCGGCCGGGGCCTCGGCCGGAGCCTCGGTCTTCGGAGCCTCGGTCTTCGGCGCCTCGGCCGGAGCCTCGGTCTTCGGCGCCTCGGCCGGAGCCTCAGCCTTCGGAGCCTCGGCAGCCTTGGCGGCCTTCTTGGCCGGCTTGGCCGGGGTCTCCGGGGCGAGCCCGGCGGCGGCCTTCGCCTCAGCCTCGTACGCCGCCTTGCGGTCGGCCCGCTCGGGGGCGACCAGGAGCGGCGGCGGGGCCGGCAGGCCCTTGTACTTCTGCCAGTCACCGGTCAGCTCCAGCAGCCGCTGCACCGCCTCGCTCGGCTGAGCGCCGACGGACAGCCAGTACTGGACCCGCTCCGACTTGACCTCGATGATCGAGGGGTCTTCCTTGGGCTGGTAAACCCCGACGAACTCGATCGCCCGGCCGTCGCGCTTGGTGCGCGAGTCGGCGATGACGATGCGGTACTGCGGGTTGCGGATCTTGCCCATCCGCAGGAGCCGGATCTTTACGGCCACAGTTGTTTCGCTCCTGTTGCGATCTCACCGGCCCAAACGGGCGGTGTGCATGGGTGAGCGCCGACCGGCACAGTGGGGTTGGGCCGGAGACTACTCGGTGGACTGGCGACGTGCCCGGGTTAGAGGGCGCCGGACGCGCGCCGGATACCAGCGACCTATTCTGCCAGATCCGATGCCGATCTCCCGCATCGGACCCGTACACCGCGTTGTCGGTGACCTGGGATACCGCTCAGCGCACCGGCGGACGATCCCATCCCGGCGGCAGCTTGTCCGGTATGCCCCACTCCGGTGGGGGCGTGAAGTCACACCAGGTGCCGTCGAACGGGAACTCGCCGGCCTCGGCGAGCGCGATCACCCGCTCCCCCTCGGCGCGGACCGCCTTCTCGTCGGTCACCCAGTAGTCGGCGCCGAAGGCGAGCCGCTCGACGAACTCGTCCTCGTCCTTCCACTCCCAGCTGAGATCCGGCCACACCACCACGTCCAGGTCCTGATCCACCACGTCGACGCCGGCCACCGGGCCGTCGTCCCAGCGGACACCCGGCTCCTCCAGGTTGACGTACCAGTGGGCGAACTCGCCCTGCGCGTCCCGGAACCACCAGACGGAGTGCGCCTCCCCCGTGGGCAGGAACTTCAGCAGCGGCGGGCCGTTCCAACGGCCCTCCGCCAACCGGTACGCCGACGAGACCCACTCGGCGAACGGCATCGCCCGCATCCCCACCCCGGCCTCGGTCACCTCGTGGGCCACCGGCGAGTCCCGGGCGATCCACACCAGCAACCCTCGATCGTCGTCGCTGACCACGCGAGCCGGCCGGACCCACCCGATCCGGCCGTGCCGCACGTTCCGGTGCATGATCAGCCGACCCGGCTCGAACCGGTCGACAGGGTTACCCGGCCGCACGTCAGTAGGCGCGGGCGAGGATGGCGACCAGATCGGTCTCGTCCTCCGAGTCCGGTACCGAACCGTCGGCGCGCAGCAGGCAGCGCACCGTGACGCCCTGACCGTTCGCCTCCGCCTCGCCGGCCACGCCGACCGCCGACCACGGCACCCGCGCCCAGCCGGTGGCGGCGGCCTCGATGGCCTCGGCCAGGGTGGCCACCTCCACCGTGCGCGACTCCCGGTTGGCCAGCGCCTGGTCGTGCAGCACCTGCTGGTCGGTCTCCAGGGCGGCCAGCACCGCGGCGACCACGTCCGCCACCGGCGTCGGGGTCTTCGAGCCGTCGGTCCGACGCACCACCACCGCGTTACCGGCGGCCAGGTCACGAGGGCCGACCTCCACGCGTACCGGATAGCCGCGCAGCTCGGCGTCGACGGCCCGGCGGCCGAACGGGGTGTCGGTCCGGTCGTCGAGCGCGACCCGGACACCGGCGTCGCGCAGGCCGTCGCGCAGCTTGGCCGCCGCCTCGCCGACGCCGTCACCGTCCTTGACGATCATGACGTACGCCTGGATCGGCGCCAGCTTCGGCGGCACGCGCAGGCCGTTGTCGTCGCCGTGCGCCATGATCAGGCCACCCAACATCCGGGTGGACGTGCCCCAGGAGGTGGTCCAGGCGTGCTCCCGGCCGCCCTCCTTGGAGGAGTAGCTGATGTCGAACGCCTTGGCGAAGTTCTGGCCCAGCTCGTGGCTGGTGCCCAGCTGCAACGCCTTGCCGTCGCCCATCATGCCTTCGCAGGTGTACGTGGCCGTCGCGCCGGCGAAGCGCTCACGCGCCGTCTTCAGGCCGACCACCACCGGAATGCCGATCACGTTGACCATCAGGTCCTCGTACGCCTCGTGCAGAATCCGCCGCGCGTACGCCCGGGCGTCCTCGCGGGTGGCGTGCGCGGTGTGCCCCTCCTGCCAGAGGAACTCGCTGGTACGCAGGAAGATCCGCGGACGGAGCTCCCACCGGACCACGTTCGCCCACTGGTTGAGCAGCAGCGGCAGATCCCGGTACGAGTCGATCCACTTGGCCATGAACTCGCCGATGACCGTCTCGCTGGTCGGCCGCACCACCACCGGCTCGGCCAGGGGCTTGCCACCACCGTGGGTGACGACCGCCAGCTCCGGCGAGAAGCCCTCGACGTGCTGCGCCTCGCGCTTGAGGTAGCTCTCGGGGATGAACAACGGGAAGTACGCGTTCTCCGCACCCGCCGCCTTGATCCGAGCGTCCATCTCAGCCTGCATACGCTCCCAGATGGCGTAGCCGGCCGGTCGGATGACCATGGTGCCGCGAACCGGGCCGTTGTCGGCCAGCTTCGCCTTGGCGATCAGGTCCTGGTACCAGCGGGGGAAATCCTCCGCACGGGGAGTGAGCACGCGTGCCATGACCGCACATCCTATGCGCCACGCGGGCGGACACCGCGTCCGGGAGTCGCCACGCCGTGCCGGGGCCGCACTCCCGCGCCGCGCTGTGCCGCTCCGCTGACGGGCCGCGACGACGCCGGGCAAGCCGACAGCGCGGGGCGAGCCGGCGGCCGACCGCGCCCGGCAGGCCGAACAGGCCGAACCGGCCGGCGATGCTGGGCGAGCCGGCGGGCCGACAGCGCGGGGCGAGTTGGCGAGGCTGGGCGGGCCGAGGGCGCGCCCGTAGAATTCGACCACCATGGCCACATCGACGGACTCCCCGCGCCAGCGGCTGCGGGACACGATCGTCGACGCTGCCCGTGCGCGGACGATCGCCGCCGGATGGGACGCGGTCCGGATGGGCGGAGTGGCCACCACGGCCGGGGTGAGCCGGCAGACCGTCTACAACGAGTTCGGTAGCAAGGCGGGCCTCGCCGAAGCGCTCGCCCGCTCCGAGGTGGACCGGTTCGTCGGCGACGTTCGCGACGCGCTGCTCGCCCACGGCTCCGACGTACGGGCCGGCGCGTACGCCGCCATCGCGCACACCCTCCGCACGGCGGCGGAAAACCCCCTGGTCAAGGCGATCCTGACCAGCGCCCGGGGTGGGTCGAACGAGCTGCTGCCGTACCTCACCACCCGAGCCGAGGTGGTGCTCACCGAGGCGTCCGGCGCGCTGATCGACTGGGCCGGCGACCACCTGCCCGGGGCGGACCAGGCCGCGCTGGCCTTCGCCGCCGACACCATCGTCCGCCTGGTGGTCAGCCATATCGTGCTCCCCCGCGAACCGATCGAGCAGACCGCCACGGCCCTCACCAACCTCGCCGTACGCCTCTTCAGCGCCACCGCCACCCGCCCAGCCCCCTGATTCCGCCCGCCGCACCCCCGTGCGCGCCGCGCCCGCTCGCCCACTGCCCCGCGCGCGTCCGCCCCTGACCGCACCCCGCACCCCGCACCTCGCACCCCGCCTCAAGCACCCGGCACCCGGCACCCGGCACCAAGATCTGAGCAAATTCCCTGATGTTGCGTAGATCTTGGTGATTGGCCCGCATTGATCTCGTCACGCACCAAGATCGTGCTCGATCCTGGATGTAGTGGCATCCCCTCAACGCCGAGGCCACTACATCCTGATTCGAGCGCGATCTTGCGCCGCACACGACGCGGATCAGCACGGCACGCGGCCCGACCCGACGCGGCCCAGCCCGGCAGCCCGGCACAGCCCGGCGCAGCCCGGCCCAGCGCAGCCTGCGGCGACGCCGAGCAGGGCTCGCGGAGGTCAGCGGATGACGCGGCCGCGGAGGATCGTGCGGGACGGGGCGCGGACGACGCGCAGGTCGCGGCGGGGGTCTTCGGGGTAGACGGTCAGGTCGGCGAGGCCGCCCTCGATCAGACCGGGGAAGCCGAGCCATTCGCGGGCGCCCCAGGAGGCGGCGGCGAGTACGTCGGTGGGTGCCATGCCGGCTCGTTCGTGCAGCAGCAGCATCTCCTCTGCGGCCAGCCCGTGGTCGATGCCGCCACCGGCGTCAGTGCCCACATAGATTGGCACCCCTGCCTCGTGCGCGGCGCGCACCACCTCGGGGAAGCCGTCGCGCAGCGCGAGCATGTGCTCGGCGTACCCGGGGAACTTACCCCGCGCCTGTTCGGCGATTCCCCCGAAGGTGGCGATGTTGATCATTGTGGGGACCAGCGCGGTGCCCTGGCGGGCCATCTCGTCGATCAGGTCGAGGCTCAACCCGGTGCCGTGCTCCACCGAGTCGACGCCGGCCCGCACCATGATCTCGACGGCTGATTCGGAGAAGGTGTGCACCGCGGCGCGTACCCCGGCGTCGTGCGCCGCTCGCACGGCGGCGGTGAGGGTGTCCGCGTCCCAGGCCGGCGCCAGGTCGCCGACGCCCCGGTCGATCCAGTCGCCGACCAGTTTGACCCAGCCGTTGCCGGCCCGCGCCTGCGCCGCCACCGTGGCCGCCACGTCCGTGGCGTCGACCTCCACGCCGATGTCGCGCAGGTAGCGCTTCGGCGGGGCGACGTGCTGGCCCGCGCGGGCCAGCCGCGGCAGGTCCGGCTCGTCGTCCAGTTCGGGGTACGGGTACGGCGAGCCGGCGTCGCGGATCGCCAGCACCCCGGCGTCCCGGTCGGTGTGGGCCAGCTCGCGGGCCTGGTCGAGCGAGGTGATCGGAGCGCCACCTCGGGCGATGCCGATGTGGCAGTGCGCGTCGACCAGCCCCGGCAGGACGAAACCGCCGTCGACGACGGTCTCCGCTCCCGGCACCGGGGTGAAGGTCACCCGGTCCCCGACCAGCCAGAGATCCCGGACCTCGTCGTCGGGGAGCAGCACACCGCGCACATGAAGAGCCATGCCCACAGTCCTACCCGATCACTCCCGGTCAGCGGCGAGCAGGTCGTTCAGTGTCGGCCGGCCCACCGAGACCTGCCAGGCAGGGAGGACGTCGCCCGACCTCACCGACACACCTCAGCGGGGGCGGTTGTCGCCGCCCTTGCCGAGCTTGTTGAAGTCGATCTTCGGGAGCTTGAAGCCGGGCGGAAGACCCTGGCCAGCGGCGAGGTCGTTCGGGTCCATCCCCGGCGGGAGCTGCGGCATGCCACCCGGGAACCCACCCGGGATGCCGGCGCCGGCCCCGGTACGCGGACGACCGCCGCCCTTGGTGCCCTTGCGCTTGTTCTTCGGCGACTTGGTCGCCTTGCGGCGGCCGCCGCCGGGCAGGCCCATCATGCCGCCCATCTGCTTCATCATCTTCTGCGCGTCGGCGAAGCGGTTGAGCAGCTGGTTGACGTCCATCACGGTGACCCCGGAGCCGTTGGCGATGCGCGCCCGGCGGGAACCGTTGATGATCTTCGGGTTGGTCCGCTCGCCCGGGGTCATCGACCGGATGATCGCGGTGACCCGGTCGAAGTGACTGTCGTCCAAGTCGGCGAGCTGGTCCTTCATCTGCCCCATGCCGGGCATCATGGCCAGCACGTTGGCGATCGGGCCCATCCGCCGCACCGCGATGAGCTGGTCGAGGAAGTCATCCAGGGTGAACTGCTCACCGCCCATCAGCTTGGCGGTCATCTTCTCCTTCTGATCGGAGTCGAAGGCCTGCTCGGCCTGCTCGATCAGAGTGAGGACGTCGCCCATGCCGAGGATCCGGCTGGCCATCCGGTCGGGGTGGAAGACGTCGAAGTCTTCCAGTTTCTCACCGGTGGAGGCGAACAGGATCGGCTGTCCGGTGACCTCGCGGACCGACAGCGCGGCACCACCGCGGGCGTCGCCGTCGAGCTTGGAGAGCACCACGCCGGTGATGCCGACACCGTCGCGGAACGCCTCGGCGGTGCGGACGGCGTCCTGACCGACCATCGCGTCGATGACGAAGATGACCTCGTCCGGCGAGACGGCGTCGCGGATGTCGGCGGCCTGCTGCATCATCTCGGCGTCGATACCCAGCCGGCCGGCGGTGTCGACGATGACGATGTCGCGAGCGGCGCGCTTCGCGTGCTCGATCGACGCGCGGGCCACCTGCACCGGGTCGCCGGTGCCGTTGCCGGGCTCCGGGGCGTACACCTCGACACCGGCCCGACCACCGAGCACCTGGAGCTGCCCGACGGCGTTGGGACGCTGGAGGTCGGCGGCGACCAGCAGCGGCTGGTGCCCCTGGCCCTTGAGCCAGCGGGCCAGCTTGCCGGCGAGGGTCGTCTTACCGGAACCCTGGAGGCCGGCCAGCATGATCACCGTCGGCGGCTGCTTGGCGAACTGGAGCCGTCGCCCCTCGCCACCGAGCACCTTGATCAGCTCTTCGTTGACGATCTTGATGATCTGCTGGGCCGGGTTCAGCGCCTGGGAGACCTCGGCGCTGCGGGCCCGCTCCTTGACGGCCGCGATGAAGCCCTTGACCACCGGCAGCGCGACGTCCGCCTCCAGCAGCGCGAGGCGAATCTCGCGCGCGGTGGCGTCGATGTCGGCGTCGGTGAGCCGCCCCTTGCCGCGGAGCTTGGTGAAGATCCCGGACAGGCGGTCACTCAAGGTGTCAAACACGCGAACATCCCGTTTGTCAGTGTTCCGGCGGGCACAACGCGGCCGGCACTGCGGAGTCCGGCCACCGCTAGGGTAGCCGCCCGGCCGCAGGGCCGCTGTCGCCCGGCCCGGGCCTCACCCCGACACCAACCCCGACTGGTACGCGAACACGACGAGCTGGGCCCGATCCCGGGCTCCCAGCTTGCCCATCGCCCGGCTGACGTGGGTCCGCGCGGTCGCCGGGCTGACCACCAACTGGGCGGCGATCTCCTCGTTGTTCAGGCCCTCACCGACCAGGCCGACAACCTGACGCTCCCGATCGGTCAGCGTGTCCAGTCGGGGGTGCGGACGAAGCACCCGGGACGGCCGGGTGGCGAACTCCCGCACCACCCGACGGGTCACCGACGGCGACAGCAGCGCCTCCCCCTCGGCGACCAGCCGGATCGCGCGCAGCAGCTCGGCCGGTCTGGTGTCCTTGGTGAGGAACCCGCTCGCACCGTGCCGCAGCGCGTCGAAGACGTACTCGTCCAGCTCGAAGGTGGTGAGCACCACCACCCGGGTACCGGTCAGATCAGGGTCGGCGACGATACGGCGGGTCGCCTCGATGCCGTCGATACCGGGCATCCGGATGTCCATCAGCACCACGTCCGGCCGTTCCCGACGCGCCAACTCGACCGCCCGCAGCCCGTCGGACGCCTCACCGGCCAGCGCCAGGTCGTCCTCGCTCTCCACCAGCGCGCGCAGCCCGAGCCGGACCAGGTCCTGGTCGTCGGCGATCAGCACCCGGATCATGTGGCCGGCTCCACCGGCAGCCCGGCGTACACCCGGAAACCCCCCCCGGCGCGCGGCCCGGTGGTCAACCGCCCGCCCAGCGCCGCGACCCGCTCCCGCATCCCGGCCAGTCCGTGACCGCCCTCGTCGTCGGCCGGATCGGTCCCGGCGCGGCCCGTCCCCATCCCCCGGTCGGTGACCTCGACGGTCACCTCGCCCTCGCGGTAGTCCACGGTCACCTCGGCGCTCGCCACCCCCGCGTGACGCAGCACGTTGGTCAACGCCTCCTGCACCACCCGGTACGCGGCCAGGTCGACCGCGGCCGGCAGCTCCCGGGGGTCACCGAGCACGCGTACCTCGACCGCGAGCCCAGCCCCGGCGAGCCGGTCGCGCAGCGCGGGGAGCCGGGCCAGGCCGGGTACCGGCTCGCGCTCGGCACCCCGCCGCACCGCGCCCAGGGTGACCCGCAACTCGTCCAGGGCCTCGCGGCTGGTCCGGCTGATCGCGGTCAGGGCCACCTCCGCCTGCTCCGGCCGCTTCGGCAGCAGATGCAGGGCAATCTCCGCCTGCATGCTGATCGCGGCGAGTCCGTGCCCCACCACGTCGTGCACCTCCTGCGCGATGCGCAGCCGCTCCTCGTCGGCCTGCCGTCGCGCCTGTTCGGCACGGCTGCGGGCCTCTTCGGCACGGGTGCGCGCGGCCGCCTCCCGAGTCACCCGTACCACCACCCCCACCGCGAACGGTACGACCACCCAGGCCGACGCGGGCAGCACTCCCGCCCAACCCGGCGCCGGCCCCCGGCCGAAGAAGACGTGCGCCAACAACAGGACGAACGCGCCACCGGTGGCGAGCGCCGCCGGGCGCACCGGCAGCCACACCGCCACGGTGTACACCGCGACCAGGAAGATGACCAGAATCGGCCCGTACGGATAGCCGACCAGCAGGTACGTCGAGGTGACCACGGTGACCACGGCGAGGGTGACGACCGGGGCGCGCCGCCGGACCAGCAGGGCGAGCGCGGCGACGGCGATCAGCACCCGACAGGCGGCGTCCACCGGCCTCGACCCCGGCTGGTTGTCCCCGGCCAGACCGGTGGCGAGCAGCCCGAACCCGAGCAGCACCAGGGCGAGCGCGGCATCTGCCGCCGCCTCCGGCCACCGCCCCTGCCCAGCTCGTCGCATGGCCGTCATTCTGCCCGCGCCGACGCCGCTCGACGTGCGTCCACGAGCGGCACCGCTCCTACGCCCCCGGACGTACCCGCCGCCGCAACCCGCCCCGCCGGCCCCGCTGCCTGCCCGGCCGGTTACGGCACCCGTTCACCGGCGGCGCTCGCCGGCAGCGGCCAGCGGAGGTGACAGACGTCGGCGGATAACGGTTGGCGACGGACACCGCGGAGAGCGTTATACCTCAGAGGTATAAATATGCCTGAGCGGTATAACGCTAAAAGGGCACGAGGGCTGGCGGGTCCGCTTCACGGCTCAGGGCCCCGGGCGGCAGGGCCGCGCGGTCGCCGAGGAGAGCCGGTAACCGCAGAGGCAGCACGGATCAGACGGCGGCGAGGACCGCGGCCTCCAGGCGGGCCCGGGTGGCGTCGTCCGGCCAGCCACCGACCAGGTAGAAGGCGTCGACCACGTCGGCGCC
The DNA here is from genome assembly GCF_059358895.1 of Micromonospora sp. BQ32. Classification (NCBI taxonomy): domain Bacteria; kingdom Bacillati; phylum Actinomycetota; class Actinomycetes; order Micromonosporales; family Micromonosporaceae; genus Micromonospora; species Micromonospora sp. BQ32. Next base: position 219,033 of record NZ_JCADBI010000009.1, on the reverse strand, counting down.
GAGGGTGGAGATGCGGGCCGCGCGGACCAGGGCGCCGGCCTCGTCGAGCGCGCAGGCGACTCGGTAGAGCAAGCCGGCGGCGTCGGCGGCGCGCAGTTCCAGCAGTACGGCGTCGGTGGCCGCCTCGCGGTGCCAGACCACTCGTGGAGCCGCGCCACCGCCCCGGCTGGCGAGCGCACGGCCGCGCAGCCGTTGGGTGACCGACACGTCGCCGGCGACAGCCCGGCGCAGGTCGGCGCGGAGCGGGACCGGGTCCGGCGGGAGGCCGTAGCGGGGCTGCACCCGGCATTCGACCAAAGCCCGGCCGTCGACGGCGGAGGCGTCCGCGGAGATCACCTCCAGCCGGTGCAGCGCCAGGCAGCCGGCCACCGTGGCGAGCAGACCCCGCCGGTCGGCAGCCGCGACCGACACCCGGTCGCCGGTCAGGTGGATCACCGGCAGTGGCCCGGCCAGCAGCTCCGGGTCCGGGGCGGGCGGCTCGGGGAGTACGCCGGTGTCCAGCGCGGTGCGAACCCGGGCGACCAGCTCGGCGACGAGCCTGCCCTTCCAGTCGGACCAGGCCGCCGGCCCGGTCGCCGCCGCGTCGGCGCGGACCAGCGCGTGCAGCACGTCGAGGGTGCCGGTGTCACCGACCGCCTCGGCCACCGAGGCGATGGTGACCGGGTCGGCCAGGTCCCGGCGGGTGGCCACGTCGGGCAGCAGCAGGTGCAGCTGGACCAGCTTGCCGATCAACTCGACCTCCGGGGCGGGCAGACCGACCCTGGTGGCCACCGCCTGGGCAACCGGCACACCGACGGTGCTGTGGTCACCGGGGAGGCCCTTGCCGATGTCGTGCAGGAGTGCGCCCAGGAGCAGCAGGTCGGGGCGCTCCACCTCGCGGGCGTGCCGGCTGGCCTCGTGCGCGGTCTGTACGAGGTGGCGGTCGAGGGTGAAGCGGTGCACCGGGTTGTGCTGGGGCAGGCTGCGCAGCCGGGTCCACTCGGGCAGCCAACCGTCGACCAGCCCGTACCGGTCGCAGGTCTCCCAGGCCGGCACCAGGCCGGCACCGGCGCCGAGCAGGGTGATCAGCGCGGCCCGGGCCTCGGCCGGCCAGGGGGCGGGCAGTGGCGGGCAGTACGCCGCCAGCCACTCGCAGGTGGCCCGTGCGATGGGGATTCGGGTCGTGGCCGACGCGGCGGCCACCCGCAGCGAGAGGCTCGGGTCGGGTCGTGCGCCGATCGCCGTGCGGGCGAGCACCAGCTCGCCGTCGTGTTCCACCACGTCGCGGGCGACCGGGCGGCGGGCCGGGCGGCCGTTCCCGCCCCGGGAGCGGCCGGAGCGCAGCCGGTCGGCGGCCCGGAAGGCGTCGTCCAGGGCGTGGCTGACCGTGCGGGCGTCACCGGCGACCCGGCGTAGCAGCGCGTCGCCGTCGTCCTGCCCGAGCAGATTGGCCACACCGTCGCGCTCCTGGGCGACCAGCCGGTCGACCCGTCGGCCGACCTGCTGGTGCAGGGCGTCGCGGGTGTCCAACAGGCGCAGGTGGGCGGCGCGTACGGCGGGACGCAGCGCGTCGGTGATGCCGGCGGCGGAGATCGCCCGCAGCAGCCCCACGTCGCGCAGACCACCGGCGGCCTCCTTGAGGTCGCCCTCCAGCAGGAACGCCAGCTCGCCGTGGGCCTGCCAGCGGGCCTCGGTGACCTCCCGCAGGCCGGGCAGGTGCCGGACCGCCGTGCGCCGCCAGTGATCGGCGGCGGTGCGGATCAGCGCGTCGGCCAGCGCCTGGTCTCCCACGATCAGCCGGGCGTCGAGCAGCCCGAGGGCGACCTTGACGTCGTCCTGGGCCACCGAGAGCGCCTCGGCGACGGTGCGTACCGAATGGTCGAGGCGCAGGCCCGCGTCCCAGATCGGGTACCAGACCGAGGCGGCCAACTCGTCCGTGCCGGGCACCCCGGCGTGCACCAACACCAGGTCGAGGTCGCCGTACGGGGCGCACTGTCGCCGACCCAACCCCCCGACGGCCAGCAGCGCCACCCCGTCCCGCGCAGGCAACAACCCCCGCAAGAACGAGTCGTACGCGGCGGCCCGCCCCCGCCGGGCCGCTTCCCCGATCCCCCCGGGAACGCCGACGACCTCGTTGATCAAGAGGTTCGCGTCGCCGTCATCGGCGGGTCCTGACGCGTTCTTCTTGATCAACGAGGTCATGTCAGTCGTGGCCGAGGTCAGAGTGCGTCGAGGCCGCGCTCGCCGGTACGTACCCGGACGACCTCTTCGACACCGGTGACCCAGACCTTGCCGTCACCGATCTTGCCCGTGCGGGCCGCCCCGACGATCGCGTCCACCACCTTGTCGACGTCGATCTCGTCGGTGAGCACCTCGACCCGGATCTTGGGCAGGAACTCGACCGTGTACTCGGCACCCCGGTAGACCTCGGTGTGCCCCTTCTGCCGCCCGTACCCCTGAACCTCGCTGACGGTCAGCCCGGCCACCCCGAGGGCGTGCAGGGCCTCCTTCACCGCGTCCAGCTGGTACGGCTTGATGACTGCGGTCACCAGCTTCATGTCCAACCCCTCCATCCCAGGAACGTTAACCGGCGACCTTTTCGCTGACCGGCTCGGCGGGCTCCGCCTCCGGCTTGGCACCACTCGTCGCGCCACCACCGGGGGTGCCGATGCCGGCCATCGCGAACGCGCTGCCCGTGCCGCCGCCGGCCGGGGACAGGTCGTAGCTGCTCTCGGCGTGCTCGGCGATGTCGATGCCCTCGACCTCCGCCTCACCCTTGACGCGGAAGCCGATCGTCTTCTCGATGACGAAGGCGAGCACCCAGGCGATGCCGAACGACCAGGCGGTGACGATCAGGCCGGCGAGGGCCTGCCGGCCGAGCTGGGTCGCGCCGCCGCCGTAGAAGAGGCCGTCGGAGGCGCCCACCACGTCGGTGATCGCCGCGTTGACCGAGTTGGTGGCGAAGAGGCCGAGCCAGAGCGAGCCGATCCAACCACCGACGAAGTGCACGCCGACCACGTCGAGCGAGTCGTCGTAGCCGAGCTTGTACTTCAGGCTGACGGCGAGCGCGCACACCGCGCCGGCGACGACGCCGAGCAGGACGGACGCCCACGGTGCGATGAAGCCACACGCCGGGGTGATGGCGACCAGGCCGGCGATGGCACCGGACGAGGCACCGACCATCGTCGGCTTACGGGTCTTGACCCACTCGACCGCGATCCAGCCGAGCACCGCCGCCGCCGTGGCGAGCTGGGTGTTGATGAAGGCGAGGCCGGCGACCGAGTCGACGGTCAGCTCCGAGCCGGCGTTGAACCCGAACCAGCCGAACCACAGCAGACCCGCACCGAGCGCCACCAACGGGATGTTGTGCGGCTTCATGCCCTCACGCGGCCAACCGAGCCGCTTGCCGAGCACCAGCACCACGGCCAGGGCCGCCGCACCGGCGTTGATGTGCACCGCGGTTCCACCGGCGAAGTCCAGTGCGTGGATGTCGCCGCCGATGATGCCGCCGCCCCACACCCAGTGCGCGACCGGGAAGTAGACCAGGGTGGCCCAGCCGAAGGCGAACAGCAGCCAGCCGGCGAACTTGGCCCGGTCGGCGATGGCGCCGCTGATCAGCGCGACGGTGATCACCGCGAAGACCATCTGGAAGGCCATGAACACGTAGAGCGGGACCCCGATGCCGCTGGGGTTCTCCGCCGTGGCACCCCACAGGTCGGTTTCGGCGAGGAAGGTCTTGGTGCCGAGGTACGCGCCCGGGTCGCCCCAGAAGCCGTTCACGTCGGCCCCGAAGGCGACGCTGAATCCGTAGAACCACCACAGAATAGAGATGAGCCCGATAGCGGAGAAGCTCATCATCATCATGTTGAGTACGCCCTTGGCCCGGTTGAGGCCGCCGTAGAACAGCGCCAGTCCGGGGGTCATGAGCAGCACGAGCGCGGTCGAAACCAGCAGCCACGTGGTATTGGCGCCGTCGATCGTCGGTGCTTCAGGCACGCTGGCCTCCTAAAGGTGAAGTCCTCCTTCGCGGCTTTCCGGGGCAGCGTCGCCCGTAGGCCGGTTGCGCGGAAGCTTCGCGGCCGGCTGTTTCACTTTGGGTCCCGTGCGGGTTTCCGTTTCGTGACGGGTTGTTTCGGACGTGTCACGAACTCCGCACAGTCAGCAGCATGGACGAAGGTGGGTCGACCGGACGGCGAACGTCGATGGCTGACCGGTCAGCGACATCGACCGGTGCGTTTGCCGGGCCCGGCCGAGCATCGACCGACCGGCGCTCAGCGGAGGGCGTTCTCCAGGGCGTGCCGCTCGTAGTCGAGCAGCCGCAGATCGCGCATCGGTCGACGCAGGTGCCCCTTGTGCACGATCCGGACGAACGCCGGCTCACCGGCGGCTGCCATCCGGCGGATCCCCTCGACGTGGTCCACGATCCGTTTGCGGATGGTCCGGATCAGCCGGTGCCGGTCCCGTGGGATCAGCCCGTACGCGTCGGCGAAGAGCCGGAGCCGGCGCGGCCGGTCCGGGTGCTTCCAGCCCAGCGTGATCGAGTCGCGGTCCGCGAAGATCGGCACCCAGGTCCAGGCCGCGTACGCCACGTCGTAGATCCGCGCCCCGGGCGAGGCGAGGTCGAAGTCGATCAGCCCGAGGGTGCCGTCCGGACGCCAGATCACGTTGTGCGGCGCGGCGTCGTGGTGGCAGATCACCTCGGTGTCCGGTGGTGGGGGCCCGAACGAGCGCCAGACCGCCGCCTGCGGAGGGGTGAAGCCGTACTGCGCGTCGTGGAACATCCGCAGCATGGTGGCGACGGTGACCAGGGCCTCGTCGGTCACCCAGTGCGGGGCGAGTGGATATTCTCCGCACTCCCCCTCCAGGTACGACAGCACCTCACGGTTGCGTTCGTCCATCCCGAGCGCCCGAGGGGCGCCGGTGAACCCCACGTACTCCAGGTGGCGCAGCAGCGCGTGCACGGACGGGGTCCACGGCCCGGCGTTGCGCCGGACGGTGTCACCCACTCGGACAACGGTGCTCACGTTGCCGCCGTGCAGCGGGATCTCCTGCGAGGTCACGTACGGCCTCCCGAGGCGCTGCGAAGGATGGCCGGGGTCGCGCCAGCCCGCGTACGCGCGATCGTCAGTGGTCACCCGAGACTACGCGTCCCGGCCGGTGGCCTCGGTCCCCAGCAACGCGTCAACGAACTGCGCCGGGTCGAACGGGGCCAGGTCGTCCTTGCCTTCGCCGAGGCCGACCAGCTTCACGGGGATGCCGAGCTTGCGCTGCACGGCGATCACGATTCCGCCCTTGGCGGTGCCGTCGAGCTTGGTCAGCACCACCCCGGTCACGTTGACCACCTCGGTGAAGACCCGGGCCTGCTCCAGGCCGTTCTGCCCGGTGGTGGCATCCAGGATGAGCAGCGTCTCGTCGATCGGGCCCTGCTTCTCCACCACGCGCTTGACCTTGCCCAGCTCGTCCATCAGGCCGACCTTGTTCTGCAGGCGGCCCGCGGTGTCGATGAGCACGGTGTCCACGCCGGTGTCGATGCCGCGCTTGACGGCGTCGAAGGCGACGCTGGCCGGGTCGGCGGCCTCGGGCCCCCGGACGGTCTCCGCACCGACGCGCGAGCCCCAGGTTTCCAGTTGGTCGGCCGCGGCGGCCCGGAAGGTGTCCGCGGCGCCGAGCAGCACGCTGCGACCGTCGGCCACCAGCACCCGAGCGATCTTGCCGCAGGTGGTGGTCTTGCCGGCGCCGTTGACGCCGACGACCAGGACCACCGCCGGCACGCCGTCCTTGGGGGCGGTCCGCAACGAGCGGTCCAGGCTCGGGTCGAGCGCGTTGACCAGCTCGGCGGCGAGCAGTGCCCGCAGTTCGAACGCCGAGCGGGTGCCGAGCACCCGGGTGCGCTCGCGGAGCCGGTCGACGATGTCGCGGGTGGCGTCGACGCCGACATCGGCGGTGATCAGGCTGTCCTCGATCTCCTCCCAGACGTCCTCGTCGAGGTGATCGCGAGCGAGCAGGCCGAGCAGGCCCTTGCCGAACACGTTCTGTGAGCGGGACAGCCGCGAGCGGAGCCGGACCAGCCGCCCGGCGGTCGGCTCGGGGACCTCCACCTGCGGTTCGAGCACCGGTGGCGGTTCGACCAGGACGCCGGTGGACAGATCGGACTCCGGTGCCTCGACCGGCGGGCCGGCGAGATCCTCCTCGGCCCTGGTGTCGACCTCGGTGCGCGGCAGCGGGGGCTCGGGCCGCCGCCGCAATCGCGGCACGACCAGCCCGACTGTGCCGGCGATCAACACACCGAGCAGGACCAGAGCGAGGACGAGATATTCGGCCATGCCGGAATCCTGTCAGATGCGGACGGCGGCGTCCCAGCCACCGCACCCCGAGCGGTGCCCGGAAGCTCAGCCACCGCACCCCGAGCGGTGCCCGGAAGCTCAGCCACCGCACCCCGAGCGGTGCTCGGGGTCTCAGCCACCGCACCCGGTCGACGCCAGGAACCGGCGGTAGGCTCGGCCGCATGCCCGCCGCACACCTCCTCATCGGCCCACTGCTGCGGCGAGTGGTGGACACCCGGGCGACGATCTGGGTGGAGACGGCGGCGCCCGCCGTGGTCACCGTCCGTACCGCCGGCGGCGCCACCGGCACCGCGCCCACCTTCTCGGCGTACGACCACCACTACGCGCTCGTGGTGGTGGAGGGGCTCACACCGGACAGCGAGACCACCTACGAGGTGCTGGTCGACGACGAGATCGTCTGGCCGGTGCCGAGCAGCGGGTTCCCGCCCAGCGTGATCCGCACCCGGGCCGCCGACGACCGGGACCAGCCGGTCAACCTGATCTTCGGCTCGTGCCGGGAGACCACCCAGCACGCCACCACCCGCAAGCTGCCACCGGACGCGCTGGACGCGTACGCCCGGCGGTTGATGGCCGACCCGGAGTCGCAACCGCTACCCGACCTGCTGGTGCTGCTCGGTGACCAGGTCTACGCCGACGTCACCTCGCCCACCGTGCGCCGGCTGCTGCGTCGACGTCGGCGGCGGCCGAAGGGCGCACCGGCGGACCAGGTGGTGAGCTTCGACGAGTACACCAAGCTCTATCTGGAGTCCTGGCGTGATCCGGAGATCCGCTGGCTGCTCTCCACCGTGCCGAGCGTGATGATCTTCGACGATCACGAGATCATCGACGACTGGAACACCTCGGCGGCGTGGCGAGCCGAGGTGCGTGAGCAGCCGTGGTGGCGGGAGCGAATCGGCAGTGGGCTCGCCTCGTACTGGGTCTACCAGCACCTGGGCAACCTCTCCCCCGACGAGATCCTCGCCGACCCCGTCTTCGCGAAGGTCGCCACTGCGGAGGACGCCACCAGCGTGCTGCGCGAGTTCGGCAACCGGGTCGATCAGGAGTCCGACCTGGCGCACGACACCGAGCGCTGGCGCGCCGTGCAGTATCAGTGGAGCTACGCGCTGGACCTGGGCCGGACCCGGCTGGTCATGCTGGACAACCGGTGCAGCCGGGTGCTCGAGCCCGGCAGCCGGGCGATGCTGCCGCCCGGCGAGTGGTCCTGGTTCCTCGACCAGGCGCACGGGGTCTACGACCACCTGGTGGTGGGCGCCTCGCTGCCCTGGCTGCTGCCGCAGGGCATCCACCACATCGAGGCGTGGAACGAGAAGCTGGCGGACTCACGCCGGCCCTGGGTGGCGCGCGGGGCGGAGAAGCTGCGCCGCGCCCTGGACCTGGAGCACTGGGCGGCGTTCCGGCGTTCCTTCGAGGCGCTGGCGGAGACGTTCGCCCGCATCGGCACCGGCACGCCGCGGCAGTCCGGCGCGCGGATCGGGGCCGGCCCGGCGTACGCCCCACCGGCGTCGATCAGCGTGCTCTCCGGCGACGTGCACCACTCGTACGTAGCGCGGGCCCGGTTCGCCGATCCGGCGGTGGTCACCCCGGTGCACCAGCTCACCTGTTCGCCGATCCACAACCAGGTGCCGGCCGGCATCCGCCCGTTGATGCGGCTGGGCTGGTCGCCCGGTCCGGCCGGGGCCACCCGGGCGTTGGCCCGCTCCGCGGGGGTACGACGGCCGGGGGTGCGCTGGCGCAAGCTGGCCGGCCCCTACTTCGGTAACGCGGTCGCCACCCTGACCCACCAGGGGCGCGGGGCCGACGTGGTCATCGAGGGCACCACGAAGGACGGGCACCTACGCCCGGTGATGCGGCGTCGACTCTCCGGCGGCGGCGAGCCGGCCGCGCCGTAGTCTCTACGCCGTGGATGAGCACCTGCCGGAGCCGATCCGAGCGGTTGAGCACGAGTTGACCGCTCTGCTGCGTCGCGGCCGGGCGGTCTCCTGGGAGATCGCCCGGGAGGTGCACCCGAACCTGGAGCCGAACACCTACGGGTTGTTGCTCTGGTTGCGCCGTAGCGGGTCGATCCGGTTGACCGAGCTGGCGGCGCGGCTGGGCGTGGGCAAGGGGACGCTGAGCCGGCAGATCAACGCGTTGGAGGTCCTCGGCCTGGTCCATCGCGACCCCGATCCGAGTGACCGGCGGGCCGCGCAGATCAGCCTCACCGACGAGGGTCAGCGCCGGTTCGATGTCGCCCGGGCGGCCCGGCTGGGCGAGTTCCTGCGCGCCCTGGACGGCTGGCCCGAGCGGGACGTCGAGGAGTTCGCCCGGCTGCTCGGCCGGTTCAACGACTCCTGGCAGTAGCCGCCCGGCGCCAGGGACTCCTGGCTGCAGCCGCCCGGCGCCAGGGACTCCTGGCTGTAGCCGCCCGGTACGGGGGAATAGGGCGCCGGTCCTTCAGGTTGTTGCTTCAGGCAACTAAGGCATACGGTTGCCTTAGGCAACTCTCAGGCGGCCGGTGCGTACCAGCCCGCCGCCCGTTCCATCTCGACTCCGCTCGGAGGCAACAAACGATGAGCCAGGCGACAGTGCCTTCCCAGGCGACCGCCGTGACCATGACCCACCGGCAGATCCTGGAAGCACTCTCCGGTCTGCTGCTGGGCCTGTTCGTCGCGATCCTCTCCTCCACGGTCATCTCGAACGCGCTGCCGCGGATCATCACCGAACTGCACGGCGGCCAGTCCGCGTACACCTGGGTGGTCACCTCGGCCCTGCTCGCGACCACCGCGACCACCCCCATCTGGGGCAAGCTGGCCGACCTCACCAGCAAGAAGACCCTGGTCCAGCTCGCCCTGGGGATCTACGTGCTGGGCTCGGTGCTGGCCGGCCTCGCCCAGGGCACCGGTGAGCTGATCGCCTGCCGGGTGCTCCAGGGCGTCGGGGCGGGCGGCCTCACCGCCCTGGCCCAGGTGATCATGGCCACGATGATCGCGCCCCGCGAGCGCGGCCGCTACAGCGGCTACCTCGGCGCCGTGATGGCCGTCGGCACCATCGGCGGCCCGCTGATCGGCGGCGTCATCGTCGACACCTCCTGGCTCGGCTGGCGCTGGTGCTTCTACGTCGGCGTGCCGTTCGCCATCGTCGCGCTGATCGTGCTCCAGAAGACCCTGCACCTGCCGGTGGTCAAGCGGAAGGCCGAGATCGACTGGTGGGGCGCCACCCTGATCACCGCGGCCGTCTCGGTGCTGCTGATCTGGGTCTCGCTCGCTGGCGACCAGTTCGCCTGGGCCTCCTGGCAGACCGCCGCCATGGTCGTCGGCGCGCTGGTTCTCGGCGCGCTGGTTCTCGGCGCGCTGGCCATCCGGGTCGAGAACCGGGCCGCCGAACCGATGATCCCGCCACGGCTGTTCCGCAACCGCACCATCACCCTCGCCGTCGTCGCCAGCATCGCGGTCGGCGTCGGCATGTTCGGGGCGTCGATCTTCCTGGGCCAGTACTTCCAGATCAGCCGTGGGCAGAGCCCGACCATGTCCGGCCTGATGACCCTGCCGATGATCCTCGGCCTGCTGGTCGCCTCCACGGTCATCGGGCGGGTCATCACCAAGACCGGCCGCTGGAAGCGGTACCTGGTGATCGGCTCGGCACTGCTCACCATCGGCTTCGCGCTGATGGGCACCCTGCGCGCCGACACCAGCTTCACCCTGCTCAGCGTCTACATGCTGGTGATCGGCGTCGGCCTGGGCATGACCATGCAGAACCTGGTCCTCGCCGTGCAGAACACCGTCGGCCCGCACGAACTCGGCGCGGCCAGCTCGGTGGTGGCGTTCTTCCGTAGCCTGGGTGGCGCGATCGGCGTCTCCGCCCTCGGCGCGGTGCTCGCCCACAAGGTCAAGGACTACACCGCCGACGGTCTGGCCCAGCTCGGCATCCCGGCGTCCAGCTCGGGTAGCGGTGGCACCCTGCCCGACGTGCACACCCTGCCCGGCCCGCTGCGGGCGGTGGTGGAGAGCGCGTACGGCCACGGCGCCGGTGACATCTTCCTGGCCGCCGCCCCGTTCGCGCTGATCGCGCTCATCGCGGTGACCTTCATCAAGGAGGTGCCGCTGCGCCAGCACAACGGAAACCCGGTTTCCGACGAGGTCGAGCGGGAATCGACAGTCGCTGCCGGCGCTGGCGCACCCGTGATCCGTACCGGCGAGCAGAGGTGAGGTAGAACCATGGGGGTGGGAGCACCGGACCGCGAGGAGTACGGCCCCCGGACCCGACCGCTGCCCTTCGAGCGCGGCACGGACGGACCTCGGGTGATCATGGTGGGCGTCGACGGCACCCGCACCTCCGAGCGGGCCGGCTCCTACGCCGCGGGCCTGGCCCGTCGGCAGAACGCCGCGCTGGTGGTGGTCTTCGTCAGCTCGCCGAGCGGGCTGACCGCCCTGGTGCCCGGCATGGATGCCGGCGCGGTCCAGCGCACCCACGACGAGTTGGCTGACGAACTGCGCCGGGAGTGCCGGCGCGGGGCCGAGCAGTGGGGCATTCCGGTGACCCTGCTGGTACGGCGCGGCGACGCGTACGGCGAGCTGTGCGCGGCGGCCGACGAGTTCCAGGCCGACATGGTGGTGGTCGGCGCCTCCGAGCAGGCCGGGCACCGGCTGGTCGGCTCGGTCGCCACCCGGCTGGTCCGCGCCGGTCGCTGGCCCGTCGTCGTGGTGCCCTGAAAACCCCGTCGCGGAGTGTCCGAGGTGCCGGGCAGGATGCGCGGCATGACCTGGATCGCACCGGAGATCAACCGGACCCCCGAACCGTACGTCGGCGACGAGCGCACCATGCTCGAAGGCTGGCTCGACTATCACCGACAGACGCTGCTGCTCAAGTGCGCCGGGCTCACCGCCGAGCAGTTGAAGACGCCGAGCGTGCAGCCCTCGGGGCTCACCCTGCTCGGCCTCGTACGGCACATGACCGAGGTGGAGCGCTGGTGGTTCCGCATCCGCGCCGCCGGCGAGCACCTGGACGACCTCTACAACACCGACGCGAGCCCCGACGGCGACCTGGACGACATCGCCGACGCAGACGCCGAGACCGACTTCGCCACGTACGCCGCGGAACTCACGGCGGTCCGGGCCGCGACGGCCAAGCTGTCCCTGGACGACACCTTCCTACGACGCCGCCGTGACGGCAGCGCCGACGAAATGAGCGTCCGCTGGGTCTACGTGCACATGATCGAGGAGTACGCCCGGCACAACGGGCACGCCGACCTGATCCGGGAACGCATCGACGGCGTCACCGGCGAGTGACCCGCGCTCAGTAGTCCAGGGCCGCCCGCAGGTAACGCAGGTCGGCGTGGCCGCCCCAGCGGTGCGCCGACAGCCCGGCGGCGCGGGCACCCCGCACGGCCCAGTCCTCGTCGTCGACGAAGAGCACCCGGGCCGGCGGGGTGGCCAGGGCCACGCAGGCGGCCTTGAAGTATTCCGGGGCGGGCTTGTGCACGCCGATCACCGAGGAGTTGACCACCACGTCCAGCTCACCGACCAGGCCGAGCGCGGCCAGGTCGGCGTCGAGCAGGTCGGTGGCGTTGGTGCCCAGCCCGACCCGGACGCCCGCCGCGCGGACCTCGCGGACGAAGGCCAGCACGTCCTGGTCGACCTCTCCCCGGTAGCTCTGCCACTGCTCGACCGCAGCGCGGGCCCGTTCCGGGCTGCCCACCGATTCGGTCAGGGCGTCCGCCACGCTCTTCATCCACTCGGCGTGGTTGACCTGGCCGGTGAGCACCGGTTGGAGCCGGCCCCACTGCATGGCGATCTCGCCGAGCACGCCCTCGGAGAGGCCGTACTCCCGCTCGACAACGGCGGCCACCGCCGGGTCCCACCGGCGCAGTACGCCGTCGAAGTCCAGCAGGAGCGCCGTCGCGCGTTCCCGAGCCACTACCCGTTCTCCTCGCCGCGGCCGTGCCGCTGGTCGTCCTCGTCGGCCCGGTTGAGCCGTTGGCTGATCACCTGAGTGACCCCGCTGCGCATGGTCACGCCGTAGAGCGCGTCGGCGATCTCCATCGTCCGCTTCTGGTGCGTGATGACGATCAGCTGACTCTTCTCCCGCAACTGTGCCAGCAACGTGATCAGCCGGCCCAGGTTGACGTCATCGAGGGCCGCCTCCACCTCGTCCATGATGTAGAACGGGCTGGGCCGGGCGCGGAAGATCGCCACCAACATGGCCACCGCGGTCAGCGACCGCTCACCACCGGAGAGCAGCGACAGCCGCTTGATCTTCTTGCCCGGCGGGCGGGCCTCCACCTCGACGCCGGTGGTGAGCAGGTCGTCCGGTTCGGTGAGGATCAGCCGCCCCTCGCCGCCGGGGAAGAGCACCGTAAACACCTGCTCGAACTCCCGGGCGGTGTCCTCGAAGGCGCTGGCGAAGACCTCCAGGATCCGCTCGTCCACGTCCTTGACCACGGTGAGCAGGTCCCGACGGGTGGCCTTGAGGTCCTCCAACTGCTCGGAGAGGAACTTGAAACGCTCCTCCAGCGCGGCGAACTCCTCCAGCGCGAGCGGGTTGACCTTGCCGAGCAGGGCGAGTTCGCGTTCCGCCTTCGCGGCCCGCTTCTCCTGCACCGGCCGCTCGTAGCGCACCGGCTCGGGCACCGGCAGACCGTCACGTTCGGCTGCCGCGACGTCGACCTGGGTCGGCGGAACGGGCTGGGTGGGACCGTACTCGGCGACCAGCGTCTCCACGTCCAGCCCGAAGTCCTCGGCGGCCTTCGCCTCCAACTGCTCGATGCGCAGCCGCTGCTCCGCCCGGGCCACCTCGTCGCGGTGCACCTGGCTGGTCAGCCGCTCCAACTCCGCGCCGAGCCGCTTGGCGGCCCCGCGTACCTCCTGAAGCTCCGCCTCCCGCGCGGCGCGCTCCAGGGCGACCGCGTCGCGGTGCTCCTCGGCCGTGGCGATCGAGGTGGTCAGCCGGGTCAGCGCCTCCCGGGCGCCACCGGCGACGGACCGGGCGATGCCCGCGCCCCGGGCGCGGGCGGCCCGCCGGGCCGCCGCGCGTTCCCGGGCGGCCCGCTCCGCGGTGGCCTGTCGGGCGAGCGAGTCGGCCCGGCCGGCGATCGAGGAGACCCGCTCCTCGGCGGTACGCACGGCGAGCCGGACCTCCATCTCGTTCTGCCGGGCCTGCGGCACCATGGCCGCCAGTTGATCCCGTTCCTCGGTGGAGGGCTCGGCGTCGACCGGGGTCTCCTCGGCCAGCCGTAGCCGCTCCTCCAGCTCGGCGAGCGCGGTGAGGTCCCGTTGCCGGGCGGCCTCGGCGCGGGAGCGGGAGTCGCCCAGCCGGTCGGTCTCGGCCTTGGCGGACCGGGCCGCCGCGCCCAGCTCGGCCAGCCGGCGAGCGGCGGCGTTGCGGTGACTCTCCGCCTCGCGCTTCTCGGCGGCGGCGTGCTGCACGGCCTCCTTGGCGGCGGCCACCTCGGCGCGCGCCTCGACCAACTGATCACGCAGCTCCAGGCCAGCGCGTTCGGCGGTGAGCCGGTTGGCCCGGGCCTCCTCGACGGCGGCCTGCACCTCGATGTAACTGGGCGCCTTGGCCGACCCGCCCGCCGCCGCGTACGCCCCGACCACGTCACCGTCCGGGGTGACCGCCCGCAGCTCGGGGTTGCTGGCGACCAGCTCGGCGGCGGCGGCGAGATCATCGACGAGCGCCACGTCGCGCAGGGCCCGGTGCACCGCCGGACGCAGCTCGGCGCTGCACTCCACCAGGTCGGGCGCCCACCGGGCGTCGTCGGGCAGCTTCGGACGCAGCGCGTCCGCGGAGCCGGTCATGCCGGGGCCGGCCGGACTGCCGACCAGCAGGCCGGCCCGGCCGGCGTCGGAGATCTTCAGCAGCCGCATCGCCTCGACGGCCTCGTCCACCCCGCTGACGGCGACCGCGTCGGCGAGGCCGCCGAGCGCGGCGGCCAGCGCGGCCTCGTGGCCCGGCGCGACGGTGAGCAGCCCGGCGAGGCTGCCGAGCAGGCCGGGCACGTCGCCGGCGCGGGCGAGCAGCGCCCCGGCACCGTCCTTGCGCCGCAGCCCGAGGGCGAGCGCCTCCTCCCGGGCCTTCCAGGTGGCGGCGTCCTTCTCCGCCGCCCGCTCGGCATCGGCCAGCGATCGGACGGTGGCCTGCGCCCGCTCCTGCACGGCGACCGCCTCGGCGTGCCGGGCGTCCAGGTCCGCGTTGTCCCGGTCGGCCTCGGTGGACTGGGCGGCGACCGCGTCCAGGTCGGCCTGCGCCTGCTCGGCGCGGCCCAGCGCGTCGGCGTGCGCGATCGCGAGGCGTTCGATCTCCTCGCCGGCGCTGGTGGTCCGAGCCCGGGCGGAGTTGACCTGGCCGGTGAGCCGGGCCATCCCCTCCCGCCGGTCGGCGATGGCCTTGGCCGCGGCGACCAGCTCGCGCTCGGCGGCGGCCAGCTGCCGCTCCAACTCCTGGCGGTGCTCGACCGCCTCAGCCAGTCGGATCTGGTCGTCGGTGAGCGCGCCGCGCAGCTCCTCTTCCTGCTCGCGGACGCGTTCCGCCTCGGCCTCCAGCTGGTCCGGGTCGCGGCCGGGCCGCTCGTCGTCGCCGGTGGCGCTGAGGTGCCGCAGCCGTTCCCGGGCCAACTGCTCGATCGAGCGGAAGCGTTCCTGGAGGGCGGAGAGCTTGTACCAGGTGTCCTGGGCGGCGGCGAGCAGCGGAGCGTCCTCCGCGAGGGCGGCCTCCAACTCGCCGAGCCGGCCCTGCACCTCGGCGTGCTCACCCTCGATCTGCTCGCGCCGCTCACGTAGCGCGGTCTCGTCGGCGATCTCCCGGTCCAGAGTGGTCCGCAGGGTGGCCAGGTCGTCGGCGAGCAGGCGCAACCGGGCGTCGCGCAGGTTGGCCTGGATGGCGGCGGCGCGCCGAGCCACCTCGGCCTGCCGGCCCAGCGGCTTGAGCTGACGACGCAGCTCGGCCGTGAGGTCGGTCAGGCGGTTGAGGTTGGTCTGCATCGCGTCGAGCTTGCGCAGCGCCTTTTCCTTGCGCTTGCGGTGCTTGAGGACGCCGGCCGCCTCCTCGATGAACGCCCGGCGGTCCTCCGGCTTGGCGTGCAGCATGCCGTCGAGGCGGCCCTGCCCGACGATGATGTGCATCTCCCGGCCGATGCCGGAGTCGGACAGCAGCTCCTGGATGTCGAGCAACCGGCAGGAGTTGCCGTTGATCTCGTACTCGCTCTCACCGGAGCGGAACATCCGGCGGGTGATGGAGACCTCGGTGTACTCGATCGGCAGCGCGCCGTCGGTGTTGTCGATGGTGAGGGTGACCTCGGCGCGACCCAGCGGCGCCCGGCCGGCGGTGCCGGCGAAGATGACGTCCTCCATCTTGCCGCCACGAAGGGCCTTGGCGCCCTGCTCGCCGAGGACCCAGGCGATGGCGTCGACGACGTTGGACTTGCCCGAGCCGTTCGGGCCCACCACACAGGTGATCCCGGGCTCCAGCTTCAACGTCGTGGCGGAGGCGAAGGACTTGAACCCCTTCACCGTCAGGCTCTTGAGATACACCTACTCGATCCTCGTCCGGTGGCCGCCGTACCGTCGCCGGCTGTGGGGACCTGGGTGAACTCGCAGACTAACCCGGCGGTGGGAGCGGGCCGGCACGCGACCCGCCCCGGGTCGCGTGGACCGTGGGCGCGCTGTCGTTCCGTCGACCGCGAAAAGACAAGCGCCTTTCATGATCGGCTTATCCGTGGACGCGCTTTTCGGTAACTGCGAGGCACGCTTCCCGGGCGGTCCACCGCAAGATCATGAATCGTCGGCGTCGAAAAGGTGCCGGACAGTGTTACGCGCCGGCACAGAGGTGTCGGCGCGCATTTTTGCGGTGGTGCGATTCAGTTTTTACGACCTGGAGATCAGGTCAGCGCCGGCTCGGCCAGTCGGAGCAGATCGTCCGCCTCCGCCGCAGCCGCCGCGAGCCGATCATTGTCGGCACGCAGACGCGTGATCTCGAACTCCAGTGCCTGAACCCTGGAACGCAGTCGGGTGACCTCGTCGAGCAGACGCCGGTCGGGCGCTGCACCTACGTGGCCGTAGAGGGCCTTCGCCATGCTGACTCCTTGATATGCGCTGCCGGAAAGGCCGGCCAACGCGCGCCCATTTGTACGCGGCTGTCATTCCAGGCTGTATCTGGGCATGACCGGGCGCGACTGGCGACACCTATATATTGAGCCGCAAACCCCTCCTTCGTCAAGTTCTCGCAGGCCGTAGATCATCTCCACGTCGACCTGTCCACTTGTCGGGGGGCTGCCGCAAGGCACGGACACTCTCTGTCCGGACGCCTTTACTGTACGCCCGGATCCGCGGAAGTCCGCACCCTGGCGTCCGACTTCCCCTTAACTCTTTCTTAGCCACGTTGCCGCAGGTCGTAGGCGCGCCGTAGCGTCACCCCGGCTTGCAACCGACCCCTGGAGGCATAGGCGTGTACGGCTGGACCGATCCAATGGACCCCAACGGCGCCCCCCGGCGCGCCGAGGGACCGACCGACGAGCCGGCCTGGCTGCACGACCGCCCGGAGCCCCGCTCGTCCTACCTGTTCGGCGACGAACCCGGCCAGCCGGGCGACGAGTGGCACCGGGAGCAGCCCACCGGCGGCCCGCAGTCGGACCCCTCGACGCCCGCCGACGCCCACACCGCCGCCTGGCCGGCCCACCAGCCGGAAGACCAGACCGGCGGCTGGGACGACAACCGCCCGGCCCAGGACACCACCGGCGGCTGGCACACCGAGACGGCCGGCGGCTGGCACACCGACACCGACCCGGAGACCACCGACGGGTGGCGCGGCACCGCCGAGACCGGGCGGCCCAGCGAGGGACGGCACCGCTCCCCACGGCGCTGGCGCCGGCCGCTGATGATCGGGGGCGCCGCCGCGGCCGCCACCCTCGTGGTGAGCTTCGGCGTCGGCGCGCTCACCCTGCCCGGCGGTAACGACGGGACCGCGCAGCCGACAGCCGTCGACGACACCTTCGCCGCGTCGGCCGCGCCGACCGACGAGCCGGCGCTGGACACCCTGGCCGCGCCCGCCCCGTCCGCCACCCCCGTCCCGGCGTCGCCGAGCCCGTCGCCGAGCAAGGTCGTCAAGCCCACCCCGGCGGCGTCGCGGAGCACCGCCGCGTCGCGCCGCAGCGTCGAGCGCAGCAGCGCGCCGAGCAACACCGGCGGCTCCACCGGTTCCAACGGTTCCAGCGGCTCCGTCAGCGCCCAGGCCCGCGAGGTGGTGGACCTGGTCAACGCCGAACGGGCCAAGGCCGGTTGCAAGGCGCTGAGCATCGACGACAAGCTGATGACGGCCGCCCAGCGGCACAGCCAGGACCAGGCCGACCACCAGGACATGTCGCACACCGGCAGCGACGGCAGCAACGCCGGCACCCGGCTGGACCGGGTCGGCTACACCTGGCGCACGTACGGCGAGAACGTGGCCTGGAACCAGAAGACCCCGGCCGCGGTGATGGACGCCTGGATGAACAGCTCCGGCCACCGGGCCAACATCCTGAACTGCGCGTTCACCGAGATCGGCGTCGGCATCGCCAGCAGCAACGGGCCGTACTGGACGCAGGTCTTCGCCGCGCCGCGCTGACCGCGCGTCGTTCCCGCCCCCGCGCTCGTTTGACCCGGTGAGGTACGTCGGGCCGGAGCGTGGGGGCCGCGCGTACCGGTGCGGGCGGCGACCGGCCGTCCGGGACCCGGGAGCTGCCGATGGGGATCCGGCCGCGGCGACGTGTCGCCGTACGCCCACTGCGCCGCGTCCTGTCCGCCGGCGTCGCTCTCGTGCTGGTGGTCCCGGCGTACGGGTGCCGGCCCGCGCTGACCCCGCCCGGCGCGCCGACCGCGTGGCCGTCGGCACAGGCCCGGCACTGGCAGTGGCAGTGGCAGCTCAGTGGCCCGTTCGACCCGGCGGTGGACGCCGATGTCTTCCTGCTCGACCCGGTGGCCACCACCGCCGCGCAGACCGCCGAGCTGCGCTCCCGGGACCGCCGGTTGATCTGCCAGGTCAACGTCGGGTCGGTCCGCTCCACCGACCCCGACGCCAGCCGGTTCCCGGAGGTCGTCCGGGGCGGAGCCGGGCGTCGACCCGACAGCCAGTGGCTGGACGTCCGGAGTTGGGACGCGCTCCGGCCGGTGCTGGCCGACCGGTTCCGGCTCTGCCGGGGCAAGGGCTTCGGCGCGGTGGCGCTCTTCGACGCCGACGGGTACGCGGCGCGTACCGGCTTCCCGCTCGACTTCGACGACCAACTGCTGTTCAACCGCCGGCTGGCCGAGCTGGCCCGTTCGCTGAGCCTCTCCCCCGGGCTGGTCAACGACGTGCCGCAGCTCGCCGCGCTGGCCCCGGATTTCGACTTCGCGGTCAACGAGGAGTGCGTCCGGCTGGCCCAGTGCGCCAAGCTGCTGCCGTTCAGTGACGCCGGCAAGCCGGTCTTCCACGTCGAGTACACCGGCTCGACCGAGGACTTCTGCGTCACCACCGTCGGCTACGGCTTCGCGTCGATCCGGAAGGACCGCACGTTGGACGCGTCCCGCGAAGCCTGCCCGGCCCTACCCTGACGCCACCCCACCCCGCCCCACCCCACGATCTTGCACTTTCGCTCGCTGATTTGCCGGGTTGGCCCGCTTTGTCGCGACAGAAACCGCAAGATCGGCGGGCGGGCGGGCGAGGCGGGGCGGGCGGGGGGCTGCGGTCAGGGCACCGGCACCAGTTGCGGGGCGGGGGCGGGCGGGTCGGTGGGGGCGGGCGCCGGGCGGGGGCGCAGGAAGCGCGGGGCCCACCAGTTGGCGTCACCGAGCATGGTCATCAACGCCGGCAGCACCACGCCTCGGATGATGGTGGCATCCAGCAGGATCGCCGCCGCCAGGCCGATGCCGAGCTGCTTCATGTCGATCGTGCTCAGCGTGGCGAAGATCGAGAAGACTCCGACCATCACGATCGCCGCGCTGGTCACCACCCCGGCCGACGAGGTGATCCCGTACGACACGGCGTCGCGGTTGGGCAGGCCCGACCGGACACCCTCGCGGATCCGACTGACCACGAAGACGTGGTAGTCCATCGAGAGGCCGAAGAGCACCACGAACAGGAACAGCGGCAGCCAGGACACGATCGCGCCCATCGACGTGAAGCCGAGCAGCCCCTCCGCCCACTCACCCTGGAAGATCAGCACCAGCAGGCCGTACGCGGCACCGGCGGAGAGCAGGTTCAGCGCGATCGAGCTGGCCGCGATCACCACCGACCGGAAGGTGAACGTCATGACCAGGAAGGTCAGCACCAGCACGAAGCCCATGACCAGCGGCAACTTGTCCCGAACGTGCTGGGCGTAGTCCTCGCTGTCGGCCACGCCGCCACCCACCGCGTACTCGATGCCGGGAATGCCCCGTAGCTCGGCCGGGACCAGGTCCCCGCGCAGCTTCTCCAACGACTGCACCGACCGGTCGTCCCGACTGGCGTACGGGGTGGGAACGTCCAGCACCGAAACCCGCCGGTCGGCCGACACCTCGACCTTCGGGCCGTCCGCCTCGGCCGGGGCGAACAGCGGATCGCCGGCCGCCCGGGTGGACAGGTCGATGAGGGCGGCGCGTACCCGGTCGGCCTGGTCGGCGGGCGCCCGGACGGCCACCACGTGATTGGTGCCGGCGCTCGGGAAGGCGGCGGTGAGCCGGTCGTACGCCTGCATGGCCGGGGTGGTGCGCGGCAGGTCCTCCATGCCGGGGAACTTCAGCTTCATGCCGAGCGCCGGCGCGGCCAGCGCGAGCAACAACCCGACCGAGATGACCAGCGTCACCACCGGCGCGCGCAGCGCGGGCCGGAGCACCGCGGGCCACAGCCGGGGCGCGCGGGGCTGACCGTGCCGGCCGGTACGCGGCGCGGTCAGCCGCCAGAGCAGCGGCACCCGGGGCCGGTCCACCCAGCGGCCGAGTCGGGCCAGCAGGGCGGGCAGGACGGTCAGCGAACCGGTGACCGCGACGGCGACCACGAGGATCGATCCGATGGCGAGGGACGAGAAGACCACGTCGCCGGCGAGCAGCAGCCCGGCCATCGAA
Organism: Micromonospora sp. BQ32; assembly: GCF_059358895.1. Classification (NCBI taxonomy): domain Bacteria; kingdom Bacillati; phylum Actinomycetota; class Actinomycetes; order Micromonosporales; family Micromonosporaceae; genus Micromonospora; species Micromonospora sp. BQ32. The sequence continues at coordinate 198,683 of NZ_JCADBI010000009.1, read as the reverse complement.
ATGATCACCGCGAAGCCGGAGACCACCACGGCGTGCCCGGAGGTCTCCGCGGCGATCTCCACCGCGTCCAGACCGGACCGACCCTTGGCGCGTTCCTCGCGCTCGCGACGGATGTAGAAGAGCGAGTAGTCGACGCCGACCGCCATGCCGATCAGCAGGATCACCGGTGCCGTGGTGTCGGTGGCCGGTACCAAATGCGAGGCGAGAGTGGACAGGCCCATCGCGGCGGCCACCGAGGAGAGTGCCAGCAGCACCGGCACGCTGGCCGCGATCAGCGCGCCGAACGCGATGATCAGGATCGCCAGGGTGACCGGCAGACTGAGCAGTTCGGCGCGCTTGAAGTCCTTGCCCAGGGTGTCGTCGAGGGCCTGACCGATCGACGGCCCGCCGACCTGCTCGACCCGCAGCTCGGGGTGCGCGGCCTGCACCGTGGCGGTGGCGTCCCGCAGCGGCTGCACCCGCTCCGAGGCCGTCTCCGGGTCACCCGACATGGTGATCGGCAGCAGCAACGCCGAGCCGTCCCGCGCGGTGACCGGCTGGCCCACCCCGGCCACCCCGGCGACCGTACGCAGCCGGTCCGCCGCGTCGCCGGCCGCCGCCTTCGCCGCCGCCTGGTCCAACGCGCCACCCCCGGAGGTGATGAGGACGTTGTCCACGGCGGGGTCATCGAAGTCGCCGGCGTCCACGATCAGGCTGGCCCGCCCCGTCTCGCCGATCGCCTGGTCGCCGCTGGTGGCCTCGTTGAGTCCGGCGGAGTTGCCGCCGACGAAGCACACCGCCACGAACACGGCCCACAGTGCGATCGCCCGCCACGGGTGCTCGGCGCTCCACCGCGCCAGCCGCACCGTCACCGGTCTTCTCCCCATCTCGGGTCCCCCTGTCACGTCAACCCCCTGTCAACGGTGCTGACGCTAGGGGCGTGACGAGGCGGTCACATCGGGGATCGACCCGGGCCCACCCTGGAACCAGCAGACCGGGCGCGGGGGTGCGTTCGTTAGGCCGCGGCCCGCGATCCGGCCGTACACCCGGGTCCAGCCCGGAGCGACCCACCGCGACCCGCCGGCATCGCCCCGAGCCGGCTCCGGGTCATCCCCGAAGGGAACCCCGGGGCCGCGGCTGACAGCGCGGGCAGCTGTACGAGGACCGGTTCATGAACGCCTCGCGGCGGATCGGCGCGCCGCACCGGCGGCACGGCTCGCCCTCGCGTCCGTAGGCGTTCAGCGCCCGGTCGAAGTAGCCACTCTCGCCGTTGACGTTGACGTAGAGGGCGTCGAAGCTGGTGCCGCCCTCGCTGATCGCCTCGGCCAGCACGTCGCGGACGTGGCCGAGCAGGCGCTGCGCGGCCGGGCCGGTCAGCGTGTCGGTGGGTCGGCCGCCGTGCAACTTGGCGCGCCAGAGCGCCTCGTCGGCGTAGATGTTGCCCACCCCGGAGATCAGGGTCTGGTCGAGCAGGGCCCGCTTCACCTCGGTGTGCCGGCGGCGCAGCGCCGCGACGAACGCCTCGTCGGAGAACTCCGGGTCCATCGGGTCGCGGGCGATGTGCGCGATCTCGTCGGGCAGCTCGGCGCCGCCCTCGCTCACCGAGAGGCCGCCGAACGTGCGCTGGTCGACGAAGCGCAGCTCCGGGCCGTCGTCGGCGAACCGGAACCGGACCCGCAGATGGGTCTCGTCCGTCGTGCCGGGTGGCTGGAGCAGCAGCTGACCCGACATCCCGAGATGTCCGACGATCGCGTCACCGCTGTCCAGTGGCAGCCACAGGTACTTGCCGCGACGGCGGGCGTCCAGCACCGTCCGGCCGGCGAGCACGTCGGCGAAGTGCACGTCGCCCGGAACATGTCGACGGACCGCACGCGGGTGGCGAACCTCGACCGAGGCGATCCGCCGGCCCACGACCCACTGGGCCACCCCCTGCCGGACGGTCTCCACCTCGGGTAGCTCAGGCACGCCGGGAACCCGTCTCGTGGCCGTCGGCACCCCCGGCCGGCAGCGCCTGCGCCAGGTGGTCGGCCTGCTCGGCCTGGGCCGTCCGCTCGGCGCGCTCCAGCGGCCCGAACGGCTCGTCGGAGTCGGCCGAGTCGTCCCGGGCGATCGGCTGGTCCTGCCGGTCGTCGCCGGCCCGGCCATCCTGGCCGTCGTCACCGTTCTGGCCGTTCTGCTCGGCGAGCGTCCGCCAGGCGGCCTCGGCGGCCCGCTGCTCGGCCTCCTTCTTGCTGCGCCCCTCGGCGCCGCCGTACCGGTTGCCGGCCACCACCACCCAGGCGGTGAACGTCTTGAGGTGATCCGGGCCGGTGCCCTCGATCCGGTACTCCGGCACGCCGAGCCCGAGCGCCGCCGTCAGCTCCTGGAGGCTGGTCTTCCAGTCCAGTGCGGCGCCGCGACCGGCCGACTCGGCCATCAGCGGGTCGAAGAGCCGGTGAATGACGATCCCCGTGGTGTCCAGGCCGTACTGGAGGTAGATCGCGCCGAGCAGCGCCTCCAGCGTGTCGGCGAGGATGCTCGCCTTGTCCCGGCCACCGGTCGTCTCCTCACCCTTGCCGAGCAGCAGGTACGCGCCGAGCCCGTCCGGGCCCAGCCCTCGGGCCACGTCGGCGAGCGCCCGCATGTTGACCACGCTGGCCCGCAGCTTGGCCAACTGCCCCTCGGGCAGATCCGGGTGGTTGTGAAACAGCGCCGTGGTGATCACCACGCCGAGCACCGAGTCGCCGAGGAACTCCAGCCGCTCGTTGGTCGGCAGCCCGCCGTTCTCGTACGCGTACGACCGGTGGGTCAACGCGCGCTGGAGCAGCTCGGGTTCCAGGCTCACTCCGAAGGCGGCTTCCAGGTGACCGACGGACGCCCGCCGCCGCTTGTCGTTGCTCATGTGCGTACCTCGGTGTCGGTGGAGCAATCGGTGCGATCCGTCGGGGCGTCGCGGTCGAGCAACGCGGAGACCAGATCGGTGGCGCGCCGCCGCCACAGGTGGGCGGCGAGAGCTATGCCGGAGGCGACGTCGTCGGCGCGGGCGGACCCGTGGCAGACGACCACCGTCCCGGCGACGCCCAACAGGGCCGCCGCGCGGGGCGCGCCGCCCTGGGCAGGTGGGCCGCCGGCCATCGCGTACGCGCCCTCAATGGCCTTGAGCAGCACGTTACCGGTGAAGCCGTCGGTGACGACCACATCGGCGCGCGCGCCGAGGGCCACGTCGTACCCCTCGACCAGGCCGATGTAGCGCGCCCCGCCGGGCAGCGGTTCGACGGCGAGCAGAGGGTCGGTGGCGCGGCGGACCCGGTCGCCCTTGCCGGCCTCGGTGCCGACCGAGAGCAGCCCGACCCGCGGCGCGGCGATCGAGTGGGCCACCGCCGCGTACGCGGCGCCGAGCACGGCGTGGCGGGCGAGGGTGGCCGGGCGGGGTTCCAGGGATCCGCCGACATCGAGCAACACGACCGGCCCGGCCACGGCGGGCAGGGTAGCGGCCAGCGCGGGTTGGCGGATCTCCGGCGAGCGGCCGAGGCCGAGCACGGCGGCGGTGACGGTGGCACCGGTGGCGCCGGCGGAGACCAGGGCGTCGGCGGTCCCGTCACGGACGGCGGTGACCGCGGCCCGGACGGTGCTCTCGGCGCGGGCGGCGCTGGGATGGTCGGCCATGCCGACGACATCGCGCACGGGCCGCACCGTGATCCGGGCGCGTTGCGCCGGATCGAGGGCAGCAATCAGCTCGTCGGCGACCTCGGTCGGACCGACGAGAAGCAGATGCAGGTCAGGGTCGGCGCGCATGGCCCGCAGAGCGCCGTCAACCACGACGGCGGGAGCGTCGTCCCCGCCGAGGAGGTCAACGGCGATCCGCGCGGCGCCCGGCTCCACCGGAACGCCGGCCGGATTGGGCCGGCCGGCGTCGGAGGGAGCCGGAGCACCGGGCGAATGCCAGGATGCGCGCGCCGCCCGACCTGGGGTCGGGGGCGTCACTCGGCGTCCAGGTCAGACCTCGAGAACCTGGCGGCCGTTGTAGGTGCCGCAGACGGAGCAGGCGGCGTGCGGCAGCTTCGGGGACTTGCACTGCGGGCACGCAACGGTCGCGACCACGGTCGCCTTCCAGTTCGCCCGGCGGGACCGGGTGTTGCTGCGCGACATCTTGCGCTTCGGGACGGCCACGGTTCTTACTCCTCTGTAACGGTCAGTTGCGACAGGCCCGCCCAACGCGGGTCGATCTGCTGGTGACTGTGGTCGGCCGGCAGATCGTCCCAGTGCGCCCCGCATTCGGGGCACAGTCCTGGGCAGTCCTCCCGGCAGAGCGGGTTGGTCGGCAGTGTGAGCACCAACGCGTCCCGCAGCGCCGGCTCCAGGTCGATCAGATCGCCCTGCATCCGGCCCACCTCGTCCTCGTCGGTCGTGGCGTCCGTGGTGCTGTCCTCGTACGCGTACAGCTCCTGGATCGTCACGCCCATCGAGTCGTTGATCTCGCGCAGGCAACGGCCGCACTCGCCCCGGACGGGACCGGTGATGGTCCCGGAGACGAGCACGCCCTCGGACACCGACTGCAACCTCAGATCGAGGTCGAGGTCCGCGCCCTCCGGCACGCCGATCAACTCCACACCGAGGTCCGCCGGTGCCGGCACGACCCGCTGGACCTCACGCAACGCGCCAGGGCGACGCGGCAGGTCCCTCGTGTCGAGGACCAACGGCGACCTGGGGTTGAGTGTCGATGGCGAGTGCTTGGGCATAGTTAGACTCCGGCCGGTGAGAGGCCGACAAAAAAGGTTACCTGGACGACCGCCGGACCGTCGAACCGGGGGCGACGCCCGCCTGAGAAGTCGGCTGGTGAGGTGCCGCTCAGAAGGGTAGCGGGCGTTCCGCCTCATCCCCAGCGAAGGTGCCGATCTCCCGCAGCGCGTGCATCTTGTCCCGGCCGCGCTCTATCGAGGCCAGCGCCCGGGTGAGGAACTGCTCGAAGTTGGCCAGCGCGGTGTCGACGTAGTCGTCGACCTCCTCACGCAGGCGCTGCGCCTCGGCACGGGCCTCGCCGATGATCCGGGCGCCCTCGTGCTCGGCCGACACAGTGATCTCGTTCACCGAGACCAGGCGGGCGTGTTCTGCCTCACCCTCACTGATGATCCGGTCCGCCTCGCGCTTGCCGGCTTCCATGATCTTGTCGCGCTCCTCCAGGAGCGCGGCGGCGCGACGGAGGTCGGCGGGGAGATCGGCGCGCATCTCATCGAGGGCAGCGATCATCTCACCCCGGTCGACCATGCAGTTGTTGCGCGACATCGGGACGGAGCGGGCCTGCTCCAGGATGGCGATCAGTTCGTCGATGCGATCGAGCGGGTCCACCGGCTACCTCACTCCTGTCGTTCGTCGGCCGACCTCCATGATGCGGGCTACGGCCGTTCCCCGCGCCACCAATCATGTCGTGCCCGCCCCACCGCCGCCCCACTCACCCCAACCCGGCGAGTCGCGACATAGTCACCCCTGGCTCCCGCCGCACCTCCCCCGCGCTGATCTCGCACTTCCGGTTGCGCCGAACCACCCCGAAGGGGCACGACCCGGGAACGACAAGTGCAGGACCGCGGAGGTGAAGGGGGTGAGGTGAGGTCAGTGGCGGGGGCCCAGGCGGGCCTGGAGGGCTTCGCGGACCGGATCGGGAACGTGGGCGGAGATGTCGCCACCCCACTTGGCCACGTCCTTGACCAGGCTCGACGAGAGGAACGAGTAGAGCGGGTTGGTCGGCATGAAGAGCGTCTCGACACCGGCCAGACCGATGTTCATCTGGGCCATCTGCAACTCGTAGTCGAAGTCGCTGACCGCCCGCAGACCCTTGATCAGCACACTGGCCTGCTGGGCCCGGCAGAAGTCCACCAGCAGCCCTCGGAACGACTCGACCCGCACGTTGCCGTACGACGAGGTCACCTCGCGGAGCATCTCGATGCGCTCCTCGACGGTGAACAGGCCACTCTTCGACTGATTCACCAGCACACCGACGATCACCTCATCGAAGAGCCGGCTGGCCCGCCCGATGATGTCGAGGTGTCCGTTGGTGACCGGGTCGAACGAACCGGGGCACACCGCACGTCTCATGATCGGCGACCGTACCAAAGGGTGGTCTCGCCGTAGCGGCGACTGCGCTCGGCGGTGATCCCCTCCACCCAGTCGAACTCCCTGGTGCGGCGGGACCGCTCCACCACCACCAGCGCGTCGGGCGCCAGCCAGTCGCCGCCGACCAGCGCGGCCAACAGCGCGGTGATCTCCTCATCCGGCACCGCGTACGGCGGGTCGGCGAAGACCACGTCGTACGGCTCGCCGTCCGGCCCGGCGGCCAGCACCGTCGCCACCTTGCCGGTGACCAGACGGGCTGCCGGACCGGCGCGGAGAGCCGCCACGTTCTCCCGGATCACCCGGGCCGCCCGCGGGTCGGACTCGACCAGCAGCACGTGCCGGGCACCCCGGGAGAGCGCCTCCAGCCCGACCGCGCCGGAGCCGGCGTACAGGTCGGCGAAGCGGGCGCCGTCGAGATCGACCTCGGCTTGGATGGCGCTGAACAGCGCCTCCCGGACCCGGTCCGAGGTGGGTCGGGTGCCGGCGCCGGGAGGCGCGGCGATCCGCCGGCCACCGAGCGTCCCGGCCACGATCCGGGTCACCGTTTCCTCCTGCTCATGCTCGCGACGCTACGCGATGCGGCGCGGACCCGGTCAGGACGGCGCGGATCCGCGGAGTCGACCGGCCGGCGACGACGCGGAGTACCTGAGCAGCGCCGACAGCGCGGCATCCACCGTGGAGCCGTGGCGGGTGGCACCGTCCCCAGTGACCGGACCGACACCTTCGGTTCATCAAAGATCACGAATCGACTACATTGCCCGATGGCAATGATCTGAACTCCCCTCATTAACCACCCATCAGTACAGTCTCCCCCTGTCCCCGCTTTCGCCGCGGGAACACCACCGCGTCGCGCGACGCCCCGGTGAGCAGGTGACCCCCCGGTCACGATGTCTCCCGGCCTCCCGCCACGCGATCCGTACCCCCTCACCAGGAGCAGGCGTGAACCCTCCCAAGTCTCCGTTCCGGCGCGTCGCGGCCATCGCCGCAGGCGCCTTGATCGGCATCGCCGGCGTCGGCGTCCTCGCGAGCCCCGCGAGTGCCCACCACCCCGAGCCCTCCGGCACCTACTGCCTGACCTCCGACGGCCAGGTCAAGGTGACCTGGACGGTCGGCAACAGCGAGAACATCGACGCGAAGATCACCAAGCTCGAGTCGACCGTCCCGGCCGACTTCACTGGCGGCTTGGCGAAGGACGCCACTCTCCCGGCCAAGGGCGAGGGTTTCCTCACCGGCACCCAGGCCCACCGCTTCGACCAGAAGCGGCCGACGGTCGAGCTGACCGTCGAGGCGCGGTGGGTGCGCTCGGACCGGATCGTGACCGAGGAGCGGACCGTGGCCGCCGAGCCGAAGGGCACCTGCGCGGCAGAGTCCACGCCCTCGCCGAGCAGCCCGACGCCGACCGCCACCCCGTCGGCGACCCCCACCCCGACCCCCACTGTCGCCTCTCCGTCGCCGAGCCAGCCTCCGACGCAGAGCCCGACCCCGACTGCCACCCCGGCTCCGGCCGAGCCGGTGGGCTCGGTCGAGTCGACCTGCGACAAGCTCACCTTCACGATCGAGAACCCCGCCGACGGTGAGACCGTCACGCTCACCCTGACCCCGAACAAGGGCGAGGTGAAGACGCTGGTCGTCAAGCCGGGCGAGACCGGTTCCGTCTCCTTCGACGCATTCGAGGGTCTGGTCGTCACGCCGGCCGCCGAGGGCCTCGACGACACCGCGCCGATCGCCTGGGAGCAGCCGGCCGACTGCGCCCCGGGTCAGGGTGGCGGTAAGGACGAGCCGGCTCTGCCGCTGACCGGTGCTGCCACCGGCGGCATCATCGCCGGCGCCGTGGTGCTGCTCGCTGCCGGTGCCGCCCTGTTCGTGGTGGCCCGTCGTCGTCGGGTTCGCTTCACCGCCTGAGACAACCCGCTCTGACACCTGAGGGCGCGTCGACCACCCGGTCGGCGCGCCCTCAGCCAGGTAATGGCCTTACGTGATCGACTCGACATCACTGAAACCGGGGTATCCCCGTCGGCGGGATACCCCGGTTTTCAGAAAGCCGAGTGGATCAACGGCGAGGCGGCCGGCGGCCCGGCGCGTGGTCAGCCCTTTTCCAGGTACTCCGCGCGGTCCTCGTCCACCAGCGCGGCCACCGAGGCGGCCAGCGCCGGGTTGCGGGTCAGCTCCGGGTCGTCCTCGATCAGGGTGACCGCCTCGGCGCGGGCGTCGCGGATCAGGTCGGCGTCGCGCCGCAGGGACAGCAGCCGTAGGTGCGAGCGGTGCCCGGACTGGGTGGCACCCAGCACGTCGCCCTCGCGGCGCTGCTCCAGATCGAGTTCGGCGAGCTTGAAACCGTCGCTCGTGGACGCCACCGCGTCCAGCCGCTCCCGCGCCGACGAACCCTCGGCCGCCTCGCTGACCAGCAGGCAGAGCCCGGCGGCGGCGCCCCGGCCGACCCGGCCCCGCAGTTGGTGCAGCTGGGAGACACCGAACCGGTCGGCGTCCAGCACGATCATCACGGTCGCGTTGGGCACGTCCACGCCGACCTCGACCACAGTGGTCGCCACCAGCACGTCCAGGTCACCGGCCGCGAAGGAACGCATCACGGCGTCCTTCTCGTCGGCCGGCAGGCGACCGTGCAGCACCCCGATCCGCAGGCCGTGCAGCGGGCCCTCGGCCAGCAGCGGGGCCACCTCGGTCACCGCCAGCGGTGGCCGACGGCCGTTGTCGTCCTCGGGTGGCGGTTCCTCGTCCGACGCAGGCCCGTCCCCGATGCGCGGACACACCACGTACGCCTGGTGGCCGGCGGTCACCTCCTCGCGCAGCCGACGCCAGGCCCGCTCCAGGTAGGCCGGCTTCTCGGCGGCCGGCACCACGTGCGAGGCGATCGGCGACCGCCCCCGGGGCAGTTGGGAGAGCGTGGACACCTCCAGGTCGCCGTAGACGGTCATCGCGACCGTGCGCGGGATCGGGGTGGCCGTCATCACCAGCACGTGCGGCGGCTGGTCGGCCTTGGCCCGCAGGGCATCGCGCTGCTCCACGCCGAAGCGGTGCTGCTCGTCGACGACCACCAGGCCGAGGTCGGCGAAGTCGACCCCCTCGTAGAGCAGGGCGTGGGTGCCGAGCACGATGCCGGCGGCGCCGCTGGCCACCTCGCCGAGCGCCCGACGGCGGGCCGCCGCGCCCAGCGAACCGGTGACCAGCTCGACCCGGGTGGCGTGCTCGGCGGAGCCCAGCTCACCGGCCCGCCCGAGCGGCCCGAGCAGGTCGAGCATGCCGCGGTGGTGCTGGGCGGCCAGCACCTCGGTGGGCGCCAGCAGGGCCGCCTGCCCACCCGCGTCGACCACCTGGAGCATCGCCCGCAGCGCCACCACCGTCTTGCCCGAGCCCACCTCGCCCTGCAACAGGCGGTGCATCGGGTGCGGGGCGGCCAGGTCCGCCGCGATCTCCACACCCACCTCACGCTGACCGGCCGTCAGCTCGTACGGAAGTCGGGCGTCGAAGGCTTCCAGCAGCCCGCCCGGGCGCGCCGGGCGGGGCCGGGCGGGCCAGTCGGCCGCCCGGTGCTTGCGCTGCACCAGGGTCACCTGGACGGCGAAGGCCTCGTCCCACTTGAGTCGCCGACGCGCCTGGTGCAGCGCCTCCTTGCTGGACGGCCGGTGGATCTCGGTCAGCGCGGCGCCCAGCCCGACCAGCTTGCGGCTGGCCCGCACGGCGCTCGGCAGTGGATCCTCCGGCGGGGTGAACGTGTCCAGTACGACGCGCACGCAGCGCGCGATCACCCAGGTCGGCACGGCCGCGGCGGCCGGGTAGACCGGGATCAGCGCCCCGGCGAACTCCTCGATGTCCTCGCTGACCGCCGCCTCGCCGTCGCCGCCCTCGCCGAGCAGGACGTACTCCGGGCCGTTGAGCTGCCGTTTGCTCCGGAACTCGGTGACCTTGCCGGCGAACAGGCCCCACCGGCCGGGGCGCAGCTCCCGCTCGCGCCAGGCCTGGTTGCCGAAGAAGGTCAAGGTCAGCACCCCGCCGGAGCCGTCGCCGACGGTCACCTCCAGCAGGTTGCCCCGCCGCTGGCGCATCGGGCGCACCGTGGTGCGCTGCACCTGGGCCAGCACGGTGACCTGCTCACCGACGTCCAGGGAACGGATGTCGGTGTGCTCACCACGCTCGTCGTAGCGACGCGGGAAGTGGTAGACCAGGTCACCCGCGGTGTGCAGGTCGAGGTGCGAGGCCAGCGCCTTGGCTGTCTTGTCCCCGACCAGCTTCTTCAGCGGAGTGTCCACCGTGGCTGGTTCGCTCATTCGATCCCTACCAGGAGCGGATAAAACGGCTGGCCGCCCGGGTACGCGTGCACCTCGACGAACGGCCAGCGTCGCGCGACGTGCGCGCGGACGGCATCGGTGAGCCCGGTTGGTGCGTCCACCCCGGCCAGCAGGGTGACCATCTCGCCACCACCGCCGAGCATTCGGTCGACCACCGCCGCGCAGGTGTCGGTGAGGTCGGTGCCGATCAGGTGCACCTCCCCCTCCACCAGCGCCAGCACGTCACCGGGACGGCACGGGCCGGCCACGGTCAGCGCCTCCCGGCTGGCGTGGCAGACCTCGGCGTAACGGCAGGCGCCAGCCGCCTCGGCCATCGCGATGACGTCGTCCTCGAATCGGCGGTCACCGTCGCGGACCGCGAGGGCTGCGAGGGCCTGCACCGGCGAACGGGTCGGCACCACGCTCACCTTGATGCCGTACCGATGGGCCTCGCGGGCGGCCGCGCTCGCCACTGCCTCGGTGTTGGCGTCGTTGGGCAGCACCACCACCCGGGCCGCGCCGGTGCTGCGGACGGCGTCCAGCAACTCACCCGTGGACGGGTTGGCCGGCACTACGGTGGCGCCCTCCGCGGCGAACAGGTCGGCGATGCCGCCGCCGGTGGCCACCACCACCGCGGCCCGGCCGGCCACCACCGGGCCGGCGGGCGGCTCCTGCTCGTCGGCGAAACGGGTCACCGAGATCCGGTACGGGCGGCCGGCGACGACACCGGCCTCGACCGCCGCGCCCACGTCGTTGACGTGCACGTGCACGTTCCAGGTGCCTTCCGGCTCACGCCCGTCGCCGACGACGACCAGCGAGTCTCCCAGGGCGTCGAGTGCCCGCCGCAACCCGGTGACCGCCTCGGCTCGGGCATCGAGCAGGAACTGCACCTCGTACGCGTACTCGTCGGAACCGGTCTCGCGGGCGACGGTGGCCGCCGGGCGGGCGGAGCGTGCCGTTGGCGCGGGCTGGGCCGTGCGCTCCCCGGTCAGCACCTCGACCAGGGCGTCGAGCAGCACGCAGAGCCCTCGGCCACCGGCGTCGACCACGCCCGCGCGGGCCAGCGCCGGCAGTTGCTCCGGCGTCCGGGCGAGCGCCTCGGTCGCCGCCCGGGCCGCGACGCCGGCCACCACCGGCAGGTCGTCGCTGTCCGCGCCTTCGGCCGCGGCGGCGGCGGCCGCGACCACGGTGAGCAGGGTGCCCTCGACCGGCCGGGAGACCGCGGTGTACGCGGCGGCGGTGCCGGAGCGCAGCGCGGCGGCCAGCTCCCGGCCGCGCACCGCCGGCACCCCGGCGACCTGGTCGGCGAACCCCCGCAGGATCTGCGAGAGGATCACCCCGGAGTTGCCCCGGGCGCCGAGCAGCGCACCCTGGGCCATCAGCCGCAGCGCGTGCCCGTGCGCGGTCGGCCCGCTGTCGGGAAGAGTGTCCAGATCCATGGCGAGGGCCTGCTGGGCCGAGGTGAGGGTGAGCACCAGGTTGGTGCCGGTGTCGCCGTCGGGCACCGGATAGACGTTGAGCTGGTCGATCTCGCCCTGGTGGCGCTTCAGTGCGGCCAACCCGCTCGCGCACCAGCGGCGGACCGCGGCGGCGTCGAGGGTGTCCAGCACGGGCAGAAGCCTACTGGCGCACGCCGACACCCGTCGGACTCGTCCGGCGTGTCCTCCGCGCCCCGGGCCGGCGCTGGCCGCAGCGGGGACGAGCCCCTCCGGTACCCTTGCCGCCGGGCCGGCCCACCGTTGGGCGGACGGGCCCACGACCAGGCGGGAGCCGGGGCACGGGCGAGCGCCGGACCGGGCCGGTTGGCCGGGTCGGCGAGTCATCGGGTAACCTGACCAGGTTGCCCGGGCAGCACCTGCCGGCGACCTCATGAACGTATCAATCCCAGGAGTATCCCGTGGCTAGCGTGTGCGACGTCTGTGGCAAGGGACCGGGCTTCGGCCACAACGTGTCCCACTCGCACCGGCGGACCAACCGCCGCTGGAACCCGAACATCCAGTCGGTGCGTACCCCGGCCGGTGGCGGCAACACCAAGAAGTTGCAGGTCTGCACCTCGTGCATCAAGGCCGGCAAGGTCACCCGCGCCTGACGCGGTAGCACCCACCTTCTCGTACGGCTCAGCCGGCGGACCCCGAGGGTCCGCCGGCTCTGTCGTGTCCCCGGGGCAGACGCCGCACACCGGCCAGGCCGGGCCCGCCGAGGCCCGGCCCGCAGGTCAGAGGGTACGGCCGAAGGAGACGCAGCCCTCCGCGTCCTTGTAGAAGCCGAAGTTCGGGATCCGCTCGTACCCGGCGGAACCGTACATGGCGATCGCCTCGGGCTGTTTGTCGCCGCATTCCAGGACCACCCGCTTGCGGCCCTGCTCGCGGGCCGAGCGCTCGACGGCCGCCAGCACCGCGCGGGCCACTCCCCGCCCCCGCGCCGCCGGCGCCGTGTACATCCGCTTCAGCTCCGCGGTGTCCGCGCCGTGGCTGCGCCAGCCACCGCAGCCGACCGGCTCGCCGGCCAGGTAGGCGACGAGGAACGCGCCGTTGGGCGGCTCGAACTCGGCCGCGTCCACCGGGGTGTCGTCGCCGGTGCCGCCGTAGCGGGCGCCGAGGTCGGCCAGTGCGGCGTGGATCAGGTGCTGTGCCACCGGTGCGTCGAACCGCACCACCCGGATCTCGATCTCACTCACGGCATCCAGGGTACGGCGGCGCGCGGGCCTCACCGGAAGTGGTCCCAGCCGGCCGGGCCGTCGTAGGCGACGCCGTCGACCGTCACGCCGGCACCGTCCGTGACCAGGCCGATCTGCCGCCAGCCCGGCGGCAGCACCACCGCCGGGGGGAAGGTCGCGGCCAGCGCGTGGTCGTCGCCACCGGCGAGGATCCAGGTGTACGGGTCGACGCCGAGTGCCTGCGCCGCGTCGGCCATCTGCCGGGGCACCTCGAACCCGTCACGGCGTACGTCGATCGCCACGCCGCTGGCCGCCGAGACGTGCCCGAGGTCGGCGAGGAGCCCGTCCGACACGTCGATCATGGAGGTGGCGCCGAGCTGGGCGGCCTGCGGGCCGGCCTGGTAGGGCACCTGCGGTCGCCGGTACGCCTCCACCAACAGCCGGGGGGTACGGAAGCCCCGGGTCAGCACGGTCAGCCCGGCTGCCGCGTACCCGGTGCGCCCGGCCAGGGCGAGCACGTCCCCGGGTCGGGCGCCCGAGCGCAGCACGGGCGGGCGGCCCGCCAGGTCGCCCAGCGCGGTGACCGCGACGGTCAGGGTGGGACTGGCCGACATGTCCCCGCCGACGACACTCGCGCCGACCGTCGCCGCCTCCGCGGCCAGCCCGTCGGCCAACTCCTCCGCCCAGCCGGTGTCCAGGTCCGCCGGCATGCAGAGAGCCACCAGCAGGGCGGTCGGGGTGGCACCCATCGCCGCGATGTCCGCCAGGTTGGCCGCTGCCGCCCGGTGCCCGACGTCGCGGGCCGAGGACCAGTCCCGGCGGAAGTGCCGCCCGTCGACCAGCACGTCGGTGGAGGCCGCCACCCGGCCGTCCGGCGCGGCCACCACCGCCGCGTCGTCGCCCGGGCCGAGCAGGGTCGTCGGCCCGTACGACAGCCGGGCGGTGATCCTTCCGATCAGCCCGAACTCCCCGATCCCGGACACACCGACGCCACCGTGGGCGTTCCGCCCGTGCTGCCCGGCTCCGCCGTGCTCGCTCACCGCTGCTCCTTGACGACCGATAGGGATCAGACCTGGTCCGTAAGGTAGTTTCACCCTTCGGGCCGCTCCCGGGCGGCGACGGACGGAGGTCGAGTCGTGGTACAGGCGTACATCCTCATCCAGACCGAGGTCGGCCGCGCACGTGACGTGGCGGGTCTCATCGCGGACATCCCTGGCGTGGTACGCGTCGACGCCGTCACCGGGCCGTACGACGTGGTCGTCCTCACCGAGGCGAACACCGTCGACGAGCTCGGCAAACTCATCGTCAGCAAGGTGCAGATGGTGCCCGGCATCACCCGCACCCTCACGTGTTCGGTGGTGCGGCTGTAAGTGGACGAGATGACGACCTCCTCTGCTCTGGACGACGACGCGGCGCGCGACGCGGCCGACGGGACGTCCGAGCCGGCTGACGGTAACCGCGAGTCGACCGATCCCGCCGCCGCCGCGCCGGCCGGCCGCGATCGGACCATGCGGGGCGCAGCCCTGCTGGCCACGTTGATCGCGCTGCCGATCACCCTGCTGGTGGCCGTGCTGGCCTTCACCAAGCTCAGCCCGGACGCGCCGGCCGCCACGCCGACACCCTCGGCGACCACCGTCCGGACGCAGTCCACCACCCCGGTGGAGATGGCCGCCCCGGCGCTCGCCGCCCGCCCGGCCACGATCTGCCGGGCCCTGCTCTCCCAGCTTCCGGCGAGCGTCCGCGACCTGGCCCAGCGGCCGGTCACCGCCGGTCCGGAGCAGAACGCCGCGTACGGCGACCCCGCGCTCACCGTGGCCTGCGGCGGCACCGAGCCGGCGTTCCCCAGCACCGACGAGGTCTGGACGGTCAATCGGGTCTGCTGGCACCTGGCCGAGCAGGCCGACGCGGCGGTCCTCTCCACGGTCGACCGGGAGACGCTGATCACCGTGCGCGTCCCGCGCTCGTACGAGCAGCCGTTGCAGTGGTTGCCGGCGATCTCCAGCACGATCGTGGCGAGCGTGCCCTCCGGCGGCGCCATCCCGTCCGGCTGCCAGCGCTGAACTCGAACCGACCCCGCCCGCGCCGACTGACCTGCGCGGGCAGGTCGGACGGCTCAGTGCAGGTCGGACGGCTCAGTGCAGGCCGACGCCGCGCCGCTGGGCGGTACGGATCAGCCGGTTGACCAGCTTCGGGTACTCCAGGCCGGAGGCCGCCCACATCCGCGGGAACATCGACGTCGGGGTGAAGCCGGGCATCGTGTTGATCTCGTTGAGGTAGACGTCCAGCTCGGGGGTGACGAAGAAGTCGGCCCGGGCCAGACCGGCGCAGTCCAGCGCGGTGAACGCGCGGACCGCGTACTCCTGTACCTGGCGGGTGACCTTCTCCGGCAGGTTGGCCGGAATGTCGTACTCGCAGGAGTCGTCGAGGTACTTCGCCTCGAAGTCGTAGAAGTCGTGGTCGGCGACGACCCGCACCTCGGCCAGCACGGACGCCTCGGGCGCGCCACCGGCCTCGCCCTCCAGCACACCGCACTCGATTTCGCGGCCGACGATCGCGGCCTCGATGATGACCTTCGGGTCGAACTGCCGGGCGGCGGCGACCGCCGCGTCCAGCTGCGCCCAGTCGGTGACCTTGCTGACGCCGAACGACGACCCGGCCCGGGACGGCTTGACGAAGACCGGCAGGCCGAGCCGCTCCTTGTCCTGTTCGCTGAGCGTCATCCCGTTGCGCAGCACGGCGTACGTGCCGACCGGGATGCCCTCGACGGCACAGAGCTTCTTGGTGAATTCCTTGTCCATGGCGGCCGCGGAGGCGAACACGTTCGCCCCGACGTAGGGGATGCCGGCCATCTCCAGCATTCCCTGGATGGTGCCGTCCTCGCCGTAGGTGCCGTGCAGCACCGGGAAGACCACGTCCACGTCGGCCAGCGCCCGGGGGCCCTCGGTCGGGTCGAGCACCATCAGTCCGTTGCCGGTGGGGTCGGCGCGCAGCACGATGTCGTCGCCGGAGTCGGCGGTGATCTCGGGCAGCTGACGGGCGTTGATCGCGAGCTGGGCGGGATCGCCGTTGGTCAGTACCCACTGGCCAGCCCGGGTGATGCCCACCGGCACCACCTCGAACTCGTCCGGGTCGAGGGCGCCGAAGACGCTGCCGGCGCTGACGCAGGAGATGCCGTGCTCCGGGCTGCGGCCGCCGAAGACGATCGCCACGCGGGTCTTGCCTGGGGTGGTCACTCCGGTCACCTCTTCGTACGCGACTGCGGCTGGTCGTGCTCGCCGGTGGCGCTCACCCGGTTGACCTTACTGTGCGTGGCGGCAGGGCGAGGCGATACCCGGCGAGCCACGGCGCGACACGGCAATCGGTCAGCAGAGGATATACGGTGCGTGATCGGACGTAGCGGTGTCGCAGGCCGCCGACCTGGGCCTTCGCTCAGTCCCGGGAGTGCCGGCGACCGACCGCGATCACCTTCACCCGCTGCCGACCGGCCCGCACCATGCCCAGTGCCATGAACGCTCCGGCGATGCGGTCGGCGGCCTCCCGGCTGCTGGCTCCGACGACCTGCCGGCGCCGTTCCGGCGCGACCCGCTCGTTGCGGTTGACGCCGTCGACGGGACGCACGTCGGTGAGCACCACGAGGAAGCGGGTCATCGCGTGCCGCCCGAGAGTACGGCGGGGGGCTCCGGGCGGGTTCGCACGTCGTCTCCTTCCGGCAGGCCGGGATGGCGGGGCGGCACGCGACGATCGGGTACGGGGGAGAAACCCGATCGCCGCGCGCCCCATCCCCTCCGGTCGCTCACCACCACCGTCGCCACGACAACCGGCGGTGAGGACGCCATAACAGATTGACACGTGTACAGCCGTGAATGCAACTCTCATCGACGTTCTCTCATGCAGACGTTCCCGCAAATGTGTGCGACCATCGATGCATGGCCCCGAAGACCGCCCGTGCCCGCCGGCTCGGCATCGCCCTGCGCCATCACCGGGAAGCCGCCGGGCTGACGCTGGAGACCGCGGCGGATGAGATCAACAGCACCCGCAGCACCCTCTCCCGGTACGAGAACGCCCAGACCCTGATCAGCCCGGCCACCGTGCGCGCACTGCTCACGTCGTACGGGGTGGGCGCCGAGGAGGTGGCCGCTGCGGTGCAGCTCGCCAAGGACGCCCGCAAGCCCGGCTGGTGGGTGTCGTACTCCTACCTGCTGGATCCGCGCACCATCGACTTCATCGCGCTGGAGGCCGAGGCGACCGCCATCGCCAACTTCGAGCCCTCGGTGGTGCCCGGCCTGTTGCAGACCGCGGACTACATCCGTGGCGTGATGCGCGGCGGGCCGCACACCCTCGGCGACGACCTGGTGGAGCAGCGGGTCAAGATCCGGCTCGACCGGCAACAGCGGCTCACCGCTGACCAGCCGCCCATCCTCGACGCGATCATCGACGAGGGCGCGCTGCTACGCCCGGTCGGTGAGCAGTCGGTGATGAACGGGCAACTACGGCACCTGGTCAAGATGGCCGAGTTGCCGAACATCAGCGTCCAGGTGATCCCGCTCTCCGCCGGCTACCACCGGGGCACCCGGGGTTCCCTGCACATCCTCGAGTTCGCCGACCCGGAGGACCCGATCATCGCGTCGGTGGAGACCGTCGCGGGTCAGATGATCCTCGACCGCGCCGGTGAGACGCGTACCTGCACCAAGATCATGGAGCATCTCCGAAGCGTGGCGCTCAGCCCGGCGGACAGCCGCGAGATGCTCCTGTCAGTCCTGAAGGGACGGTAGGACCGATGACCCCGATGATCACAGCGGCCTTGGCCGCGGCGCCGTGGCGCAAGAGCAGCCGCAGCGGCGACGAAGGCGCCTGCGTGGAGGTGGCCGCGATCCCGCGGCTCGTGGCCGTCCGCGACTCCAAGGACCCGGCTGGCCCGGCCCTGCTGTTCCCAACGGCGGCCTGGGCCGCCTTCGCCCAGGCGCCACCCCGGCGCTGACCAGCCGTGCCGAGCCGGCGCGGGTCGAGGCCCGCGCCGGCTCAGGCAACCAGCGGACGGGGCTCCGGAACGGCGCGTAGCGCCTCCAGCGCCGCGATCGCGACGCCTCGGGCACCGGCCATGTCCCGGTCCGGCACCAACGCGAAGGTGGCCACCGCGGCCTGCTCCTCGCGGAGCACGGTGTGCTCGCGAACCGTCGCCAGGAACCAGTCACGGAACTCCGGTGCCGCCTCCACCACCCCGCCGCCGACGAAGTACGCGTGCGGGTCGGTGAAGTTCGCGGCGACGGTGAAGAGCCGCCCCAACGCCATCGCCTGCTGGGTGAAGAGGTCCCGGGCGAGGGCGTCCGCGCGCTCGCCGTACCCCCGGACCAGCTTGGCCGCCCGGGCCACCGGCTCGGCGGCGAGCGGATGGTCGGGGTACCGGGTCAACCAGTACGGCAGCAGGTTCCGTTCGATACCGGTCAGCGAGGCGACGCTCTCGACATCCCCGGTGAAGCCGCAGGCGCAGGTGGGTTCCGGCTGACCCGGGCCGAGCAGCCCACTCAGCGGGATGTGCACGTGGCCGAGTTCCCCCGCCATCCCGGCCGCGCCGGCGATCACCCGACCGCTCTCGACCACACCGCCGCCGAGGCCGGTGCCGACGATCGCGGACACCGACGAGCGGTTCATCGCGTCGGCGCCGAAGTAGACGTGGTGGGCGTAGAGCGCGGCCGCGTTGCCGTCGTTGTGATAGATCACCGGCAGGCCGAGCCGTCGCTCCAGCGCCCCTCGCACGTCGAAGCCGCGCCAGGCCGGTTGGGAGAAGTTGGTGGAGCCCCGCGACGAGATGACACCCTCGGCGCTGGCCGGGCCGGGAGTGTCCAACCCGACCGCCTGGACCAGGTCACGCGGCACACCGGTCTGTGCCAGGGCACCGTCCAGCGCCCGGGCCAACGCCTCGATCGCCGCCTCTGGCCCGGACCGCACCTCGCTGGGGATCTCCAACAGCCCGTCCACCAGGAAACGGCCGTCCACCGTCAGCACGGTGGCGTTGTTGCTGGTGCCGCCGTTGTCCAGCCCGACGACCACCGGCACCCCTGCGCTGCCCACCGAAACCGCCTCCCGCCGTCATGAGTGTGAGCCGAGGCTAGTGCCAACCCCCCTCCCCCGCCATGCCCGGGCGACCCCCACCCTCCCCGCGATCTTGCACATGCTGTCCCGACGAAAGGGGTATCCCACTCATCCCGACAACCGAAACCGCAAGATCGCGGGGAGAGATGGGGTGGGGCGGGGGTTTAGGGGTGGCGGGCGGATACCGCGGTGGCGTCCAGGTCTTCGTCGTGGTGAACGGTTGGTATCAGGCCGGCCGCTGTGAACGCGTCGCAGAGGGTCTTCACCTGGGTGGTGCCGGCTTCGACCACCAGGTGGCCGCCGGGGGTCAGCCAACCGGCGGCGTCGGCACCGACCCGGCGCAGCACGGAGAGCCCGTCCGGGCCGCCGTCGAGCGCCACCGGGGCCTCGTGCAATCGCGCCTCCGGCGGCATCAGCGCGACCGCGTCGGTCGGCACGTACGGCGCGTTGGCGACCACCAGGTCCAGCCGGCCCCGCCACTGCCCGGGCAGCGGCGCGAAGAGATCGCCCTCGTACACCTCGACGTTCAGCCCGACGACGTTGCGGCGGGCACAGGCCACCGCCGCCGGGTCGATGTCGGCGGCGGCCAGCCAGCGCGGCGCGAGCCGGTGCGCCACCGCGACGGTGGTGGCCCCGGAGCCGCAGCAGAGGTCCACCACGGCCGGCGCCGCACCGACCAGCTCGGCGGCCACCTCGACCAGCAGGGCGGTCCGGGCCCGGGGCACGAAGACGCCCTCGTCGACGGCGATCCGCAGGCCGCAGAACTCCGCCCAGCCGAGCAGGTACTCCAGCGGTTCGCCGGCCACCCGACGGTCGGTCAGGTCGGCCAACGCCGCCGGGCTGCCCGCCGCGGCCAGCAGCAGCTCGGCCTCGTCCTCGGCGTAGACGCAACCGGCGGCCCGCAACCGGCCCACCAGGGCGGCCCGGTCGGTGCCGGAGGGAAGCGTCATCGGAGACGTCAGACCGATCCCGCCACATCCAACGCGGCGGCGATGTCGGCCACCAGGTCCGCGGTGTCCTCCGCGCCACAGGAGAGCCGGACGAAGCCGGGAGCGGTGTCATCGCCCCACTGGGCCCGCCGGTCCGCCGTGGTGTGCAGGCCACCGAAGGAGGTCGCCGCCGCCACCAGCCGGGCGGCCTCGACGAATCGGCCCACCCGGTCGGCGTCGCCCAGGTCGAACGAGAGCACCCCCGGTATCCGCCGCATCTGCGCCGAGGCCACCGGGTACGCGGGGTCGTCCGGCCGCCCCGGCCACCGCAGGCCGGTCACGTCCGACCGACCGGCGAGCAGGTCGACGACAGCGGCGGCGTTCGCGCTCTGCCGTGCCAGCCGCAGGTCGAGAGTGGCCAGTGACCGGTGGGCCAGCCAGGCGTCGAACGCGCCCGGAACCGCCCCGGTGGTGGTACGCCAGGTGGTCACCGCGTCGATCAGCTCGGCGGACCGGCTGGCCAGGTAGCCCAGCAGCAGGTCGGAGTGGCCGGTGAGCGCCTTCGTGCCGGAGGCGACCACCAGGTCGGCACCGAGGTCCAGCGGACGCTGACCGAGCGGGGTGGCCGTGGTGTTGTCCACCGCGAGCAGCGCGCCGGCGGCGTGCGCCCGCTCGGCCAGGGCTGCCACGTCCACCACGTCCAGGCCCGGGTTGGCCGGCGTCTCCACCAGCACCAGCCGGACGCCCTCGAACGACGGGTACGGCCCGACGGTCGGCACGAAGAGCACCCGGACGCCGATGGCCTCCAGCACGCCGGTGGCGAACGCCCGGACCGGGAAGTATCCGTCGGTGGGGAGCACCACGGTGTCCCCCGGCCGCAGCAGGGTGAGCAGCAGGCCGGTGATGGCCGCCTGGCCGGTCGCGAAGACCCGGCAGTCGCCGCCCTCCAACTCGCCCACCGCCGCCTCCAGCAGCCGCCGGGTCGGGTTGTCGGGGCGACCGTAGCCGTTCGGCGACGTGCCCTGCCCCGCAAACGGGTCGAGGTGGTACGGCGCGGCGAAGACCGGCCCGGGCAGGAACGGGTCCCCCGGTGCCGGCTCGGGCAGGCCGGCGCGTACGCAGCGGGTGCCGTCTCCCCACTCGCTCATCGGGTTCCTCACTCGTACGACTCGGGTTTGGCGGTGCGGCTCATCAGGGTCTCCACGGCGAGGCGCGGGTCCATCCCCTCGTGGCAGATCCGCTCGACGTGCTCGGTGATCGGCATCTCCACGCCGTGCGCGCGGGCCAGGTCGCGGATCGCCAGGCAGCTCTTCACGCCCTCGGCGGTCTGCCGGGTGGCGGCCTGGGCCTGCTCCAGCGTCTCGCCCCGGCCCAGGTGCTCCCCGAAGGTGCGGTTGCGGGCCAGCGGGGACGAGCAGGACGCGACCAGGTCGCCCATGCCGGCGAGGCCGGCGAAGGTGATCGGGTCCGCGCCGAGCGCCACGCCCAGCCGGGCCGTCTCGGCCAGCCCACGGGTCATCAGCATGGCCCGGGTGTTGTCGCCGAAACCCATCGCCGTGGCGATGCCGTACGACAGGGCGATCACGTTCTTGACCGC
Source organism: Micromonospora sp. BQ32 (assembly GCF_059358895.1). Lineage (NCBI taxonomy): Bacteria > Bacillati > Actinomycetota > Actinomycetes > Micromonosporales > Micromonosporaceae > Micromonospora > Micromonospora sp. BQ32. The sequence continues at coordinate 177,062 of NZ_JCADBI010000009.1, read as the reverse complement.
CCCGCCCAGCTCACAACCGATCACGTCGTCGTTGGTGTAGGGGCGCAGGTACGGCGTCCGGATCGATGACTGGACGAGCGTGGCGCGGTCGCTGTTCGTCCCGGCGACCACGGTCGCGGCGGGCTGCTCGGCGGCGATCTCCGGGGCCAGGTTCGGGCCGGACACGACGACCACCCGGTCCGCGGCGACCCCGGCGGTCTCCACGATGACCTCGCTCATCCGCTTGGTGGTGCCCAGCTCGATGCCCTTCATCAGCGACACCAGGGTGGAATCCGGGTGCAGGTGCCCGGCCCATTCGGCGAGGTTGCCGCGCAGGGTCTGCGACGGCACCGCCAGCACCACCACCTCGGCGCCGGTGATCGCCTCGGCGGCGTCGGCGGTGGCGGTGACGCGGGCCGGCAGCAGCAGGTCGGGCAGGTACTCCGGATTGCGGCGCTCGGCCCGGATGCTCTCGGCGACCGGCGCGCGGCGGGCCCACACCGTCACGTCCCGCCCCGCGTCCGCGAGGATCTTGGCGAACACGGTGCCCCAGGAACCGGCACCGAGCACCGCGACGTGACCGCTCATGCCGCGTCGTCCCGCTGCTCGCGGCCGGCGGAGGACCGGGCCGGTCGATCCCACAGTGGCGGCGGGGTACCGCCACGGATCTCGGCGAGCATGTCCCGCAGCCGCAACATGATGGTGTCCGTCATCTCCTCGAGGGTGTCCCGGGTCGGCTGGGCGTCCGCCCACCGGCTCAGGTCGATCGGCTCCCCGGCGGCAACGGTCACCGGGATCCGGGGTCGCAGGCTGACACGGGTCGTCCGCGGGTCGAAGATGCGTTCCGGCCCCCACATCACCACCGGTACGACCGGGGCGCCGGTGGCCAGGGCCAGCCGGGCCGCACCGGTCTTGGCCCTCATCGGCCAGAGCTCCGGCTGTCGCGTGGTGGTGCCCTCAGGGTAGATCACGACCGCGCCGCCCTCGTCGAGCGCGGCGACCAGTGCGTCCAGTGAGCGGACGGCGTCCGCGCTGCCCCGCTCGACCGGGATCTGCCGGCACCGGTGCAGGATCCAGCCGACCACCGGCACCCGGAACACGCTGGCCTTGCCCAGGTACTGCGGCCAACGCCCGGAGTCGTAGATGAAGTGCGCGGACACCAGCGGGTCGGCGTGGGAGATGTGGTTCGCCACGATGATCATGCCGCCGTCGCGGTGGAGATGCTCCTGACCATGCCAGGTACGCCGGGTCCAGACGGTCATCACCGGCTTCACCAGCCCCACGGCGAACCGTTGCCAGAACCCCAGCCTCCGCCGTGCCACTGTGCCTCCTCGTCGCGTCCCAACCCCGCCGCGAAATCCCGCCCGCGACACCCGCAGCGGAAATCATGCCTGCTCGCCCCCGGTACGGCCAGCGAGGGGCCTGTCGTCCGGCTGGCAGGATTACGGACGTGAGTCAGCCGAGGTGGGCCGTGGTGGTGCCGGTGAAGCAGTTGGCCGCGGCCAAGAGCCGGCTGCGGGGCGCGCTGCCCGGCGTACCGCACGAGGAGCTGGCGCTGGCCCTGGTGGCCGACACGCTCCACGCGGTGCTGGCCTGCCCGGCGGTCGCCGAGGCCCTGGTGGTGACCGATGACGCCCGGGTGGCGGCGGCGGCGCGGGCCGCCGGCGCGCGGGTGCTGCCGGACGAGCCTGACGCCGGCCTGAACGCCGCGTTCCGGCACGGTGCGGCCGGGACCGCCGCCGGGTGGGTGGCCGGGATCACCGCGGACGTGCCGGCGCTGCGCCCGGCCGAGTTGGCCGGTGCGCTGCTCGCGGCGCAGAGCGGCCGACCCGCGGCACGCCGGTTCCTGCCGGACGCACCCGGTGGGGGCACGGTGCTGCTCACCGCTCCACCGGGGGTGCCGCTGGATCCGCGCTTCGGGGTGGGTTCGGCGGTCGCGCACGCGGCGAGCGGGGCGCTGCCGCTCGACGGCGACTGGCCCGGACTGCGCCGGGACGTGGACACCGCCGCGGACCTGGCTGCCGCCGCCCGGCTCGGGCTGGGGCCGCGCACGGCCGCCCTCGTGGCCGCCGGTCGCCCCGCCCGCGCCGCCGGCTGAGCCACCCGGTGGGCTGAGCCCGCGCCACGGGGTGAACCCCCGGGTGTACGGTGCCAGCATGCAGGGCACGGTGGCCAGCTACGACGCGGCGACGCGCAGCGGTGTCCTGCTGCTCGACGACGGCACCGAGATGCGTTTCCCCGCCCGGGCCTTCGACGCCTCCGGGCTGCGACTTCTTCGGCTCGGCCAGCGGGTCCGCATCGACACCGATCCCGACGGCGAGGTTGTCCGGGTGACATTGCCGACGATGATCTGAGCCGGCGAGCCCAAGTTCATTTTGCGTTTACCGTAATCGGGTGATTATGAGCGGGTGAGCACCCCTCGCGAGCAACCGGCCCACCCGCCCGCCACCGACCTCCGCAACGGCTCCCGCACGCGCGGCACCGACGGACGCTTCCGCCCGTCCCGCGCCGAACGGGCCGGCGCCGCCCGCGCCGACACGCTCGCCGACGATCCCGGCGCCGCCTCCTCCGGGCTGGACGAGGTCATCGACCCCGTGCCGAAGGTCGAGGCGGACGGCCCGGCCGCCGGTGACGTCCACCAGGTCCTGCCGGGCGACCTGCCCTCCGGTGCCGCACCGGAGGACGACGACGATTCCCCGGCGGCCCCGCCGCTGCCGGAGGACCGGTTCCTCAACCGGGAGCTGTCCTGGCTCGACTTCAACGCCCGGGTGCTCACCCTGGCCGAGGACCAGCGCACCCCGCTGCTGGAACGGGCCAAGTTCCTGGCCATCTTCGCCAGCAATCTCGACGAGTTCTACATGGTGCGCATAGCCGGGCTGAAGCGGCGGCTCTCCGCCGGCCTGCCGGTGCGCGGCGGAGACCGGCTGCCCCTGCGGACGCAGTTGGAGCTGATCGCCGAGCGGACCGGCGCCCTGGGCGCCCGGCACGCCGCCTGCTTCGTCGACGACGTGCTGCCCAAGCTGGCCGACGAGGGCATCCGGATCCTGCGCTGGGGCGAGCTGGGCGACGGCGAGCGGGAGCGGTTGCGCACCTACTTCCGGGAGCACATCTTCCCGGTGCTCACCCCGCTCGCGGTGGACCCGGCGCACCCGTTCCCGTACATCTCGGGGCGGTCGCTGAACCTGGCGGTGGCGGTTCGTGACCCGGACGGCGGTTCGGAGCTGTTCGCCCGGGTGAAGGTGCCCAACAACGTCCCCCGCTTCGTCCGGGTGGACCGGGACCAGCCGGGCGTCCGGATGCTGCCGGTGGAGGACCTGATCTCGGTGCACCTGGGGCAGCTGTTCAGTGGCATGCAGGTGGTCGAGTGCCATCTGTTCCGGGTCACCCGCAACGCCGAGGTCGAGGTCGACGAGGACCGCGACGAGGATCTGCTCCAGGCCCTGGAGCGGGAGCTGGCCCGGCGGCGGTTCGGTCCCCCGGTCCGGCTGGAGGTCGCCGCGTCCATCTCCGACCACATGTTGGAGCTGCTCGTCCGCGAGCTGGACATGGACGACCAGGACGTGCTGCGGGTGCCCGGCCTGCTGGATCTGTCCGCGCTGTGGCAGGTCTACGGCGAGGCGGACCGGCCGGACCTGAAGGACCCGCCGTTCGTGCCGGCCACCCATCCCCGGCTCGCCGAGGGTGAGGTGCCGCGCAGCGTCTTCTCCACCCTGCGCGACGGCGACGTCCTGGTGCACCACCCGTACCACTCGTTCGCCACCAGCGTGCAGCGCTTCATCGAGCAGGCCGCCGCCGACCCGAACGTGCTGGCCATCAAGCAGACCCTCTACCGGACCAGCGGCGACTCCCCGATCGTCGACGCGCTCGTCGACGCGGCCGCCGCCGGCAAGCAGGTGGTGGTGCTGGTGGAGGTGAAGGCCCGCTTCGACGAGGTGGCCAACATCGGCTGGGCCCGCACGCTGGAACGCGCCGGCTGCCACGTGGTGTACGGCCTGGTCGGCTTGAAGACGCACTGCAAGACCGCGCTGGTGGTCCGGCAGGAGGGCAACCAGATCCGTCGCTACTGCCACATCGGCACCGGCAACTACCACCCGAAGACGGCCCGACTGTACGAGGACTTCGGCGTGCTCACCGCCGACCCGGAGATCGGCGCCGACCTCACCGACCTGTTCAACGTGCTCACCGGGTACAGCCGGCAGACCGCGTACCGGCGGTTGCTGGTCGCCCCGCAGGGCATCCGCAGCGGCCTCATCGAGCGGATCGAGCGGGAGATCTCGCACGTCCGCCTCGGCATGCCCGGCCTGGTCCAGTTCAAGGTCAACTCACTGGTCGACGAGGGGGTGACCGACGCGCTGTACCGCGCCTCCCAGGCCGGCGTCCACGTCGACCTGCTCATCCGGGGGATGTGCACGCTGCGCCCCGGGGTGCCGGGGTTGTCGGAGAACATCCGGGTCCGCTCGATCCTCGGTCGGTTCCTGGAACACTCCCGGGTCTTCCGGTTCGGCAACAACGGCGAGGCCGAGTTCTGGATGGGCTCGGCCGATCTCATGCACCGCAACCTGGACCGTCGGGTGGAGGCGCTGGTGCAGGTGAGCGACCCCATCGCCCGCGCCGAACTGGACCACGTGCTCACCACCGCGATGAGCCCCGAAGTGGACGCGTTCGAGCTGGCCGGCGACGGCACCTGGACCCGGCGTACCGGAGGTGACGTCGCCGCCCGGGCCCATCTGCAGGAACTGCTGCTGCGCCGCGTCGGTGGCACGGCCAGCTGACCGCGCAGCGCATAGGCTGAGCTGATGGTCGAGGAGGAGCAGAAGTACGAGGTGGACGACGCCTACGTGCTGCCGGACCTGACCGGCAGCGCCCCGGCGGGAGGTCGGGTCCGGGCGCTGCCACCGGTGACGTTGGTCGCCCGCTACCTCGACACGGTCGACCTGCGGCTGGCCCGGGCCGGTGCCTCGCTGCGCCACCGCCGGGGTGACGAGCTGCCCTGGACGGTGAAGCTACCGACCGGGACGGCGGGCGTCCGGCACGAGATCTCCCGTCCGGGGCCGAAGGGGCAGCCGCCGCCGGAGCTGGTGGAGTTGGTCACCGTCCTGCACCGGGGGGCGCCACTGGCCCCGGTGACGGTGCTCCGGACGGTGCGGCACGCGTACGAGGTGTGTGACCGGGCCGGCACGGTGCTCGTCGAGGTGGTGGACGACCGGGTGACAGTGCTCGACGACGCCGGTGCCACCACCGATACGTTCCGCGAGGTGGAGGTGGAGCTGAAGGCCGGCGACCGGAAGCTGCTCGACCGGGTCGGCGAGGTGCTGCGCGAGGCTGGCGCGCAGGGCGGGTCGTTCACGCCGAAGCACGTGCGGGCGTTGGGCGCGACAGCGCAGGCCGACCCGGACCTGGTCGCGCCGGCCGGGCTGACCGCCGAGCCGAGCGCCGGTGACGTGGTGACCGAGGCGGTACGCAAGGAGGTCCGCCGGCTGTTGGCGCACGACCCGCTGGTCCGGCTGCGCGCCCCGGCCGGCGGTGGCGACAGCGCGGTGCACCAGATGCGGGTGGCCTGTCGACGCCTGCGCAGTGATCTGCGCACCTTCAAACCGTTGCTGCGCAAGACCTGGTCCCGCCCGCTGCGTAGCGAGCTGCGCTGGTTGGCCGGTGTCCTCGGCGCGGCCCGCGACGCCGAGGTGCTGCGCGCGCGGCTGCGTCGCACCGCCGACGCCGATCCGCTGAGCCCGCTCGACCGGGGCGCGGTGGATCGGCTGGACGAGGTGCTCGCCGAACGGCAGCGACGGGCGCTCACCGCCATCGACGAGATGCTGCGCTCCGCGCGCTACCTGGCTCTGGTGGATTCCCTGGTGCTGGCCGCCCGCGCGCCCCGCCTCACCCGCCGGGCGGCCGCGCCCGCCGCGCAGGCGCTACCGGCGCTGGTGGCGCGCCCCTGGCGGCGGTTGACCGGGCCGGACGGCGTCGACGGGCTCGACGCGCAGTCGCCGGACGACCGCTGGCACGCCGTTCGCAAGGAGGGCAAGCAGGCCCGGTACGCGGTCAACGCGGTGGCCCCGACGGTCGGCAAGGGCGCGCGCCGGCTGTCCCGTGCCCTCGCCCGGGTGCAGGACGTGCTCGGCGAGCACCAGGACGCGGCGGTGGCGGCGGACACCTGGCTGGAGATCGCCGCCGAGCGGCCGGACGACCACGAGCTGGCGGTCACCGCCGGACGGCTGGCCGAGCGGGAACGCCTGTCGGTACGCCGGACGCGGGCCCTCCTTCCGGCCGCCTGGCACCGGGCCACCCGGCGACGGCGGACCAGTTGGCTGCCGTGACCGGCATCCGGGCGGCGGGCGGGGTGGCCTGGCGGCCAACCGACGACGGCGTACGCGTCTGCGTGGTGCACCGCCCCCGCTACGGCGACTGGACGCTGCCCAAGGGCAAGCTGGAGCCGGGCGAGCGTGCGCTGGCCGCGGCGGTCCGTGAGGTGGCCGAGGAGGCCGACGTGCGGGGCGTGCCGCAGGTTCGGCTGCCGTCGGTGCGGTACCGCAGCGAGGGGCAGTCCAAGCTGGTCGACTACTGGTCGATGCTCGCGGTGGCCAGCGGCGGTTTCCAACCGGGCACCGAGGTGGACGACATCCGCTGGCTCGCGGTGGACGACGCGATCCGGTTGGTCAGCTACCCCCACGACGCCGAGGTGTTGGCGGCGTTCGCCGCGCTGCCGTCGGTCACGGCGACGGTCGCGCTGGTCCGGCACGCGCACGCCGGTAAGCGGGCCACCTGGTCCGGTCCGGACGTCGGACGGCCCCTGGACGCCGAGGGGTGGGCCCAGGCGAGCGCGCTGGCCGAGCTGATCACCCTGATCCGACCGGCCCGGCTCGTCTCGGCGTCGCCGCGACGGTGCGTGCAGACACTCGACCCGGCCGCCGCGTTGCTCGACCTGCCGATCGAGGTCTGCGGCGACCTGGACGAGCCACAACCCGGCCAGCAGAGCGACGAACAGATCCTGGCCACCGCCGCCCGGCTGCTGGAGTTGGCCGGCACCGGCGGGCAGGCGGCGGTGTGCAGTCAGGGCAAGGTCCTGCCGGGCGCCCTGGAGCGGCTGACCGGCCGCACCGACGAGGACTTCGCCACGCCGAAGGGCGGTGGCTGGCTGCTCGCCTTCGCCGCCGACCGGCTGCTGGCCGCCGATCGCCTGTAGGGCCCGCGTTCGCGCGGGCCCGGCCTTCTCAGCGGGGCGGCAGGGTCAGGGTCACCGCGACCGGCAGGTGGTCGCTGGCCGTGCTGCGCGGCGCCACCGGGTCGCTGGGGGTCAGGCCGGGCGAGACGAAGATGTGGTCGATCTGCTGGCGCGGGTGGTCCGCCGGGCTGGTCGCCAACGGCCGGGCGGCGGCCAGCGCGTCGACCAGACCCGCGTTGGAGAACTCCGCGAACGCCTCGTCGCCCGGCTCGGTGTTCAGGTCACCGGCCACCACCAGCGGCCGACCGGCCGCGTACCGGTTGGCGAAGTCGGCGACCGCGCGGGCCTGGACCACCGGGCCGTTGCCGGGCGGCGGTTGCAGGTGGGTGCTGACCACGGCGGTACGGACACCGTCGCCGAGGTCGAGCGTGACGGCGAGGGCCTGCGCTCCGGTGGGCGCGCCGACGGCGGCCAGCGGCAGGGTCCGCGGATCGCGCACCGGCCAACGGCTGAGCACCGCGTCACCCCAGACGGGGTCGGCGGCCGGCCCGAAGACGTACGGCATACCGAGCCGGTCGGCCAGCAGGTCCAGGGTGTCGTGCCCGCCGTTGAGCAGCCACGCCCGGTCCACCTCGCTGAGCAGCACCACGTCGGGCCGTTGCCGGTCGACGACCTCGGCGAGGCCGGTCAGGTCGAACCGGCCGTCCAGCCCGAAACCCATCCGGATGTTGTAGGCCACCACGGTCAACCGCTCCGGCGGGCCGTCCCGGTTGCTGGCCACCGGCACCTCGTCGGCGAGCACCGGCGCCAGCAGGGCCAGCGCGGTGACCGCGGCGGCGGCCCGGAGCGGCGGAAACGGCCCGGGAAGCCGGTGGACGACAGGACGGGCGGTGAACGCCACGGCGGCGATCAGCACGGCCACCACCACGGGCACCGCGGCGTTGGGGTAGCCAAGGTCGTAGGCCGAGTAGTACCCGACCGCTCCCAGCGCGAAGACGAGCATCCCGGAGGCGACCGCGTACCCCCGCCGGGAGGCGCTGGTGCTGGCGCTCGCGGTGTCGCTGCCCGGGTGGCTGGCGTCGTCGGTCAGGGCGAGGCAGGCGCCGAGGCCGACCGCGGCGAGCAGGACGGCCGGCAGGAGCAGGTCACCCCGGTCGAGGGCGAACAGCACCGCGCCGGCGAGCAGCGCCACCGGACCGTACGCTCGGCCCCACCCGCGCGGCGGCCGGGTCAACGCGGCGCCCAGGAACCCGGCCACCGCCACCGGCACCGGCGCCAGGCCGAACAGCGGCGAGCGGGCCACCCCGTCCCCGGCGACCAGGTACGACATCCCGGTCCGGGCCAGTGCCGGGGAGAGCGCCACCATTCCGGCCAGTAGCAGCGCGGGCCCGGCCAGCAGCCAGGCCCGACCACCACCAGGGCCGGCCGGGGCGTCAGCGGGGCCGACAGGGGCTTCAGCAGGGCCAGCGAGGGCGTCACCGGTGCGCTGGCCGGGTCGAGCCGTGCCGGCCAGGAACGCCGCCACCGCGACGGCGCTGAGCAGCCAGGCCGTCCAGTCGCCCCGCCAGACCAGGTCGACGGTGTCCAGCACCGCGTGCAGGGCCGCGTTGACCGCCAACCCCAACGCCAGCCCCGGGACCGGCCGGTCGGTGTCGGCGGCGACGCCGACCAGCCAGACCAGCCCGGCGAGCAACCCGGCGGTGGCCAACCAGAGCTGGGTACGCCCGCCGGGTGCGGCGGTGAGCGTCAGCCGGGCGACGGCGAGCGCGACAGCGGCGACGACCGTGACCGGGCGGGCTCCCACTCGGCGGACCACGGCGGGTGCGCCCATGGCGAGCACGAACCAGCCGAGGGCGAACGCCCCCATCAGCTCGGCCGGCGTGGACGCCGCCTGACCGAAGATGGTGATGATGCCGGGCAGCCACACCCGCAGCACGTCGATGAGGAGGAGCACGCCCAGCGCGAGCGTCCCGGTGGTGAGCTGGCGGTAGCGCACCGGCGCCCCATTTCCGTCGACGGGCCGGCCCAGGGGTGGCCGGCACGGCGATTCTGCGCGAGCGAGCCAACCGGGTCAACGGTTCCCGTACGCCGCAAGGGCGCCCACCCACGGGTGGACGCCCTTGCGGTGCGGGTCGGTCAGCGCTTGCTGGCCGCCTTCTTGGCCGGAGCCTTCTTCGCCGGCGCCTTCTTGGCCGCCGTGCTCTTGCTCGCCGCCGCGGTGGTCTTCTTCGCCGCGGTCGACCGGGTCGCCGCGGTGGTCTTCTTCGCCGCGGTGGTCTTCTTGCTGGCGGCCGTCTTGGTCGCCGTGGTGCTCTTGCTCGCCTTGGCCGGGGCGGTCTTCTTGCTGGCGGCCGTCTTGGTCGCCGTGGCGGTCTTGCTCGCCTTGGCCGGGGCGGTCTTCTTGCTGGCCGCCTTCGCCGTGGTCGCCTTGGTGCCCGCCGCCTTAGCGGTGGCCGCCTTGGTGCCGGTCGCCTTCGTGCCCGCCGCCTTGGCCGTGGCGGTGCTGGTGGTGGCCTTCTTCGTCGCCACCGTGGCCTTCGGCACCTTGCCGCTGGCCACCATCTCCTTGAACCCGGCGCCGGGGCGGAAGGTCGGGACTGACGTCTTCTTGACCTTCACCGCCTCGCCGGTACGCGGGTTGCGCGCTGTTCGCGCGCCACGCACACGCTTTTCGAATGCTCCGAATCCGGTGATCGCCACCTTCTCGCCCTTGGTGACCGCCGCCTGGACCTCGGTGAGGACCGCGTCGAGCGCGGCCGTCGCCATCTTCCGGTCCCCCAGGCGAACGGCGAGCGCCTCGATGAGCTCGGCCTTGTTCACGACTTCCTCCCGATTGTGCAACTGACTCGTTGCGAGCCATTCTGCGCGCACGGTATGCCCTGTGCTGTCGGGACACAAACATTCGGTAGAAAAAATCCCTTGTGTCGTAACGGATTCACCCCCACCGGTTGGACCGATGGGGGTGAAATCCGCTGCGCGAGCGGCCTAACGGCTATGCCACGGAGGGCAGGAACGGCAGTCGGCGCGCCTCGTAGGAGTCGATGTCGGCGGCGTGCCGGAGGGTGAGTCCAATGTCGTCGAGACCTTCCAGCAGGCGCCAACGGCTGAAGTCGTCCAGCGGGAACGACCAGCTCGCGTCCCCCGCCCGGAGCTGGCGAGCGGTCAGGTCGACGGTCACCGGGGTGGTCGGATCGGCCTCGACCAGATCCCACAACTCTTCGACGGCTTTCAATTCCAACTCGACCGGCAACAGACCTTCCTTGAGGGCGTTGCCGCGGAAGATGTCGCCGAAGCGCGGGGCCACCACCGCGCGGAAGCCCCAGTCCCGTAGCGCCCAGACGGCGTGCTCCCGGGACGAGCCGGTGCCGAACTCCGGACCGGCGACGAGGATCGACGCCCCGGAATAGCTTTCATCGTTGAGAACGAATGTCGGATCTTCCCGCCAGGCGCTGAACAGCCCGTCGGCGAAACCCGTCCGGGTCACCCGCTTGAGGTACACGGCCGGGATGATCTGATCGGTGTCCACGTTGGACCGGCGCAACGGCACGGCGGTGCCGGTGTGGGTGGTAAACTTGTCCATCTCGTCGGTCCCTTCTACAGGTCGGCGGGGGCGGCCAGCCGGCCGACCACGGCGGTGGCGGCGGCCACCGGCGGGGAGACCAGGTGGGTACGCCCACCCCGGCCCTGACGGCCCTCGAAGTTGCGGTTCGAGGTGGAGGCGGAGCGCTCGCCCGGCTTCAGCGTGTCGGGGTTCATCCCCAGACACATGGAGCAGCCGGCGAACCGCCACTCGGCCCCGGCGTCGGCGAAGACCTTGTCCAGCCCCTCGGCCTCGGCGGCCTCGCGTACGGCGGCGGAGCCGGGCACCACGAGCATCCGGACGCCCTCGGCGACCCGGTGGCCACGCAGCACGTCGGCGGCGGCCCGCAGGTCCTCCAGACGGCCGTTGGTGCAGGACCCCACGAAGACCACGTCGATGGGCAGCTCCCGCAGCGGGGTGCCGGGGCGCAGGTCCATGTACTCCAGGGCCCGACGAGCGGCGGTGCGCTCCGAGTCGGTGGTGAACTCCTCCGGGTCCGGCACCGGGGCGCTCAGCGGCGCGCCCTGCCCGGGGTTGGTGCCCCAGGTGACGAACGGGGTGATCTGGCTCGCGTCCAGGGTCACCTCGGCGTCGAAGCGCGCGCCCTCGTCGGTGGGCAGCGTCCGCCACCACGCCACCGCCGCGTCCCAGTCCGCGCCCTGCGGCGCGTTCGGTCGACCCTTGAGGTACGCGAAGGTGGTCTCGTCCGGCGCGATCATGCCGGCCTTGGCGCCCCACTCGATGGACATGTTGGCGATGGTCATCCGCCCCTCCATGGAGAGGGCGCGGATCGCCTCGCCGCGGTACTCGACGATGTGCCCGCGACCCCCACCCGTGCCGACCTGCGTGATCAGCGCCAGCACCAGGTCCTTGGCGGTCACGCCGGGCGCGAGGCGGCCGGTGACGTTCACGGCCATCGTCTTCGGCCGGCTCTGCGGCAGCGTCTGGGTGGCCAGCACGTGCTCCACCTCGCTGGTGCCGATGCCGAAGGCGAGCGCGCCGAAGGCGCCGTGGGTGGCGGTGTGCGAGTCGCCACAGACGATCGTCAGGCCCGGCTGGGTGAGACCGAGCTGCGGGCCGATCACGTGCACGATGCCCTGGTTGTCGTCGCCGAGCGGGTGCAGCCGCACCCCGAACTCGGCGCAGTTGCGGCGCAACGTCTCGATCTGCGTACGCGACGTGGGGTCCGCGATGGTGAGCAGGTCACCACGGCGGAGGCGGAACGCCGGGTCGGCGTACCCGGTCGGGGTGTTGTGGTCCTCGGTCGCGAGGGTCAGGTCGGTACGACGCACCCGGCGCCCGGCGAGCCGCAGCCCGTCGAACGCCTGCGGGCTGGTCACCTCGTGCAGCAGGTGCAGGTCGATGAAGAGCAGGTCCGGCTCACCAGCGGCGGACCGTACGACGTGCGCGTCCCAGACCTTCTCGGCCAGGGTCCTCGGCTCAGGAGTGACTCCCACCATCTGGACATCCTAAATTCTGGGAGGTAAGTTTCGGCTTGTGGGACACAGTATGAGCGGTGTCGGCGTTCTCGACAAGGCGGTGGTCATCCTGGCCGCCTGCGTGGACGGCGCCAGCCTGGCCGAACTCGTTGAACGCACCAAGCTGCCCCGAGCCACCGCACATCGGCTGGCCCAGGCCCTGGAGATCCACCGGATGCTGGTGCGCGACACCCAGGGCAGATGGCGACCCGGCCCTCGCCTGGGCGAGCTGGCCAACGCCGCACCCGACGTTCTGCTGACCGCCGCCGAGCCACTGCTGGCCGCGCTGCGCGACGCCACCGGTGAGAGCGCGCAGCTCTACCTGCGCCGCGCCGACGAGCGGATCTGCGTGGCGGCGGCGGAGCGCGCCAGCGGTCTACGGGACACCGTTCCGGTCGGCTCGGTGCTGCCGATGACGGCCGGCTCAGCGGCCCAGATCCTGCTCGCCTGGGAGCCGCCGGAGGCGGTGATGCCGCTGCTGCCGCGCAGCAAGTTCACCGGCCGCACCCTCGCCGAGGTACGCCGTCGCGGCTGGGCGCAGAGCGTCGCCGAGCGGGAGGCCGGTGTGGCGAGCGTCTCCGCCCCGATCCGCGACCGCACCGGCCGGGTGATCGCCTCGGTCAGCATCTCCGGCCCGATCGAGCGCCTGGGCCGCCGCCCCGGCGAACGCCACGCCATGGCCGTAGTAAGAGCCGGCCAACGCCTGTCCGGCCTCTAACCCCCACCCCACCCCACCCCCGCTCCCGCTCCCGCTCCCACCCCCGCTCCCGCTCCCGGTGATCAAGAGCTTTGCGTCACGACACGCCGGGGGCGGTGACGCAAAGCTCTTGATCACCGGGAGCGGGAGCGGGGGACGGGGGAGGGGTGGGGACGAGAAAGGCTCATCTCGCGGGAGCGAGATGAGCCTTTGGTTGTAGCCCCGACCGGATTCGAACCGGCGCTACCGCCTTGAGAGGGCGGCGTCCTGGGCCGCTAGACGACGGGGCCAGAACTTTTCCGTTCACCGCCCTCGCGGGCGGTGCGAATGTAGTCTAGCGGCACCGTACCCGGGCACGAGCGCGGGGTACGCGGTCGCCCGTGGGCCCGGCAGCGGACCGGAACGGGCCCGGCGGCGGACATGAAACAGCCCGCCTCACCAGGTGAGACGGGCTGTGCACGGTGTAGCCCCGACCGGATTCGAACCGGCGCTACCGCCTTGAGAGGGCGGCGTCCTGGGCCGCTAGACGACGGGGCCAGAACAACTTTTGCTCCCCCACCTCAGCGGCGGAGGAGCTGCACTCTACCGAAGACCGCCCTCCGCCCCCGGAGGGGCGGAGTCGAACTCCGTCAGAATCCAGCGTCTGGAAATTCTCGCGAATTCCAGCAGCGCTGGGGTACCAGGACTCGAACCTAGACTAACTGAACCAGAATCAGTCGGGCTGCCAATTACCCCATACCCCATTGGCCCCTTGCGGCGCCGGGAGTGAACTTTACCCTCCCGGTGCCGGCAGGCCAAATCCGATCCCCCCGAACCACCCGTGAGCTGCGGAAACAGGGGCATCAGACGGATCAGGCGACGGGAACCACCGGGTTGGTGAGCTCGCCGATGCCGTCGATCCGCACGGTGACCGTATCCCCCTCGACAAGCGGGCTAACCCCGGCCGGAGTGCCGGTGAGAACGACGTCGCCGGGCAGCAGAGTCATCACGTGCGAGATGTACGACACCAGGCCCGGCACGTCGAAGACCATGTCCTTTGTCCGACCGAGTTGGCGTACCTCCATCTCCTCCGGATTGCGACCCACCTCACACCGGATCTCCAGGTCGGAGACGTCGAGCCCGGTGGTGATCCACGGGCCGATCGGGCAGAACGAGTCGAAGCCCTTGGCCCGGGTCCACTGCCCGTCCGAGCGCTGGAGGTCCCGAGCGGTCACGTCGTTGGCGCAGGTGTAGCCGAAGATGGCGCGCTCGGCGGCGGCCCGGTCGGCGCGGCGCGCACCCGGCGCCCCGATCACCACCGCCAGCTCCGCCTCGTGCTCGACCTGCTTGGAGAAGATCGGCAGCCGGATGGCGTCCCGGGGACCGATCACCGAGGTGGACGGCTTGAGGAAGAGCAGCGGCTCCTTGGGCACGTCGTTGCCGAGCTCGGCGGCGTGGTCGGCGTAGTTGCGACCGACGCAGACGACCTTGCTGGGCAGGATCGGCGAGAGCAGCCGAACGTCGGAGAGGGCCCATCGGGCCCCACTGAAGGAGAGTTTGCCGAACGGGTGGCCCTCGATCTCGGCGATGGTCAGGCCCTCCGGCCCGGCCCCCGATTCGCCTTCGACGGCACCGAACGACATTCCCTTGGCATGGGCGAAACGAGCGATACGCACCCGGCCAATCTAGCGCCGCCGGTGCCCCGACCGCCCACGACCGGCGGTCGGGTGTGCTCAACCCGTCAGCGCGCGGCACTCTACCGGAGCTGGAGGTGACCGGGGCGGACTTCTCGACTTCGTACCCGCACGGAGGCGGCTCGCCCCTAGCGTCGGCTCCGGAGGTTCGTTCGTATGCCTGCATCGACACGACACCACAGAGCCCTCGCAGTGTTCGTGCACTGCCTCGGCATCCTCGCCGCCGTGCCGGCCCTGCCGACGGCGGCTCCGGAGGCGGCGGCCGCGCCACGACCACCAGCGGCCACGCCACAACCACCGGCCGCCACAGCAGGGCCGACGGCCGCCACACCAGGGCCGACGGCTGCGACACCAGGGCCAACAGCTGTCACACCAGGGCCAACAGCTGTCACACCAGCACCCGCGGCCACCGCGTCACCGGTGGCGATGGTCGCCCGGGTGACCGAGCCCACCCCGCCCTCGGCACCACCGGCGATGGCACCACCGACCCGGGCACCGGCGTCGGCGCCCCCGCAACAGGTCACGGTGGCGGTCGCGACGGAAAGCAGCCCGGCACCGCGGTACCGGATCCAGGTGCGCAACGTGAGCAACTCGCCGCTGGAGACCACGGTGCGTCAGGAATTGCCGCCCGGCTCGTCGACGACCGCGATCAGCGGTGGTGGCCGGTCCACCCCGGCCGGCGGATCGGCCACCGAGGTGACCTGGCGGTTGCGGCTGCCCGCGCACAGCACCACCACGCTGGGCACCGCGCTCGCCGCGACCGCGCCGGGTCAGCCGCTGACCGCGCCGACCTGCGCGTTCACCAGCGACGGCAGCCGGCCGTACGACTGCGCCACGGCCACCTGGCAGGCGGCACCGGCACCGGCGGCCGAGGTGACCGAGGCGCCGCCGTGGCGCCGCTACCCGGTGCTGCTCGCCGGACTGGCGGTCCTGCTGCTGATCAGCGCAGCCCTGGTCTGGGTGTGGCGACGTCGGCGCGGGCGTCGGGTGACGGCCGCCGCACTTGCCACCGGCGGCGGAGCCGAGGGTGGCCGCGGGACGATCTATCCGCGACCGGCAGCTCCGAGCCCGGTGCGGCGTCGGCGTACCCCGCCGGTCTGGATGTTGGTGGGCGCCGCCGTCGTGGTGCTGGCCGCCGTGGTCGGCACCGCGGGCTGGACGGCCACCCGGCAGGTCGCGGCGATCGACACGCAGAAGCAGCCGACCAGCGGCGCGTGGATGGGCACCGGGGTCAACGGATCGTTGGGCGTGCCGCTGCGCGAGTCGGCGTTCGAGTTCACCGTCTACCGGATGACCTGCGGCGCGGCCGGCACCGCCGCGAAGTCCGACGGTGGCCGCGCCGCACCGCCCAACGGCCGACGCTGCGAGGCCACCGTGGGCGTGCGCAACGTCACCGGCGAACACCAGCCCTGGCACAGCGAGCTGCAACGGGCGTACCTGCCCGGCGGACGCTGGGTGAGCACCGACGAGTCGGCCACCCGGACGGCGAACCTGGGTCGGGACGTCTTCGCCGACCCGATGGCGGCGGGCACCCGGATGGTGCTTCCGCTGGTCTTCACCGTCGACGGGCGGGACCCGCCCCAGCAGTTGGAGCTGCGCAGCGGGGTGTTCTCCGCCGGGGTCCGGGTGCAGATGCCCTGACCGGCTCGCGGGCGGCGGTCGTACCCTGGGTGGGGTGACCGCCGCCCTCGCCCCCGCCGTGCTCGATGTGGCGCAGTGGCAGGCCCGCCGGCGGGCCCACGAGGAGCGGGTGGACGTCTGGCTGACCCCGCACCTGGCCCGGCGACGGCGTGGTGAGCGGCATCCGGTGGCCGACTTCCTGTTCACCTACTACTCGCACCGCCCGGCCCAGCTGCGTCGCTGGCATCCGGGGCCCGGGGTCGAGCTGCGTGACGCCGATCCGGCCGAGTTCGGTCGCGACTACCGCGCCAGCACCGCCGGGGTCACCCTCGACACCGACGGGGTACGCGCGCGGCGCGGCGAGTCGATCGCCTGGATCCGCTCCCTGCTGGCGGCGACGCGTGGACGGGCGCCGCACTTTGGCTGCTTCGGGATGCACGAGTGGGCGATGGTCTATCGACAGACCCGGGAGGAGCTGCGGCACAACGCCTGGCCGTTGCGGCTGAGCGCGGAGCACACCGCCGCGGTCGTCGAGGAGCGGGGCGTGCGGTGCAGCCACTTCGACGCGTTCCGGTTCTTCACCCCGCCGGCCCGCCCGTTGAACCTGCTCACCCCGACCCGGGAGACGCAGCACGCACACGAGCAGCCGGGCTGCCTGCACGCCAACATGGATCTGTACAAGTGGGCGTACAAGTTGTCGCCGTTGGTCTCCTCGGAGCTGGTGGCCGACGCGTTCGACCTGGCCCGGGACATCCGCACGCTGGACATGCGAGCCAGCCCGTACGACCTGGCGGCGCTCGGCTACCCGCCGGTGCGGGTGGAGACTCCGGACGGCCGGGCGGAGTACGCGACGGCGCAGCGCGGGTTCGCCGAGCGGGCCGCGGTGCTGCGCGACCGGCTGCTCGCCGCCGTCCCGGGCTAGGGCCGGTTCTTACGAGACAGGCCCTAGTCGTCGTCGGCGCGGCGGTCCCGCTTGCGCTGGGATTGGCGTTTCTTCTCGGCCAGCCGGCGTTCCTTGGCCCCACGGGACGGGCGGGTCGCTCGGCGGGCCGGCGGTGGGGGCGCGGCGGCCTCCCGCAGCAGGGCGGTCATCCGCGCCCGGGCCGCCTCCCGGTTGGCCAGCTGGGCCCGGTGCTCGCTGGCGGCGATGGTCAGCACCCCGTCCACCAGGCGGTTGGCCAGTCGGGCCAGTGCCCGTGGCCGCAGCCATTCGGGCACGGCCGGGGAGTTGGCCACGTCGTAGCTCAGCTCGACCCGGGAGTCCGCGGTGTTCACACCCTGCCCGCCCGGCCCCGACGAGCGGGAGAAGCGCTCCCGTAGCTCCCCGGCGGGGACGACCCACCGGTCGGTCACCCGCAGTCCGTCGTCCACGCCCCGAGGCTAACCCGCCACGAGCCGCCGGGGGTCATCGGTGCGGAGGCTTACTCCCCGTCGGGGACTGGCTGGGCACCGGCCCGGCGGTCTCCTCGTCGGAGCCGACCGCCGCGTACGCCACCGCGCCGAACAGCAGCACCCCGATGACCGCGGCCTTCACGACGACGCCACGGATCAGCGACCAGGCGCCCCGGCGGGCGCCTGGCACCGATTTCTTGACGGTCTGGTAATCGTTCCACCCGCGTCGTGCCCGGGCGTACGCCGACCCCACTGCACATCCGATGATCAGGCCCACCAGCAGGAGGACCGTGAGAAGAGGACGCTCCACCTCCGCCAGTATCCATACCGAGCGTAATATTTCCATGGTCCGATGCCGTCCGGCCGGATATCTGACAGTGGTGGCCCTGGTAAGGGCGTTCGGGCAGCTCAGCCGCCCTTGCCGATGATTGTGTCGGCGGTCTGCTGCACCTGGTCGATCGGGATGGCGAACCCGATGCCGATCGAGCCGTTTCCGTCGATGGTGGCGATGGCGGTGTTCACCCCGACCACCTCCCCGCGGGCGTTGACCAGTGGCCCCCCGGAGTTGCCGGGGTTGATGGACGCGTCGGTCTGCACCGCGCTGTGCCGGTTGTTGCCGAGCCGCACCTGACGGTCCAACGCGCTGACGATGCCCGCGGTGACCGTTCCGGCCAGACCGAGCGGCGAACCCACCGCGAGCACCGGCTCACCGACCCGGGTCGCGCCCGGCTTGGCCAGCGGCAGCGGGGTGAGACCGGCCGAGGCCGGCACCTTCAGTACCGCCAGGTCGCTGCGCGGCTCCCGTCCGACCACCTCGGCGGCGAACCGGCGGCCGTCGGGCAGTTCCACAGTCACCGGCCCGCCACCCGCCTTGGCCAGGATGTGGTCGTTGGTGATCAGGTGCTGCTGGTCGTCCACCGCGAAGCCGGAGCCGGTCGCGGACCCGCTGGTCGCGGACCCGCTGGTCGCGCCGCCGGCCAGCACCGACACCACCCCGGGTACGGTCCGCTCGGCCGCGGTGACCAGCTCGGCCGGCACCGGTGCGGCGGACGCCGCAGCCGGGCCACCGGCCCCGTCCCGACTGGCCACCACGCCGCCGGCGAGAGCACCGGAGACGGCCGAGACCGCCACCACGGCCAGCACGGCGAGTAGCCGCCCAGGCCGTCGCCCGCCCGGGTCGCGCTCGGGCGCGTCCCACCACCCGCGCCCGTCCGGGTCGAGTTCCGGCGAGATGAACCAGGGACCGCGCGGTTCGCCCAGTCCGGTCTGTACTGCCATGCGTACTCCTCACGGTCGACGTCGGTTGTGCGCGGCGGTCAGGGCAGTCGGGAGAACCAGCGCATCGAGCCGGCGGCGGCGCCCATCGCGAACACCAGTCCGAGGCCGATGAACCGGGCCGAGACGTCCTGCCGCTCGGTGCGGTAGCCGACCGAGCTGCCGATGTCCTCGTAGACGGCGCGCAGCTCGTCGGTCGTGCTGGCCTCGTGGAACATCCCGCCGGTCTCCTCGGCGACCGCCTTGAGGGTCTGTCCGTCCACCGGCACCTGGATGGGCCGTCCACCGCGGTCGACGAACCCGGACGGTGTGCCGAACGAGATCGAGTGCACCGGCACCTCCGCCGTCACCGCCTCCGCCGCAGCCTCCATCGGGTCCATCCCGGAGGTGTTGGCGCCGTCGGAGAGCAGGATGATCCGGGCCGGTGGGGTCTCCTTCGCGGCCTCGCTGTCCAGGCTCTTGACCGCGCCGAGTGAGGTGTTGATGGCCTCGCCGATCGCGGTGCCCTGCACCCCGGTGATGCCCTCGGCGAGCCGGTCGATCCCCTCGTCGAGGGCCTCCCGGTCGGTGCCCGGGGGCACCAGCACGGCGGCGCTGCCCGCGAACGCGACGAGACCCACGTTGAACTCGTCGGGCAGGCCCTCGACGAAGCGCCGGGCGGCCTCCTTCGCCGCGGCCAACCGGTCCGGTTCGACGTCGGTGGCGAGCATCGACGTGGAGACGTCCACCGCCACCATCACGGTGGCCCGTTCCCGGGGCACCCGGACCTCGGCGGTCGGCCGGGCGAAGCCGACCACGAGCAGCGCCAGCATGGCCAGGAAGAGCCCGGCCGGTACGTGCCGACGCCAGGCCGGCCGCTCCGGCGCCACCCGGTCCAGCAGTCGCAGGTTGGTGAAGCGGACCGCGTACCGGCTGCGTCGGCGCTGCAGCACCAGGTACGCGACGACCAGAGCGAGCACGCCGAGCAGCAGCCAGAGTCGCAGCGGCGACTGCCAGATCACGCGGCACCTCCCCGGGGCTGGCCGACCGGCGCGGCGGCCAGCCGACGCTGGGCGTGCACGTGCCGGACGATGTCCGAACTCCAGTCCCCGTCGGTGCGCAGCGGCAGGTGGGTGGCCCCGCTGCGGCGCAACGCCTGGTGGACCTGTTCGCGCTGGGCGGCGGCGGCCTCGGCGTACCGCTCGCGCAGCCGACGGTCCGATGTGCACACCTCGCGGTGCCGGCCGGTCTCCGAATCGACGAGCGTGATCAGGCCGACGTCCGGTAGTTCCAGCTCACGCGGGTCGGTCACCTCGATCGCCAGCACCTGGTGCCGGACGGCCAGCCGGCGCAGGGTCCGCTCCCAGGGCGCTGCCTGGCCGGGTTCGTCGGGCAGTCCGTCGAGGAAGTCGGAGACCACCACGACCAGCCCACGCCGGTTGGCGATCCGGTGCAGCGCGTCGAGTCCGTCCGCAAGGTCGGGCGGTCGGGGCGTCGGGCCGCGCCCCGGCCGGTCGGTGGGCGCGGTGGCCCGGGGGGCGGCGAGCAGCGCGCGGAGCAGAGCCAGCAGATGGGTACGCCCGCTGCGGGCCGGGAAGCGGCGTACCCCGTCGGCGCGCAGCACCTGGGCGCCGAGGCGGTTGCCGACGCCCGCGGTGAGGAAGCCGACGGCCGCGACGGCGGCCACCGCCAGTTCCCGTTTGTCCAGCTCGGCGGTGCCGAACTCCATGCTGGCGCTGCCGTCGACGAGCAACCAGGTGGTCAGTTCCCGGTCGGCGTCGACCTGCCGGACGTGCGGCACGGCGGTCCGGGCGGTCACCGCCCAGTCCATCCGCCGGACCTCGTCCTCGCCGGGCCGGTACTCGCGGCTGCCGGACGGTTCACTGCCCGGCCCGGGCAGCAGACCGCGGTACTGGCCGTGCAGCAGGCCGTTCAGTCGGCGGGTGACGGTCAGCTCCAGGCGGCGCAGGCGCTGGTCCGGGGCCAGCTCGGCCAGGCCGGGGTCGGCGGGCGCGGCGGTGGCGCGTCTCATGCCGCCGCCAGGTCCGGTGTCTGCTGCGGGTGCCCGGTGGCCAGCCGGGGCGGCGGCACCGCCTCGACCAGCCGTCGCACCACGCTCTCGGCCGACACCCCGTCGGCCACCGCGTCGAAGGAGAGCACCAGCCGGTGGGCGAGGACGTCGACGGCCAGCTCACGGACGTCCTCCGGCAGCACGTACTCCCGGCCCCGCAGCAGGGCCTGTGCCCGGGCGGCCGCGACCAGCCCCAGGGTGGCCCGGGGGCTGGCCCCGTACGCCAACAGTGGGGCGATCTCCGGCAGCCCGAACCGGCCCGGGTCGCGGGTGGCGAGGATCAGCCGCACCACGTATTCGGCCAACGCGTGGTGGACGAAGACCCGCTCGGCGCGGGTCTGGAGGTCCCGCAGCCGTTGCGCGTCGAGCACCCGGCGAGGGCTGGGCCGGTCGGTGCTCATTCGGTAGAGGATGGCCAGCTCATCGGCGTCGCTGGGGTAGTCGACCACCACCTTCATCAGGAACCGGTCACGCTGCGCCTCCGGGAGCTGGTAGACCCCCTCGGACTCGATCGGGTTCTGGGTGGCCAGCACCAGGAACGGCTCCGGGACCGGCCAGCTGCGCCCGCCGATCGAGACCTGCCGTTCGGCCATCGCCTCCAGCAGCGCCGACTGGACCTTGGCCGGGGCCCGGTTGATCTCGTCGGCCAGCACCAGGTTGGCCATGATCGGGCCCAGCTCGATGTCGAAGGTCTCCTTGGAGGCCCGGTAGATCCGGGTGCCGACGATGTCGGAGGGCACCAGGTCCGGGGTGAACTGGATCCGGGAGAAGGTGCCGCCGACCACTGTCGCGAGGGTCTGCGCGGCTAGTGTCTTGGCCACGCCGGGCACCCCCTCCAGGAGGCAGTGTCCGTTGGCGACCAGGGCGGTGAGCAGGCGTTCGACGAGGCGATCCTGCCCGACGATCACGCGTTTGACCTCGAAGAGGGTCTGTTCCAGCTCGATGCCGGTCGGCTCCGGATCGACCGGGCTGGGCATGCTGGCCAGGGTGTCCGAGATGTCCGTCACGGTGCTTGCTTCCCGGGCACAGGCTCGGCAAACGTGGGATTGTCCGGCCCGGACCGGCCCGGAGTGGCCGGAATGGGGATGAGCCGCGCGGAAGGGTGACGACTGTCGCGAGCCGTCCGAGGGGCGGACAACCGGCGAGTGACCGGCCATGGAGCGGCCTACCGGGTACGAACCGGTCGAGGACGGCCCTCGCGGCCCGCCTACCTCGCGGCGGCGCCCGTCGACCGCGCTGATCCACTCGGGTTTACGGAAGTCGGGGCGTCCGCATACTCAGGACACCCCGACTTACCGAAAGCCGAGTGGATCAATTACCCGGCCGGGTTGGCCGAGGTAGCGGCCGGAGGGCCAGCGCGCTGAGCGGACGGGGTCCGGCCCCCGCGCCGGAGGCGACGGGGGCCGGGTGTCGGTTCGGTCAGGGTGTGTGGGTGAGCAGGGTGAAGCCCAGGTCGGACGGGGTCCCGGCCGAGTTGCGGGTCTGCACGAAGACCCCGTTGGGTGTCTGCAGCCGCGGGGCGACGGAGACCTCGCCACCCGGCGGGATGCAGCAGGCGTCGGAGCGGGAAATGGTGGCCAGGAAGGCACCAGCCGACACGGTGTGACCGAAGATCACCTCGTACTGGCCGACGCCGTACTTGACCACGGTGCCCCCGCCGCGAGCCTTGGTGCCGTTGGAGTTGACGACGGTGAAGACATTGGTGGCCACCAGTGGGGTGGCCGCACTCGCCTTCAGCGCGGCTTTCGCGATGCGTGCCGACTCGGCGCTGACCGGCGGCTGGGAGTTCGTGCCGCGCGCCGGCTGAACCGTTTCCTGCGGCGCCAACGCCTGCGGCTGGGCGATAGCGATGCCCCCGCCAGCGAGACTGAGCCCCAGGACAGCGAACGTTACCGCCGCCACCTTACGTCGGAAGGATGTGCTCATGACAGGTCCCCCTTGTGTGACCGTGCGAATTCGGCCGACCCGCGGGGCGGGACGGATGACTGCCCATATAAATAGGCGGACGACGACACCTGACGAGATTGATTTCTTAGCAATCCACATCCCCTCTGAGCTGGGATTACTACTCAGAGTTGCGTCGTTTAAGCCAGATGGAACGTAGCACCGGAAAAAGCCGCCAGTCAATAGTTGATCTCGCTTTTTCGGGGTGTAAACCAGCTGTCAGATAATTGTGAAATGTGAGCGCTCCACCATTCATGAAATGGCTTCGCCGGGCCCGACTAGGATCATCGTCGTGATCGTCGACGCATCGCCCGCGCACCGGAACGCTCGGCTCGGCACGGTGCTCTGCTGGCTTGCCGTCGTACCCACCGCCCTCTGGGCGGCCGCCCGACTGCTCGGCCTGGACCGGGGGCCGTTGGTGCAGGCGCTCGCCTTCACGCCGTACGTCGCGGGCGTCAGCGTGCTGGTCCTGGCCCTCGCGCTCGCCCTGCGGCGCTGGTGGCCGGCGGCGCTCGCGGCCCTGGCGGCGGTGGCGTTGCTCGGCACCGTCGCCCCTCGGGCGCTGGCCAACCCGCAGCCGGCGGCGGCCGGGCCGACCGTGCGGCTGCTCACCGCCAACCTGCTCGCCGGCGCGGGCGACGCGCGGACGCTGGCGGAGCTGGTCCGGCGGCACGACGTGGACGTGCTCACCGTGCAGGAGTTCACGCCGGACGCGCAGGCCGCCCTGGATCGGCTCGGCCTCGACACGCTGCTGCCGCACCGGCAGCTCAACCCCGAGATCGGCACCCCCGGCTCCGGGCTCTACTCGCGGTGGCCGATCACCGACGTCGGCGTCCGGCGCAACCTCGACGGCTGGGGCTTCACCCAGGCGTACGCGACGGTGTCCGTCCCCGGCGGGCCCCCGGTCCGCGTCGAGTCGGTCCACCCCTCGGCGCCGTACGCGCTGGACCAGGTGGGCGCCTGGCGTGCCGACCTGACCGCCCAACCACCGGCCACCCCCGATGGTGGCCTGCGGATCCTCGCCGGGGACTTCAACGCGACCCTCGACCACAGTCCACTACGGGCCCTGCTGCGCACCGGTTACGTCGACGCCGCCGACGCCACCGGACAGGGGCTGACCGGCACCTGGGGTCCGTACGACGGCGACCTCATCCCACCCGTCGCCATCGACCACGTCCTGGTCGACCACCGCATAGCGGTCCACTCAGTACGGGTGCTCGCCCTACCCGGCAGCGACCACCGCCCCGTCCAAGCCACCCTCACCCTCCCCACCCCCTAACCCCCCACCCCCACCCCCTAACCCCCCACCCCCACCCCCGCCCCACCCCGCCCCACCCCGCCCCGGTCGATCATGGACTTCTGGTGGGCGTTTTGGGCACCGAAGCCCGGTACGCGCGCCACCACAACTCCATGATCGACGCCGGGGGGGTGGGGGCGGGGGTGGGGTGGGGGGTGGGGGGTGGGGGGTGGGGAGGCAGCGGGTTAGACGGAGGTGGGGGCTAGGCCGTAGGTGAGGGCGTCTACCAGGGCGTGCCAGCTGGCCTCGACCACGTTGGGGTGGACGCCGACCGTCGTCCAGTCCCGGCCGCTGCCGTCGGAGGTCTCCAGCAGGACCCGGGTCACCGCGCCGGTGCCGTGGCTGCCCTCCAGGATGCGCACCTTGTAGTCGGCCAACTCGAAGTCGCGCAGCTGCGGGTAGTGCCGCGTCAACCCCACCCGCAGCGCCTCGTCGAGCGCGTTGACCGGGCCGTTGCCCTCGGCGGTGGCGATGACCCGCTCACCGCGTACCCGGATCTTGACGGTCGCCTCGGAGACCACCGCGCCGTCCTCGCGGTGCTCGACCAACACCCGGTACGACTCCAGGGTGAACGGTCGGGCCGGGCTGCCCTCCGGCAGCTCGGAGCGGACCAGCAACTCGAAGGAGGCATCGGCCGCCTCGAAGGACCAGCCACCCGCCTCCAACTCCTTGACCCGCTTGGTGACCCGGGTCAGGGCGTCCGGGCTGGCGGCCAGGTCCAGGCCGAGCTCGCGACTCTTGAGCTCGACGCTGGCCCGACCGGCCATCTCGGTGACCAGGATCCGCATGTCGTTGCCCACCACCGACGGGTCCACGTGGTTGTAGAGCAACGGGTCGACCTTGATCGCGCTCGCGTGCAACCCCGCCTTGTGGGCGAAGGCAGCGGCCCCGGCGTACGCCTGGTGGGTGTCGGGGGCGATGTTGGCGATCTCGGCGATGGCGTGCGAGACCCGCACCATCTGCGCCAGGCAGCCCTCCGGTAGGACGGGCATCCCGAGCTTGAGTTGGAGGTTGGCGACGACCGCGAAGATGTCGGCGTTGCCCGGGCGCTCGCCGTACCCGTTGGCGGTGCCCTGCACGTGACGGACGCCCGCCTCCACGGCGGCGATCGTGTTGGCCACCGCGCAGGCGGTGTCGTTCTGGGCGTGCATGCCGAGCAGCCCGGCGTCGATCCCCAGCCTGTCGGTCAGGTCGAGGATCACGGCGCTCACCTGGGACGGCAGCATGCCGCCGTTGGTGTCGCAGAGCACCATCCGCTCGGCGCCGGCGGCGAGCGCGGTCTGCACCACCGCCGCGCCGTACGCGGGGTCGTGCCGGTAGCCGTCGAAGAAGTGTTCCCCGTCGACGAAGACCCGCCGACCCTCGCGGACGAGGTGGCTGACGGTGTCGTGGATCATCGCCAGGTTCTCCGCGCCGGTGGTGCGCAGCGCGCGCTCGACGTGCCGGGTGTCAGCCTTGGCGACCAGGGCCACCGCCGGGGTCTGCGCGTCCAGCAGGGCGCGCACCTGGGGGTCGTCCGCGACCGGCACGCCGGCTTTGCGGGTGGCGCCGAAGGCGACGAGTACGGCGTGCCGCAGGTCCAGCTCGGTGCGGGCGCGGCGGAAGAACTCGGTGTCCTTGGGCACCGCGCCCGGCCAGCCGCCCTCGATGAAGCCGACGCCGAACTCGTCGAGCAGCCGGGCCACGGCCAGCTTGTCGACCACCGAGTAGGTGAGCCCCTCGCGCTGGGCGCCGTCGCGCAACGTGGTGTCGAAGACCTGGAACGTCATCAGGATCCTTTCTCGGAGCAACAAAAAGACCTCCCGCGGATGCGGGAGGTCTGCGCGCTCGGCAGAGGGGAGGGCCGGCGCGCTAGGTCGCAATAATCAGGACGGTGCTGGTCACGCTCGTCACTCTGCCACCCCTCACCCGGATTTGGGAGGGACAATCCACATAGCGGGACGGTGACGGAGGGTTCGTTCGCCCCGAACCGCCGCTCGTGATCGGCTTCACAAGCCACCAGGCCGCTCATCGGCAGAAACAGGCATGCGGAAGCATCTGGAACGGATCCGATGATGGCCACCGCGCCATCTGCAAGGAGGACCTGTGCTCACCGTCAGTGACCGCTTACCTGAGCACCGGCTCACCGCCTGCGTATCGCTGGACGCCAACAACGCGCCCAAGACGATCGACCACACGTCCCACGAGGGCAAGTGGCGTGTGGTCTTCGTCGGGCCGATGGACTTCGTCTCCATCAGCCCGACGGAGATCGCCGACGAGACCCCCGCCATCGCCGGGGTCTGACCGTGGGCCTGGACGCGATCACGGCAGCCCTGCCCGGGTACGCCAAGGACATCAGGCTCAACCTCAGCTCCACCATCGGCACCTCGACGCTGACCCCGGCGCAGACCTGGGGCACCGCGCTGGCCTGTGCGGTGACCGCCCGCAACCCGGTGGTGCTGCGGGAGATCGCGGCCGAGGCGCTCGGGCACCTCGGGCCGGAGGGGGTCGAGGCGGCCAAGGGCGCCGCGGCGATCATGGCGATGAACACCATCTACTACCGGGCCAAGCATCTCATCGGCGACGAGCAGTACGCCTCGATGCCGGCCCGACTGCGGATGCAGATCATCGCGAGGCCGGGGGTGGACAAGGGCGACTTCGAGCTCTGGTGCCTCGCCGTGTCGGCCATCGCCGGCTGCGAGGTGTGCCTGGAGTTGCACGAGAAGAAGCTGCGCGGCATCGGCTTCACCCGGGAGCAGCTGCACGACGCCCTGCGGATCTCCGCCGTGGTGCACGCCGCGGCGGTCACCCTGGACGCCGAGGCGGCACTGGCCTGAGCACGTACGCCCCCGACGGGCCGATACCGTGCGGCGCGGCCTGGGCCCGTCGCCGTTTCCGACACCCGGCGGCCGGGTAGCTCCTGCGGAGACATGAGCTGATCGGTGACAGTCAGGAGTGAACGGCATGGACAGGATCGATCCGCACGCCACCCACGCCGGGCCGGACCCGCTGCGCGGCGGCGACCAGGGTGCGGTGCCCGGCGGGGCGCCGGCCGGCACGTTCGACCCCTGGCGTTACCGCGACCAGGCCGGCGTGGCCGACGCCGACCTGGTGGGCTACAAGGTCGAGGCCACCGACGGTGGCATCGGCAAGATCGATAGCGCCAGCCACGAGGTGGGCGGCAGCTACCTGGTCGTGGACACCGGGCCCTGGATCTTCGGCAAGAAGGTGATGCTGCCGGCCGGCACCGTCAACCAGGTCGACCACGACCAGCGCACCGTCTCCGTCGACCGGACCCGGGACCAGATCAAGGCCGCCCCGGAGTACGACGAGACCAGCCACAGCGACCCGAGCTACCGGGATCAGCTGGGCGGGTACTACGACGAGACGTACGGCGCGCTCCCGCCCGGCACGGCACGCTGACTGTTCGACCCGACGGCCGGTGGGGCGCTGCCCCACCGGCCGTTACGGTGTGAACGTGGACACCACCGAGGACAACCCCCAGCTCTCGCTCCCCGCCACCTTCAACTTCCGCGACGTCGGTGGCTACCTCGGCCACGCCGACCGACCCGTACGCCGGGGGCGGCTCTACCGCTCCGACTCGCTGCACCGCCTCACCGAGCAGGACCGGGACGCGTTCGCCGCGATCGGGATCCGCACCGTCATCGACCTGCGCCGCCCCACCGAGGTGGAGCGGGACGGCCGGGTGCCGGCGTACCAGGGGCTGACCTACCGGCACATCCACCCGGAGCACGCCGACTGGGCGGGTACGCCACACGAGGAGGGCGCGAGCCTGGCCCGGTACCTGGCGGACCGGTACGCCGACCTGGCCCAGACCGGCACCGCCGGGCTGGCCGAGGCGGTCGGGCTGATCGCCGACTCCGCCAACGCCCCGGTGGTGGTGCACTGCGTCGCCGGCAAGGACCGCACCGGCATCGTCTGCGCGCTGACCCTCGCCGTGCTCGGGGTCGACGACGCGGACATCACCGCGGACTACGCGTTGAGCAGTGTGGCGTCGGCCCGGTACAGCGCCTGGCTGGCCTCCGTCACCCCGGGCGGGGTGGACGTGCCGGCGCCGTTCTTGAGCTCACCCGCCGAGGCGATGCAGATCTTCCTGGACGAGCTGCGCGCGGGGCACGGCTCGATCGAGGCGTACCTGCGCCACGCCGGGGTGACCGACGAGCAGCTCGCCGCGCTCCGCGACCACCTGCTCGACGAGCCCACCGAGGCGTAGGCCGCTGCGGCCTGAGAGCCGACTGCGCCGGCCCGTCCGGGTGGACGGACCGGCGCAGCGACGAAGGTCAGAAGACCCGCTGCACCCAGCCGTGCGGGTCGGCGGCCTTGCCCCGCTGGATGTCGACCAGCTGCTGACGCAGGGCCATGGTCACCCGGCCGGGCTCGCCCCCGCCGATCAGGAACTCACCGTCCGGGAAGCGGACCCCACCGATCGGGGTGACCACCGCGGCGGTGCCGCAGGCGAACACCTCGCGGAGGCGACCGCTGGCGGCGTCGGCCTGCCAGTCGGCGAAGCTGACCGGCCGCTCCTCGACCTGGTGCCCGGCCGCGCCGGCCAGCGCGAGGACGGCGTCGCGGGTGATGCCCGGCAGGATCGTGCCGGTCAGCGGTGGGGTGACCACCGTGCCGTCGTCGTAGACGAAGAAGACGTTCATGCCGCCGAGTTCGTCGACGAACCGGCGCTCCACCGCGTCCAGGAAGACGACCTGGTCGCAGCCGGCCTCAATGGCCTCCGCCTGGGCCGCCAGCGAGGCGGCGTAGTTGCCGCCGCACTTGGCCGCGCCGGTGCCACCCGGCGCCGCCCGGGTGTAGTCCGGAGAGACCCAGACGGTGACCGGCTTGACGCCACCGGTGAAGTACGCCCCGACCGGTGAGGCGATCACCATGTAGAGGTACTCGTTGGCCGGGCGGACGCCGAGGAAGACCTCGCTGGCGAACATGAACGGCCGCAGGTAGAGGCTGCCGTCCTCGCCGGTGGGGATCCACTCCCGGTCGATCTCGATGAGCTTGTGCAGCGAGTCGACGAACACCTCCGGCGGCAGCACCGGCATCGCCATCCGCTGCGCGGAGGTGGCGAAGCGGGCCGCGTTGGCGTCCGGCCGGAACATCGTCACGCCACCGTCGGCCGTGCGGTACGCCTTGAGCCCTTCGAAGATCTCCTGCGCGTAGTGCAGCACCGCGCTGGCCGGGTCCATCGGGATCGGGCCACGGGCCTCCACCCGGGCGTCGTACCAGCCCTTGCCGTCGGCGTAGCGGACGGTGACCATGTGGTCGGTGAAGACACGGCCGAACCCGGGGTTGGCCAGCAGGGCGGCCCGATCGGCGGCGGATACCGGCGCGGGATTCGGACGGATCTCGAAGTCGAGCTTGTCACCACCGCTCATCGCGCTGACCTCCCTGCGGGACAACGGCATGCGGAACCGCACACCGACATGGCTGTGCCAGAAACTTACCCCGAACGGTCGTTCAGCGGGTAGCGCCGGTCGGGCGGGACGGACTGCCCCGGGCAGACCGACGCCGGGCCGGTCGCCACTCGGGGCGGGAGGGATCAGGCTACGGCGTTGGCGGCGAGCCGGTCGCCGACCTCTTCGGTACGCAGCGTTACGCCCGGAGCCCGGCTGGCCAGCTCGGCGGCGACCGCCGCGTTGACCCGGGCGGCGGACTCGGTGTGCCCGAGCTGCTCCAGCAGCAGCGCGGCGGAGAGCACCGCGGCGACCGGGTCGGCGACGCCCTGCCCGGCAATGTCCGGCGCCGAGCCGTGCACCGGCTCGAACATCGAGGGGTACGCCCCCTCGGGGTTGATGCAACCGCTGGCGGCCAGCCCGATGCCGCCGGTGACGGCAGCGGCGATGTCGGTGAGGATGTCGCCGAAGAGGTTGTCGGTGACCACCACGTCGTAGCGCTGCGGCTGGGTGACCAGGAACATGGCCGCCGCGTCGACGTGCTGGTACTCGGTCTCGATGTCCGGGTGCTCGGCGGCGACCGCGTCGAACGTACGCGCCCAGAGCGACCCGGCGTGGGTGAGCACGTTGGTCTTGTGCACGAGGGTGACCTTGCGCCGCTCCCGGCGGCCGGCGCGGGCGAACGCGTCGCGGATCACCCGCTCCACGCCGTGCCGGGTGTTCAGACTCTCCTCGGTGGCGACCTCGGCGGGGGTGTCCCGGTGCAGTGAGCCACCGGCACCGGCGTAGAGCCCCTCGGTGCCCTCACGCACCACCACGAGGTCGACCTCGCCCGGCTTCACGTTGCCCAGCGGGCCGGCGACCCCGGGCCAGAGCCGGGACGGGCGCAGGTTGACGTACTGGTCGAAGGCGAAGCGGAGCTTGAGCAGCAGCCCTCGCTCCAGCACACCCGGCGGAACCGTCGGGTCACCGACCGCGCCGAGCAGGATCGCGTCGTGCCCGGCCAGCTCGGCCAGCACCGAGTCGGGCAGCACCTCTCCGGTACGGTGCCAGCGGGCGGCACCGAGGTCGTACTCGGTGGCCTGCACGTCGGGCAGCACCGCGTCGAGGACCTTACGGGCCTGCGCGACCACCTCGGGCCCGATGCCGTCTCCGGCCACCACCGCGATCCGCGCCACGACCGCACTCCTCTGCTCAACGGTTCCGTTCGGGCAACGGTACGTCGCCGTCCCGCCTCCCGGTACGCCGCGTCCACAATCTGGGATGCGGGAATACACAGGCCCCTCTCAGCTGGGACTCATGGGGCGGTCATCTCCGCTGCCTACCGTAGTGGGCAGTGGGTCGCGGGGGCCCGCTGACCAACGGGGTCGCGATGCCGCGGCACCATGTGCGAGGGGGCAGATGCGATGCGCATCGACGAGCAGCCACGGACCCGCTGGCCGGACCCGTCCGCGTTCCGCAACCGCCGGCCGGACCTTCGACTCGGCAGCCGCCGACACCGGGTCGACCCGGCCGCCGCCACCGAGGGCCGGATCGCGGTGCAGCACACCGTACGCACCGCGACCGCCGAGTACACCCTGCTGCTCAACGCTCCCGAGTGGCTCGGCCGCCGGGGCGTCGGCGAGGCGCTACGGGACAGCGTCGCCGAGCTGCGCGCCATCGACCTCACCTACGGCCCCAACCGGCCGGAGAGCCTGGTCTCCCGGCTACGTCGGGACGAGATCAGCCCGGAGTCGTACCCGCCGCTCGCCGATCTGGTGGACCGCTGCGCGGCGATGCGGGCGGCCACCGACGGATGGTTCGACGCCTGGGCGGTGCCCGGCGGCTTCGACCCGGGCGGCCTGCTCGGCGGTTGGGCGGTGGAACGCGCCGCGGAGCGGCTGCGCGCCGCCGGCATCCACGACTACGCCGTCCTCGCCGGCGCTGACCTCGTCGTCCGGGGCCGTGCGCCGCACGGCGGGCCCTGGCGGGTCGCGGTGCACCACCCGACCGCACCCGAGCGCGCGCCGCTGGTGCTGGAGATGACCGCCGGCGCGGTCGGTACCTCCGGGGTGACCGGGCGGCGGGGGCACGTGGTGGACCCGCACACCGGCGAGCCGGCCGATCACCTCGTCGCCGCCACCGTGGTGGGCCCCGACCTGACGATCGCCGACGCCTACGCCACCGCGCTCTACGCCGCCGGCCCCACCGGCCTGGCGTGGTTCCGCGGCAACTCCGACTATCGCGCGCTCTTCGCACACCGTCGCTGAACGGAACGTCGCCGCACCGAGCCCGTCTCCCCGCGGTGCTCCGGCCCGATTCGCACCTCGGCCGCCTTCTGCCGGCGAACCCAGCCGTTCCCGGTGATTGTCGGCTGGTCGGGCCCGCGATCGGCCCCCACGGTCTCGGCAACGACCGTGGGGGCCGGTCAGCGACGAGTGCGCGTGGCTCGCACAACCGAGGGGTGCGGACCGGTCGGGCCGGACGTCGACCGCGCCACCCGAAGACGGGCCGGCGCCTCGACCTCGGCCAGTGACCGCAGTGCGTACGCTAGCGAATCGACGCAACTCGACGCAAGAGTCTCCACACCGGACCGTCGTGACCGGAGACCGCGGTGGTCGGTTGTTGACTGGCGGCGAGGCAGTTTCGACATGGTGAACGGCGGATGGCACGCTATCCGCCGTGAGTTTCGATCTGAGCGTGTGGGCCCTGGAGGACGGGGCGACGCCCGAGGACGTGCGGACAGCGGTCGACGGTTGCCGGCAGGGGCGACACGTGGACCGCTACCCCGACCCGCGGGTGGTCAGCTTCTACCGGGCGATCACCGCCTCCTATCCGGACCGTCACCCCGGCCCGAACAGCCCGTGGGCGGTGGCGCCGCTGCACGCGGCCCACGACCACGTCGAGCTGAACCTGCACCCGACCTGCGCGGACCAGGTGCTACTGGACATCGAGCGGCTGGCCGGCGAGCACGGGCTGATGCTCTTCGACCCGCAGGACGGCTCGGTCTACCCGCCGCCGGCGCGGCTGCCCGGCTGACCTGACCGGCGGCGCGGACGGGAAATGACGAGGGGCCCGGCGGATCGCCAGGCCCCCCACGGTGCTTGTCGGCTACTACTCGTCGCGCAGGTCGGCGGCGCTGGCCGCCGTGGCGCCGATCGACTCGGCGGCCGAGGTGAGCAGGTCGGCGCCGAGCGCCTGGTCGACGGTGAGCGTCATCAGCGTCTCGCCGCCCGCCTCCCGACGAGCCACCTGCATGGCGGCGATGTTGATGCCCGACTCGCCGAGCAGGGTGCCGACCGTGCCGACCACACCGGGTCGGTCGGCGTAGCGCAGGAAGAGCAGGATGCCCTCCGCCCCGATCTCCACGTCGAAGCCGTCCACCTCGGTCAGCTTCAGGACGTCCCGAGCGCCGGAGTGGGTGACCGTGCCGGAGACACTGACCGTCCGGCCGTCCGGCAGCGCGCCGCGCACCGTGACCAGGGTCGGCTGCTCGGCCGTCTCGGCCAGGGTGGCCAGGGTGACCTCGACGCCACGCTCGGCGGCCAGGTGCGGGGCGTTGACGTAGGTGACCTGCTCCTCGACCACGGAGCTGAACAGGCCCTTGGTGGCGGCGAGCTTGAGCACCGACACGTCGTGGCTGACGATCTCACCGCGGACCTCGACCGTGACGCTGGCGGCGACCCCACCGGCGACCGCGGTGAACGCCCGGCCGAGCTTCTCCGCCAGTGGCAGCAGCGGCCGAACGTCCTCGGCGACCACACCGCCGGCCTGCACGTTCACCGCGTCCGGGACGAACTCGCCCTGCAACGCCAGCTTGACGCTCTTGGCCACGGCGAGACCGGCCTTGTCCTGCGCCTCGTGGGTGGAGGCGCCCAGGTGCGGGGTGGCCACCACGTTGTCGAAGGCGAACAGCGGCGACGAGGTGCACGGCTCCTTGCTGTACACGTCGACACCGGCGCCGGCGACCCGGCCCTCGGCGATGGCGTCCGCGAGCGCCTGCTCGTCGACCAGCCCACCACGGGCGGCGTTGACGATGCGAACGCCGGGCTTGACGATCGCCAGCTCCTTCTCACCGATCAGGCCCACCGTCTCCGGCGTCTTCGGCAGGTGGATGGAGATGAAGTCGCTCTCCCGCAGCAGCTCCTCCAGCCCGACCAGGCGGACGCCGAGCTGCGCCGCGCGGGCCGGCTGGATGTACGGGTCGTACGCGATCAGCCGGGTGCCGAACGCGGCGATGCGCTGCGCGAAGAGCACCCCGATACGACCGAGCCCAACCACGCCGACCGTCTTGCCCTGCACCTCGACACCGGTGTACTTCGACCGCTTCCACTCCCCCGCCTTCAGCGCGGCACTGGCGCTCGCGGTGTTGCGGGCGACGGCGAGCAGCAGCGCGACGGCCTGCTCGGCAGCGGAGACGATGTTGGAGGTGGGCGCGTTGACGACCATCACGCCCCGCGCGGTGGCGGCCGGCACCTCGACGTTGTCCAGCCCGACGCCCGCCCGGGCGACCACCTTGAGTCGCGGCGCGGCGGCGACCGCCTCGGCGTCGATCTTGGTCGCGCTGCGCACGATGACGGCGTCGGCCTCGGAGAGCGCCGAGAGCAGGGCCGGACGGTCGGTGCCGTCGACGTGCCGGACGTCGAAGTCGTGGGCGAGCACCTCGATGGCGGCGGGGGCGAGTTCTTCGGCGATCAGTACGACAGGATTCATCGGTCCTCGTAGAGGTCGTGTTTGCGATCGGCGCGGGCGGCCGGGCGCCGCACTGCGCCCTGCGCTGATCCGTGCCGTGGCCGTCAGGTGCCGGCTGCTGCACCTACAGGCGATCGTAGGGGCCCCGCTGGTCGGCGTGTTCCGGTCTTCAGGGTGAGTGCCCTCACACGCCCGGTCGAGCGGCGGACATCGGCCGTTCACCGGACCGACACGGTTGCTCCGGCCCGCGTCGGGCACTGGCGGCGCCGGTCACCCGGCCACTCGGGGAGGGGCGTGGCCAACGAGCACTGCCGCCCGACGTATCGACGGGCGGCAGCATGCCGGGCAGCCCCGGGGCGGCGCTGGGGAGAGCGCCAACCCAGGGGCTGTCGGTAGATCGTCGTTCGGGTGGTCAGGCGGTCTCGGTGATCGGGCGGTCGACCCAGCTCATCATGCCGCGCAACTTCTTGCCGGTCTCCTCGATCGGGTGCGCCGCACCCTCGGCCTGCCACTTGGTGAAGTTGGGCCGGCCGGCCTCGTCCTCGGCGACCCACTCGCGGGCGAACTCGCCGGACTGGATCTCACCCAGGATCTTGCGCATCTCGTCCTTGACCCGGGAGTCGATGATGCGCGAGCCACGGGAGAGGTCGCCGTACTCGGCGGTGTCGGAGATGCTGTAGCGCATCTTCGCGATGCCGCCCTCGTACATCAGGTCGACGATCAGCTTCAGCTCGTGCAGGCACTCGAAGTAGGCGACCTCCGGGGCGTAGCCCGCCTCGGTGAGCACCTCGAACCCGGTCTGCACCAGCGCCGAGGCGCCGCCGCAGAGCACCGCCTGCTCGCCGAAGAGGTCGGTCTCGGTCTCCTCGGTGAAGGTGGTCTTGATCGCGCCGGCGCGGGTGCCGCCGATCCCCTTGGCGTACGCGAGGGCGAGGGCGAGCGCGTTGCCGCTGGCGTCCTGCTCGACGGCGACGAGACAGGGCACGCCCTTGCCGTCGCTGTACTGGCGGCGGACCAGGTGGCCGGGGCCCTTGGGCGCGACCATCGCCACGTCCACCTCGGCCGGCGGCTTGATCAGGCCGTACCGGATGTTGAAGCCGTGGCCGAAGAAGATCGCCTTGCCGGGGGCGAGGTGCGGGGCGATCGACTCCGCGTAGATCCCGCGCTGGGCGGTGTCCGGCGCGAGCACCATGATCACATCGGCCTCGGCGGCGGCCTGCGCCGGCGTGACCACCCGCAGGCCCTGCTCCTCGGCCTTGGGACGGCTCTTCGAGCCCTCCGGCAGACCGATCACCACGTCGACGCCGGAGTCCCGCAGCGACAGCGCGTGGGCGTGGCCCTGGCTGCCGTAACCGATCACCGCGACCTTCTTGGCCTGGATCAGGCCGAGGTCGGCATCGTCGTCGTAGTACACCTCAACGCTCATGAGAACTTCCCTTTCGTACGACGACCGGGGCGGCCCGTCGTGGTCTGTGCGGATGGATTCGCCGGACGGCCCGCCGGGGCCGACCGGCGGCGGGTCAGGCGGCCCGCAGCGCGGGACCGGCGGTGATCGAACGCGAGCCGCGCCCGATGGCCACCAGCCCGGACTGCACCATTTCCTTGATGCCGAAGGACTCGAGGTCGCGCAGGAGCGCGTCGAGCTTGTCCGGGGTGCCGGTGGCCTCGATGGTCAGCGTGTCCGGTGCGACGTCGACCACCCGGGCGCGGAACAGGTTGACGGTCTCCAGCACCTGCGACCGCGCCGACCGGTCGGCGCGAACCTTCACCAGCAGCAACTCCCGGGCAACCGAGACCTGCGGATCCAGCTCAACGATCTTGAGCACGTTGACCAGCTTGTTCAGCTGCTTGGTGACCTGCTCCAGCGGCGACGACTCCGCGTTGACCACGATGGTGATCCGGGAGACGTCCGGGTTCTCGGTCTCGCCGACGGCGAGGCTGTCGATGTTGAACCCGCGCCGGGAGAACAGGCCGGAGACCCGGGCGAGCACGCCGGGCTTGTTCTCCACCAGCACGGACAAAGTGTGCATCGTCATTAAATGTCATCCTCGTCGAAGGTCGGGCGGACGCCACGGGCGAACATGATCTCGTCGTTGCTGGTGCCGGCGGCGACCATCGGCCAGACCATCGCGTCCTTGCCGACCACGAAGTCGATCACCACGGGCGCGTCGTTGATCTCCATGGCCGCGGCAATGGTCTTGTCCACGTCAGCCGCGGTCTCGCACCGCAGCCCGACGCAGCCCAGCGCCTCGGCGAGCTTGACGAAGTCGGGGATGCGGTGCTTGTGGGTGCCGAGCTCGGTGTTGGAGTAGCGCTCGTTGTAGAAGAGGGTCTGCCACTGTCGGACCATGCCGAGATTGCCGTTGTTGATGACGGCGATCTTGACCGGGATGCCCTCCAACGCGCAGGTGGCCAACTCCTGGTTGGTCATCTGGAAGCAGCCGTCCCCGTCCACCGCCCAGACCACCGTGTCCGGCTTGCCGACCTTGGCGCCCATCGCCGCCGGCACCGCGTAGCCCATCGTGCCGAGGCCGCCGGAGTTCAACCAGGTGTACGGCTTCTCGTAGGAGATGAACTGCGACGCCCACATCTGGTGCTGACCCACCCCGGCCACGAAGATCGCGTCCGGGCCGACGATCTCGCCCAGCCGCTTGATCACGTACTGCGGGGACAGGGTGCCGTCCACCGGCTCGTCGTAGCCCAGCGGGTAGCGGTTGCGCAGGTCGTTCAGCTGCGTCCACCAGTCACCGAGGTCGGCGGTGCGCCCCGCCGACCGCTCGGCGGTGACCGCCGTGATCAGCTCGTCGATGACGTGCTTGGCGTCGCCGACGATCGGCACGTCCACGTGCCGGTTCTTGCCGATCTCGGCGGGGTCGATGTCCGCGTGCACCACCGCCGCGTCCGGGGCGAACGAGTCCAGTTTGCCGGTGACCCGGTCGTCGAAGCGTGCGCCCAGCGCGACGATCAGGTCCGCCTTCTGCAAGCCGTAGACCGCGGCGACCGTGCCGTGCATACCGGGCATCCCCAGGTGCTGCTGATGCGAGTCGGGGAACGCCCCGAGCGCCATCAGCGTGGTGACGACCGGGATGCCGGTCAGCTCGGCCAGCCGGCGCAGCCCGTCGGTGGCACCGGCCTTGAGCACCCCGCCGCCGACGTAGAGCACCGGCCGTCGGGCTGCGGCCATCAACCGCGCCGCCTCCCGGATCTGCTTGCCGTGCGGGTGCAGGGTGGGCCGGTAGCCGGGCAGGTCCAGCGTGGGCGGCCAGGTGAAGGTCGTCGGCGCCTGGAGCACGTCCTTGGGGATGTCGACCAGCACCGGGCCGGGCCGCCCGCTGCTGGCCAGGTGGAACGCCTCGGCCAGCACCCGGGGGATCTCCTCGGCGTTCTGGACGAGGAAGTTGTGCTTGGTGATCGGCAGGGTGATGCCCTGGATGTCGGCCTCCTGGAAGCCGTCGGTGCCGATCAACGGGCTGGCCACCTGCCCGGTGATGGCCACCATCGCCACCGAGTCCATGTACGCGTCGGCGATCGGGGTGACCAGGTTCGTCGCGCCCGGGCCGGAGGTGGCGATGCAGACGCCGACCTTGCCGGTGGCCTGCGCGTAGCCGGTCGCCGCGTGCCCCGCGCCCTGCTCGTGCCGGACCAGGATGTGCCGGACCGTCGAGTCGTAGAGCGGGTCGTACGCCGGCAGGATCGCGCCGCCCGGGATGCCGAAGACGACGTCGACGTCGAGCGCCTCAAGGGACCGCACGAGCGAGCCGGCCCCGGAGACCTGGGTCGCGGCGACGGGTCGTACCGCCGGGGCGGCCGGGGTGGCCGTGCGCGGGGCGGCCTGGTCGACGTCGAGGGTCGGGTCGGCGGCCGCTCGGGCCCGGCGGGCGGTGTGGGCGAGGGTCTCGGGCGTGGGTCTCGTCATGGCGGTTCTGGCCTTCGGCTGGAGTGGCTGGTGGCTAGTCAAGCGATGCGACGCGGGCGGGGCCCGCTTCGCCAGGTTCCGATGGCAATAAAAACGGCCCTCGTGCAGATGCACGGGGCCAGCGCACTCTCGGTGAGGGAGAGTGCGCTCAGGTAAGTACTCGCAGCGACCGGTACGACGACATGCGGCTAAGCCTGACGCATCTCACGCGATGAGTCAACTGATCCCACATGTTGGTTAACGGAGGTCGGCGCGTCGGCCGGCGACGCGCCACCGGCAGGCGGGGTGAGCTGCCCAGACCCGCCCGGAGCACGACGTGGCGCGGGCACCTGAGCGGGACGCGCACCCGGGGACGTGGCCGCCTCCAGCATCGCCTCCAGGTGCTCCGCCGGCACCCCCCAGCCGAAGAGCGCGCCCTGGCCGAACCGGCAACCGGCGGCCACCACCGCGGCCAACTCGGTCGGGGTGGTCACCCCCTCGGCGATCACCTCCAGCCCCAGTTGGTGGCCCAGTCGCATCACGATGTCGACCATCGGGGCGAACGCCGGGCCGTCCTGGCCGACCGGGCGCACCGGCTCGTGCTCGGCGACCAGACTGTGGTCGATCTTGAGGATGTCGATCGGCAGCCGGCGCAGCTGCCCCAGCGACGAGTAGCCGGCCCCGAAGTCGTCCAGCGCGATCCGGACACCGGTCAACCGCAGCGCGGTGAGCCGCCGGATCAGCTCGTCCAGGTCGGTGGCGACCGCGTGCTCGGTGACCTCCAGCACCAGCCGCTGCGGCGGCACGTGGTGGGCGCGCAGCGCCTCGGCGACCTGGACCACGTACTCCGGGGCGTGCAGCTCGCGCGGGGAGACGTTGACCGACACCCAGACGTCGTGCCCGTCCGTCAGCCAGCGGGAGAGCTGGTAGCAGGCCTGGTGCAGCACCCAGGCGCCGAGCGGGGCGATCATGCCGCACTCCTCGGCCAGCGGGATGAACTCGTCCGGACGGACGTTGCCCAGCTCAGGATGGTGCCAGCGGAGCAGTGCCTCGGCGCCGACCGGCCGCACCGACGGCAGCGACGCCACCGGCTGGAAGGCCAACCGCAGCTCGTCACGGTCGATGGCCCCGCGTAGCTCGTGCTCCACCGTCGTACGCCGGCGCAGCAGCAGGTCGTACGCGGCGTCGTACCGCTCGATCCGGTTCTTGCCCCGCTGCTTGGCGTAGCGCAGCGCCAGGTCGGCGTGGCGCAGCAGCAGCTCCACGTCCGGCTCGTCGCCCCAGTCGGCCACCCCGATGCTCACCGACAGGAAGACCGGCCCCTCCGGCTGGTCGTACGGCCGGTTGAGCACCCCGAGGAGCCGTTCGGCGACCCGGTCCGCCTCGACCGGCCGGCCCTGCATGAGCACGGCGAACTCGTCGCCACCCAGCCGGGCGGCCACGTCGCCAGGGCGCAGGTTGCCGCGCAGCCGCCGGCCGACCTCGGCCAGCACGGCGTCGCCCACGTCATGGCCGCGCATGTCGTTGACGTTCTTGAAGCCGTCCAGGTCGAGGCCGAGCAGCACACACGGAATGCGGTCCGCGGCGTTGCGGTGCAGCGCCCGGAGCAGCCCGCGCCGGTTGGCCAACGACGTCAGCGGGTCGGTGTGCGCCAGCTCACGGAAGTGCGCCTCCCGCTCGGCCAGGCGGCCCGCGTACCCCCGGACGTCGCGCAGGGTGAGGTACTGCCGTGCCACCAGGGCGAAACCCTCCACGCTGCCGGCCACGATGCCCGCCGCGGTGAACCGACCATCCTGGGCGAGGTGGTACATCGCCGAGGCGGCCATCGCCAGCATCGGGGCGATGGCGTACTCGCTGTCGCGACCGACCAGATCCAGGTCGACCTGCCCCGGCCGGTCGGCCCGGTACACCGCGAGCGCGACGGTCAGCAGGCCGGCGGCGAGCACCGCCGCACCGGCCAGCGCCATGGTCGGCCCGGCCTGGCAGAGCCCGGCGCTGAGACCCAGCCCGCCACAGCTCACCGCGCTGATGCCGGCGCAGAGCGCGGCGAGCCGTCGACGTGGCGTGGCGGCCCGGAAGACGACGATCACGGCGAGCCCGGCACCGAGCGCGGCGCTCACCGTGGCCAGCAGGATCGCCGGGCAGGCCATCGGGGTGGCGGCACCGAGCAACCGGGTGGGCTCGGAGAACAGCACCCAACCGACGAACCACAGCGCCGCCGCCATGACCAACCCGTCCAGGGCGAGCCGGGCCGTTCCGGCCGCGGTGGCGGCCACCCCGGGCAGCCGGAGCAGACCAGCCGCGAAGGCCAGCCCACTCACCGCCGCGCCGATCGCCACCAGAGTCGCCCAACCGGTGCGCTGCCCCTGCTCGTGGGCCCAGTGGTCGTTCGCGCTGAGCGCGGCGAACACCCCGGCCAGGAGGCTGAGCAGAGCGCCCCCGGCGGCCGCCGCGAGCAGCACGTGCGCCGGTCGACGCGGCCCCGTCCGCCGCCGGGCGACGACGGTCAGCAGCACCACGGCCACCGCGGCGACGAACCCGCTGAGCGCCGCGACAGCGACCATGCCCGGTGGAAAATGCACGCCTCCAAGAGTGCCGGATGGGCGCACCTCTTGGGGGGCTGAGTGTGCATCTGTTGGGACACGGCAGATACCCGGGTGGGCCGGCGGGCCGACGGTGTCATGCTGGTATGTATGCCTGAGCTGCGGTCGAGGACCTCCACACACGGTCGGACGATGGCCGGCGCCCGGGCCCTCTGGCGGGCCACCGGGATGACCGACGACGATTTCGGCAAGCCGATCGTCGCCATCGCCAACAGTTTCACCCAGTTCGTGCCTGGTCACGTACACCTCAAGGACATGGGTGGCCTGGTCGCGGACGCGGTCGCCGAGGCCGGCGGGGTGGGCCGGGAGTTCAACACCATCGCGGTCGACGACGGCATCGCGATGGGCCACGGCGGCATGCTCTACTCGCTGCCCAGCCGTGAGCTGATCGCCGACGCGGTCGAATACATGGTCAACGCGCACTGCGCGGACGCCCTGGTCTGCATCTCCAACTGCGACAAGATCACCCCCGGGATGCTGCTGGCCGCGTTGCGGCTCAACATCCCGACCGTCTTCGTCTCCGGCGGCCCGATGGAGGCCGGCAAGACGATGGCGATCGAAGGCGTCGTGCACAGCAAGATCGACCTGATCGACGCGATGATCGCCTCCTCGAACGAGGCGGTCACCGACGAGCAGCTCGGTGAGATCGAACGCTCCGCCTGCCCGACCTGCGGCTCCTGCTCCGGCATGTTCACCGCCAACTCGATGAACTGCCTCACCGAGGCGATCGGGCTCGCACTGCCCGGCAACGGTTCCACGCTGGCCACCCACGCCGCCCGCCGGTCGCTCTTCGTCGAGGCCGGCCGGACCGTCGTGGAGATCTCCAAGCGGTGGTACGACGGCGACGACGACTCGGTGCTGCCGCGCACGGTCGCCTCCAAGGCCGCCTTCGAGAACGCGGTCGCCCTGGACGTGGCGATGGGCGGCTCCACCAACACGGTGCTGCACCTGCTCGCCGCCGCCCGCGAGGCGGAGATGGACTTCGGCGTCAGCGACATCGACGCGATCTCCCGGCGGGTGCCGTGCCTGGCCAAGGTCGCGCCGAACTCGCCGAACTACCACATGG
Source organism: Micromonospora sp. BQ32 (assembly GCF_059358895.1). Classification (NCBI taxonomy): domain Bacteria; kingdom Bacillati; phylum Actinomycetota; class Actinomycetes; order Micromonosporales; family Micromonosporaceae; genus Micromonospora; species Micromonospora sp. BQ32. Next base: position 135,284 of record NZ_JCADBI010000009.1, on the reverse strand, counting down.
AGGACGTGCACCGGGCCGGCGGCATCCCGGCTATCCTCGGTGAACTGGACCGGGCCGGGCAGCTCAACCGGGACGTGCACGCCGTGCACTCCCCGTCGCTGGCGCAGTGGCTGACCGACTGGGACGTGCGCGGTGGCTCCCCCACCCCGACGGCGGTCGAGCTGTTCCACGCCGCCCCCGGCGGCGTGCGTACCGTCGAGCCGTTCTCCACCACCAACCGGTGGTCGTCGCTGGACACCGACGCGGCCGGCGGCTGCATCCGGGACCGCGAGCACGCCTACTCCGCCGACGGCGGGCTGGCCATCCTGCACGGCAACCTGGCGCCCGAGGGCAGCGTGGTGAAGACCGCCGGCGTGCCGGACGACTGCCTGACCTTCCGTGGCCCGGCGAAGGTCTACGAGTCGCAGGACGACGCGGTGACCGCGATCCTCGCCAAGCAGGTGGTCGCCGGGGACGTCGTGGTGATCCGGTACGAGGGGCCCAAGGGCGGCCCCGGCATGCAGGAGATGCTCTACCCCACCTCGTTCCTGAAGGGACGCGGGCTGGGCCGCTCCTGCGCGCTGCTCACCGACGGCCGTTTCTCCGGCGGCACCTCCGGGCTCTCCATCGGGCACGTCTCCCCCGAGGCGGCCTCCGGCGGGCTGATCGCCCTGGTCCGCGACGGCGACGAGGTCGTCATCGACATCCCGGCCCGGTCGATCGAGCTGAACGTGCCCGCCGAGGAGCTGGAGGCACGACGGGTGGCCGAGGAGAAGCGCGACAAGCCGTACACCCCGACCGATCGGCAGCGCCCGGTGTCGGCGGCGCTGCGCGCGTACGCCTCGATGGCCACCTCGGCCAGCGACGGCGCCTACCGCCGCGTCCCGGAGTAACCAACCGGTTTCGCCCACACCGCCGACATCCGCGATGTCGGGGTATCCCGTCGACCCGGATACCCCGACATCAACGATCGCGTCTCGATCAGGGGCGGATTGGCGAGAACGCGGTGCCCCCGGATCGATCACATGGGCTAGCGTGTCGTCGGTCTACTGGGGATCTTCCCAGCTTCTTACGGGGAAAGGCGTGTACGTGTCATTTTGGAAGAAGCCGGCTCTGGTGGCTGTCTCGGCGCTCGCCGCGCTCGCTGTCTCCGCGTGCGGCACGACGCCCGGCGGGTCCGGCGGGTCCGACGCGCCCAAGCAGCCCGGCGTCCTGGAGCTGCTGGCCAGTGATCTCAAGGGGTCGCTGCTGAAGACGGCCGAGGCCACCGACAAGAGTGACTCGGTGACCGTCTCGATGACGGGCACGGCGGGCGGCGAGACGGTCTCGATGAAGGGCGTCCTGGACCTCGGCGACCCGGTCAAGGCCGAGATGACGACGACGGACGCGAAGGGCGCCGCGACGGTCGTCCGGATGGTCGGCGCGGTCATCTACGTCGAGATTCCGGCGGAGGACCGCGCGGAGATGGACGGCAAGCGCTGGATGAAGATGGACCTGGGCGCCGCCGGCAAGCAGGCCGGGATGAACTTCGGCAAGCAGTTCGAGGACATCGACCCGACCAAGCAGGTCAAGACGCTGCTCGCCACCGAGGGCACGAAGGTGGTCGGGCAGGAGACGGTGAACGGGGCGGCCACCGTCCACTACACCGTCACCACGCCGATGGCGACCTACCTTCAGCAGATCGACGCGAAGCTGCGGGCGGGCGTCGAGCAGCAGATGACCAAGATGGGCGTCAAGGACATCACCACCGACCTGTGGGTCGACGAGCAGTACCGGCCCCGCCGGGCGGCCCTGAAGATGGGCCCGCTGGGCGACCTGGTGATGGACTACACCGACTACGGCAAGGCGGTGACCATCGAGACGCCGCCGACGGCGGAGACCCTCGACTTCGCCGAGATGCTCAAGGGTCTGCAGGGTCTGACCACCGCCAGCTGATCAGTCCCGTGTTCGGGCGGGCTCGGCGTCACGCCGGGCCCGCCCGTTTCGTTCCGGCGCTGCCGGTGCGCGTGCCGAGCCGGCCGCCAGGCAATGATCACCACGAGATCCGTGCCGTCAGGACGGCGCCCACGGGCCGCTGACGAACTGCCCGTTGCCGACGAACGGACTGACGTTGGGCACGCACCCGCCCAGGCCCATCGTCTGGGTCATCATGACCGGGGCCGGCTTGCCGCGACCGCCGCACTTCATGTGGGCGAAGCCGAGGAAGTGGCCGAACTCGTGATTGATCACGCCGGCGTGGTACTCCTCGAGGCTGACCGGGTATCCCGGTGAGCCCTGGAGCCAGCGCCTCAGATTGATCATGATGGTCTTGCCGTACTTGCAGGAGTAGACCCCCTCGGTGTCGACGCCGCTCGCGCCGCAGAGTCTGTCCACTGTCCTCGGTGTCGCGAGCCGTACGTCGACGTCGACCTTCGAGGTGCCGACCCGCTGGAAGGACCACGACGCCCGGGTCAGGTTCACGGCGGCGTTGGTGACCGGGTGCTGTGCCGAGGTGGCCCATCCGTTCGGTGCCGCCAACACCTGCTCGATGCTCGCGGCGAAACGGTCCGGCTTCCAGGCGGGGAGGTCACCCCAGGCGATGCCCTTCTCCACCGAGACGCTGTAGCGCACCCGCTTCTTGCCCTTGCCGATCACGCGACCGTTGCCGGTGGCGGTGGTGAAGGTACCGGCGGCTCTGGTGGGGATCTGCGCGTCGGTCGGGATCTCGGGAGTCGGGCTGGAGGTCGGCGTGTCGCTGGGGCTCGGAGTTGAGCTCTGCGCACTCGGGGCGGAGCGTGGGACTTCGGCTTGCCCGGCTGCCGGTGCCGACAGGCCACAGGCGGCGGTCGCCAGCACCGCCGCCAACGAGATCGGCACGAGCAGCCGTCCGTTGATCCGCACGTCGAAACCTCCAGGAGCGATCACGGGTCAGTGAGAAACACCGGAAGGCTACGTGACTGGGGGTAAGGAAATTGTCAGGACGATCGGCGGTGGGAAGCGGTCAAAGGCGAGGTCAGGCGGCCGCCACGACGTGATCGATCACCAGGTGGGCCGCACCGGTGATGCCGACGTCCTGGCCGGCGGCGACCCGTTCGATCAGCAGGGTCTGGGTGGCCAGCGGGAGACACCGCTCGTAGAGGGTGGCCCGCATGCTGGCCAGCAGCGGCTCACAGTCGGCGAGCCGACCGCCGATGGCCACCACCTGCGGATTGAAGAAGTTGACCACGACGGCCAGGATCTCGCCGACGGCGCGGCCGGCCTGCCGGGCCAGGGCGGTGGCCTGCCGGTCACCGTCGTCGATCAGGCGGATCACACCGGTCAGGTCGGAGACCGGTACGCCCTGACCACGGAGCGCGGTGACCAGTGCGGCGCCGCTGGCCACCGCCTCCAGACAGCCGGCGTTTCCGCAGGTGCACGGTGGCGCGGGGTCCGCCACCACCCGGCAGTGGCTGATGTCCCCGGCCGAGCCCTGTGCGCCCCGGTGCAACCGTCCACTGGAGATCACGCCGGAGCCGATCCCGGTGCCAGCCTTGATGTAGACGGCGTGGTCCAACTCGGGATGCGCGGTGCGGTGCGCACCGAGCGCCATCAGGTTGGCGTCGTTGTCCACGATGACCGGCACGTCAATCCGGTCGGCGCAGAACGCGGCGACGTCGAAACCGTTCCAGCCAGGCATCCGCGACGGGCTGACGATCCGCCCGGTGGCGTGCTGCACCGGGCCGGGGATCCCGATGCCGACGCCGCGGAGCGCACCTGTCGCCGAGCCGCCGGCCGCCGGATCGCCGCCCACCAGCGTGCCGACCTCGGCCAGCAGTGCGCCGAGCACCGCCTCCGGGCCGTCCTCGATGCGGACCGGCAGGGTGCGGGCCTGGACCACCCGCCCGGAGAGATCCAGTGCGCCGACGCGGGCGTGATGTGCGCCCAGGTCGATGGCGCCGACCACGGCACCACCGGTGGGCACGGCGAGCTGGCGGGGCCGTCGCCCACCCCGGGACCGCCCGGCGCCGGTCTCCTCCAGCAGCCCTTGGCTGATCAACGCCTCGACCCGCTGGGAGACCGTCGACGGGGACAGCCCGGAGAGGCGGGACAGGTCGGCCCGACTGACGGCCGCACCGGTGGCCACCCAGCGCAGTAGCTCCCGCGGGCCGCCCCGGAGGGCTTCGCGTGGCGCGTCGTCAATCGTCACGTCAGCTTCTTAGCACCCGGAGTTTGTTCAAGCAACTGGTTGACTTAGTTTGCTCGCTACCTTTAGATGGCGCTGTTGGTTCGATATGAAGCCGACTTAGTTTTGTGGTCGAAGAAAGTGAGGCCGTCTGGTGGCACCGGGAACGACGGGTGCGGACCGACCGATGGTGTCGGTACGCGGCCTGCACAAGTGGTTCGGTCCGCTGCACGTGCTCAAGGACATCGACCTCACGGTGGCCGCCGGCGAGGTGGTCGTGGTGGTGGGGCCCTCCGGCTCCGGCAAGTCGACCCTGTGCCGCTGCCTCAACCGGCTGGAGACCGCCGGGCAGGGCAGCATCGAGATCGACGGTGAGCCGCTGCCCGCCGAGGGCCGCGCGCTGGCCCGGCTGCGCGCCGACGTCGGCATGGTCTTCCAGTCCTTCAACCTCTTCGGCCACAAGACGGTGCTGGACAACATCACCCTCGGCCCCACCCGGGTCCGCCGGATCCCCCGCCCCGAGGCGCGGCAGCAGGCGATGACCCTGCTGGAGCGCGTCGGGATCGCCGACAAGGCAGACCACCACCCGGCGCAACTCTCCGGCGGGCAGCAGCAGCGGGCCGCGATCGCTCGGGCCCTGGCGATGCAGCCGAAGGTGCTGCTCTTCGACGAGCCGACCTCGGCCCTCGACCCGGAAATGGTCAACGAGGTGCTCGACGTGATGGTCTCGCTCGCCGCCGAGGGGATGACCATGATCGTGGTGACCCACGAGATGGGTTTCGCCCGTCGCGCCGCCGACCGGGTGGTCTTCATGGACGACGGCCGGATCGTCGAATCCGGCGCCCCCGACGACTTCTTCGCGGCTCCGCGCACCGAGCGGGCCCGCGACTTCCTATCCAAGATCCTCCAGCACTAGCCCCCAACGGGAGGGTGTCATGTCAATCCTCAAGATGAGCTTCACCGGGCGGCGGTCGCTCGCCCTCACCGCCACCGCGGTGGCGGTGACCCTCGCCGCGGCCGGCTGCGGCGGCGACGGCGGCGGCGGCGCTCCGACCCTGCCCGGCAACCCCGGCCTGGGCGGCGACGGCGTGGTCGCCCAGTCGGTGTACGACGCCGCCCCGGTCGCCAGCGACGCGGACATCCCGGCGGGCTCGACCATGGACGCGATCCGCAAGCGCGGCTACCTGAACATCGGCGGCTCCCTGGACGCGCCGCTGCTCTCCCAGCAGAACCCGGTCAGCGGCACCATCGAGGGCTTCGACGCCGACATGGCCAAGCTGCTGGCGAAGTACATCATCGGCAAGCCCGAGGTGAAGACCACGACCATCGGCACCCAGACCCGGGAGGCCATGCTTCAGGCCAAGTCGGTGGACGCGGTCTTCCAGACGTACACGATCACCCCGCAGCGGGCCACCCAGGTCGCCTTCGCCGGGCCGTACCTCACCTCCGGCCTCGCGGTCGGGGTCCGCAAGGACGACACCTCGATCAAGAGCGTCAAGGACCTCGCCGGCAAGACCGTGATCGTCGGGGCGAACACCCCCGCCGTCACCGCGCTGCCCTCCGCCGCGCCCGGCTCGAAGCAGATCGCCTTCGGCACCGACCCGCAGGCGTTGCAGGCGCTGCTCCAGAAGCGCGGCGACGCGTACGTGCAGGACTTCACGCTGCTCGCCTCGGGCGCCAAGGCCAACCCGGGGATGAAGGTGGTTGGCGAGCCGTTCACCACCGAGGCGTACGGCATCGGCCTCAACCGGGAGGACGCGCAGTTCAAGGAGTTCGTCAACAACTGGCTGAAGAAGATCCAGGCCGACGGCACGTGGGCGAAGGTCTGGGAGGGCACCCTCGGCTCGGTGGTGGAGGGTGGCGCGCCCACCCCGCCCGCCCTCGGTTCCGCCGACGGCTCCTGAGCAGTCTCCCGTACCGATGGAAGCCCTCACCGCCCACCTGAGCCAGCTTGGCCACGGCCTGGTCACGACGGTCGAACTGACCGTCGTGACCACCCTCGGCGCGATGCTGCTGGGCATCGTCGTGGCCACCCTGCGGATCGCTCCCGTCCCGCTGCTGCGCGCCATCGGCACCGCGTACGTCGAGGTGTTCCAGAACCTGCCGCTGCTGGCGCTGCTGGTGCTCTTCGTGTTCGCGCTGCCGACCATCGGCATCACGTTCCCGCTGTTCACCTCAGCCGCCATCGTCATCGCGGTGTACGAGGGGGCTTACCTGGCCGAGGCGATCCGCGCCGGGATCAACACGGTGGGTGTGGGCCAGGCCGAGGCAGCCCGTGCCATCGGGCTCACCTTCGGCCAGTCCCTGCGGCACGTGATCCTGCCGCAGGGACTGCGGGCGGTGATTCAGCCGATCGGCAACATCTGCATCGCGCTGCTGATGAACACCTCGCTGGCCGCCGCCGTCGGCGTGGTCGAGCTGACCCAGGCGGCCAACAACGTGAACCTGGTCGAGGCTCAACCGATCGCTGTCTTCACCGGCGCGGGCCTCGCCTACATGCTGCTGGCGCTGATCATCGGTCAGGTCACCGGCCTGCTCGAACGAAGGCTGGCGATCGTCCGATGAACAAGACGCAACAGATCCTCTTCGACGAGCCCGGCCCCCGCGCCCAACGGCGGATCCGGATCGCCACCGTGCTGGGCGCGATCCTCCTGGCCGGCGCCCTGGTCGCGGCCGTCTACCAGTTCGCCAGCCACGGTGAGTTGGCCGCCGCCCGGTGGGAACCGTTCACCACCTGGCCCATCTGGCGGTACCTGCTCAACGGCCTGTGGGCCACGCTGCGCGCCGCCGCCGCGACCGCCGTGCTCAGCGCCGCGCTCGGGCTGCTGCTGGCGCTCGGCCGGCTGTCGACGCATCGACCGCTGCGCTGGCTGGCCGGCGCGTACGTGGAGATCTTCCGGACCGTACCCACCCTGCTGCTGATCTACGTGACGCTGTTCGCCCTGCCACAGTACGGGCTGAACTTCCCGCTGTTCTGGAAGCTCGTGGTGCCGCTGGTGGTCTCCAACTCGGCGGCGTTCGCGGAGATCTTCCGGTCCGGCATTCTGGCGCTGGACCGTGGGCAGACCGAGGCCGGCCTCGCGATCGGGCTGCGCCGCGGGCAGGTGATGGCGCTGGTGGTCCTGCCGCAGGCGCTGCTCCAACTCGCCCCGTCCCTGGTCAGCCAGCTGGTCGGGCTGCTCAAGGACACCTCGCTCGGCTTCGTGGTCAGCTACACCGAGCTGCTCTACAGCGGGCAGGTGCTCTCCTCGTACACCCACCTGCTGATCCAGACGTTCCTGGTGGTGGCGCTGATCTACCTGGTGGTCAACGCCTCGCTGTCGAAGTTCGCCCGCGTACTCCAGGCCCGCAACGGCCGCTTCGGCGGCCGGCGCGGACGGCGGACCGCGGAGCTGCCCCCACCGCTTCTCGAAGGGAACACCCCCCGGTGACCATCTTCCGCTACGCCGAACTGGCCCGGGTCGTGCGCAACGGCTTCGTCGAGAGCCGGCACTACGGCAGCGTCGTGGTGCTCGCCCCGGACGGGAAGGTCGCCCTCGCCGCCGGCGTACCCGACGAGCCGGTGCTCCCCCGCTCCACCCTCAAGCCGGTGCAGGCGTTGGCCTGTCGGATCGCGGCCGACGACGAGCTGACCGGCCCGGCGCTGGCCCTCGCCGCCGGCAGTCACACCGGCGACGACCGGCACGTCGAGGTGGTTCGGGCGATGCTGGCCGGGGCCGGCCTGACCGAGGACGCGCTCGGCTGCCCGGTGGACTGGCCGGAGGACGAACCGACTCGGGACCGGCTGATCCGCGCCGGCGGACAGCGCGACCGGATCCGGATGAACTGCTCCGGCAAGCACGCCGCGATGCTGGTCGCCTGCGTCGCCCGGTCCTGGAGCACCCACGACTACCTCGACCCCGACCACCCGCTCCAGCGGGAAACCGCCGCCGCCGTCGCCCGCCTGGCCGGCACGCCGATCGCGCACCACGCGGTCGACGGCTGCGGCGCACCGCTGTTCGGCCTGCCGCTGACCGGCCTGGCCCGCACCTTCCAGGCGTTGGTCACCGCGCCGGCGGGCAGCGACGAGGCGCTGGTCGCGCAGGCCATGCGCCAACACCCGGAGTACGTCGGCGGCTGGCACGGGCACCCGAACACCGACCTGATGCGGGCGCTGCCCGGCGTCCTCGCCAAGGGCGGGGCCGAGGGCGTGCTCGCGGTGGCCGCACCGGACGGTCACGCGGTCGCGGTGAAGGCGATCGACGGTTCGCCCCGGGCCACCACCGCCATCGCCCTCGCCGCCCTCGACGCCGTGGGCGTACCGGTGGGTGGGGCCGACGCGCTGCGCCAGGTGCCGGTGCTCGGCGGCGGCGTACCGGTCGGCGCCGTCACGGCCGTCATCGACTGGACCACAGCATCGTCTCGCACCGAAGCGGCATCGCCTCGCACGGAAAAGGAAGAATCATGAACACATTCGAGATCTGCATCGACAGCGTCGAGGGGGCGGTCGCCGCAGAGGAGGCCGGCGCCGACCGGGTGGAGCTGTGCTCCGCGCTCTTCGACGGGGGGCTGACCCCCAGCCTGGGCACCATCGAGACGACAGTGCGCGCGGTCAGCCGGATCCGGGTACACGTGATCGTCCGTCCCCGGGCCGGCGACTTCATCTACTCGCCGTTCGAGATTGAGGCGATGGAGCGGGACGTCCGGGCCGCGGTGGCGGCCGGGGCGCACGGCATCGTGATCGGCGCGTTGACCGCCGAGGGTGACGTCGACGTGCCGACCACCCGCCGGCTGATCGCCGCCGCGGGCGACGCCAGCATCACCTTCCACCGGGCGTTCGACATGACCCGCGACCCGTACGCGGCGCTGGAGCAGCTCATCGAGCTGGGCGTGCACCGGGTGCTCACCTCGGGCCAGGAGGTCAGCGTGCTGGAGGGTGCCCCGCTCATCGCCGACCTGGTGCGCCGGGCCGCCGGCCGGATCGTCATCATGCCGGGCGGCGGCATCACCCCGCGCAACATCGCCCGGATCGTCGAGGCGACCGGTGCCGACGAGTACCACTTCGCGGCCCTGGTCAGCTCGGACAGCCCGGCCGTGCACCGCAACCCGGCGCCGCTGATGGGCGGCAGCCTGAACCGGCCCGAGTACGAGCGCTCCGGCACCTCCGGCGCCCTGGTGGGCCAGGTGCTCGCCGCCGCTCGCGCCTGACAGCCTGATCGCGCCCCCGGGGGCGCGATGATCGTGCTCGAACAGGGAAGTAGTGGCCTCCCCACCGTGGGAGGCCACTACTTCATGGATCGAGCACGATCATCGGACGTCAGCCCCTTCGTGACCACCGCTCGCGCCGCGGTCGGGCCATCATTCGGGCTCCGTCGCTAACCGGTGGCCAGGTTGATGGCGACGCCGATCGGGATGGACGCCGCAAGCCCCGCGACCAACCACCACAGCTGCTCCCGCCTGGCCCTTCGCTGTGCCGACTGAAGGCCGCCCTGGATCTGGGTCAGGGTGTTCGCCATCATCATCAGGTCATTGTCGCCACCGGCGTGCTCGCCAGTGAGCGACCGCCGCATGCCGTACCGGCGAAGCCGGCTCGTCGTCGACAACGTCAGCTGATGCCTGCGCACGCGACGCGACGTGGACACCGCCGGCTCAGGATCCCCGAAGTCGTCGTCGGCGTCGCCATAGTCACCGTCGTCGTCCGGATCTTTCAGAGGCGCGATGGTGAGGTAGACAAGGGTCCGACGCAGGCGCGAGAAGCGTCGCCTCGGGCGGACTGCCCACCACCAGAGGCCACCACCGCTGCCGAGCAGAACGAGGTTCGCGACGATCGCGCCGATCGCCCACTGGTCCGTGACGAGGAAACCGACGGCACCGACGGGAACGGCCGCCAGGATGAGTGCCTTCGCCGCGGCCGTACCGCTGATCCCCCGCATCGTGTCATTGAACCGGTCCTGCCCGGTCGCCAGGGTCTGTGCTATCCGGAAGGCGACAGAAGTGGGCCCCGTATCCTACGGCCGCAAGGTTGACGCGACCTGACGTGATGTCGGCCCCCGTTCCGCTCCGAGCGGTATACCTCAGAGGCATAGATATGCCTCTGAGGTATACCGCTCAACGGACGATGGCCCCCAAGAGAGGCGACCGCCGGCCGGCGACGCTAACTCGACGTTAGGTCGTTGACGCAGCGCAGCACCGGGCGGGTGACGAGCGCCGCCGGGTCCAGCACCCCGTCCGCGTGCACGGTGAAGATCGTCGACTCACCGGGCAGCAGCGTGACCAGGGCCGTGTCCACGGTGGCGGAGTCGTCGAGGCGGTCCGCGAACAGCGTCAGGTCGCGCAGCACCGTGCGGGCCGTGACCCGGACCCGCTGCCCACCGACGACCGGCTCGACCGTGGCGTCCCAGGCCGCCACCGGCCAGTCCACCTCCCGGTCCTCGGCGAAGAACCACAGCGCCCGCTCAGCGGTGCCACCGGCCTCCGCGACCAGCAACTCGCGCCGGGCATCCTCCGGCCGCGCCAGGTCCGTCGGCAGCGCCAGCACCACCGAGGAGTACGCCGAGACGTCGAGGTCCACCGAGGTCTTCGCCCTCGGCTCCCCGGTGAGGGTGAACCGGGTGACCGCGGCCGGGGCGGTCCATGCCTCGGCGCTCTCGTTGACCGCGACCAGGGCCAGTCCACCGTCACGGGGCTGCACGGTGAGGAGCCGATCGGCGTACGCGTGGCGCAGCGCGTACCACAGGGGTTTGCGGCGGCCGTCGCCGTCGACGGCCGACCAGGAGGTCACCGGCCAGCAGTCGTTGAGCTGCCAGACGATGGTGCCCGCGCAGACGTCCCGGTGCGAGCGGAAGTGCTCCACCCCGAGCTGGATCGCCCGGGCCTGGTTGAGCTGCGTCAGGTAGTGCCAGTCGTCGAAGTCCGCCGGGGCGGGCAGGTGCGCGTCGAGGCCACGCTGGAGCTTGGCGTCACCGCCGGCCGCCTTCTGGTGGTGCGCCATGCCCGGTGAGTCGTGCGCCAGCGGTTCGTCGCTCAACGCCCGCCGCAGCGTGGCGTACGCCGGTGGTGCCTGGTAGCCGAACTCGGCCACGAAGCGCGGGACGTACTCCCGGTATTTGGTGTAGTCGTCGGTGTTCCACACGTCCCAGATGTGGGTGGTGCCGTGCGCCGGGTCGTTGGGGTGGATCGCCTCGCTGCCCGACCACGGGCTGCCCGGCCAGTAGGGGCGGGTCGGGTCCAGCTCGCCCACGATCCGGGGCAGCACGTCGAGGTAGTAGCCGCGCCCCCAGGTGCGCCCGGCGAGGGCCGGCTGCCAATCCCAGTCGTGCCAGCCCCAGATGTTCTCGTTGTTGCCGGTCCAGAGCACCAGCGACGGGTACGGCGCGAGCCGGGTCACCTGCTCGGCGGCCTCGGCGGCCACCTCGGTGCCGAACGGCTCCTCCTCCGGGTACGCGGCGCAGGCGAAGAGGAAGTCCTGCTGGACGAGGAGGCCGCGCTCGTCGGCGAGGTCGTAGAAGTCCGCCGACTCGTACCGGCCGCCGCCCCAGACCCGCAGCAGGTTGACGTTGGCCGCGACCGCCTGGTCGAACCGCTCGGCCAGCCGGGCCCGGGTGACCCGGGTGGGAAACGCGTCGTCCGGGATCCAGTTGACCCCGCGGACGAAGACCGGGACGTCGTTGACCGACAACGAGAACGGGGTGCCGTGCTCGTCGGGTGTGGTGTCCAGTCGCACCGAGCGGAAGCCGATCCGGTGCGACCAGCTGTCCAGGGTGTCCCCGTCCGGGTCGTGCAGGGTCACCTCGATCGGGTGGCGCGCCTGGTCGCCGTACCCCCGGGGCCACCACAGCGCGGGCTCGCGGACGGTGAGGGTCAGCACGGCCGCGCGCTGCCCGGCCGGGACCACCACCTCGGCGCGGACACTGGCCACGGTGGCGCGGACGGTCAGCGGGACGTCCGCTACCCGCTCGACCTCGACGTGCAGCTCGACCCGACCGTCGCGACCGTCCATGGTGACCAGTGGACGGACGGTGGCCAGCCGGGCGGTCGACCAGGCGTGCAGGCTGATCTCCTGCCAGATGCCGGCGGTGACCAGCGTCGGGCCCCAGTCCCAGCCGAAGTTGCAGGCCATCTTGCGGATGAAGTGGAACGGCTCCGGGTAGGCGTTGGGCCGATCGCCGAGCCGCTCCTGCTGCGCCTCGGCGTAGCGGTACGCGGAGTCGAACGTGACCACCAGGTCGTTGTTCCCGTCGCGCAGCAGCGGTCGGACGTCGAACCGGTAGCCGCGGTGCATGTTCGCGGTGCGGCCGACCTCGACACCGTTGAGGGTGAGCGTGGCGACGGTGTCCAGGCCGGCGCAGACCAGGTCGACGCGCTCGTCGTCGCCCGCCCGGTGGACGAAGGTGGACTGGTAGACCCAGTCGGTGCGCCCGATCCAGGCCAACGCCCGCTCGTTGTCGTCGAGGTAGGGGTCGGGAATCAGCCCGGCGTCGCGCAGGTCGGTGTGCACGCAGCCGGGCACGGTCGCCGGCACGGACCGGCCGGCGACCTCCTCCGGCACCTGCGCTCCGGGGGCCGCTCGCAGGGTCCAACCGTCGTAGAGTGCCTGTCGGCGCAAGACCTCACCGCACCTTCCGCATCGAAAGACGTTTACTGAACCGGATAAGCTAAGCAACCGTACGTTTGGGCCCTTCGCACTGTCAACGGCCGGTTGACGCCCGCAGCAGCACGCCCGCAGCAGCAAAGGAGCACGCCGGTGAAGCGGCCGACCATCGCCGACGTCGCCCAACGCGCCGGGGTGTCCAAGGGCGCCGTGTCCTACGCGCTGAACGGGCAGCCCGGCGTCTCCGAGGCCACCCGGCAGCGCATCCTGGCCATCGCCACGGAAATCGGGTTCAGCCCGAGCAGCGCCGCCCGCGCCCTCTCGGCCGCCACCGCCCGGGCGATCGGCCTGGCCCTGTGCCGACCGGCCCGGACACTCGGCGTCGAGCCGTTCTTCATGGCGCTGATCAGTGGCGTCGAGGCCGAACTCTCCGCCCGCTCGTACGCGCTGACCCTCCAGGTGGTGGCCGACCACGACGCCGAGATCGCCGTCTACCGGCGCTGGTGGGGCGAACGACGGGTGGACGGGGTGCTCGTCTGCGACCTGCGCACCGACGACCGGCGCATCCCCGCACTGGAACAGCTGCAACTGCCGGCGGTGGTGATCGGCGGCCCCGGTGGCACCGGCGAGCTGGCAAGTCTCTGGTCCGACGACGCCGCCGCGCTGACCGAGACGGTGGAGTACCTGGTCGCGCTCGGGCACCGGCGGATCGCCCGGGTCGCCGGCCTGCCCGATCTGCGGCACACCGAGATCCGCACCGACGCCTTCGCGGCGGTCCGCCAGCGGCTCGGCCTGGTCGACGCGGTCACCGTCTGGTCCGACTACACCGGCGAGGAGGGCGGCCGGGCCACCCGCCGGTTGCTCAGCTCGGCCAACCGGCCCACCGCGGTCATCTACGACAACGACGTGATGGCCATCGCCGGGCTCTCCGTCGCCCAGGAGATGGGCCTGACCGTGCCCGCCGATCTGTCCATCGTGGCCTGGGACGACTCGCCGCTGTGCCGCCTGGTGCACCCGCCGCTGACCGCGCTGGGCCGGGACATCCCGGCGTACGGCGCGCACGCCGCCCGGCAACTGCTCGCCGTCGTCGCCGGGCAGCCGGCCGGCCGGGTGCAGGACGAGACGCCCCACCTCACCCCGCGCGGCAGCACCGCACCACCCCGGGACAGATGAACCGGTTCAGCGAGATGCTGAGGGAAACTCCTCGAAGTACGCCTCGACGCGTTCAGCCGTCGCCGGGCGGGCCAGCGCGAACCCCTGCCCGTACCGGCATCCACCCCGGCGTGCCCCCTCGACCTGGGTCGACGACTCCAACTCCTCGGCGACGACCTCGACGCCCAGCCGGTCGCCCACGTTGACCACCACGTCGATCAGCGGTGGCTGCCCGTCCGGCCGCGCGCCCACCAACTCCGGGCCCACCTTCAGCAGGTCGATCGGCAGTCGGCGAAGCTGGGCCAGTGAGGCGTGCTCGGCCCGGAAGTCGTCCAACGCGGTGCGGACGCCCAGCGACCGGAGCCCGGCCAGCCGGGCCACCACGGTCGGCAGGTCACCGGCGACCCTCGGCTCGCTCACCTCCACCACCAGTCGCTCCGGCGGCACCCCGTACGCGGCCAGCACGGCCGCGAGCCGCTGGACGAAGTCGGGAGTGGTCAGCTCCCGGGTCGTGACGTTGACCGCCATCCACAGCTCCCGGGCGCCCACCGACCAGTCGGACAACTGCCGGCAGGCCCGGTCCAGCACCCACCACTCCAACTCGCCGACCAGGTCCAGGTCCTCGGCGACCGGCAGCAACTCGGCCGGGAGCACCGTGCCGAGCACCGGGCTGCGCCACCGCAGCAGCGCCTCCGCGCCCACCGGCTGCCCGTCGGCCAGGTCGACCACCGGCTGGTAGACGAGATCCAGCTCGCCGCGCGCCACCGCACCGGGCAGCTCGCGCTCCAGGTCGAGTCGGCGCACCAACTGCTCCTCCAGGAACGCGTCGTACCACTCCACCCGGTCCCGACCCAGCTGCACGGCCCGTCGTCGGGCCAGCTCGGCCTGCCGGAGCACGTCCGCCGGGCCGGCGCCGCCCACCTCGGCCAACCCGATGCTCGTCTGCACCCGCACCATCGCGTCGGCCAGCCGGTAGGGCGGGCTGAGCGCGCTCAACAGTCGGGTGCTCAGCGCGTACGCCACCACCGGGCCGGCGGCGGTGACCACCGCGAAGCCGGTACCCGTGCAGCCGGTGACCAGATCGTCGGGGGCGATGACCGCGCGGGCCCGGTGCACCGCCTCGGCCAGCACGTCCTCCCGGGCCGTCGGGCCGATCCCCTCGGTGCCGTGCAGGTCCACCAGCAGCAGCGCGCCGGCCGGCGCCGGAACGTCGCCGATCGCGGCCAGGGCGTCCAGCAGGGCAGCCCGGTCGCCGGGGGTGCCGCTCGCCGCCGCGGCGGGTCGCCGGTCGAGCCCCGACCACCCGGGGCCGTGATCCGGCGACCAGGTCGCGCCGGCACCGATCGCGGTGGCCGGACCCTCCGGGCCGCCGGGGTCTCGCGCGGGCGGCGGCTCCGGCGTACCCGGCCAGCGTGCCGGGGCCGCGCGGCGGTGCCGCAGCGACCGACCGGCCGGTCGGCGATGAGCGGCCCGCCGGACGGAGGTGGGCGCGTCACCCGCGCGCAGCAGCTCGCGCAGCACCAGGGGCGGCACCGCCGCCAGGGCCAACAGCACGCTCGTCCGATCCGGTGCGCGGCCGGCGCCCAGGTGCAGACCCGACGCCAGCAGCAACACCGCCGCGGGGAGCACCGATCGGGGCCAGGCCGCGGCGACCGGCTCCACCGACGCCGCGTCGTCCGCCGCATCCGCCGCGCCGACCGCGACGAGCAACATTCCGAACACCAACGGGGGTACGGCCAGCAGGGCCAACCGCCCGGCCGGCGCGGACGGCACCGTGGCCAGCAGCACCAGCCCGCCCAGGGTGAGCAGGACGCCGCCCCGGCAGACCGCCGCACCGCAGCGCCGCCGCGGCCCCGCGAACGCGTTCAACGCGGCCATGCCCAACCCGCCGAGCGTCAACGCGGCGACCAGCCGAACCGGAACCGGCAGGCCGTCCCCGGGCAGCAGCAGCCAGCCGGCGAGGGCCAGACCGACGGCCGGGCCGGTCGACTCGACCAGCCAGCGCAGCCAGACCGAGACCGCCGGCCGGGAGCGGCCGGGGAGCCGGTACAGACCGGCCGTCGAGAGCGCCGCCACGGCCAGCGACCCGATCAGCACGGCGAGGGTGTGCCCGGGGGCGGTCAGAGGCAGCACGACGGCGGTCAGACCGGCCGTCACCACCGCCGCGTCGAGCAGCACGCCCGCCGCACGCGGGGTCGGGTCGGTGCCGCGCCGGGTGGCCAGCCGGGAGAGTCGCAGCCCGGCGAGCGTGGCGCCGGCACCGGCGGCCAGCGCGATCACCACCGAGGTCGGGACCAGGCCGGCGGCACCGGCGAGGAGGAGCAGCGCCACCGCCATGGACGTGGCGGCCTCCGGTGCCGCACGGCGGGGGACGAGGACGCGGAGCGGGTAAGCGAGGAGCACGGCGGTCGCCTTCGTGAGGGGGCACGGGGGCGGTGCGGCGGTGCGGGACATCGGACGTTGCGAGTCCGCTACCCACGATTGGCAACGATGGACGGCCGAATTGGTTACTTGTCGGTCACTCAGGGGAGACAACGACCCGTGTCACTGTACGGCGTACCGCTCGCTACTGGCACCGCCCGCCGCGAGCCGAAACGACCGGGAGTGGGATCATCGGAGGGTGAGTAAGCCCGACACGGTCCGCTTCCGGTACAACCAAGCCATCCTGGTGGCCGCGATCATCGCCTTCGTCGGCGCCCTGCCGCTGGCCAACGCCCGGGACTACCTGCTGCCGGTGCTGCTCGTCCCACTCGCCGTCGGGGTGTGGGCCTGGCGGGCCGGCACCGACGCCGACGCGCGGGAGCTGCGCATCCGGGCCCTGTTCGGGCAGCGTCGGATCGGCTGGGACCAGGTCCTCGAACTCGCCACCGACCAGCGCGGACGCGCGGTCGCCCGGCTCGACGACGGTCACCAGGTCACCCTGCCGGCCGTCCGTGGGGCAGACCTGCCCCGGCTGGTCGCGGCGACCGGCCAGCCGCTGCCGGGCGCTCCGGCGGACACGCCCGGTCAGTAGCCGTCGACCACCGTGTTGATCAGCGGTTGCCCGGTGGCGAAGCGGCGTACCTGATCGCCCACCAGGCGGTAGGCCCGTGGCAACAACCCGCGCACCGACCCGCCGACGTGTGGGGTGAGCAGCACGTTCGGCATGGCCCAGAGCGGGGAGTCGGCGGGCAGCGGCTCCGGGTCGGTGACGTCCAACGCCGCCATGATCCGACCGGTGCCCAGCTCGGCGACGAGCGCCTCGGTGTGCGCCACCGGGCCCCGGGAGGCGTTGACCAACAACGCCCCGTCCGGCATCGCGGCCAGGAACGCCTTGTCGATCAGGCCACGGGTCTGGTCGGTGAGCGGCACGAGCACCACCACCACGTCCGCGTCGGGCAGCAGTCGGGGCAGCTCCTCGACGGCGTGCACCCCCTGCTCCGGGCGGGCCGTCCTGGCCACCAGGGTGAAGCTCACGTCGAAGGGGGCGAGCCGGTCGCGCACCGCGGCGCCGATCGAGCCGGCGCCGATGATCAGCACCCGCTTGCCGGTCAGCTCGTCGGTCGGGGTGTTCTCCGCGTACGTCCAGCGCCGCTCGGCCTGCGCGCGGACGAACGCCGGGAACGCCCGCAGCTGGGCGAGGATCGCGGTGACGACCCACTCCGCGGTGGAGGGGTCGTGCACGCCCCGGGCATCGCAGAGCGTGACAGCCGGCGGTGTCCGGCCGGCCCAGGCGTCCGCCCCGGCGGAGAGCAACTGCACCACCGCCAGGTCGGGCAGCTCCCGCAGCACCGTCGTCGCGTCCGAGCCACCCAGGAACGGCGGCACCCAGAAGCGGACGTCGGCCGCCTCGGACGGCATCCGGTCGGTGTGCTCGAAGACCTCCACGGACACGTCCGCGGGCAGCTCGCCCAGGAGGTTCAGGCCGGCCTCGTGCGGAATCCATACCTTCACGTCCGCCGACGATAGTCCCCGGCGTCGCGGCCGGTGCGGGCACGGCGGCGAACCGACGTCCCGGGGGATGGCGCGCGGCACCGGGGGCGGGCGAGACTCAGCACACCGATGTTCGACTCCGACCCGAACGAGGTATAACGAAGGGTCGGAGGGCCGGTCGGCCTCCGCCCCGGCAGACAGGTGCTCGATGACCGACGGCTCCTCCGGCCCCGCCCGGCGTTCGATCGCGCCACCCTCGGTGCTCGGCGACCCGGCGCGGTTGCGCGCGCTCGCCGACACCGGGCTGGACGCCGCCCCGGACGAGGCGTTCGACCGGTTCGCCCGGCTGGTCAGCGACCTGTTGGACGTGCCGGTCGCGCTGGTCTCCCTGGTCTCCGCCGACCGGCAGTTCTTCCCGGGCGCGGTCGGTCTGCCAGAGCCCTGGTCGCAGCGCCGGCAGACCCCGCTGAGCCACTCGTTCTGTCAGCACGTGGTGGACATCGAGGTGCCGATGGTGCTGCCGGACGCCCGGCTCTACCCCCGGGTCCGGGAAAACCTGGCCATCGACGACCTCGGCGTGGTCGCGTACGCCGGGATGCCGCTGACCGATCTCTCCGGCCGGGTGCTCGGCTCGCTCTGCGCCATCGACAGCAAGCCCCGCGCCTGGACGGCCGCGCAGCTGCGGACCCTGGCCGACCTGGCCGCCGCCTGCTCGTCGGAGCTGCGACTGCGGATCGCGCTCGACGGCGCGCAGGAGGCCCGCCGGCGGGTCGTGCAGGCGCACGAACGGCTGGAGTTGCTGGCCGGGGTGAGCGAGACGCTGGCCGGCACCCTGGACGTGGGCACCGCGCTGCGCCGGCTCGCCGCCACCATGGTGCCGCTGCTCGCCGACTGGTGCCTGCTCACCCTTGTCGGGCCGACCGGCCTGCCTCGCGAGGTGGTCTCGGTGCACCGGGACCCGGCCCGCGCGGCGGACGTCGACCGATTCGGCGAGCTGCTGCGCACCGGGCTGAGCTCCGAGTCGATCATCCGGACGGTGCTCCGGACCGGCCAGCCCCGGCTCGGCAGCGCGGCGTCCCTGGCCGACGTGACGAGGGGCACCACCCACCCGGAGATGGCCTCCATCGCCAGTCGACTGGGCATCGCCTCCTACCTGAGCGTGCCGCTGCGGGGCGTCGGCGGCACGGTGCTGGGGGCGATCACCCTCGTCAACGGCGGCCAACGTCAGCAGTTCGACGACCGGGACCTGCTCACCGCGGTCGACATCGGCCGCCGGGCCGGCCAGGCCGTCGGCAACAGCTCGATGTACGGCGAGCAGCGGCACGTCGCCGAGGTTCTGCAACACAGCATGCTGCCCCGACTGCCCGTGGTGGCGGAGCTGGAGCTGGCGGCCCGCTACCAGCCGGCGGCGGACCGGGTGGAGGTGGGCGGTGACTGGTACGACGCCTTCGTGCAGCCCGACGGCGACGTGATCGCGGCGATCGGCGACGTGGCCGGGCACGACATCGAGGCGGCGGCGACCATGGGCCAGCTGCGCAACCTGGTGCGGGGTAACGCCTTCGGCCGCCCGGACGCGGTCGGGGCGTTGATGAGCAACCTGGATGGCGCCATCCGTGGCCTGCGGCTGCCGATCGCCGCCACCGCGACACTGGTCCGGATCTGTCCGCAGCGCGCCGGTGTGCACGAGGTGACCTGGTCCAACGCCGGGCACCCGCCGGCCCTGGTGGTGCGCGTCGGCGGGGCGGTCGAGGCCCTGGAGGCGACGCCGGAGCCGCTGCTCGGCCTGGCCCGCCCGTCGCCGCGGAGCAGCCGGTCGACCAGCCTGGCCACCGGCGACACCCTGCTGCTCTACACCGACGGGCTGATCGAACGGCGGGACCGCTCCATCGACGAGGGGTTGGCCGAGCTGGTGGACCGGCTGGCCGGCACCGACACGTTGCCCCTCGACGACCTGTGCGACCTGCTGCTCGCCTCGATCCGGCACCGCGAGGACGACACCGCGCTGCTGGCCGTACGGGCGCGGTGAGTGGTCCACCGGGGACCATCGAGCGGGTGCGTCGGCATCCGTTGGATCTCGACGGGCCCGGCCGGGCCGCGCGGCGGGCTACCCTGGGCCGGGTGAGCGCCCGTCCCCCGTACCCTCGCATCCGCCGCCTCCGGGTGGTCCTCGCGGCGTCCTGCGCGGCGCTGCTGTTCGCCGCCGGTTGCAGCTTCGGTGAGCCGGAGCCCGACCCGGCCGGTGAACCACCCAACCTGCCGACCCCGTCCGCGTCGGCGAGCCCCGGCGGCGCCGGCCAGCAGGCGGTGGCGACAGTGCTCGCCAAGGGTCTGCGGGTGCCGTGGGCCATCGCGTTCCTGCCGGACGGCGGTGCGCTGGTCACCGAACGGGACAACGGCCGGATCCTCCAGGTCGGCCCCGAGTCCGGGCCGGACGGGCTGCGGGTCCGCCCGGTGCAGACCATCCCCGACGTGGCGGCGGCGGGCGAGGGTGGCCTGCTCGGCATCGCCGTCTCCCCCGACTACGCCCGAGACCGGACGGTGTTCGTCTACTACACGGCCGAGCGGGACAACCGGGTCGCCCGGCTGCAACTCGGCGGGCAGCCCACCCCGATCCTCACCGGCATCCCCAAGGCCAATGTGCACAACGGCGGTGGGCTGGGCTTCGGCCCGGACAAGCAGCTCTACGTCAGCACCGGTGACGCCGGTCAGCGCCCCCTCTCCCAGGACGTGAAGAGCCTCGGCGGCAAGATCCTCCGGGTCACCCCGGACGGCAAGCCCGCCGCCGGCAATCCGTACCCCAACTCCCCGGTCTGGTCGATGGGGCATCGCAACGTCCAGGGTTTCGCCTGGGACGCCGGTAAGCGGATGTACGCCGTCGAGTTCGGCCAGAACACCTGGGACGAGATCAACCAGATCACCAAGGGCGGCAACTACGGTTGGCCCGAGGTCGAGGGTCAGGCCGGCGACAAGCAGTTCACCGACCCGATCGTGCAGTGGCCGACGTCGGACGCGTCCTGCTCCGGTCTGGCCGCCACGGACCGGCTGCTGGTCACCGGCTGCCTGCGCGGCAAGCGCCTCTGGGTGATGGAGTTGACCGACACCGGCACGCTCCTCGGTCAACCCAATGAGCTGCTCACCAACCGCTACGGTCGGCTGCGCGCGGTGGCTGCGGCACCGGACGGGTCGCTCTGGGTGAGCACCTCCAACCACGACGGGCGGGGCGACCCGGCGGGCGACGACGACCGGCTCCTGCGGGTGGTCTTCGCGGGCGGTGACGGCGGGCGCAGCTGATTCCGTCACCATCCGTTCAGGTTTGCCAAGATCTTCCGATGGGCAGGTCAGACTTTCAGCATGGACGGACAGCGCGACGAGCGGCACGACGACGCCGATGACCCGGACAACCCGGTGACCGGCGACGATCGGCCGCGCCCGACGGGTTGGCGGGTCCGCACCGCCGGCCCGCTGCGCCGGCTCGGGTTGATCGTCGCCGTCCTCGCCGTGGCCCTGGCCGGGGCGGTGCTCGGGGTGGTGGCCGGCGGCCAGGTGAGCACCGACATCGGCCCGTTCCGGGCCAACCTCAGCATCTCCCCCGCGCGGGACGGCGGCACCACCGTCGACATCCCGCCGCTCGGCGCGCTGCTGCTCGACAGCCACGACGGGCCGACCCACCTCACCGTCCGGCTGGGCGCGCTCGACCAGGGGCGCACCGAGGCGCTGATCGACGACCCGGCCAGCATCAGCCGGGCCAGCCAGAGCGCCGTGGAGGACGTCCGCTCCGGGGTGATGCGCCTCGGCCTGCGTACCCTCAGCGCGTCGGTGCTGGTCACGTTGATCCTGGCCGGGCTGATCTTCCGCGACGTCCGGCGCACCGCCTGGGCGGGTGGACTGGCGCTGCTGGTCACCGCGGGCAGCCTCGGCACGGCGGCGGCGACCCTGCGGCCGCAGGCCATCGAGGAACCCCGCTACGAGGGGCTGCTGGTCAACGCGCCGGCCATCGTCGGTGACGCCCGCCGGATCGCCAACGACTACACCAAGTACGCGGAGCAGTTGCAGCGCCTGGTCGGCAACGTCAGCCAGCTCTACACCACCGTCTCGGCGCTTCCGCTGTTGGAGCCGACCCCTGGCACCACGCGGGTGCTGCACGTCTCCGACATGCACCTCAACCCGACCGGCTGGCAGCTGATCCGGACGGTCGTGGAGCAGTTCGGCATCGACGTGGTGATCGACACCGGGGACATCACCGACTGGGGCAGCGAGCCGGAGGCATCCTTCGTCGCCTCGATCGGCCTGCTGAAGAAGCCGTACGTCTTCATCCGGGGCAACCACGACTCCGGCAAGACCGCCGCCGCGGTGGCCCGCCAACCGAACGCGATCGTGCTGAACAACACGACCACGACGGTCGCCGGGCTGACCATCGCCGGCATCGGCGACCCGCGCTTCACCCCGGACAAGAACACCTCCCCGGCCGGCAGCGGGTTGACCCCACAGGTGGCCGACCAGGTGATCGGTGTGGGCAACCAGCTCGCCGCGACGGTCCGCAGCTCACCGCGACCGGTCAACATCGCTCTCGTGCACGACCCGGCGTCGGCCGGGCCGCTCGCCGGCACCTGCCCGCTGGTGCTGGCCGGGCACACCCACTCCCGGCAGGTCTCCAAGCTGCCGCAGGCACCCGGGCAGCAGCCCACCACGCTGATGGTGGAGGGCTCCACCGGCGGTGCCGGGCTGCGCGGCCTGGAGGGCGAGAAGCCGACCCCGCTGTCGATGAGCGTGCTCTACTTCGACCAGCAGAAGATGCTCCAGGCGTACGACACCATCACCGTCGGCGGCACCGGGCAGGCCCAGGTCAACCTGGAACGACGCCTGGTGGAGAACCCGGCCGGCGCAACGCCCCCCTCGGGCACCCCGACCCCGACCCCGACCCCGACCCCGACGCCGACACCGACCAGCTGACGAGCGGGGCGGGTCAGCGGAGGGCGATGGCGGCCAAGGCGGCGTTGACGATGCTGCCGGGCAGCAGGTCGTGCAGCTCGTACAGCTCGGCGACGCTGCCGGACTGGCCGAACTCGTCCACGCCGAGCGGCACCGCCGGCGCGCCGACCGCCGAACCGAGCCAGGCCATCGCGTGCGACGCGGCGTCGTGCACGGTCACCACCGGCACCCGATCGGCGAACGCGGACCGCAGCGCGCCCGGCACGCTGGGCACCGTGGCCGTCCGTACGCCCTGGCGCAGGGTGCGCTGCCAGGCCCGGTAGAGCCGGTCCAGCGAGGTCACGTCCACCACGTGTGCGGCGATGCCCTCGTCGGCCAGTTCCACCGCGGCGGCCAGCACCTCGGGCAGCACCGCGCCGGAGGCGGCCAACTGCACCACCGGGGCGTCGGCCAGGTGTGGGTACGCCTGGTGTGCGTCGACCAGCCGGTACGCCCCGGCGACGACCTGCCGGCGCAGCACCGCGTCGCCGAGCCGGGCCCGGGCCGCCTCGAACGGCACCTGGTCCAACGGTCGGGTGCTCAACCGGAAGTAGTACGCGCCGTCCTCGGCGGGCGCGGCGGTCGCGGTCGGGGACGAACCGCCGGCGATCTGACCGAGCGCGTCGCAGAGCAGCCAGTCGAGGGTGGCCGCGTACGCCGGCTCGACGAAGGTCACCCCGGGCAGCTCCAGGCCGACCGACGCCGTGATCGTGGACTGGTGGGCGCCGCCCTCCGGGGCGAGGGTGATGCCGGACGGGGTGCCGGCCACCACGAACCGGGAGCCGGAGTACGTGCCGTACAGGAACGCGTCGAGGCCGCGCAGCACGAACGGGTCGTAGACGGTGCCCACCGGCAGCAGCGGCTGCCCGGACAGGTCCCAGGACAGCCCGAGCTGGCCGAGCAGCAGGAACAGGTTCATCTCCGAGATGCCCAGCTCGATGTGCTGCCCAGCGGGGCTCTCCGTCCAGCGCAGCATCCGGTCCTCGGTCCAGGAGCGCTGCTCGGTGGGGGCGAAGACGCCGGTCTTGTTGATGAACCCGGCGAGGTTGGTGGAGGTGGCCACGTCCGGGGCGGTGGTGACCAGGTAGCGGCCCACCTCCCGGTCCCGCGCCAGGTCCACCAGCACCCGACCGAAGACCTCCTGCGTGGAGATCGGCTTGTTGGCGCGTACTCCCGTGCTCTCCGGGACGGTGACCCCCAGCGCGCGCTGGCGCGGCGCACGGGACAGCGCCTCCCGGCGGGCGCCGGCCTGGATCCCGGCGGGTGACGCGGGGTCGAGGCGGTCCCACTCGGTCTCCGCGGTCAACCCCTGCGCGGCGCGCAGCGTGTCGACCTGCTCGGAGCTGAGCAGCGCGGAATGGTTACGCGGGTTGCCGGCGATGGGCAACCCCCAACCCTTCACCGTGTACGCGAAGACAACGCTGGGCCGGTCGGTGACCGCGTCGCACTGGGCGTACGCGTCCAGCATCGCCTGAAGGTCGTGCCCGCCCAGGTCGGTGACGAGCGGGCCGAGTTCCTCGTCGTCGACGTGGGCGATCAGCTCGTCGATGCCGGCCGGCGCGCCGTCCAGGAACTGCTTGCGCAGCGACGGCCCGGTCAGCCCGAACAGCGACTGGTACTGCTCGTTCGGCATCGCGTCGATCCAGTCACGCAGCGCCTCGCCGCCCGGCCGGGCGTACGCCTCGGCGAGCCGGCGGCCGTACTTGACCTCCACGACGTGCCAGCCGGCCGCCTCGAACTGGCCCCGCCACTGGTTGATCCGGATGCCGGGAACCACCCGGTCCAGCGACTGGCGGTTGAAGTCGACCAGCCACATGACGTTGCCCAGCCCGGTGGTCGCCGGGTCGGCCACCGCCTCCCAGATGTTGCCCTCGTCCAGCTCGGCGTCGCCGATCAACGCCACGAACCGGGAGTGCGGGCGGGCCCCGAAGTGCGCGTCGACGTACCGCCGGGTGGCGGCGGCGAAGAGCGGCGCCGCCGCGCCCAGGCCGACCGAACCGGTGGAGAAGTCCACCTCGTCCGGGTCCTTGGTGCGCGACGGGTACGACTGGAGGCCGCCACGGGCCCGCAGCCGAGGCAGGTACGAGCGGTCCAGGTTGCCGAGCAGGTACTGGATGGCGTGGAACACCGGGGACGCGTGTGGCTTCACGGCGACCCGGTCCTCGGCGTCCAGGTGCGCGAACCAGAGCGCGGTCATCGCCGTGACCAGGGAGGCGCTGGACGCCTGGTGGCCGCCGACCTTCACACCGTCGCCGGTGGCCCGGTCATGGTTGGCGGCGTCCACGATCCGGGTGGCGAGCCAGAGCACCCGCCGCTGGATCTCGTCGAGGACATCGAGGTCGTGCTCGGTCACGGTGGCTCCATCCAGGCGTCGCCGTTGACGCCCTCGCGAGGGGTGCGGGGTGGCCGCGTAGTCGACGGGGGGTGGCGGCAGGCCGCCGCCGGGTCGCGGCGGCGGCCTGCTCCGGGTGGGTCTCAGCCCTGGACGCCGAGGCGCTCCAGGATCAACTCACGGAGGGTCTTCGCGTCGGCCTGGCCCCGGGTGGTCTTCATGACCGCGCCGACCAGCGCGCCGACCGCCGCGACCTTGCCGCTGCGGATCTTGTCGGCGATGCCCGGGTTCGCGGCGATCGCCTCGTCCACGGCAGCGGTGAGCGCGCCGGTGTCCGACACGACCTCCAGGCCCCGGTTGGTCATGATCTCGGTGGGCGAACCCTCACCGTCGACCACGCCCTCCAGCACCGTGCGGGCCATCTTGTCGTTGAGCTTGCCGGCGTCGACCAGCCCCTGAAGCTCGGCGACCTGGGCGGGGGTGGCACCGATCTCGGCCAGCTCCACGCCGCTCTCGTTGGCCCGGCGGGACAGCTCACCCAGCCACCACTTGCGGGCCGCGGCCGGGGTGGTGCCGGCGGCCACGGTGGCCTCGATCAGCTCGACCGCGCCGGCGTTCAGCACCGACTGCATGTCCAGGTCGGAGAGGCCCCACTGCTCCTGGAGCCGACGCCGGTGCACCCGGGGCAGCTCCGGAAGGGCGGCCTTCAGCTCGGCGACCCAGGCCGGGTCCGGGGCGATCGGCACCAGATCCGGCTCGGGGAAGTACCGGTAGTCGGTGGCCGTCTCCTTCGAGCGCCCCGGGGTGGTGTCACCGGTGTCCTCGTGGAAGTGCCGCGTCTCCTGGGTGATCCGGCCGCCCGCGTCGAGCACCGACGCCTGCCGCAGCATCTCCGAGCGGACCGCCCGCTCCACCGACCGCAGCGAGTTGACGTTCTTGGTCTCGGTACGGGTGCCCCACTCGGCGCCCGGCAGGTTGAGCGAGGTGTTCACGTCACAGCGCAGCGAACCCTCCTCCATCCGCACGTCGGAGACGCCGAGGGTACGGATCACGTCGCGCAGCTCGGCGACGTACGCCTTGGCCACGTCGGGGGCGAGCGCACCGGTGCCCGTGATCGGCTTGGTGACGATCTCGACCAGCGGGATGCCGGCCCGGTTGTAGTCGACAAGCGACTCCGTCGCGCCGTGGATGCGGCCGGTGGCGCCACCGACGTGCAGCGTCTTGCCGGTGTCCTCCTCGAGGTGCACCCGCTCGATCTCGATCCGCACCGTCTCGCCGTTGACCTCGACGTCCAGGTAACCGTCGACGCAGATCGGCTCGTCGTACTGGCTGATCTGGAAGTTCTTCGGCATGTCCGGGTAGAAGTAGTTCTTCCGGGCGAACCGGCACCACTCGGCGATCGAGCAGTTCAACGCCAGGCCGATCCGGATGATCGCCTCGATGGCCGCCTTGTTCGCCACCGGCAGCGAACCGGGCAGGCCCAGGCACACCGGGCAGACCCGGGTGTTCGGCTCGCCACCGAAGTCGGTCGGGCAGCCACAGAACATCTTGGTGTTCGTGCCCAGCTCGACGTGGGTCTCCAGGCCGATCACCGGTTCGAAGCGCGCAACGACCTCGTCGTACGCGGGCAGTGTCGTCGTCATCGGGGCTCCTGCCTCACAGCGTCGGTGGGGTGAACGTGCCGACGGCGGACTCCAACGCGGCGGCGACCCGGTACATCCGGTCGTCGGCCATCGTCGGTGCCATCACCTGCAGACCGACCGGCAGCCCGTCGGAGAGCCCGCAGGGCACCGAGATGCCCGGCCCGCCGTACAGGTTGGTCGGAATCGTGTACAGGTCGGCCAGGTACATCTGGTACGGGTCGGCGGTCCGCGCCCCCATCGGGAACGCCACCGACGGGGTGGTCGGCGAGATCAGCGCGTCGACCCGCTCGAACGCGGCGGTGAAGTCCCGGGTGATCAGCGTCCGGACCTTCTGCGCCTGCCCGTAGTACGCGTCGTAGTAACCCGACGACAGGGCGTACGTGCCGATCATGATGCGGCGCTTGACCTCGGGGCCGAAACCGGCCTCGCGGGTCAGCGACATGACCTCCTCCAGCGACCGGTTGCCGTCGTCGCCGACCCGCAGGCCGAACCGGACACCGTCGAACCGGGCCAGGTTGGAGGAGCACTCGCTCGGGGCGATCAGGTAGTACGCCGGCAGCGCGTACGCGAACGTCGGGCAGGACACCTCGACGACCTCGGCGCCCATCTTGGTCAGCGCGTCCACCGACTCGCGGAACGCGGCCATCACGCCCGGCTCGGCGCCCTCGCCGACGAACTCGCTCACGATGCCGAGCCGCACACCGGTCAGGTCGCCGGTCGCGCCGAGCTTCGCCGCCGCCACCACGTCCGGCACCGGCTGCGGGATGGAGGTGGAGTCACGCGGGTCGTGCCCGCCGATCACCTGGTGCAGCAGGGCCGCGTCGAGCACCGTACGGGCACACGGGCCCGGGGTGTCGAGCGACGAGGAGAAGGCGACCAGCCCGTAACGGGAGGTGCCGCCGTAGGTGGGCTTGGCGCCCACCGTGCCGGTGACCGCGCCGGGCTGGCGGATCGAGCCGCCGGTGTCCGAGCCGATCGCCAGCGGCGCCTCGTACGCGGCCAGCGCGGCGGCGCTGCCACCACCCGAGCCACCGGGGATCCGGCTCAGGTCCCACGGGTTGTGCGTCGGGCCGTACGCCGAGTATTCGGTGGAGGAGCCCATTGCGAACTCGTCCATGTTGGTCTTGCCGAGCATCACCGTGCCGGCCTCGCGCAGCCGCTGCACGATCGTCGCGTCGTACGGCGGGCGCCAGCCCTCCAGGATCTTCGACCCCACGGTGGTCGGCACGCCCCGGGTGGCGAGCACGTCCTTGACCGCGACCGGCACACCCGCGAGCGGGCCCAGCTCCTCGCCGGCGGCCCGGCGCTCGTCCACCGCGCGGGCCGCGGCGAGCGCGCCGTCGGTGTCGACGTGCAGAAAGGCGTGCACCCGGTCGTCGACCGCGGCGATCCGGTCCAGGTGCGCCTGGGTCACCTCGACGGCGGAGGTCTCGCCCCCAGCGACCAGGGCCGCGATCTCCGTCGCGGTCATCTTGATCAGATCGCTCATGCCGTCACTCCGCTTCGCTCCGCGACGCCATGAGGCACCACGGCGCTGCACTGCTGATTCGCTCGCTGGCGCTCGCTCATGAGGCCACATCCTCGCTCAGGATCCGCGGTACGCGGAACCGCTGGTCCTCGGCGTCGGGCGCGCCCGACAGCGCTTCCTCCGGGGTCAGGCACGGCGTGACGACGTCCTCGCGGAAGATGTTGGTCAGCGGCACCGAGTGCGAGGTCGGCGGGATGTCCGCGGCGGCGACCTCGCCGACCTGGGCGACCGCCTGGAGGATCACGTCGAGCTGGCCGGCGAACGTGTCCAGCTCCTCCTCGGTGACGGCGAGCCGCGACAGGCGCGCCAGGTGCGCGACCTCCTCGCGGGAGATGGCGGCCATCCGTGCCCCCTTCTGAATTCCTGCTGGTCGGGCGATGTGCCGGCCGCGCGACAGGTGGAGCGTGACACGCGGTGACCGGAGCGAGTCTATTGTTCCGCTCCGGTGCCGCGTCCCCGACTCCCCCTCCGGCGGCCCTCGTGCCGGGTCAGCGGGTGGGGCGGCGAGCGACATCCGGCTGTGGGAGCCCGCCGGTCGGGCGGACCGGCCGGTACCGGGCGAGCCAGGTGACCAACTCCTCGGCCGGCATCGGCCGGGCGTAGAACCAGCCCTGAGCGGCATCGCAGCCGGCGGCGTGCAGCATCCGCCAGGTCCGTTCGTCCTCGACACCCTCGGCGACCACCCGCAGCCCCAGCGCGCCGGCCAGCTCGATCATCGATCGGACGATCGCCGCGTCGTCGGCGTCGTCGGCCATGCCGAGGACGAACGACCGGTCCACCTTCACCTCGGACAGCGGCAGGCGGCGCAGATGCTGGAGGGAGGAGTAGCCGGTGCCGAAGTCGTCCAGCGCGATGGCCACCCCGATCCGGTGCAGCCGGGAGATGGTGGCCAGCACCCGACGCGGGTCGGCCATCAACGCGCCCTCGGTGATCTCGACCTGAAGCCGTTCGGCCGGCACCCCGTGGCGGGCCAGCCGGTCGGCGATCTGGTCGGCGATCTCACCGGTGTGCAGGTCACGCACGCTCACGTTCAGCGCCGCGCGCAGACCGATGCCGGCCGCCGACCACCTGGCGAGCTGCTCCACCACGTCGTCGACGACACGACGGGTGAGCAACCGCATCACGGCGCTCTGCTCGGCGACCCGGATGAGTTCCTCCGGGTCGACCATGCCCCGCCGGGGGTGCCGCCACCGCAGCAGCGCCTCGACGCCGACCACCTCGCCGGTCGCGATGGCGATCTGGGGCTGGTAGTACATGGTGATCTCCCCGGCGTCGTCGGCCGGCTCGTCTTCCGGGTGCGCCCACCCGGTCGGTTCGAGTGGCTGCCCAGGGGTACCCGGCCCGACGTCCCGCCGCGCCCCGGTGTGACCCTTGCCCACCGCGCTCCCGTTCGCGGACCGCCGGCCGTTCCCGCCCCCGGCGCGCCGCTCGCGGGCCGGGCCGGAACGGGTGCCGGCGACCGTGGCACGGGCGTTGCGGCCCCGGATCGGGTCGGCTCCGGTGGCGATCCGGTTGATCAGCTCATCGGAGTGCACCAGCCCGGCGTCGGTGCGCCGACGGCGTGCCCACCACCGGGGAGCGCCCGGCGGTGCCGTGGCGACCGCCGGCGCCGCGTCCGCCGCTGGCGCGGACCGGCCCGACGCCGCGCTGGGCAGCGCGCTCTCGGCCGGCGCCCCGGTGGGAAGCGCCGCCCCGTCACCGCCGCGCACCTCCCCCGTCGCGACAAGGGGTACGTCGGCCGTCCGCTCGGCGTCGCCCGGCACACCGTGCCGGCCGTCCCCGTCCGGCTGCGCCGCCGCGCCCCGACCCTGACCTGCCTGCTCGGCCTCAAGCGGAGCCTCGGCCGATGGGCTGGCCTCCAGTACGCGGCGCAGGTCGGCGAGGAGACCGAGTCGCTCGGCCGAGTTGTGGTCGGACTCCGGGGCGTACACGGCCACCGTGTCGTTGCGGTGCTTGGCGTCGTACATCGCCACGTCGGCGTGGCGCATCAGGGTGGCGAAGTCCTCGCCGTGCTCGGGGAAGAGGGCAATGCCGATGGACCCGCCCACGTCCAGCGGCAGCCCGTCGAGCGGCACCGGCTCGGCCAGCGCCTGGACCACCCGGTCGGCCAACTCCCGCGCCTGACCGACGTCGGTCAGCCCGGTCATCACGATGGCGAACTCGTCACCGCCGAGCCGGGCGATCATCTGTGGTCGGGGCTGCATGTTGGTGAGCCGGGCACTCACCTCGACCAACAGCCGGTCGCCCACGGCGTGCCCGAGGGCGTCGTTGACGTTCTTGAACCGGTCCAGGTCGATCAGCAGGAGCGCGAGCTGCCCGTCGGGTTCACCGCGGGCGGTCCGCTCGGCATGCAGGTGCACCTGCTCCGCCACCTCGGTCAGCAGGGCCTTGCGGTTGGGCAGCCCGGTCAGCGGGTCGGCGGCGGCGAGATGCTGCTGTTCGTTGGTCAGCCGCGCCATCCGGTAGACGGCGAAGAGCGGCACCAGCACCAGCGGGATCAGCGCGGCGCTGACCCGCGCCGCGGCGACCAGCACCGGGGCGAGCAGCAGCAGTGAGCCGGTGGAGAGCAACTCGAAGCCGAGGCCCTGGCGGACGGTGGGCCACCAGCGGTCTCCGAAACGCAGCCGCACCGCCCAGCTGACCAACCCGTAGTTGACGACGAACCAGGCCAGCGCGGCCCCGCCGACGGCGGCCACCTCGGTCCAGTGCAGCCGCCCACCGGAGAAGATGGTGCCCGAGCCGAGCTGGATCACCCCGTACGCGGCGGCGAGCGCGCACGCGTACTGGCCGACGTTGAACGCCGTGCGCCAGGCGGCGTGCCGCATCCGCCAGCCGGACACGACCACACCCACCGCCTGCACCACCACCGCCGGGCCGAGACCCCAGCCGAGCAGGATCGCGAAGGTGAAGCAGGTGGACGGGAACACCGCCGACGTCTGCCGGCGCCCCGGTGGAACGAACGGGCGCGCGTCGCAGACCACGGCGAGCGCGGCCATCGTCCAGAACGCCACCGGCAACTGGGACAACTCGCCGGGGAGCGTCGCGAGTGGAACGGCAGCGGTCAGCGCGGCGACCGCGAGGATGCCGGCGACGAAGGCGGCGAACGGTGCGACCCGTCCCGCAGGAAGCGAGTTGCGTGGGTCGGCGACCTCCACCACACCTCCCGACCGACCATCGGCGTGCCGGTGCGCGCGCCGTGACCCAATGAAACGCCCTCGGCCCCCAGTTTCCCGGTATGACAGTCACGAATCGGTCGTAGTCGTAATTAAGTTGGTATACGCGGCCAGTCGCCGTGGCCGGCCGCCGGCGGGGTCACCCGCCCAGCTGAGCGACCCCCCGGGCGGCGTCCGGGCCGGCGTCCAACAGGAGGCGGAACCCGTCCTCGTCGAGCACCGGCACCTTGAGACTGGCGGCCTTGTCGGCCTTCGACCCGGGGTTATCCCCCACCACCACGAAGCTCGTCTTCTTGGAGACCGACCCGCTGACCTTGCCGCCCCGGCTCTGCACGGCCTCGGCAGCCTGGTCGCGCGAGAAGCCGGCGAGGGTGCCGGTCACCACCACGGTCAACCCCTCCAACGGGCGCGGCCCCTCGTCGACCGCCTCCTCAGCCATCCGTACGCCGGCCTCGGCCCACTTGCGGACCACCTCGCGGTGCCAGTCCACCGCGAACCACTCCCGGATGCTGGCCGCGATGGTCGGCCCGACCCCGTCGACCGAGGACAACTCCTCCTCGGTGGCCGCGTCGATGGCGTCCATCGAGCGGAAGTGCCGGGCGAGGGCCTGGGCCGCGGTCGGGCCGACGTGCCGGATGGAGAGCGCCACCAGCACCCGCCACAGGTCCCGTTCCCGGGCGACGGCGAGATTGTCCAGCAACTTGGTGGCGTTGCTGCCCAGGCTGCCGTCCTTGTTGACGAAGAACGGCGACCGGGACAACTGCTCGGCGTCGAGGTGGAAGAGATCGCCCTCGTCGCTGATGATCTCCGCGTCGAGCAGGGCGGCCGCGCCCTTGTAACCGAGCACCTCGATGTCGAACGCGCCCCGGCCGGCGAGGTGGAACACCCGCTCCCGCAGCTGCGCCGGGCAGCTGCGGGTGTTGGGGCAACGGATGTCGACGTCGCCCTCCTTGGACGGCGCGAGCGGGGTGCCGCAGGCGGGGCAACTGGTCGGCATGACGAACGGCCGGGCATCGGCGGGCCGCAGGTCGACCACCGGGCCGAGCACCTCGGGAATCACGTCGCCGGCCTTGCGCAGCACCACCGTGTCGCCGATCAGCACCCCCTTGCGCTCCACCTCGCGGGCGTTGTGCAGGGTGGCGAGCGCGACGGTGGAACCGGCCACGCGCACCGGCTCGAGCACCGCGAACGGGGTGACCCGGCCGGTACGCCCCACGTTGACGTCGATGTCGAGCAGCTTGGTGGTGACCTCCTCCGGCGGGTACTTGAAGGCGATCGCCCAGCGCGGGGCCCGACTGGTCGACCCGAGCCGGCCCTGGATGGAAACCGGGTCGACCTTGACCACCACGCCGTCGATCTCGTGCTCGACGTCGTGCCGGTGCTCGGCGTAGTAGGCGATGAACTCCGCCACGCCGGCCAGATCCGGGACGACCCTCCACCGGTCGCTGGTCGGCAACCCCCACGACTTCAGGGCCGCGTACGACTCGGACTGCGCCGTGGGCTGGAACCCACGGCGGGCGCCGATGCCGTGCACCACCAGCCGCAGCGGCCGGGTGGCGGTGATCCGTGGATCCTTCTGTCGCAGGCTGCCGGCGGCGGCGTTGCGGGGGTTGGCGAAGGGCGCCTTGCCCTGCTCCACCAGACCGGCGTTGAGATCGGCGAACGCGGCGATCGGGAAGTAGATCTCGCCACGGACCTCCACCAGCTCGGGAATGTCCGGGAATTCGGCGGACGGGGCGAGCTGACCGGGCACGTCCCGGATGCTGCGCACGTTTGCGGTGACGTCCTCGCCGGTGCGCCCGTCGCCCCGGGTGGCGGCCCGGACCAGCCGGCCGTTCTCGTAGGTCAGGTTGATCGCCAGCCCGTCGACCTTCAGCTCGCACAGGTAGGGCACCGGGCCGCCCGCGTCCCGTTCGACCCGGTCGGCCCAGGCCGCCAACTCCTCGTCGGCGAAGGCGTTGTCGAGCGAGAGCATCCGTTCGGCATGGGTGACCGGGGTGAAGTCGGTGGAGAACGTGCCGCCCACCCGCTGGGTCGGCGAATCGGGCGTCCGCAGCGCCGGAAACTCCTCCTCCAGTGCCTCCAACTCGCGCAACTGCCGGTCGAAGTCGGCGTCGGGGATGGTCGGCGCGTCCAGGACGTAGTAGCGGTACTGATGCTCGGTCAACTCCTGGCTGAGCGCGGCATGCCGCTCCCGGGCCTGCGGCGTCGGCTCAGCCCCGGCCGCCGCCTCCTGCGCCGGGCTGACCTGCTGACCGATCTGCTCCTCGGACACACCGCCACCTTCGGACACGCCTGCGACCTCCCTGATCACGCTACTCCGGCACGGTATCGGGCCGGTGGGACAATCCGTCGCCCGCCCGCGCCCGGAGCGACCTCGCCCTCAGCCGCATCCAGGCAGTGGGGCGGCCTCGGGCATGGTTGGCGGGCGGCCCGGACCGCGGCGTGCGAGGATCGCCGGACGATGGCGGCCCCTGGGCTGCCGAAAGACGGAGGTACGGATGCCCGAGGCAGTGCTCTGGGCGGTGGCGATCGTGCTGGCGGTGGCCGCCGGCTGGGCGTGGAACAGTTGGCGGCACCGGGTGGCCAACCGACGTCCGGGCACCCGGCCGGGTCGGGGCAGCACCGGCGGCCGTCGTCCCGCCCCGCCACGGCCCCGTGGCGGCGAACGGCCGTCGACCACACCCCGCTCGCGCGACACCGACCGGCACGACGCCACCCCGGCGCCCGGTGAGATCTGGTGGGCCGACGTGCCGTACGCCGACGGCACCGGGTCGAAGGTGCGCCCGTGTCTGGTGCTGCGCGCCGACTCCCGGGGCGCCGACGTCCTGAAGATCACCAGCCAGGACAAGAGCGACCGGGACGACCACGTCCGGATTCCCACCCGGGACTGGGACCCGGGCGCGGAGCACGACAGCTACCTCAGCCTCACCGAGCCGATCCGACTCAGCTCGGCCGCCTTCGCCGACCACGCCGGCCGCTGCGACGCCGACCTGTGGCGAAAAGTCCGCAGCCTGCGCCACCTCCCCACCCCCTGACCACCCTCGGTCACCCCGGGGCCACCCTCGACCGCCTTCGTGGCCGCTCGCCGACCATGATCGACTCGCCTTCCTGAAAGTCGCGGTGTTCTGAAGTCCCGGACACCCCGGTTTTCAAAACCCCGAGTCGATCAAGCCGGACCAGGCCAGGGCCGGACCAGGCCAGACACGGACCAGGGTCAGTCCCAGGCCGCGCCGAGCGTGGCCAACTGGTCCGCGTACTCGATGCGGTTGGCCCACTCGCGCGGCCAGGCGGTCATGCCGACGGCCGCGCCCACGAAGGCGCCGGCCAGGGCGGCGATCGAGTCGGAGTCGCCGGCGGTGGTCGCGCCCCGAGCCAGCGCCGCGACCGGATCATCGGCGTGGCGTACGGCGCAGAGAAGCGCGGTGGCCAGCGCCTCCTCGGCCACCCAGCCCTCCCCGGTGGCCTGACACGGGTCACCGCCGTCGTCCGGCCGCGTGAGGGTGTCGGTCAGTCGGCTCAGCACCGCCAGGCACTCGTCCCAGCCCTGGGCGATGAAGTCCTGCGGAGAACCGAAACCGGCGCGCTGCCAGAGGTCTCCCAGCCACTGCTCCCGGTAGACGAGGCGCTGGGACAGTGCTCGCTCGGTGAGCAGCGCGGGAAGTTCGGGCAGCGAGGCACCCGCGCGCAGCGCGAAGACCGCGTACGCGGTGAGTTCGCTGGCGGCCAGCCCGGTCGGGTGGCCGTGGGTCAGCCCGGCCTGCAACTGGGCCAACCCGGCGAGCGTGTCGAGGTCCGTGTCGAGCAACCCGACCGGGGTGACCCGCATGTTGGCCCCGCAGCCCTTCGAGCCGACCACTGTCGCCTCCTGCCAGCGCACCCCACGGCTCAGTTCGGCGCAGGCGCGCAGGCAGGTCATCCCCGGGGCACGGTTGTTGTCCGGGCTGACCGCCCAGGCCAGGAAACGGCGCCGCAGCAGCGGCTCCACCGCCTCCGGGGTGCACGACGGCGCCTCGTGCAGCGCCCAACCCACCGCCAGCGCCATCTGGGTGTCGTCGGTGACCAGCGCCGGCTCGCCGGACAGCTCACAGGGACCGGCCGGGCCGTACCGGCGCTCGATCTCGGCGACGGTCAGGAACTCGGTCGGCTTACCCAGCGCGTCACCGTAGGCGAGGCCGAAGAGCGAACCGGAGGCGCGCAGCGCGGAGGTATGGATCACGGCGGCCATGATGCCCGGCCGCCGCAACCCACGGCGGGCTCAGCGGGTTTCGGAAGTGCTGGCGCGACCTGCGCCGAGCCCAGGCGCGACCGCCACTTCCGAAAGCCGCTCCTAGTCCCAGCAGAGGCAGAACGGGTGGCCGGCCGGGTCGGCGTAGACCCGGAAGCCCTCGCCCTCACCCGGCAGCCGCCGGGCACCCAGCGCGAGCGCCGCCTTCTCGGCGGCCTCGATGTCGTCCACCGTCACGTCGAGGTGGAACTGCTGTGGGCGCTCGGGATCCGGCCAGGCGGGCGGGCGCAGGTTGAGCGCCTGTTGGAAGGCGAGGCGCGGCTGATGGCCGGGCGGACCGCCCAGCACCACCCAGTCGTCATCGGAGTCGCCCTCGGCGAGCGGTACGCCGAGCAGCTCGGCGTAGAACGCCGCCAACGCCCGTGGGTCCGGGCAGTCGATCACCACTGAACGCAGCTGTCCAATCATGACCGTCATCCTGCCCACCGGGTACGACAGGAAACCTCAGTCCTCGGCGAAGCGCCGGCCGGCGTCCCGGCACGCGGCGAGCACCGCCCGGGCGTACTGCGGGGTCGCGCCGGCGAGGCCGCAGGCCGGGGTGACCACCACCTGCTCGGCGAGCTGCCGACGGGGAAAGCCGAGCCGGTCCCAGAGCTGGCGTACCCGATCGGCGATCTGTGCGGAGGTCGGCGCGCCACCGGCCGACGGCGGTCGGGTCGGCGCGGCCCCGGCCAACAACCCGAGGCCGGCGTCGAGCGCCTCGCCCAGCGGGTCGAGCTTGGTGACCAGGTCCAGGTCGAGGGCGACCGCGACGGCGCCGGTGGAGCGGATCAGCTCCAGCGGCACGTCCGGGGCGCAGCAGTGCACCAGGGTCGGCACGCCGACCGCCTCGACGATCGTGCGCAGCAGGGCGGCGGCGTCCACCGACTCGACCGCCCGGTACGCGCCCAGCCCGCTCTCGGTCGGCACCCGCCCGGCCAACACGGTCGGCAGTGACGGTTCGTCCAGTTGCAGCAGCACCGACGCCTGAGGCAACCGGCGGGCGACCGCCGCGACGTGCGCGCGCAGCCCTTCGGCGAGGGAGCCGGTCAGGTCGCGGACCGCGCCGGGATCGCGCAACAGTCGGCCACCGATCGGCAACTCCAGGGAGGCGGCCAGCGTGAGCGGGCCGGCGGCCTGCACCTTGATCGGCCCGGCGTACCCCTCGGCCTGCTCGGCGAGCTGGTCCAGGTCGCGTTCCATCAGGTCCCGGGCCCGGCGCAGGTCGCGGCCGGGGCGGGGGGCGACCCGCCACCGCCCCGCGTACACCTCGACGGGCAGCTCGACGAGCAGCCCGGCGGACCGGCCGATCATGTCCGCGCCGGGGCCACGGGCCGGCAACTCGGGCAGGTGGGGCAGCTCGGGAAGCTCACCGAGGACCACCCGCTGGGCCTCGCCGATGTCGGTGCCGGGCAGCGAACCAATTCCGGTTGCCGCGCCGGCCGGCCAGGGCCACGCCTGATCTGTCACGGGCGAAGGTTATCCCGCGAACACCCGGGCCGTGCGGTCAGCCGGTGATGGTTGCGGAGCCGAGGACCACGTCGCCGGCCGGGTCCGGTCGGTACGCCACCACGGCCTGACCGGCGGCGACGCCGCGTACCGGTCGGCGCAGCTCGGCGTGCAGTCGGTCACCGTCGAGGGCGACGGTCGCCGGCACCACGTCGCCGTGCGCGCGCAACTGCACCTCGCACTCGACCGGCGCGTCCGGGCGTGCGCCGCCGGTCCAGACCGGACGTACGGCGTGCACGTCGGACACCTCCAGCGCCTCGGCCGGGCCGACGGTCACCGTGTTGGTCTTCGGGGTGATGGAGAGCACGTAACGCGGCCGGCCGTCCGGGGCGGGCCGGTCCAGGTGCAACCCGCGCCGCTGCCCCACCGTGTACGCGTACGCGCCGCTGTGACTGCCGACCACCGCGCCGGTGGAGGCGTCCACCACGTCGCCGGGCGCCTCACCGAGCCGGCCGGCCAGGAAGCCGCGGGTGTCCCCGTCGGCGATGAAGCAGATGTCGTGCGAGTCCGGCTTGTCGGCCACCGCCAGGCCACGCTCGGCGGCCTCCGCGCGGACCTGCGCCTTGGTCGAGTCGCCGAGCGGGAAGATCGACCGGTTGAGCTGCTCGCGGGTGAGCACGGCGAGCACGTACGACTGGTCCTTGGCGAGGTCGACGCTGCGCCGCAGCAGCCCGTCCGCGCCGAGGCGGGCGTGGTGCCCGGTCACCACCGCGTCGAAGCCCAGGGCCACCGCCCGGTCCAGCACCGCCGCGAACTTGATCTTCTCGTTGCAGCGCAGGCAGGGGTTCGGCGTCCGGCCGGCGGCGTACTCGGCCACGAAGTCGTCGACCACGTCCTCGTGGAAGCGGTCGGCCATGTCCCACACGTAGAACGGGATGCCGATCACGTCGGCCGCCCGCCGGGCGTCCCGGGAGTCCTCCAGGGTGCAGCAGCCGCGCGCGCCGGTCCGATAGGTCTGTGGGTTACGGGCCAGCGCCAGGTGCACGCCGGTCACGTCGTGCCCGGCCGCCACCGCCCGCGCCGCCGCCACGGCCGAGTCAACCCCACCCGACATCGCCGCCAGAACCCTCACCGACCCACTCCCTTTCCCCGTCCCCGCGACAACCCTATCCACCAGCCCCGAAAACCCCCGAGACCCGCGCCCTGCCCCGCCCACCCGCCCGCGCGATCTTGCAGTTTCTGCGGTGACATATGCCGCAGAAGGCGCGAAGGGCCAACCGAAAGTGCAAGATCGCGGGGGTCAGCGAGGGCCAGCGGGGGTCAGCGGGGGGTGCGGAGGGCGGCGGCTCGGCGGGCTCGGTCGACCGCTGCCGGGAGGGCTGCGATGAGGGCGTCGATGTCGGCCTGGGTGCTGGTGTGGCCCAGGGTGAAGCGCAACGAGGAGCGGGCGCGGTCGTCGTCGGCGCCCATCGCGAGCAGCACGTGCGAGGGTTGGGCCACCCCGGCCGAGCAGGCCGAGCCGGTCGAGCAGGCAATCCCCTGCGCGTCGAGCAGGAGCAGCAGCGCGTCGCCCTCGCAGCCGGGGAAGGAGAAGTGCGCGTTGCCGGGCAGCCGGTCGGTCGGGTCACCGTTGTAGATCACCTCGGGCACCGCCTGGCGAACCCGCTCGATCAGGTCGTCACGCAGTGCGGCCACTCGGCCCGCGTACTCCTGCTGGCCCTTCACGGCCGTCTCCACGGCGACCGCGAAGGCCACGATGCCGGCGGTGTCCAGGGTGCCGGAGCGGATGTCGCGTTCCTGGCCGCCGCCGTGCAGCAGCGGCGTGGCCGGCACGTCCCGGGCGAGCAGCAGCGCGCCCACCCCGGTCGGGCCGCCCAACTTGTGCCCGGTGACGGTCAACGCGGCCACCCCGCTGGCGCCGAAGTCGACGGGCACCTGACCGACCGCCTGGATGGCGTCGGTGTGGAAGGGCACGCCGTGTTCGGCGGCGACGGCGGCCAGCTCGGCCACCGGCTGGACGGTGCCCACCTCGTTGTTCGCCCACATCGCGGTGACCACGGCCACCTGGTCGGCGTGCGCGGTCAACTCGGCGCGCAGGGCCTGCGGGTCGAGCCGACCGGCGGCGTCCACCGGCAGCCAGCCGACCTCGGCGCCCTCGTGCTGGGCCAGCCAGTCGACCGCGTCCAGCACCGCGTGGTGCTCGACCGCGCTGGAGACCACCCGGCGGCGGTCAGGGCCGGTGCCCCGGCGGGCCCAGAAGATGCCCTTGACCGCGAGGTTGTCGCTCTCCGTGCCACCACCCGTGAAGATCACCTCAGAGGGTCGGGCGCCCAGCACCGCGGCCACCCGCTCGCGGGACTCTTCGACCCGGCGGCGGGCACGGCGGCCCGCCGCGTGCAGGGAGGACGCGTTGCCGACCTCGCGGGCGGTGGCGACGTACGCCTCCAGTGCCTCGTCGAGCATCGGAGTCGTCGCCGCGTGATCCAGGTAAGCCATCGTCGTTCAGCGTACGGCCGACGCCTTGGGGACCGGATGCCGGAGGGGACCGCACGCAACGGCCGGGGTGGCGCTCCACCCCGGCCGGATGCGCGCGGACCTGGTCAGGCGGGCACCGCGGTGACGACGATGTTGTCGCGGTACCTGCGCGCCTTGGCGTCGAACGGCCCACCACAGGTGATCAGGGTCAGCCGCGGCTTGCCGTCGCGGGCGAAGTACCGGTCCAGCGGGATCTTGGTCTTGGCGTACTCCTCCCGGGCGACGACCCGGTAGCGCCGAGCCTCACCGTCGCTGCCGGTCGCGGTCAGGGTGTCGCCCTGGTCCAGCTCACGCAGCCGGAAGAACGCCCCCTTGCCCTGCTTGGCGCTGTCCACGTGACCGGCGATGACCACCGAGCCGACCTCCGCCTCCAGGCCGGGGCCGTAGCGGTACCAACCGATCTGGTCGACGCTCGGCGGCACCTCGAACTCGTTGGTCCGCTCGTTGATGCCGACCGCGTTGACGGTGGCGGTGACGCCGATCTCCGGGATCAGCAGCCGTACCGGCGGGATGATCTTCGCGTCGGCGGGCAGCTCACCGGCGGTCACCGGCACCGACGGGGCGCTGGCGGCGGTCGGCGCGGGACTGGCCAGCGTGCTCGCCTCGTCGGCACCCACGGTCCCGGCCGGCTGGGCGGCGCACGCCACCAGCGCGGCGACGGTGAGCGCGGCAACGCCGGCGGCCAGGGCCGCCAGCGCGCCGCGGTTGCGCACCGTCACTTGCGGCCGGTCCG
Organism: Micromonospora sp. BQ32; assembly: GCF_059358895.1. Taxonomy (NCBI): domain Bacteria; kingdom Bacillati; phylum Actinomycetota; class Actinomycetes; order Micromonosporales; family Micromonosporaceae; genus Micromonospora; species Micromonospora sp. BQ32. Next base: position 94,903 of record NZ_JCADBI010000009.1, on the reverse strand, counting down.
CGCGGTCGCCATCCGCACCCCACCACCAAGCAGCAGGAGTACGCCGGCACCGGTGAGCACGTACCACCAGGTGTCCACGCCCGTGCCGGCCTGACCGCCGTCACCGCTGGGCACGCCGCCCGGGGCGGAGTGCAGACCGGTGATGGTCTGGGCCACCACGTCGAGCGTCTTGCCCTCGGCGGAGCCGATCGCGTAGACGATCGTGGCGGTGCCCTCCTTGAGGTTGAGGTCCGCCGGGCCGATGGCCACGGTGTCGGTGCCGGCCAGCACCACGTCCGCCTTCACGTTGCCCGCGTCGACGTCGCCCTTGGCCTCGTTCGGGTTGGTGAGGTCCTCGAAGTCCGGGGTGCCACCGGCGCGGACGTCGACCGCCGGGGCGGCGGCGGTGTGCCGGACGATCAGCCGGGCCTTGCCGGCGTCGACCTTCGAGACGTCGTTCACGAACGGGGTGATCTTCGGCTGGCCGGCGGCGTCGAGGTGGGCCGCGATACTGATGTTCGCACCGCCCGGCACCGCGGCATTGTCGACTGTGAGGATCGCGCTGCCGACCGGCTCGCCCGGCTTGGTGAGCGCGATGTCGTAGTCGCCCTCCTCCAGGTTCAGCGGGCCGGCCACGTCGCCGGGCTTGAAGTTGTCCAGCGTCTTCTTGCCGTTGACGTAGACGTCGACCGGGGTGTCTGGGATGCCGTGCACGACGGAGACCTTCGACGTGGCGGCGTACGCGGGGCTGGCGGTGAGGGCACCGACGCCGGCGAAGGCCAGCGCGGCGACCGCGCCGCCCGCGGCGACCCGACGGAAGTACGAGAGCTGCATGTCTGCCTCCTGATATTTGGTGCTGATTCGTCAGGCCTGGCTTGCAGAACGGGTTACGCCGGCTCTCGGACGGGCGGATGCGCCCCGGAGGCACTTTTCTTTTTCGGCCCCGCCTGCATCCGGAGCGGGTTCGGGGGACGAAGAGCTGGTGAGATGACATCGACCGGGGAAGTGGGGCGGAGACTGTGGCAGCTACAGTCGGGCATGCCCCATCGAAGGCGAGCCGCCCGATGACGGCGCTACGGCAGGAACCGGACCCTCCGGTGGACGACCTCGACCGCAGGTTCCGCGCCGGCGACGACGTGGCGCTGCGCGAGGCGTACGACCGCTACGGTCGTGCCGTGCTCCACCTGGCCACGTCCATGCTGGCGAACCGCAGCGACGCCGAGGACGTCACCCAGGCGACGTTCGTCGCCGCCTGGCTGGGCCGCGACACGTTCGATCCGGCCAAGGGGTCGCTGATCGGTTGGCTGCTCGGCATCGGCCGGCGGAAGGTGATCGACCGGATGCGCGCCTCGGCCCGGGAGACCCGGGTGGTGGAGACTGTCCGGCAGCTGCCCGAGCCGGCGCAGACCGGCCCGGACCCGGACCGCGTGGTGGACCGGTTGGTGATCGCCGACGAGCTGGCTCGCCTTCCGGACGACCAGCGACGGATGCTGGAGTTGGCCTTCTACGACGACCTGACACACCAGCAGATAGCTACGGTGACCGGCGTGCCGTTGGGCACCGTGAAGAGTCACATCCGACGCGGCATGGCGAGCTTGAAACGCAGATGGGAGGTGGACGGTGCAGCACCTGGACCACGACCGGCTGGTATTTCTGGCGCTCGGTGAGAGCGAGGCGGACAACGGGGAGAGCACCCACCTCGGCACCTGCGCGCTCTGCCGGGCGGAGGTGGCGACCCTCCAGCAGGTGGCGGGGCTCGGCGTCGAGACGCAGGGCCTGGCCGATCTGCCCGACCCGCCGGAGCACGTCTGGCTGGGCATCGTCGCCCAGGTCAGGGCGGCGGAGGCTCAGCCGGCACAGACTGAGACCCGTCCGCAGCAGGTCCCGGGCCAGGCCGTCGGCACTCCGGCCGAGCAGACCAACGACACGATGACCAGGCAGGCCACCGGCACGACGGCCGAGTCGACGGTCACCCGGCTGGACTCGGCGCGCCGGTCCCGTCGGGGCTCCGGCTGGTCGCGCTGGGCGGCCACTGCCGTGACCGCGGCGGCCGCCGCGGCGGTCGGCGTGGTAGGCACCGTCTCGGTGCTCCGACCGGACGATCCGACGCCCACCCCGACGCCGGTGGTGGTGGCGAGCGCGCCGCTGGCGGCGTACGGGGCGACGCCGCCGACGGCCAAGGGAGACGCCCGCGTTCTCCAGGACGGCCAACTACATCTGCATGTGGCGAATCTCCCGAGCGTCCCGGGGTACTACGAGGTCTGGCTCATCAATCCGACGACGATGGAGATGTTCTCGGTCGGCACCCTCGGGGGCGGCCCGGACGCTCTGCTACCCCTGCCCCCGAATGTCGACCTCAAGAGCTACTCGGTGGTCGACGTCTCCGCCGAGCAGTACGACAACAACACCCGCCACTCCGGCGACAGCCTGCTGAGGGGCACCCTGACGGGCTGATCGGCGGGCCGGCTCAGCTCCCCGGCTCGCCGATCAGCTCCCCACATGGCAGTGGCCGCCCGTGCGAACGGGCGGCCACTGTCCTGTCGCAGGGATCACTTGCGCTTGCGGATCTCCTCGGCGGCCTGCGGGACGATCTTGAACAGGTCGCCCACCACTCCGAAGTCGGCCAGCTCGAAGATCGGTGCCTCGCCGTCCTTGTTGACCGCGACGATGGTCTTCGAGGTCTGCATGCCGGCCCGGTGCTGGATGGCACCGGAGATGCCGAGGGCGACGTAGAGCTGCGGGGAGACCGTCTTGCCGGTCTGGCCCACCTGGAACTGGTGCGGGTAGAAGCCGGAGTCGACGGCCGCCCGGGACGCGCCGACGGCGCCGCCGAGCAGGTCGGCCAACTCCTCGACCAGCTTGAAGTTGTCGGCGTTGCCGACGCCCCGGCCGCCGGAGACGACCACGCCGGCCTCGGTGAGCTCGGGGCGGGAGCCCTTCTGCTCGGCGACCCGCTCGACGACCTTGGCCAGCTTGTCGGTGTCGGTGACCGACACACTGAGCTGCTCGATCGCCGGGGTGGCCGCCGCCGGGGCGGGGGTGACCGAGTTGGGCCGGACGGTGACCAGCGGCAGGCCCTTGGTGACCTTGGACTTGACGATGGTGGAGCCGGCGAAGGCGACCTGGGTCGCGGTGCCGTCGGCGTCCAGGCCGACCACGTCGGTCAGGATGCCGTTGTCGAGCTTGACGGCGAGCCGGGCGGCGATCTCCTTGCCCTCCTGGGCCGACGCCAGCAGCACGGCGGCCGGCTGCACCCGCTTGACCAACTCGGCCAGCACGGTCGCCTTGGGGGCCACCAGGTAGCCGTCGATCTCGTCACCCTCGGCGGCGTAGATCTTCTCCGCGCCGTACTCGCCCAGCTTGCCGCTCAGCGCCTCGGCGGCGCCAGCGCCGCCGAACACCACCGCGCTCGGGGTACCCAGCTCGCGCGCGAGGGTGAGCATTTCCAGGGTGACCTTCTTGACGCCGAATTCCTTGGTGGCTTCGACGACGACGAGAACCTCAGACATGTCAGAACCCCCCTCTCACACGAACTTCTCGGTGGCGAGGAACTCGACCAGCTTGACGCCGCCCTCGCCCTCATCAGTGATCTTGGCGCCGCCGGAGCGCGGGGGGCGCTTGGTGTGCTCGACGACGGCGCTGGTGGCGCCGTCGAAGCCCACCTCGTCGGCCGCGACCCCGAGGTCGGCCAGCGAGAGCGTCTGCACCGGCTTCTTCTTGGCGGCCATGATGCCCTTGAAGGAGGGGTAGCGCGGCTCGTTGATGGTGTCCCAGACGGAGACCACGGCCGGGGTGGCGGCGGTGACCACCTCGTAGCCCTCCTCGGTCTGCCGCTCGACGGTCAGCGTCGCGCCGTCGACGGTGAGCTTGCGGGCACCGGTGAGCGCCGCGACGCCCAGCCGCTCGGCGATCATGTGCGGCATGACCTGGACCCGACCGTCGGTGGACTCGGCACCGCAGATGACCAGGTCGGCACCGAGCTGACCGAGCGCGGCGGCGAGCACCTTCGAGGTGGCGACGGCGCACGAGCCGTGCAGGGCGTCGTCCAGCACGTGCACGGCCTTGTCGGGGCCCATGGAGAGCGCCTTACGGATCGACTCGGTCGCCCGGTCCGGACCCATCGTCAGGATGGTGACCTCACCACCGTGCGCCTCCTTGATCTTCAGCGCCTCCTCGATGGCGTACTCGTCCATCTCGTTGATCACGTTGTTCGCCGAACCGCGGTCGACGGTGTTGTCGTCATTGCGCAGGTTGCGGTCCGCGCCCGAATCAGGCACCTGCTTGACGAGTACGACGATGTTCATCGCGCTTCGACGACCCTCCTGTGTGGTGTTGCGATTCGCTCGCCCGGTCTGGGGCGCAGCGTCGCGCGTCGGTCGACGCCAGGTCAACCGAGGGCGGTTGTGCAGTTGCCCACGGCGCAATGTTACCTGCCAGTAGGTTGCGCTCCGGCAGCACTCAGAGTGACACAGCTCACCGACCCGCGGCCGGTCAGGCCGGCTCGGCCAACGCGACCCGGATCTGGTCGATGGCCGCTGCCTCGGCGGGCGCCACCCCGTCGTGCGCCCGGGCCACCTGGTCCGCCGCGGCCAACACCAGCTCGCGGTACGCGTCCACGTCCCGTGGGGACTTCTCCCGCAGGATCCGCACCGCCTGCCCCAGCGCCGGCAGCACCACCGACTCGATCTCCAGCTGCGAGTCCCGGGGAAGTCGCGGCAGCGGGCCGGTGGTCAGCGCCTCCTTGACCGTGCCACTGGCGTCGGCCAGCGCGCCGGACGCGGCGATGCTCTCCCGGATCACCCCCAGGACTCCCGGGTCGGCGTTGGAGACCAGGAAGACGGCGCCGAAGGCACCGGTCTTGAGGGTCAGCCGCTCCTCGTCCGTCAACCGCTGCTCCATGATCACGGAGTGTAGACGTACGGGGTGGTGGTGGTGATCGGGACAAGGCCGAGTCGCTCCAGGATCGGCCGGCTGTCCTCCGACGCGTCGACCTGCAACAGCGTCCGGCCCCGCTGATCGGCCAGCCGGGCCCGGTAGGTGACCAGCGCCCGGTAGATGCCCTTGCGACGCCACTGCGGCAGGGTGGACCCACCCCACAGGGTGGCGAAGCCGGTGTTCGGTGGGAAGCGCACCCAGCCGGCGCTCACCACCGTCGCGTCCGCCTCGGCCACCACCACGGTGATCGAGTGCGGGTCGGCGTCGATCTCCTTGGCCAGGCCCCACACCAGGTGCGAGCGGTCCTCCTGCCAGACCTCCTCCTCCATGGCGGCGATCCGCTCCAGGTCCTCCCGGGAGGTCACCTCACGCAGGCGTACCCCCTCGGGGGCGACCGGCAGCGCGGCGGCCAGCGGCGCGACCGGGCCGACCACGACGGTCTCCCGGTCCTCCGGCACGAAGCCGGCGGCGCGCAGCCGGTCCGCCAGGTCCGCCGGTTCGTCGTGCTCGTTGAGCTTCCACTCGACCGACTGGCCACGCTCGCGGAACAGCTGCACCTGCCGGGCGATCAGCTCGTCCAGCGCGTCACCGGTCAACCCACCCAGGTCGCGGTAGGTGAGGAACCCTCCGGAGTCGAGCCCGAGGATCCGGACCAGCGGCCCGTCCCGCTCCACCGTGACCCCGGCCGGAACCGGGTCGGGGATCTCCGGGCGGAGTTGGTTGTCGTAGGCGGTCCGCAGCGTCTGTACGTCGAGATCAGTCACCGGCCCAGGCTAAGCGGGAGGGGAAGCGGATAATCTCCCACTGTGTGGGAGGCGATCAGGCGGTGGTTCGACCCGGCGGAGCTGGGCTCGGTCGGTGAGACGCCGGACTACCGGTTCTCCCTGGCCAACGAACGGACCTTCCTCGCCTGGCTGCGCACCGGGTTGGCGCTGGTCGGAGGCGGGTTGGCCGCCGCGCAGTTCCTGCCACCGCTGCCGATGAGCCACCTGCGGGAAGTGATCGCGGTGGCGCTGCTGCTGCTCGGCGCGGCGGTCGCGATCCGCGCGGTGGACCACTGGGCGCGTACCGAGCGGGCCATCCGGCTCGGTCAGGAGCTGCCCGCGTCCCGATTCCCCGCCGTCCTGGCGCTCGCCGTCGGCGTCGGCGCGTTGCTGCTGGTGGTCGCCGTCCTGATGCGGGCGGTCGGCGGGCGGTGAGCGCCGGACGCGACCCGGGGCTGCAACCGGAGCGGACCCGGCTGGCCTGGCGGCGCACCCTGCTCACGATGACCGTGGTGACCGTGCTCGCCGTCCGGTTGGCGTCGACGGGCGACCCGGCCGGTGCGCTGATCGCCGGCGGGACCGTGCTGGTGTGGGGCGCCCTGCTGGTGCTCTGCTGGCCCCGTGGCACCGGCACCGGTCCGGCCCGCACCGGCGGCCGGACGCTGCCCCTGGTCACGGCGGGCACGGTGGTGCTGGCGTTACTGGGAGTGCTGCTGGTGCTGCGCGGACTTCGGTGACGCGCGTCGGTGCGCCATGATGGGTGGATGGCCCGGCTTGGCGTACTCCTCTTCCTGGTGCAGATTGTCCTCGCCGTCTGCGCGCTCATCAGCTGTCTCTCCGCCGAGGAGGGCAAGATCCGCGCCCTCCCCCGGATCGCCTGGGTGCTGATCATCTTGTTCTTCCCGCTGGTCGGCTCGATCGCCTGGTTCATCGTCGGCCGGGAGCCCAGCCCGTCTGCCCGCAAGGGCTGGCCGGGCGGCGGCGAGCGGCAGCGCCCCCGGCCGGTCGCCCCGGACGACGACCCGGAGTTCCTGCGCTCCGTGCAGGAACGCGCCCAGCAGCAGGACCAGGAGCTCTTCCGGCGCTGGGAGGAAGACCTGCGGCGACGCGAGGACGACCTGCGCCGCCGCGACGGTGAGCCGCCGCGTGAGGGCGACCGGCCGGAGGTGTGAGCGCGCCGCCGCCGCCGGGCGCAGGGGCGACGGCGGCGGCGGGTGCGACTCAGGCCAGGTTCGACGACCGGGGGTACGCGTCGGTCGGGTCGGTGAGCACGTTCACCAGGTACGGCACTCCGGAGTCGAACGCGCGCTGGAGGGCCGGGCCCAGGTCGGCCGCCTTGGCGACCGTCTCCCCCGCCCCGCCGAGCGCGCTGACCACCGTGTCGTAGCGCAGCTCCGGCTGGAGGTCGGCGGCCACGTCGTAGCCGTACATGGCCCGCATCGGGTGTTTCTCCAGCCCCCAGATGCCGTTGTTGCCGACGACGATCACCACCGGCAGCTTCTGGCGGACCAGCGACTCGACGTCCATCAGCGAGAAGCCGGCCGCGCCGTCGCCCATCAGCACGCAGATCTGCCGGTCCGGGTGACTGACCCGGGCGCCCATCGCGTAACCCATGCCGGTGCCCAGGCAGCCGTACGGGCCCGGGTCCAGCCAGGTGCCGGGCTGGGCCGGCTCCAGGTACCGCCCGGCGTACGACACGAAGTCGCCGCCGTCGCCGATGGTGATCGCGTCCGGGGCGAGCGCCCGACGCAGTTCGCCGTAGATCCGGGCCGGGCGGATCGGGTCGGTCTCGGCGGCCATCTCCGCGGCGTCCCGAGCCTTCGCCGCGTCCTCGGCGACGCGCAGGTCGGCGATCCAGTCGGCGTGGTCGGCCCGGTCACCGGAGTGGTCGGCCAGCGCGGAGAGGATCAGGCGCAGGTCGCCGGTGGGGGCGACGGCCGGCTGCACGTGCGTCGCCCGCTGGCTGGGCGCGTCGACGATGTGCACCACCTTGGCCTCACCGAAGTCACCGAAGCTGAGCCGGAAGTCCAGCGGGGTGCCCACCACCACGACCACGTCGGCGCCGGAGAGCGCGGCCCGGCGGGCCTTGGCGAACGCGAGCGGGTGCTCCGGCGGGAGCGAGCCGCGACCCATGCCGTTGGTGAATACCGGCACCTGCAACGCCTCGGCCGCCTCGCGCAGCGCGGCGACCGCATCACCCGCGTACACGTCGGAGCCGGCGATGATGACCGGCCGCTGCGCACCGGCGATGAGCAGCGCGGCGCGTCCGACCTCCTCCGGGTCCGGCGCGATCGGGTCGACACCCGTCACGGTGGGCAGCTCGGCCTCGGCGACCGAGAAGACCGTCTCCAGCGGAAAGTCGAGGAAGGCCGGGCCGCGGTGCGGGGTGAGCGCGGCGTGCAGCGCCGCACCCACCGCACGCGGGATGTCGTCGGTGCTGAACACCGTCTCGGCGTGCTTGGTGACCGGGGCGACCAGCGGCAGGTGGTCCATCTCCTGGAGGCTGCCGGAGCCCCAGCGGAACGCGGGCGCGCGGCCCCCGAGCACCAGCACCGGCGAGGCGTTGAAGAACGCGCTGGTCATGCCGGAGATGCCGTTGGTGACGCCGGGCCCGGCGGTGAGCACGGCGAGGCCGGGGCGGCGCTGGAGCTTGGCCACCGCCTCGGCGGCGAAGACCGCGGACTGCTCGTGCCGGACGTCGTAGATCGGGAAGTCGGTCTTGTACGCGGCGTCGTAGAGCGGGAAGACGTGCCCGCCGGACAGCGTGAACATCTCCCGTACGCCGTGCGCGCGTAGTGCCGCGAGCGCCAACTCGCCGCCGTGACCCTCGATCCGCTCCGTCATGTCGCTCCCATCGTCCGTGGCCGGGATCACAGGTTACCGGCCAGTCACTTGGCCCTTCGACCGTGGCCCCGGCCACTGGACGTTGCCGAGGTCAACGGCCGTCGAGCCGGGGAGCGACGGATCAACGGCCGGTGAAGCCCGGCTTGCGCTTCTCGACGAAGGCAGCCATGCCCTCCCGCCGGTCGTCGGTGGCGAACAGCGCCGCGAAGAGCTGACTCTCCCAGGCCAGGCCCGAGTTCAGATCCATGTCCAGGCCGCCGTCGACGGCCAGCTTCGCCGCGCGCAGCGCCTGCACCGGCCCGGTCAGGTACGGCGTGATCAGCGCGACGGCCGCGTCGTACACCTCGGCGGCCGGGGCGACCCGGTCGGCCAGGCCGATCCGCAGCGCCTCCTGCGCGTCCACCATCCGCCCCGACATGATCAGGTCCTTGGCCCGGGCCGGGCCGACCAGACGGGCCAACCGCTGGGTGCCGCCCGCACCCGGGATGATGCCCAGCTTGATCTCCGGCTGGCCCAGCTTGGCGTCCTCGGCAACCACCCGCCAGTCACAGGCCAACGCCAGCTCACAGCCACCACCGAGGGCGTACCCGGTGATCGCGGCGACCACCGGCTTGGGGATCCGGGCGATCGCGCCGAGCGCGCTGGACAGGTTCGCGGCCCGGTCGGCCATGTCCACGTAGGACATCTCGGCCATCTGCTTGATGTCCGCGCCGGCCGCGAAGACCTTCTCCCCGCCGTACACGATGACGGCGCGGACCTCGGGATCGGCGGTGGCCGCCGCGGCGGCGGCGCGCAACTCCTCCTGCACCTGGGTGTTGAGCGCGTTCATCGGCGGCCGCTCCAGCCGGATCGTGCCGATGCCGTCCTTGGTCTCCAGCCGAACGAACTCGCCCACGCTGCCCTCACTTCCTCGTCGAAGTCGCGTGCCAACCTTACGACCCGGCTCGTTTGGGTAAGTAGTGTGGTGTCAGCCCCGTGGGCGGGAGTCCAGCCATGATCACGTATTACGACGACAGGTCGGTGCAGGTCACCTCCAGCACCGTCCGCGTCGACGGTCGCAGCTACGCGCTGGCCGACATCACCATGATCTGGCACCGCCGGGGCACCCGTTCCTGGCGGGTGCTGGTGGGGAGGGGTGCCATCGGCGCCGCGCTCGCCGGTCCACTGGTCGCGGCGGTGCTGGGCATCGGCGTGGCCGTGTGGCTGCACCGCTCACCCACCGTGACGATCGCGATCGTCGGCGCGTCGGTGCTGGTCGGATTGGCCGTCGGCCCGGTCGCCGACTTCCTCTTCGAACACCTGGACCGCTCGTACGCGCGGGGCAGCCGCCAACTGGAGATCTGGGCCCGTTGGCGGGGCCAACCGGTGCGGCTGCTGCGCACCGGTGACGCGCTACGTTTCGGGCAGATCTACCGGGCGGTGCAGCGCGCGGTCGAGCACGGCCAACCGGCCCGCCCCGGCAACCGCCGCTAGCCACCCTGCTTTCTTCCACGCCGCACCACCCCAGCCTTGAACGGCCCCGTCGGATGCGACGAAGGCCGAGCGACGAGGGCCGAGAGAGCCGAGCTCCGAGGCAGGCGGGTTTGCCTGACGGTGGTTAGGCTTAGTGATGACCCTCTATTACCGGGACGACGCGGTGCAGGTGACCTCCGAGTCGATCCGGGCGGGCGGGCACGTGATCGCCCTGTCCGACGTGACGTTCGTCTGGCACGACCGGGGGCCGAAGACCCTCGCCGTACGCGGCCGTGTGCTGGGGCGCGGTGTCCTGGTCCTGCTGCTCTCGCTGCCGCCGCTGGTCGCCGTGGTCTGCGTGGTGTCACTGGCGTGGTCTGCTCAGGACCGGGGCAACTGGCAGCTGGCGCTGATCATCCTGGCCGCCTGCGCGGTGGGGGCGCTCGCGCTGGCACCGTTTTTGGAGATCCCCCTCGGCTGGCTGGACCGCTCCTACGAACGTGGCAGCCACGTGCACGAGCTGTGGGTGCAGCACCACGGTCGGGAGGATCTGCTGGTGCGCACCCCGGACGCGCTACGGTTCGGGCAAATCTACCGGGCCGTGCAGCGCGCCGTCGAACAGCAGGGGGACCATCGATGACCACCCGTCGCGGCGAGGCCGTCGCCCTGGCCGGCCTGCTCGCCGCGGCCGGCGTCACCCACCTGCTGCGCCCCGGTGTCTACGACCCGATCGTGCCGCGCGCGTTGCCCGGCCCGGCCCGTTTCTGGACGTACGCCAGCGGGGTGGCCGAGCTGGCGGTGGCGGCGGCGGTGGCACGACCGTCCACCCGGGCGGCCGGCGGTCGGGCGGCCGCCGCCCTCTTCGTCGCCGTCCTACCGGCGAACGTGAAGATGGCCGTGGACTGGCGGCACCGACGCCCGACGAAGCGGGCCATCGCCTACGGTCGGGTGCCGTTGCAGGTGCCGCTGATCTGGTGGGCGCTGCGGGTTGCCCGCGCAGACGCCGGCGGCCGGCGCTCACGCTGACCGGCTCCGTCGGGCGGTTATGGCGCGGCCGACGCACACTTGACCCCATGGCGATTCCCCTCCCCACCCCGGCCGCCGTGGTCGGCCTGACCCGCTCCGCTCTCGACCAGGCGCTCGGCTCGGCCGCCTCGATGGCCGCCGTGCCCGCCCGCGCGTTCGCGGTGCTGGACGGGGTGGAGGCGCTGCTGGCCCGGATCAACGGCGTGGTCGACCGGATCGAGACGACCCTGGACCGGACCGACCAGGTGCTCACCGACGCCGAGGTGGCCGTCCGCGAGGTTGCTGTCATCAGCGCCGCCGCGACCACCGCCATCGACACCGCCACCGAGGTGGCCACCGCCGCCGCCGTGGTGGTCGCCGAGGCCGACCGGGTCTCCCGGGCGGCGGGCACCGTGGTCGCCGCTGCCGACCGGGTCGCGGGCCGCGCCACCGCCACCGTGGGCACCGCGACGGAGGCCGCCGCCACGGCGGCCGAGCTGCTGGCGGCGTACGAGCCGGCGCTGCGCCGGGCCGCGCCGATGGCCGGGCGGTTCGTCGAGGAGCTGAGTCACGAGGAGATCAGCGCGGCCATCCACCTGATCGACGAGCTGCCCAAACTCAAGGAACACCTGACGGCGGACATCCTGCCGATCCTGGCCACCCTGGACCGGGTCGGGCCCGACCTGCACGACCTGCTCGACGTGACCCGCGACCTCAAGCTCGCCGTGGCCGGCATCCCCGGGCTGGGCATGCTGCGCCGACGCGGCGAGAAGCTCGCCGACGAGCCCGTCGGCTGAGCAGGCGGCGGTCAGCCCGGTACGTACAGTTCGTCGATCTCGGCGCGTTGCGGAAGCGCCACCGAGGCGCCGAGCTTGCGGACGCAGGCAGCGCCGGCCGCCGACGCCCAGCGCACCGCGTCGACCAGGTCGCGCCCCTCGCCCCAGCCGACGGCCAGCGCGGCGGTGAACGCGTCACCGGCGGCGGTGGAGTCGACCACGTCGACCCGTACCGCCGGCACGTGCACCTCGGCGCCGTCCCGGTCGACGTACCAGGCGCCCTCACCGCCGAGGGTGAGCACGGCCCGAGGGGTCAGGTCGAGCAGCGCGCGGGGCTCCTCCCGGCCTCGACCGGCGAGGGCCTGCGCCTCGCCCTCGTTGACGACCAGCAGGTCCACGGCGGCGAGCAGTTCGGGCGGGAGGTCCCGGGCCGGGGCGGCGTTCAGGATGACCCTGGTGCCGGCCTCGCGGGCGGCCACCGCGGCGGCGGTCACGGTCGGCACCGGGATCTCCAGTTGGGCGACCAGGACGTCCGCCCCGCGGACCGTGGCCAGCTCCTCCTCGGTGAGGCCGACCAGGGCGTCGTTCGCGCCGGGGGTGACCACGATGGCGTTCTCCCCCTGGACGTTGACCATCACCAGCGCCACCCCGGAGGCGCCGTAGACCACGCGCAGCTGACTGGTGTCCACGCCGGCCGCGGTGATGCGGGCCTTGAGGGTGACGCCGAAGGCGTCCGAGCCGATCGCGCCGAGGAAGGCACAGGAGGCGCCGGCCCGGGCCGCGGCCACGGCCTGGTTGGCGCCCTTGCCGCCGGGCACCATCACGAAGTCGGTGCCGAGCATGGTCTCGCCCTGTCGCGGCAGCGCGGGTGCCATCGCGACCAGGTCCATGTTGGCGCTGCCCACCACGGCAACCCGGGTCTGCGGCACGGTCGGCTCCGCCTTTCCGACGCTCAGGCGGCGCGAGCCGTGAAGCGGCCGCCCGACCGCTCGACCACCAGTGGCAGCCCGAAGGTCTTGGAGAGGTTGTCACCGGTCAGCGTCTCGGCGAGCAGGCCCTGAGCGACCACCCCACCCTCGCGCAGCAGCAGCGCGTGGGTGAACCCGGGCGGAATCTCCTCGACGTGGTGGGTGACCAGCACCATCGCCGGGGCGTCCGGGTCGTGCGCCAGCTCGGCCAGTCGGGCGACCAGGTCTTCCCGGCCACCCAGGTCGAGCCCGGCGGCGGGCTCGTCGAGCAGCAGCAGCTCCGGGTCGGTCATCAGGGCACGGGCGATCTGCACCCGCTTGCGCTCACCCTCGGAGAGCGTGCCGTAGCGGCGTTCGGCGAGGCCACCGACGCCGAGTTGACTCAGCAGTGCCAGCGCCCGCGCCTCGTCGCCACGGTCGTAGTTCTCCCGCCAGCGGCCGACCACCGACCAGGCGGCGGTCACCACCACATCGCTGACCCGCTCGTCGGCGGGCAGTCGCTCGGCGACCGCGGCGGTGGTGAGCCCGATCCGGGTACGCAGCTCGTTGACGTCGGTGCGCCCGATCCGCTCGCCGAGCACGTGCGCGACACCCGTGGTGGGGTGCAGCCGGCCGGCGGCGAGGTTGAGCAGTGTGGTCTTGCCGGCGCCGTTGGAGCCGAGCACGACCCACCGCTCGTCCAGTTCGACGCGCCAGGTCAGGTCCTGTAGGAGGGCGGTGCCAGAGCGGCGTACGCCAACGCCGTCGAGGCTGACCACCAGATCCGGGTCCACGAAAGCGGCGGCAGGCGCGGCGCCGGCAGCGCCGGGGATCAGGTCACCAGTCACCGCTCCATCCAACCACGCAGCGCCGGGGTGCCCCCCATGGGCGGCACCTCGGCCATAGGGTGAAGCGCCGTGTCGTTGATCACCAAACCCGAAGGACGGCCCATGCCCCGCCGACGTACGGAGCCGCGCGGATGAGCGCGGTCATCGAGATCGAGGGTCTGCGCAAGACCTTCCACAGCCTGCGCAGCGGCCGACGAGTGGCGGTGGACGGGTTCGACCTGCTGGTCGAGGCGGGCCAGGTCCACGGCTTCCTGGGCCCCAACGGCTCGGGCAAGACCACCACCCTGCGGGCCCTGCTCGGGCTGGTACGCGCCGACAGTGGCCGGATGACGGTGCTCGGCGAACCGTCACCGGAACTGCTGCCCCGGGTGGCGGGCCAGGTCGGCGCCATCGTGGAGAGCCCGCAGTTCTTCGGCAACTTCACCGGCTACCGCACGCTGCGGCTGTTGGCCCGCGCTGGTGGAGTGCCGGTCTCGCGGGTGGACGAGGTGCTGGATCTGGTGGGCCTGCACGACCGGGGCGATGAGCGGGTGAAGGGTTACTCGCTGGGCATGAAGCAGCGCCTGGCGGTGGCGTCCGCGCTGTTGAAGGACCCGCGGTTGCTCATCCTGGACGAGCCGGCGAACGGGCTGGACCCGGCGGGCATCCGGGAGATGCGGGACCTGATGCGGTCGCTGGCGGCCAGCGGGGTGACCGTGCTGGTGTCCAGTCACATCCTGGGCGAGATCCAGCTGATCTGCGACCACGTCACGATCATCTCCCGGGGTCGGCGGGTCGCGACCGGTCGGGTGGACGAGGTGCTGGCGGGCCACGACCGGCACGAGTTCCTGGTCCGGGTGGCCGAGCCGGAGCGGGCCGTCGAGCTGCTGCACGCGGCCGAGCTGACGGCGGTCGTGGACGGTGACGCGTTGGTGGTGGGCGGGGTGAGCGACCCGACGATGGTCAGCCGGGTGCTCGGTGAGCAGGGGTTGTGGGTGGGCGAGCTGACGCCGCTTCGGCCGGACCTGGAGAGCGTCTTCCTGGAGCTGACCGGCGCGTACGAGCATCCGTCGGTGCCCCGGCAGATCGACGACTCGTCGGTGCCGCAGGGCGAAGCTGTGATCAACCTCGATCGGGGAGTGGACGCGTGAACCTGGTGCGTGCCGAGTTGGAGCGACTGTCCGCGCGTCGCTTCGTGCAGCTCATGGTCGTCCTGTTGGTGTTGGCGTTCGCAGTCACGGCGGCGACCACGCTCGCCGGTTCCCACAAGCCGACCGCGAGCGAGCTGAACCGGGCCCAGGCGCAGGCTTCCGAGGCGCGACAGAGCATGGAGGCCTCGTACCGGGAGTGCCTGGCCCGCCGGGGTGGCGCGCTCCCGACGGAGGACGGCGGGCTCTACCTCCCCGCCGACTGTGCGCAGCTCGACCCGGTCCTGCAGGACCGGCTGCCGATCGCCGCCGACTTCCTGCCGGGGGTGTTCAACTTCGCTCAGCAGGCACAGCCACTGCTGTACTTCCTCATCGCGTTCCTGGTGCTGTTCGGGTTCCTGGTCGGCGCCTCCTACATCGGCGCGGACCTGACCTCGGGCGGCGTAGTGAACCTGCTGCTCTGGCGACCGCGCCGGGTGACGGTGCTCGCGGCCAAGTTGGGCACCCTGCTCGGCACGGTGTTGGTGCTGGCCCTGCTGGCGTCGGTGGCCTACCTCGCCACGTTCTGGGTGATCGGGCAGGCCGCCGGGTTGCCGGGCCGGCTGGACGGTGACTTCTGGCGTTCGCTCGGCGCGGTGCACGGCCGTGGCCTGGTGCTGGTGCTGCTGGCCTCCGCGCTGGGCTTCGCGATCGCCACGCTGGGTCGGCACACGTCGGCGGCGCTCGGCGCGTTCGCCGCGTACGCGGTGGTCTGGGAGTTGGGCGCCCGGCTGGTCCTGGAGATCGTCGACGCGCGGAAGCCGGACCTGTTCATGCTCTCCAGCCACATCGGGGCGTGGCTCAACGGCGATGCGCGGTTCTACGAGGAACAGCTCTGCATGGGCAGCACCGGCCTCGACTGCGACGCGTTCTACACGATTACCTGGGAGGCGTCGCTGCTGGTGCTGCTCGTGCTCGCTGGCGGGCTGACCGCGGCGGCGTTCGCCGTGTTCCGTCGCCGCGACCTGATCTGAGTCGAGGTCCCGTCGGGTCGCCCGAGTCCGGGCGGCCCGACGGACGGGGTACGGCCGGCGCGTGGCAAGAGCTTGCACCGTGCGGACGCGCGGTGAAGTATTCCTTCACATGACCGCCGCAGCGGGCTCAGCCGACGGTGGAGCCGAACACCTCGTCGCGCACCGCGTCCAGGGCGGTGCGCAGCGCGCCGTGCAGGATCGGCTCCTCGGTCAGCCCGGTCGGCACCACTCGCGGCTGGACCAGGGTGATCGCCGCGACCTCCTGTTGCACCCGGTCGGCGAGCGCCGCGCCACCGGCCTGGCCCACCTCGCCGGCGAGCACGACCAGCGGTGGGTCCAGCACCACGCAGGTGCTGGCCACGCCGAGCGCGAGCCGACGGGCCAGCTCGTCGAGCATCGGACCGCCGTCGGCGCCCGCCGCGACGGCCGCCCGGACCGCCTCGGCGGCGTCGGCGTCCGGGTAACCGTGCTCGCGGGCCACCGCGCGCACCGAGTCCGCACCGACCAGCTGCTGGAAGGCCGGCTTGGCGCGCCGGGAGACGTCGCGCGGGATGGGCGCGCCGGGCACCGGCAGGTAGCCGATCTCGCCGGCCGCACCGCTGCTGCCGTGGTGCAGCCGCCCGCCCAGCATGATCGCCAGGCCGACGCCGGCGCCCACCCAGACCAGCACGAAATCCGACAGCCCCTGGGCGGCACCGGACTGCGCCTCCGCCACCGCGGCCAGGTTGACGTCGTTCTCGAAGACCACCGGCGTGTGCAGGTCGTCCCGCAGGGCGGCGAGCAGACCGCTGTGCCAGCGGGGCAGGTTGAAGGCGAAGGTGATGTCGCCGGTGCCGGGGTCGACCAGGCCCGGCGTGCCGAGCACGATCCGCCGTACGCTGCTCAGCTGCGCCTGGGCGCTGCTCGCCGCCTGCACCACGGCGTTGTGCACCACGCCCACCGGGTCGTCGGTGTCCCGGGTCGACTGCTCCACCCGGCCGATGACCGCACCGGTGATGTCGGCGCACGCGGCGACCACCCGGTCCGGCCCGACGTCCACGCCGACCACGTGCGCGCTACCCGGGCGGACGGCGTAGAGCTGGGCGTTCGGCCCTCGCCCGCCGGCCTGCTCGCCGACCCGCGCGACGAGGCCGCGCTCCTCCAGCCGCTCGACCAGTTGCGAGGCGGTGACCTTAGACAGCCCGGTCAGCTCGCCGAGTCGCGCCCGGGTCAGCGGGCCGCGTTCGAGGAGCAGCTCCAGCGCGGCACGGTCGTTGAGCGCCCGCAACAGGCGGGGGGTGCCGGGCAGCCGGGTCGCACTCATGACACGTCCTCTAGTTTTAGTAAACTTTGCTAACTGTAAACCGACCTGCGAACGGGTAGCCGTAGCGTAACGGCCACCCGGCGGTGGGACGCTCCGCCGACTCGGCAGGGCCAAGACCACCACCGGTACGACGTTTCGTACCCGCGGGGCACCGAAGGGGGAAGATCACGTGGGGTTGGATCCAGGACTGCGCCGGCTGGCGCTGGGCACGCTGCTGGCCGCGTACCCGGGACCGGTCCCGCCGGACTGGGCGGTCGACCTGCTGGCCGACGGGCTGGCCGGGCACACCCTGTTCGGCACCAACGTGCACAACCCCGCGCAGGTGGCGGCGAGCACCGCGGCGCTGCGCACCGGTCGGCCGGACGCGCTGATCGCCATCGACGAGGAGGGTGGCGACGTAACCCGGCTGGCGCACGCCACCGGCAGCCCGTACCCCGGCAACGCCGCCCTGGGGGCGATCGGCGACGTGGCCCTCACCCGACGGGTCTACCAGGCGATCGGTGCCGAGCTGGCCGCGCTCGGCATCACCGTCAACCTCGCCCCCACGGTCGACGTCAACACCGCCGACGACAACCCGGTGATCGGCACCCGGTCCTTCGGCGCGGACCCGGTGCGGGTGGCCGCCCACTCGGCCGCCGCCGTGGCCGGGTTGCAGGCCGCCGGCGTGGCCGCCTGCGCCAAGCACTTCCCCGGGCACGGTGCCACCGTCACCGACTCCCACCACGAGCTGCCCACCGTGGACGCTCCGCTGAGCCTGCTCCGCCAGCGGGACCTGCCGCCGTTCGCGGCCGTCGTCGCCGCCGGGGCGCGCGCCGTGATGACCGCGCACATCCGGGTGCCGGCGCTCACCGGCGCCGACCCGGCCACCTTCAGCCGGGCCGTCCTGGTCGACCTGCTGCGCACCGAGTACGGCTTCACCGGCACCGTCATCACCGACGCGCTGGAGATGAAGGGCGCCGCGGTGGCCGCCGGCGGGGTCGGGCCGGCCGCGGTCCGGGCCCTGAGCGCGGGCGCCGACCTGCTCTGCATCGGCGCGAAGGTCGACGCCGACCTGGTCGAACGGGTGGCCGCCGAGATCGTCGACGCGCTCGCCGACGGCCGGCTCGCGAAAGCGCGGGTCGAGGAGGCGGCCGGCCGCGCCGCCGACCTCGCCGCCTGGACCCGGGCCGCCGGCCGGTCACCGGCCAGCGAGAACACCGAGCTGGGGTACGCCGCGGCGCGCCGCGCGGTCCGGGTGGACGGCCTGCTCACCGGCCTGGACCAGCCACTGGTGGTGCAACTGCACACCGAGTCGACGATCGCCGAGGGCCGGGTGCCGTGGGGCCTCGGTCCACACCTGGACGGGGTGCCGGAGATCCGGGTGATCGCCAGCGAGACCGACCCGGCCACGCTGCGCGGGTTGGCCGGCGACCGTCCCATCGTGCTGGTCGGGCGACACCTGCACCGCCTGCCCGGTGGCCCGGAGCTGATCGCCGACCTGGCGGCCCAGCACCCGGTGACCGTGGTGGAGATGGGCTGGCCGGCGCAGTGGCGGCCAGCCGGCGTCCGCGCCTTCGTCACCACCTACGGCGCGAGCCACGCCAACGGTCGCGCGGCGGCCGAGGCGCTGGGCCTGGCCGGCTGACCACGGCGTTCTCCGGCCGGACTCGCACGCTCCGTCACTGATCCGGCCGGCACCCCTCGACCGGCGAAGGAGCAGGTCAAGTCCACTTTTCGACACTCCGAACCGACAGCTTCAGCCTTGCCCCGAGCCGGTTAGATACGTAGCGTGATCGACACGTAGCGACTCGCCCACGGCGGCGGCCGTTACACCCGGAATCGGGGCCTGGGGGGAGGTTGCGGACCGTGGATCCGGCCCGGGATCCACGGTCCGCGCCCAATGCCCGCTCAGCGCGGATAGACCCCGTACGCGCGCCAGCCCCGGTCCGGGAAACCGGCGGCTTCGGCGACCCGGGCCGAGGCGTCGTTTCCCCGCTCGTGCAGGTAGGTGGGCACCGCCCCCTCGTCGAGCACCCGCCGCGCCGCCTGGGCCACCAGACGACGGGCGAGGCCGCGCCCCTGGGCGGCCGGCACGGTGCCGACGGCCAACTCGTGCCCGTACGCGTCGTGCCGTTTGATCCCGGCACCGGCCAGGTAGGCGCCGTCCGGGTCACGGACCACCAGCACCGGCCGGTCGAAGAGTCGCAGCCACGGCGGCAGCCCGGGAGCGGTCGGCGCGGTCCACTCCCCCACGTCGGGCAGCGGCGCGGGTGCCACGCTCCACCGGAAGGGTCCGTCGTGTACGCACCATTCGGGCCGGCCGACGGCCTGCGGCAGCGCGGCGAGCAAACGAGCCGGCGTACGGCTGATCAACGCGCGGATCGCCGCGACGCGGTCCGGCGCGACGGAGAGCACGGCGCTCTGCCCGGTGTCCACCGCGAGCGCGGGGCGCAGCCGGCCATCCCAGGCCGGTTCGGCTCGCCGCTGCGAGGCGACCACGTGCAACCCCGGCCCGGCCGGCCACTGGCCGAGCCAGGTGGCCAGGTGCAGGTGAAGTCGCCGGTCGAGCATGCGCACCTCCCGGTCACCCGACCCGTCGTGGATCACCGTACGCCGGACGGCAGGGCCGGGCGCAGGATACGTCAGAGCCGAGCGGGCCAGGGGTACGGGAACCAACCGCACGAATCGACCGTCATATGTATTTCCATACCTGGACACCTTTGTTTGGGACGGTGAACGCATGCCGATTCAGCCGAATGACCACTACCAGCAGGACCCCGAGCGACTCTGGCAGGCGGCGGAGGCCGTCGGAGGCAATCCGCCTCAGCCGCGCTACCGGAACCCGCGGACGATCGGCGGCGGCGCCCTGTCGTGGGCCGGGCTGAACAAGCTGGCCGTCGGCAGCTCCAGTCGGCACCGCCTGAACACCCACTGACCCTGTCACCGGCCAGCCCACCGAGTGGGGTGGCACCGAAGGAAAGCCTCTGACGGTCGCCCGGGGCGACACACCGGAGGAGGTCCAGCGGCAGCTTTCGCACACCTGTCGGGTAATTTCTTGTGGTCCGTCATCCCGGCCTACGACAGGAGAAGCTCCGCGCATGGGCAAGAAGACGATCCACGTCTCCGACTTCACCGGCACGGTTCTACAGCAGGACAACGAGGTGGTGCGCGTCGTCGTGCTGGAGCACCCGGACCTGGTCGCCGGGCCCGTGCAGTTGGACGCCACCCCGGGCGAGGTGGAGAACATCGACGACGCCGCGCTGGACGTGGCGGTCGTGGAGATCCACGACCGGCACGGTGGCGGCGAGCCCCGACGGGTGGTGTTGACGGCCAGCGAGTTCGACGCGATGGCCACCGACGTGCCGATGGCGCAGCTGTTGAAGACGGCCGAGCGGGTCCGCCCACCCAAGGCCCGCAAGAGCACCGAGAAGATCGACTACGGCACGCTGGCACACGCCGGCAGGCCGCACCGGGGTCGGGTCACCGAGGAGGAGGCCCGCCTGGTGCGTGAGCAGCTCGACGAGGTCAACAAGCGCCTCGCCGACGCGGGCGTGCGCCAGATCGACCCGGCCGACCCGGAGCACGCCCTGCGCTACGGCTTTCCTGAGGCGTCCTGACCCCGGGTTCTCACTTCTTTCCGACGGCGGCGGCGAGGGCGGCGGCCAGGTCGGCCTCGACCGTCGCCTTGTCCAGGCCGAGGTTGGTGAGCACACCGGCGCCGTCCTCCTGCTCCAGCAGGGCGAGCAGGAGGTGCTCGGTGCCGATGTAGTTGTGCCCGAGGCGCAGCGCCTCCCGGAAGGTCAGCTCCAACGCCTTCTTGCCGCGCGCGTCGTACGGGACGAGGTCCGGGACCTGCTCGGCCCGCGGTGGGAGGACGGCACCGACCGCCTCCCGTACCGCCTCGGGGGTGGCGCCGCGACCTGCCATCACCCTGGCGGCCAACCCCTCCGGCTCGGCCAGCAGGCCCAGCACCAGGTGCTCGGGGCCGATCTCGGCGTTGCCGCTGGCACGGGCCTCCTCCTGCGAGGCCATCACCACGTTGCGGGCGCGAGGGGTGAACCGGCCGAAGCCGGCGTTGGGGTCGAGCGCGGCCGCGTCGGTCGCCTTCGGCACGAAGCGCTTCTGGGCGGCTTGCTTGGTGACCCCCATGCTGCGGCCGATGTCGGTCCAGGAGGCGCCCGAGCGCCGGGCCTGGTCGACGAAGTGCCCGATCAGGTGATCGGCGACCTCACCGAGATGATCGGCGACGAGCACCGCGTCAGTGAGCTGGTCGAGCGCGTCGGTGTGCAGCTGCTTGATCGACTGAATGAGGTCGTCGAGCTTCAGCGTGTTACTCATCTGGCTGGGTTCCGTCATGCGTCAACCATAAGTTGACACATCCGTCGCGTCAACCTGGAGTTGACGACTTGTCCACTGTCAGGCGGCGTACTCCGGTAGGCGCCGGGCGACGGCCGCCGGAGACGGCATGGCGGCGATCTCCTCGGCGACCGCGCGGGCCGCGTCGCGCTGCTCGGCGTTGCCATGCTGCGGGAGCAGGCGGTGAGCCTGCTCGGCGATGGCGCTCGCATCCACCTGCCCGGGAAGGAGCCGCAGGGCGACCCCGGCGGCGGTGAGCACCTCCGCGTTGGCGAACTGGTCCGCTCCCTGCGGCATCATCAACTGGGGTACGCCCGCCGCGAGCGCGCCGAGGGTGGTCCCGCTGCCCCCGTGGTGCACCACCAGGTCGACGAGCGGCAGCAGCTCCGCCTGCGACACCCACGGGTGCACGCTGACGTGGTCGGGGATCTCGCCCAACTGTTCCAGGGGCACCCGGCCCGCCGCGACCACCACCTGGGCGTCCAGCGTCGCCAGCCCGGCGATGGCGGTACGCAGCAGCTCCGGCGTGCCGAACGCGGTGCCGAGGGTCAGGTAGATCGACGGTCGGGACGTTCGACGGCTCACCCGTTCTGGCAGCGGGGCCGCTGTCGAGAAGGCGACCGGTCGCAGCTCGATCCGAGGTTCAGTGGTGAGGAAGTCCCTGTCCTGGAGCGAGGGCGGCCAGATGTCCAGGTGCGGCCGACCGACGACCTCGGCGTTCCTGGTGGGGAGTTCCAGGCCGATGCCCTCGGGAAACATCCGGCCGAACCCGTGCCACAGGCCCGGAATGCCGGCCCGGTGAGCCGCCACCGCCGCCCCCGGCAGCCCCCACTCGTGCACCACCAGATCGGGTCGCAGCCGCGCCAACTCCGGTGCGAGATCCTCGGCGTACACCTCGTAGAAGGCGTCGCCGGGACGGAACGGCCGCAGGCCGTGCGCGGCGAGTGGCGCGTGCACCTCCGGACCGGCCGCGAAGTGGACCTCGTGACCGGCATCCCGGGCGGCGATCGCCAGCGGGATCAGCGGATAGGTGTGGCCGACGGACGCAAGACTGGCGAACAGCACACGCATGGCGTCGGACCCTACCTGCCACACCGCGGGCCCGGCCGGATCCGCTGGCCGGTATACGGTGGGCGCCGGTCGAGCGCGGTCACCGGCGGGAAGGGCGGTCATGCGTCTGCACGTGGGATGCGCGATGTGGAGTCACCGGTCGTGGCCGGGCCACCGGCTGCCACCCGCGGAGCGCCTACGGCACTACGCCAGCTGGTGCGACGCCGTGGAGGGCAACACCACGTTCTACGCGACCCCGGCCCGGGACACCGTGGCCTCGTGGGCCGCCCAGACCGATCCCGACTTCCGGTTCGTCCTCAAGCTCCCCAAGGTCATCACGCACGAACGCCGGCTCACCGACGTCGGCGAACCACTGCGCGCCTTCCTGGACGCGATCGAGCCGCTCGGCCCGCGCGCCCACGCCCTCTGGGTCCAGCTACCCGGCTCGTTCGCGCCCGCCGACGTCCGGGCCCTGGGCCGTTTCCTGGAACAGCTTCCGCGGTCTCACCGGTACGCGGTGGAGGTCCGCCATCCCGCGTTCTTCACCGACGCCCAGGCGGCCCGACTGCTCGGGGCGACTCTCGCCGCCGCCAACGCCGAATGGATTCCCTTCGACACCACCGCCTTCTTCGCGAGCCGGCCGACCAGCGACGCGGAGCGGGACGCCTGGACCAAGAAGCCGCGGCTGCCGTTCCGGTCCCTCGCGCTGACCGACCGGCCGATCGTCCGCTACCTGGGTCGCGACGACTCGACGCGCACCGTCGAGGGGTGGCAGCGCTGGATCGACGTGACCGTCACCTGGCTACGCGAGGGGCGCTCGCCGACGATGTTCATCCATACCCCGGACAACGCCGACGCGCCGGTGCTCGCCCGCCAGTTCCACGACGAGGTACGGGCGCGCGTGCCCGGGCTCGACCCGTTGCCCGAGCCGATCCCGGTCGAGCCGCTGACGCTGTTCTGACCGGTCCGGTCAGCCCTGCTGGTCGAGCAGATCGTCGAGGTGGGCGGCCGTGCTGATCAGCGAGAGGTGGCTGAACGCCTGCGGGAAGTTGGCGATCTGCTCACCGGTCGGCGCGATCTCCTCGGAGTAGAGGCCGAGCGGGTTGCTGTAGGTGCGCATCTTCTCGAAGGTCAACCGGGCGTCGTCGATCCGGCCCGGGACGGGGCGTACCGTCAACGTCTGCTCCGTCCCGGGAACGCGGTCGGTCGCTCAGATCGCGCGGAAGCTCGTGTACTGCCCGGCAGGATAGGTCCGCAGCGTGCCCACACCCGTCGCCTGCCCGGAGCAGTCCGCGGTCCGGTAGAAGGTGACGTCCCGGAAGCCGCTCCAACCAACATGACTGTCGGCGGTCGAGGGCAGTGGCGCGCAGCCGCCGGTCGGTGCCGGGACGTTCAGGACAGCCGTGGTGAAGGTCCCGCTGTAGAAGGTCAGGCCGGACTCCTGAGCCGAGGCCGGCGAGGCCAGGGCCCCGAGCCCGGCGGTCATGATCGCGGACATGGTCAACACCGCGCCGGCCCGGGCTGCTCTTGCTCGCATGCGCGCACACTCCAATGCGTCGATGGATCTCCCGACCATCGTCGCCGCGCTTTGTTGACATCGCAAGCATTTAGTTGAGGTGTTCACTTATTTCGGTGAACCAGCTCGACATCGTCGAGACCCGCCGTCAATTGCGGAAGCAAGCCTTCCGCAATCGTCGATAGCGTCAACACCAACGACATCGACGAGGGGACACCTGATGAGCCTGCGAGGATTTGCCACTCTGAACATCTGGGCGGACGACGTGGCAGCGGCCACGGCCTGGTACGCGGACTTCCTCGGCGTCGAGGCGTACTTCATGCGCCCCGGCCCCGACGGACGCCCCGCCTACACCGAGTTCCGCATTGGGGACTACCAGGCCGAGCTGGGCATCATTGACCGCAGGTACGCACCGGCCGGCGCGGCGACCGGGCCCGGCGGCGTGGTCATGCACTGGTGCGTCGACGACCTCGACGCGACCGTCAAGCGGCTGTTGGCGATGGGCGCCACGGAGTACCAGCCCATCACCCCGCACGGGGACGAGGGCTTCATCACCGCGGCGGTGGTCGACCCGTTCGGCAACGTGCTGGGGGTCATGAAGAACCCGCACTACCTCGACGTCCTCGCCTCGCTGAAGGCGACCTGACGGGTGATCGGGCTCAGTCCCACTCGTCCCGGTCCACCGTCCGCCGCACCAGCGCTGCCGCCTCGTCGGCGTCCAACCCGCTGGCGACGAGCAGGTCGTGTGCCGCCGTGCGGAGCTCGCCTGCGGCAATCATGCCCGAGTAGCCCAGTCGGTAGGTCTGCGGGCGAGTGGGGTCGGGCGGGGCCTCCCCCTGCGCTCTGCCGACCAGTTCGACGGCCTTCAGGATCTGCTCGCGGGCCTCCTGCGGCTGCGCACGCGCGCGGATGGCGCATCTCAGGGTTTGCACACTCGTCGCCAGCAGGTCGATGGCCGCGGGAAACTCCTCCGGTACCGGCTCATCGTCCCGCAGAGCTTTGGTGAGTCTCCTCGCGAGGGCCCGGCAGCCGTACAGGCTGCGCTCCATGTATCGGACCGCATTGGTGTAGAAGGCCAGGGACGTGCGTTCGCGCCATCGCAGTGGCGCCAGTCGGACCACTTCCTGGGCAGCGTCGAGACCCTCGTCCAGTGCGGTCAATCGGGACCCGAGGATGCGCAAGCTGTCCAGACTCCCCTGGGCACCCACGAGATCGCGGCGACGCAGGGCCTCGGCCAGGTCGTGCAGGGCGGCGATGGCCGGGTCGAGGACGGGTTCGGCCAGCCGCCGCACGGTCCGCTGCGGGTGGATGGGCACCACCAACAGGCCAACCGCCAACCCGATGACCCCGCCGACTGCGGCGTCGACGAATCGGGGGACGGACAGCTCACGCACGGGCGGTTCCAGGGTGGCGATGAGGACGGCGGTGCCACCGGCCTGGGTGAGCAGTGAGCCACCGCCCTTGAGCAGGATGGCGACGAGGATCGCCAACACGACGACCACGCCGGTCTGCCAGGCCCCGATACCGAACAGCGGCATGAGCGTGTCACCGACGGCGAGCCCGAGAACGACCCCGACCAGCAGCTCGACGGTGCGCCGCAGGCGCGAGCCCATCGCGGCGGCCACGATGCCGACCGCGGTGGTGGGCGCGAGCACCGGGGCGGGATTATCCAGGAACTGGTACCCCACGAACCAGGCGAGCGCCGCCGCGATGCCGGCCTGCACGGCGAGCAGGCCGTAGAGGCGCAGGCGCCACGCGCGGGAGCGCAACCCGTGCCGCATCCGCTCGCGCAGGCCGGCCCAGGTTCGGTCGACCCGGGACACCGCACGCGAGGGCGGGTCGTGGTCAGCTGCCGGCTCCTGCGTGGCGGGCATCCGCGCCGTTTACCCAGCGGATACGAACCTATCCGACGAGCGAGCCGAATCGTGTGGTGTCCCGTCAGTGGGCGGGGTTCGGCGTGTGCGGGAGTTTGCCTAGTTGACGCCAGTTCGTCTCGGCGACGTCGACACCGTAGTGCGCGGCGGCGGCGAGGATGTTCTGGAACGCCAGGTCACGGTCCTTGTCGGT
Organism: Micromonospora sp. BQ32; assembly: GCF_059358895.1. NCBI lineage: Bacteria > Bacillati > Actinomycetota > Actinomycetes > Micromonosporales > Micromonosporaceae > Micromonospora > Micromonospora sp. BQ32. The sequence continues at coordinate 68,942 of NZ_JCADBI010000009.1, read as the reverse complement.
GACGCCCTGCACCTGGTCGAACCGGGCGATGGCATTGCGGACGTGGCCCGCATCGGTCATCGGTTCCTTGCGTTTCTCGGGGAACGCGAAGACGCTCTCCGGCAGCTCGCGCTTGTCCTTGTCCGACAGGGTGCCGTGCTTCTCGTGGGGCTTCCAGGTCGACTTCATCGCCCAGCCTTACCCGCACGCTGTCCGACGGCACCTCCGAAGCCGACATTTTCCGGACGATCGCCGCCGGCAAGATCCATATCATGCCGGCCGGGCCGCCCGACGCCGAAGCCCTGCGCACGCTGTCCTTTGTGGAGTGCGAGCATGGCCGACATGGATATCTACGAGGACGCCCGTACGGTGTCGCGCTCCGACCTGGCAGCCTGGCTGCGTCAGCTGGCCCACCAGCTGGAGTCTGATGGCCGGCTCTTCTACGGCGCGGCGGGTGCGGTGGCGGTCGCGGACACGGTGCGGTGCGAGCTGGAGATCGAACGGGAGAGCGAGACGGAGGTGTCCGTCGAGATCGAGTTCTCCTGGACCGAGCCTGCACGCGTCAAGGTGGCGAACGAGGAGGAGCCCTCGACGGACGACGAGGCCGCCGAGCCGACCGAGACGGCCGAGGCCACGCCGGAGGCGTGACCGCCTGACGAGCGCCCGACGGCCCCTCGTCGGTGCTGTCCCCTGTGGATCCCGATCCGCACATGATGATCTAATCCCGCCGGAAGTTTCAGTTTTGGGCGAGTTGCGAGTTGCCCGCCCCGTAGATCAAGGAGAACGGATGACTGTCGCCGCCGATTTCAGCAAGCTGGTCGTCAAGGCATACCAGGAGAAGACCCTCGCCGAGCTGGTCGACTCTCCGGTGGACGCGCTCACCGGCGTCAGCGCCGGCGATGCCAAGCTGCTCAAGGAGGCGTTCAACATCATCACCGTCGGCGACCTCGGTCGTAGCCCGTACTTCCGTACCGCCCAGGCCCTGGTGGCCCTGAACGCCGCCAAGTAACGACGCCGGTCGAGTCGGCAGCAGGTGTGGGCATCGACCATCGAGTCCGACGGTCGATGCCCACAGCCACACCGGTCGGTCCGCGTACTTTAAGGAAGGTTTAGAGACCTTCCGAGCGCGGGCCGGAAGCGCCTACCATTCGGCCGCCGTGGCCGTTCGGGTCATCCTGGCGTCTACTCGTTGGGAGCGACCCGTGTCGTACGAAAACCCGCCACCGCCCCGTCATCGCGTTCCTGGCTGGCTCGCCCACAACCGGCTGGGCGTGGCCGTCGGCGCGGCGGCCGTACTCGTCATCGTGGCGGGAGGCGTGTACCTGGGCAACGGCGCGCCGCAGCCCGAGCCGTCGAACGCGGCCAACGCCCTCGAGTACCCGTCGTCACCGACCGGGCAGCCGGCGTCGCCCGACGCGGCGGTGCCCTCCTCCGCGATGCCGTCGGCCGCGACGACCCCGTCGACCGGCGCGACGCCGTCGACCGCTGCCGCGCCGAAGATCCCCGCGACCGGCTGGGTTCCGGTCGACCGGGCGGCCTGGAAGGCGCAGGCCGACGCGTACCGAGCGTTGACGATCGACCCGGTCCCGTCCGGTGTGGGTTACCTCCCGGAGTTCCGGGCGGACTGCCAGTACAGCCACCGGCTACCGGACGACCCGATCGTCGCCCCCGGCCTACCGGGCGCGTCACACATGCACTCGTTCGTCGGCAACAAGGCCGTCGACGCGAACACCGTCGCCGGGGACCTGACGAGGTTCACGGCCACCTCCTGCAAGCCGGCCCAGGACCACTCCGCCTACTGGGTGCCCACCCTCTACGACAACGCGACGGGAAAGCCGGTCGAGACCACCGGGTTCCGGGTCTACTACCGCTCCCTCGCGAAGAACTCGACCGGCCAGATGCCGATGCCCAACGGCCTGCGCATGATCTCCGGCGACGCCAAGAAGAAAAAGCCGACACCGCGCGGCGCGACCGGCCAGTTCTACTGCGCCTTCTACGGGCCCGGTGACCTCGACGGCATCGCCCGCAGCACCAACGGCAACTGGCCCATCTGCGGGGGCGACGCGACGCTGCACTTCATGATGCAGTTCCCCGACTGCTGGGACGGCAAGCACCTGGACAGCCCCAACCACAAGGACCATGTGGCGTACGGCAGCGGCAACTCCTGCCCGACCAGTCACCCGGTCCGGATCCCGGCGATCACCTTCGACATCCAGTACCCGGCGAAGGGCACCCCGGCGGGCTACTACCTCTCCTCCGACAAGGAGGGCAAGAGCGCGTCGTCGATGCACGGCGACGCGTTCGTGATGTGGGACGTCACCACCATGAACAAGCGCACCAGGAACTGCGTCCAGGGGCGCCGGACCTGCGACAACTACGGCTACCAGAGGTAGCCGGGGCCAGGCCCGTGTCGGCCTGGCCCCGGAGTCTGGTCGGTCAGCTACGCAGTGTCCACTGCTGGTTCGTGCCGCCGTTGCAGGACCAGAGGATGAGCTTGGTGCCGTTGGCGGTGGCGGCTCCGTTGGCGTCGAGGCAGAGCCCGGACTGGGCGTTCGTCACGGTGCCGTTGGCGTTGACGTTCCACTGCTGGTTGAGCCCGCCGTGGCAGTCCCAGATGATGGCCGCGGTGCCGTTGGCAGTGCCGGCCCCGGAGGCGTCCAGGCACTTGTTGCCGTACACGGTCAGCTGCTTGCTGGCGGTGTGGGTCCACCGCTGGTTGGTGCCGCTGGAGCAGTCCCAGAGTTGGGTCTGAGTGCCGTTGGTGGTCGAGGAGTTGGGCACCTCGGCACAGCGGCCGGACTGGGCACCGACGAGTTGCCCGTTCCCGGTGCCGCCGCCCTGCTGCTGCCGGACGATCGAGGTCGACTCGGCCGATCGGTTGCCCTGTGCGTCGACGACGTAGAGCCGGTACTCGCCCTGGGTGGCCGGCACGGCGATGGACGTGGCGGTGCCGGCCGCCCTGGTCATCGTCGCCCCGGCGGTGAAGGTGGTCGTGCCGTACGGAGCCAACCAGACCGACTTGGTGGCGTCGCCAATGCTCCGGATCGGGATCGACGCGGTGGCACTGGTGACGAAGGTACTGGCCGGCAGCACATAGTTCGGCGCGGAGAAATTGCTCGCCGGAATGATGTCCCGGTACGCGTCCTCAAGGCCGGAATTCGCGGCGATGCCGTACGCCGCCGCCGGCCAGACATAGTCGGAGGAGACGAGGATGTCGGCGACCGTGCTGTTCGGCAGATTCTTGTTCGAGACCTTGTTGATCGGGCCGTAGATCTGCGTGATGCTCAGGTCGTGCTTCCGCCCGAAGTCGTCCGAATTGATCATCCAGGTGACGTTCTTGTCGATGCTCAGGACGTTGTCGCGGAAGGTGATGAACGCCGATCCCTCATCCGGGTGCAGTCCGTACTTGTGGCCCGACGGCACGCCCTGGAGGTAGTTGTTGGTGATGGTGGTCCCGGGCTGACTCCCGAGTGTGTAGATGGGGGCCGTGTCGCTGAGGCGCTGCACCGTGTCGATGATGTGGTTGTAGCTGATGGTGTTGTTTCTCGCCGTCGTGGTCGGCCGGTTGGGCACGATCGAGCCCGACGATCCGTCGAAGTTCCACCAGCCCCAGCCGAGCGTGATGCCGGACCACGGGGTCTTCTCGATCCGGTTGCGCTGGATGGTGAGGGTGTCGGCGAAGTACGCCGAGATGGGGCTGTGCCCGTTGAACAGGACCGCGCTGTCGTAGAGGTAGTTGTTCTTGATGTCGATGTTCTTCGGTAGCCCCTCGACCGACGCGGAATACTTCTCCCGGTTGGTCGACGTGCCGTCCCCGATGTAGACGTGCTGAGGATGGCCGACGGTGATGGCGGACCCGGCGATGTCGTTGGTGTGGTTCCCGACCAACTGTGTGCTCTGCACATCATTGATCATGTTAATTCCGTCGGCGCCGGTGTGCTGGATCCGGTTGCGTTGCAGGATGATCCCGTCGGCGTTCTGCAGGTGGATGATGCCGGGGGTCACGTCGACGTTGCGGTAGTGATAGACGTGGAAGTTTCCCTTGGCGTACACGTTCGCGCTGAGATTGCCCTGCTGCGCCTGCTTGAAGGACGATCCGGCGACGTTGACCAGGTTCCAGTCGGAGTGCTGCACCGTGAGGCCGGAGAAGGTGATGTTGCGCGCGTGGCTGCTCGTCGAGGTGCCGGCCACCCGCAACACGGTGGTCACGTTGTTCGGCGCGTAGACCGTCGCGGTCGACATGTTCTCGGCGCTGGCCTTGTAGTAGTACAGCGTCCGGCTGGTCTTGTCGAAATAGAACTCACCGGGGGCGTCCAGGAACTCGTAGGCATTCATCACCTTGTGGGTTCCGCCAACCTGGGCGTTGCCGTTGAACGCGCCCTGCGCGATGGCCGCGCCCGGTTGCTGGAAGAGGGCGACCCGGTTCGCGCCGTCGGAACTCGTGGTCACCTGGCGGACTCCCACGATGGCCGTGGTCCAGGTCGTTCCGGTCTCGATCTCGATGTCGTCCTGATTGTTCGCGACGGCCGGGAAGTCGTTCAGGCTGTATTTCGCGCCGTCGCACTGCGAGCCCGACTCCCAGGCCCAGGCGGCCTGGTTGGCCGTGATGTTGTACGTCCCGTAACACCCCGCCGAGCCGATCGTCTCCGAGGCCATGTACGCGCGCTTGTCATTGACGTAGAGCGCCCGCAGCTTGTTGGCGCGATTGAGCGGCGCTTTCCAGATGTTGCCGGTGTGCTGGCTCCACCCGGTCACCTGGACGCCGCCGTCAAGAACTGGCTTCTCATTGGGGTAGGCCGCGTAGCTGACCCGGAATCCGTTGGTGCCGGAGTCGCTCGACCCGAATTCGACAGTGCTGCTCACCGGATAGGTTCCACCGCGGAGGTAGACGTTCACGTCGCCGGTCATGTTCGTGTTTATCGTTCGAACGATGTCCCGGGCGCGTTGCAGAGTCCGGAACGGCGATTGCAGGGTTCCGGGGTTGGCGTCGTTACCGTCCGGGGCGACATAGTAGGTTGCCTGGACTGCGGCCGAGGCCGGTAGCTGGTTTGTCAGCACTGCCGGCAGCGTGGCGGCGACGAGCGCCGCCACCGCCAACAATGACATTCGAGCGGTGGATATGGCTGACCTCACGTCTGTTCCTCTCACTGGTCGTCGATGTGTTGCCCAAAGTGCGTATCGAGCGACGAGTACGGAACAGCGACGCCACTAAGGGCCGGCGGGGACTTCCGTCGCCCCGACCGCACTCTTTGTTAACCGCCCCGAAATTCTTACTGGGAGCGTAGGTCACACGTCTGACCAATGCAACCGTCAATTGGAGGGCGTCTATGCAGAAATGCCGTCGGATCGGGCAGATCAGCCATGTCGACCGCACACCCTCGCTTGCGTCGTCCGACGAATCCGCAGCGACGAGGCAGGGCTCGGGGCGTTGACCGTTGCGAGCGCCCTCGGGCAGGACCAGTCCACGCGGCACCCTGCCCCTGAGTCGGCCCGGTTCGGGCGCGCGAACGGTGCGGACCGGGATGATCCACTCGGTTTCCTTGACGTCGGGGCATCCCCGGCGCCACGGACACCGCGACTTTCAGGAACCCGACTGGATCAATGATCACCCCGCGACCCGGTGAGCCTCGATCACTGACCGCAGGCCCCACCTCGTCGCCGAAAGACTCCGAAAGTTTCGGCGAGCTCACGACCCGAGGCGGCGTCCCGGCCATGCCCACGTCAGCCGCGTCGAACCCTCGCCAGGCGGCCCGGAGACCCGGGTGACCGCACGGACCGCACATTGACTTACATTGATGTTCTGCTTACAGTCACCAACGAAATACCGAAAGTTTACCGATAAGTAACCCGGAGGTCCGGCCACCTTCCGTAGGCCGCCACGCAACGACGGCGGCCTGGCGTCGGTCCGTTCCGGCGGCAACCAGGAGGAACCCCAGCGATGTCGCAGCTCGTCCTGTTCGCGATCGACATCTGCGCGGTGGCGCTGCTCGTCTTCGGGCTCTACTTCCCGCGGCACCGCCGGCGCGACCTGGTCGTCGCCTACCTGGGGGTCAACGTCGGCGTCCTCGCGGTGGCGAGCGCGCTGAGCGCCAGCGACGTCGGGGCCGGGCTCGGGCTGGGACTGGCGCTGTTCGGGGTGCTCTCCATCATCCGACTCCGATCGACGGAACTCGACCAGCACGAGGTCGCGTACTACTTCTCCGCTCTCGCACTGGGCATTCTCGGCGCGCTCAGCACCACCTCGATCTGGCTCAGCGGGGGCCTGATGGCGCTCATCGTCGCGGTGATGTTCGTCGGTGATCACCGACGGCTGCTCCGGCACTACCGGCACCAGATCATGGTGCTCGACTCCGCCGTCACCGATCACGTCGCCCTCGTCGCCCAGCTGGAGCAACTACTCAATGCCCGGGTGCACAACGCCACCGTCCAGCGGCTCGACATGGTCAACGAGACCACCGTGGTCGACGTCCGATACTCGGTCGCCAGCAGTTCGGCGGCCGGCACCAGAAAGCCGTCACGAGCCGGGGCGCTCCGATGACCGCGCCACCGCTGGCGGGGCTGGCGCCCATCGCACTCGCCGAGGTGATCGACCTGGCGGCGCTGCAGAGCAGGGTGGACCGCAAGTACGTGGTCGCGGTGGACGAGCTGCCGCACCTGCTGGACCAGCTCACCGCGTACGCCCGGGTGCTGGACATCGGTGGCGAGCGCACCTTCCGGTACGAGTCCGTGTACTTCGACACGCCCTGCCTGGCCAGCTACCACTGCGCCGCGTACCGGCGGCGCAGGCGCTTCAAGGTACGGACCCGGACCTATCTCGACTCAGCCCAGTGCTGGCTGGAGGTGAAGATCAGCGGAGCGCGCGGGCGGGTCACCAAACACCGACTGCCGTATCTCGCCGAGAACCGCCGCACCGTCCGGTCCGGACGCGGGTTCGTCAACGATGTGCTCCATCGGGAGTCGATCCTGTCCAATCTCGCGGGCAGCCCGCTCGAACCGGTGCTGGTCACCAGCTACCGTCGCTCCACTCTGCTGCTACCGGCGTCCGCGAGCCGGGTCACCATCGACACCGAGCTCACCTGGCAGGACGGTGACCGCACCCTGCGACTGCCCGGCATCGCCGTGGTCGAGACCAAGACCAGCTCGGCTCCCTCGCTGGTCGACCGCGTTCTGTGGCAGCGCGGGACCCGGCCCGTACGCATCTCGAAGTACGCCACCGGTCTTGCGGCTCTCCGCCTGGACCTGCCAGACGTGCCGTGGCGACGGACACTACGCCGCCATTTCCGCGCCGACCCGTCCTCGGCGCTCCCGGAGTTGACCGTTCCCATCCGATCAGAACAGGAGGCATCGTGCGGATGACCACCCGCAACACCGGTCTTCCGGTGGTGGCCCTTCGTGCCGCCGGGATCGCCGCCACCACCGTGTTCGTCGCAGGTCTCCTCGTGGTGTCTTCGCCACCGGCCGGTGCCGAACCCGTCGCCGCTGCCCAGGCCGCCCAACCGGTCACCGAACTCCTCGCCGGCACCCCTGCCGCCGATGCCGCCGCGGCACCGGCCGCGGCAGACGACCTGGTCGGCGACATCACCTTCTCGGTGCCCAGCGGCACCTTCCAGGGCGAGGTGGCGGTGACGCTGAGCAGCACGGTCAGCGGCGCGCAGATCCGCTACACCACCAACGGGCAGCCGCCCACCGCCCAGTCGTCGCTCTACTCGGGCTCGGCGCTGCGCTTCACCCGCACCACCCAGCTGCGGGCACAGGCGTTCGTCGGCCAGACACCAACGGGTGCGCCCGGCACCGCCATGTACGCCGCGCAGAACGTCACCACCGCTCACGACCTGCCGGTGGTACTGATCGACTCGTACGGTGCCGGCCGGCCGGACCGCGAGTACTTCGACGCCACCACCATGATCTTCGAGCCGACAGGGGGCGGCACCACGTCACTCTCGGCCGCCCCGACGCTCAGCACCCGAGCGGGATTCCGACTGCGCGGCAACTCGTCGGCGACGTTCGAGAAGACGCCGTTCCGCGTCGAGTTCTGGGACAACGAGAACGACGACGCCGACCACCCGGTGCTGGGCATGCCCGCCGACTCCGACTGGGTGTTGCGCGGTCCGTTCCCCGACAAGGCGCTGATCCGTGAGGCTCTCGTCTACGACCTCGGACGCGAGATGGGGCTGCCCGCCCCGCGCTACGCGTTCGCCGAGTTCTATCTGAACACCGACGCCGCACCGGTGGGTGCCGGTGACTACATGGGTGTCTACATGTTCATGGAGACGATCAAGAACTCCAAGGATCGCCTCGACCTCAAGCAGTTGGACTCCGACGACGTGACCCTGCCGAAGATCCAGGGCGGGTATATCTGGAAGTTCGAGTGGATGGCGGCCGAGGAGCCGACGCTGCCGTGCACCGGGCCGGCGGCCACCTGCTGGAACTACCTTGAGGTTGCCGACCCGTCGCCCCTGCAACCGCAGCAGCGGGACTGGCTGCGCGGTCACCTCCAGGAGTTCAACGACGTGCTGCACTCGTCGAACTTCGCCGACCCGAACACCGGATACCGCAAGTACATCGACGTCGACTCCTTCATCGACCTCATGATCGTCAACGAGCTGAGCCGGGAGATGGATGCCTACGTCCGCAGCTCGCACTTCTACAAGGACCGGGACGGCAAGATCTTCGCGGGTCCGCTGTGGGACTTCGACCTCAGCTTCGGCGTCGGTGGATTCTTCGCCAACGACCAGGTGTCGGGCTGGCAGCACCAGCAGACCCGGCAGCCGTCGGCCAACGACTGGTTCGCCCAGTTGCTGCGCGACCCCGCGTTCGTCAACCAGGCCCGATCGCGCTGGCAGACGCTGCGACGGGGCCTGCTCTCCGACGCCGCGCTCCAGACCCGGATCAACGCTCTCGCGACCCCGCTGACCAACGCGGCCCAGCGCAACTTCCAACGCTGGCCCAACCTGACCTCACCGACGGTCAGCTTCTTCCGCACCCCGACCTCGCCCACCTGGCAGGGGCAGGTCCAGGTCATGCGGGACTGGATGCTGCGACGCGCCGCCTGGCTGGACTCCACCGCCGGCTGGGGTGGTTCCGTCACCACCCCACCGCCCACCACCCCGCCGCCCACCACTCCGCCGCCCACCACTCCGCCGCCGGCGGCCGGCTGCACCGCGACGTACGCGGTGACCAGCCAGTGGACCGGTGGCTTCCAGGGCGAGGTACGGGTCACCGCGGGGACCGCGGCGATCAGCAACTGGACCGTGACGTGGACCTTCGCCGGTGGCCAGAGCGTCACCCAGGCATGGAACGCGACCGTCACGAGCCAGGGATCCGCGGTCACCGCCCGCAACGTCGCCTACAACGGCGCACTCGGTGCCGGCGCCAGCACCGCCTTCGGGTTCCTCAGCTCATCCGCCGGCACGCCCAGTACACCGACGCTGACCTGCACGGCGAGCTGACCAGCCACAGGCCCGGGGCCGGGTCGACGATCGACCCGGCCCCGGGCTCCGGTCACCTGATGGAGAATTCCGCCAGCCGCAGCGGGGAGTCGAACACCAGGTACACGTTGTGGGTGCCGACGGCCCGGGCCAACTCGGTGCTGGTGCTGACGTACCGGTAGTCGTCGCCGGTGCTGGGCACGGTGGCCGTGCCGAGCAGCCGGCCGGTGGGCGATCCCAACCGGATCTGGATGGCACCGGCACCCGCGCCGGCCTTGGCGACCTTCGCGGTGAAGGTGCGCGCGCCGGCGCGCAGCGCGGAACCGTCGAAGGAGATCCACTGACCGGCCGCGGTGGCACCGACAGCGGTACCGCTGGGCTTCGACTCGTCGACGAGCCGGACCCCCGCGTACCGGTCGAAGTTCTCCGCCCTGGTGGGCCGGGACAGGTCACGGGCCGGGATCGTCTCACCGCGGACCCGAACCGCGGCGCGGGCCCGGATGTCCTCGACGGACGCCCCGACCATCAGGTCGTGGACGGACGACTCGACCACCCAGCGGCTGCGGGTGACGTCCCAGTGCGCCAGGTCGGCGGCGGGCAGGCGCAGGGTCACCGTACGAGTCTGCCCAGGCGCGAGCTTCACCTGCTGGAATGCCTTGAGTTGGCGGATCGGGGTGGTGTCCCGCGAGGTGCGTTGGTGGGTGTAGAGCTGGACGACCTCCGTCCCGGCGCGGCTGCCGACGTTTGTCACGTCGACACTGGCCGTGATGGTGCCGTCGGCCGCAACCGACTGGGCTCCGGCACGCAGCTGGCCGTACCGGAAGCGGGTGTACGACAGCCCGTGGCCGAACGGGTAGAGCGGCTTCGCGCGGCTGTACAGGTAGGTCTGCCCGGACGAGATGATGTCGTACTCCAGCAGGTCCGGCGGCAGTTGCGAGTCCGAGCGGTACCAGGTCTGGGTGAGCCGGCCGGACGGGTTACGGTCGCCGAAGAGGACGTCGGCGACGGCGTGACCGGTCTCCGCGCCCGCGTGGGTGGTCCAGACGATGGCCGGTACGTGCTCCTGCTCCCACCGGATGGTGACCGGGTAGCTGGTCTGGAGCACCAGCACGGTCCGCGGGTTGGCCCTGGCCACGGCCTTGACCAGCGCCTCCTGACCCGCGCTCAGCGCCGTGGAGGTCCGGTCGTGCGCCTCGCGGCCGTTGATGAACGGGTTGCTGCCGACCACCAGCACAGCGGTGTCGGCCGCCTTGGCCGCCGCCACGGCCCGGTCGATTCCGCTGCTGATCACCTCGCGGCTGAAGTGGGTCGCGGCGGCCGGGGTCGATGCGCCGAGCTTGAGGGCGCCGTCGTCGCCGATCGTCACGTACGTGTCGGCGCCGAACCAGCTCTCCTTGGTCTCGTAGCCGACGTAGCGCAGCACCACCGTTCCGTCGGCCTGCGGCTCCAGCTTGAACTGCTGCTGGACGTACCAACCGTTCGGCTGTTCGTCGCGGGTGAGGAACGGCCCCCAGTTGTAGCCGAGGTAGCGGCCGTTGGCGGCGTTGCGCAGCGTCACCACCTCCTGGCCCCAGTCGACCACGTCGAACTGGGCGACGAGCGCCGGGGTGGCGCCGGTACCGAGGACACGGTCGGCGTCGGTGGTGCCGGTGGCCGAGACGTATCGGCCGGTCGACACGTCCTTCAGCGCGATCCGGTCCGCCCCGTCGAGCCCGCTCACGCTGGCCGAGTTGCCCAGCCGTTCGCGGATGCCGCCGAGGGCCGTCACCTGGTACGGCAGGTCGCCTCCGTACCAGTCCGAGTAGAGGGTGTCGGCCAGCGGGCCGAGCACCGCCACCTTGCGGGTCCGGGCCGGGTCAAGCGGCAGCGTCTGCCGCTGGTTCTTCAGCAGCACCATCGCCTCGCCGGCGGCCTGTCGGGCGAGTCGCTGGTGTTCCGGGCTGTTGATGACGTCCGGGGTGATGCCGCCGTGCCGGCCGCCGCCCGGGTCGAACTCACCCAGCCGGAACCGGACGTTCAGGATCTCGCGGATCCGGGCGTCGATGTCTGCCTCGGTGAGCAAACCGGTGGCGAGGGCCTGCTTGATGGCGGTGATGGTCGGCTGCGCGTTGGTGTCGTCGGTGATGAAGCTGTTGAGGCCGGCCTTGATGATCGCGGCGTTCCCCTCGGCCTGGGTCGGGTAGTAGCCCTGGGAGGCGACGAGGTTGTTCGGCGCCCAGGCGTCCGTGACGTTCATCAGCGGCTGGTCGGTCCAGTCGCGGACCACCGTGGCCAGGTCCGGGTCCACCGTGGCCGGACGGCCGTTGACCAGGTTGTAGGCGGCCATCATCCCGGTCGCCGCGTCGGCGGCGATGGCCGGTTTGAAGGCGGCGCGGTCGTACTCGTTGAGCACCCGAGGTGGCACGTTGGAGGAGGTCACGTCGCGCCGGACCTCGTTGTTGTAGGCCAGGTAGTGCTTGAGGGTCGGTGCGCTCTTCAGGTGGTTCGGGTCACCGCCGGTCATTCCCGAGCCGTACGCGGTGGAGATCGCGGCGGTGAGCAGCGGGTCCTCGGAGTAGCCCTCCTCGTTGCGGCCCCACCGGGGGTCGCGCAGCAGGTTGACCACCGGCGCCCAGAGGTTGAGCCCCCAGACCCGCGGGTTCTGCGCGTGGTAGCCGCGTGCCTCGTCGCCGACGGCCGAACCGACCTGCCGGATCAGGTCGGTGTTCCAGGTGCTCGCCATGCCCACCGGCTGTGGGAAGACAGTGCCGCGAGCCTTGACCACCGCGCCGTTGTTGTCGATGTCGGTGGACCAGGCCACCCCGTGCAGCGCCTCGGTGCCGGTCTTGAACAGTCCGATGCCGAGCCGGGGAATGGCCGGCTGGTACTGGTGCAGCCAGGAGATCTTCTCGTCCTGGGTGAGCCGGCCGAGCAGGTCGTCGACCCGGGCGTTCACGGGCAGGTCGGGATTTCGGAACGGGTAGGTGGGTTCGGCGAGCGCGGGGCCGGGAACGGCCGGTAGGGCTAGCAGGGCGAGCGCGAGCGCGGTGATTCCGCGCCGAAGGCGCCAGTTCCGCATGCGGTTCTCCTCATGTCGTACGACAGACGCCCCTTGGGGCGCCGAGACCGGCGTGACCAGGCTCGACACCCGGCTGACGGGCCTGAACGACGAATCGTCGAAGCGCTTCGACGACCCGGCCGCGTCACCACGGCCATGATTGTTGTGATCCGCGAACTATAGATGCACGCCAATGACTCGGCAATACCGGCTCGCCCTACCCGCCCTTGGACCTCAGCCGCCCGACCATGACGCCCTCAATGTCTTCCAGCGGAACGAAGCCCCACCGGCGCGAGTCGACGCTGTCCGGATGCTCGCCGAGCAGCACGGCCATGCCGGCCGGCACGTGTCGCACCCCGGCACCGACGGCCGGGACAACCGCTTCTGGGACGGCGTCGCCCGGCAGCGCCACGAGGCGCTTGACGAGCCAGGCGGACGCCGGGGAGCCAGCGATGACAGCTCGGGGCCGACCCTCCTGATGGCGCGCGACGACGATGCCGCCCGCCCGGAGCCGGTGCGTCCGGCGAACCACGAGGCGGTCACCGTGGGCCAGAGTGGGCACCATACTGTCGCCCGTCACATCGACCAACATCAGTCGCCGACGCGCCACGACAACGCCGAGGACGGGTGCCACAAGCGCGGCAAAACCACCCAGGACGGCGAGCAGGAATTGCGACCCATCGGTCATGAGACCCCCTCCATGGGGTATTACTCTCATCCTTGCGCCATCAAATCAACCCGTTGACATCATCGAAGAGCGCCGATACTGTCGGGATTCCCAGCCGAGGTTCTTGAGACCTGCCTGACTCGCACCCCTCGGCACCTGGGCGCCACGGGGAATGGGGGACGATGTGGGCGTCGCTGTTATCGCGTCAATATTGACGCTGGCGGGCGTTCTTGCGATATCCGTCATCGGCAAAGTGCGCAGTCGAATGAGTTTCCATGCGTTTGCCGATGCCATTGCCGAACTGCGGGTCTCCCCCGCGCGTTGGTCCCGCCCGGTGGCGGTGGCGTCGATCGCGTCCGAGATTGTCGTACTGACCATTGTCGTCTGGCCCGGTGGCACAGTCGTCGGCCTGGCCGCAGCGGTGCTGCTCTTCGGTGCGTTCACCGTCGTGCTCGCGCGGGCCGTCCGACGAGGGTCCACGGCGGGATGCCACTGTTTCGGCCCGACGAACACGCCCGTTGCCTGGCGGCACGTCGTCCGCAGTGGTTTCCTCGCCGGCGTGGCCGGCGGTGCACTTCTTGGCGCAATCACCCTGCCCGCAATATCGCTCAGAAGTCTAGAGCCGCCCCACCTCATATTGACCCTTTCCCTAGCGGGATTCATCGTCACGACGCTGGTCAGGCTTGACGACCTCACCTGGCTCCTCGGTGGAGCGTCACACGCGCGCTGAATCTCCCACTGAATGCGCACTACTCGCGCGCTGCGTTTTGACGCACCGATCCAAGGAGCCCACCGTGCTGTTCCTGTCCACCGCTGTCGCCATACTCGCGGCGCTCGTCCTTGTCGATCTCGCGCTGAGCGCCGCGGTCATCCGGCGGCTCCGCGAGACGGAGACGAAACTCATCGAGATGACATCGCCGCCCGCCTCGGGCCTGCCGGTCGGCACCGCCCTGCCCGAGTTCGTGTCACCGGACGGCCAGATCTCCAGCGCCGACCTCGCGGGCAGTCCGGCCCTCATCGGCTTCTTCTCGGCCGGATGCCGGCACTGCCCCGCCCAGGCGGAGAAGCTGGCCGACCGCGCCGAGGTGTTCGGCGGCACCGGCGTACGCGTGATCAGCTTCCTCACGGTGGGTGAGGGCATGACCGACGAGCTCGGCCCGACGCTGCGAAAGGCCGGCCTCCTCGTCATGGACGACAGCCCGAGCGCGGTGATGGCCGCCTTCCAGGTGCAGGGCACCCCGTCATTCGTGCTGTTCGGCGCGGACGGACGGTTGGCCGCACGCGGGCATGACCTGAGCGAGGTATTGGGCAGCCGATGAGGCGGTCGGCAGCGTTGATGCGTCGCGCGTTCGGGATCTACTTCGGCGCCGCGCCCTGGGCGGCGGCGGTGAGCGTCGTGATCATGGTGGTGGGTGGCCTGACCGCGGTGGCCACCGCATGGTTCACCCGAGCGCTCATCGATGGCCTCTCCGCCGACGCCACGTCGACGATCTGGCTCGGTGTCGCCGGGTTCGGCGCCCTGGCCATCGTGTCGCCCCTCATCCTGCACGTCTCCCAGTACGTACAGCGGGACGCGGAACGCCGGGTAACGGTACGCACCCAACAGGAACTGTTCACCTCGGTGTCGGCGCACCCCCGGCTGACCGAGCTGGAGGACAGCAAGTTTCATGATCGGCTCCGGCTCGCCCACGAGGCGAGTCGTTTCGCGCCGACCCAGCTGAACAGCATGGTCCTGGGCATCGGGCAGGAGATGATCACCATTGTGGCCTTCGGCGTGACGCTGGTGCGCTGGTCTCCCCTGGTGAGCGCGCTGGTCATGCTGGCGGTGCTGCCCACTCTCGTGGCCCAGATCCGGTTGGCTCGGATGCGCGGGGCGATGCTGGAACGCACCGTGCCGATGTTTCGCCGGCAGACGTTCTACGCGGCACTCCTGCTGGACATGCGCGCCGCGAAGGAGATCCGACTGTTCGGGCTCGGCCAGTTCTTCCAGGGCCGCCTGCTGCGCGAGTTGCGAGCGGCGCAGGCACAGGAGCGACACCAGGATCGCCTGGCCCTGTGGGTCGACAGTGCTCTCGCGACGCTGACCGGCATCGTGTCACTGGTCGCCCTGGCCGTCTTCGTCGCTCGGGTGGCCGACGGCCACGGCACCGTCGGTGATCTCGTGGTCGTGATCGCGGCCCTGACCGCGCTGCAGATGTCCGCGTCAAGCCTGGTCCGGCAGATCGCGATGCTCGGCGAGACGTTGATCGTCTTCGGCCACTACGTCGACATCACCGCGGTGATCCGCGAGGCCCGACGTACCACTCCGCTGCCCGCCTTGCCGCCGCTGAAACGAGGCTTGGAGTTCGACGACGTCTGGTTCCGGTACGCCCCCGAGCACGACTGGGTCCTGCGCGGTCTCACGTTGCGGATCCCCTGCGGCTCGTCCCTCGCGCTGGTGGGCGACAACGGCGCCGGCAAGTCGACGGTGGTCAAGCTCCTCTGCGGCTTCCACGTCCCGGACAGGGGCGTCATCCGATGGGACGGCGTCGACATCACCACCATCGACCCGGCTTCGCTCCGCGCCCGTCTCGGGGCAACATTTCAGGACTTCATGACCTACGAGTTCTCCGCCCACGACAACATCGCGGTCGGCGACATCAGCGCGTTGGACGACCGCGCCCGGGTACGGGCAGCAGCCGCCACGGCCGACATGGACGCCACCTTGGGCGCGCTTCCGAACGGCTACGACACCATGCTGACGCGAGCCTTCAGCGACGGCGATCTGCCCGGGGTGGGGGTGGTGCTGTCCGGGGGGCAGTGGCAGCGGCTGGCGCTGGCCAGAGCCGTGCTCAGGGAGGGCGCCGACATGTTGATCCTCGACGAACCGTCGTCAGGTCTCGACGTGGCGACCGAGCACGAGATCAACCAGCGGCTGATGTCGCTGCGCCGAACGCACACCAGCCTGCTCATCTCGCACCGGCTCAACACCGTGCGGGAGGCGGACAGCATCGCTGTGCTGTCCGACGGCCGCATCCTCGAACAGGGCAGCCACGATGAGCTGATGGCATCGGGAGGACGCTATGCCGAGCTGTTCCAACTCCAGGCATCCGGATACGACGACGCGATCACGACTCGGACATTGATGTGAACGCTAACACCCTGCTCAGAGTGTCACTGCTGGGTCCGATCGAGGCAAGTGTCGGCGGGCAGCCGATGGCCGTCGGCGGCCTGGGCAGGCGGGCACTGCTGGCGGCGCTCGCCTTCAATCTGGGCACAGTGGTCGCCGTCGACCGTCTCATCGAGGTCATCTGGGACGACCACCCGCCGGTGACGGCGACGACGAAGCTGCAGGGCCACGTCTACGCCCTGCGGCGAAGCCTCGTACGGCTCGGCGGCCCGGATGCCGTGAAAATCCTGCAGACCCGCCCGCCGGGTTACCTGTTGTGCGCCCGTCTCGCGTCGACCGATCTAGCCCGTTTCGACGATCTGACCCAACGTGGTGCCGGCGCACGACTCCCCGAAGGCGCCGAACGCCGCGTTGCCGCCCTCTCCGCGGCACTGCGGCTCTGGCGGGGGGACGCCTGCGTCGATGCCAGGTCAGCCGGGGTGGCGGTCGTGGCAGCGTCACTGGACGAGCGACGGTGGCGGGCGATGGAGGATCTCGCCGAGGCGCAACTCGTCCTCGGTGATCACAACTCCGTCATCGATGCGATGGAACCTCTCGTCCGCCAGTGGCCGTATCGGGAACGGGCCTGGGAACATCTCATCGAGGCACACATGAGGCGCGGTGACGTCGCGTCCGCCCTGGCCGCCCACGACCAGTTGTGCGAGATCCTGGCCCGGGATCTCGGCGTCGCACCGGGTCGACGAATCAGCCGGCTGGTCGGCCTCATTCGCGAGAGCAGCCAGCGGTAGCGCCATCGCCCACCCGCCGTCGCAGCCGACCTCCCAGGGGGCAGCGTCGCCGTGCGATGTCGCCTTTACCAGTGAAAATGCCGCCCCACCGACGGCTGCTGTGGCATTAGCGCACCGTTAGCGGATCGTAAGCCGTCGATGACATCGTGACCCTGTCGACGAACCGCCGTACCGGCGGAGAAGGAGAGAGGTCATATGACTATCAACAGGCTGGCCGACAAACTACTGGCCACGCTGCTGCCGAAGGCCACGGCATCCGCGTGCAACGTGTGCTCCCTCGCCTATGTCGGGTGTGGAGGCCCGTACTGCTACTACTACTACAACAAGGTGGTCGCGGGACAGGTCCGCTGTTACGCCAACACGGCGAGGGACTGCAACGCGTCCTCGGTGAGCTACACCACGGGCTGCTGCTGATCGTCGATTCACGGCCGTCGGCCGGACGTCACCCATCCGGCCGACGGCCTCATGCCGAAGGACCAACGATGTGAGGCACGGTGCGTCATGGTCACCCATGACACCGGTATCGCCGCCCGCTGCGACCGGGCCGTCCAGATGCGGGACGGGTGCCTCACCAGCATCGACGGATGAGGCACGGGCTACGGGACGATCGGGAGCACGTCGTCGTCGCGGCCCGTCTGGGGCAGTCCGGCGGCTGCGGCGATGCCCGTCACGGCGTCCTCCAACGTGGTGGTCTCCGGGAGGACGAGTTCGTCGGGCCAGCCCAGGACGTCGTGGGCGGCGTACCAACCGCTCATCTGCTCGGCGGTGAACTCACTGACCTGCGGGCGCGTGAGGTGCCGACGCAGGGTTTCGGGCAGAGTCACGTCGAGGTAGCAGAAAAACGATCGTCCCCGGTGGTCGTCCCGCAGGCCCACGAGCATGCTCCGGTAGAGGCTGGCGTGCAGGATCCCCTCCAGCACCACGTGGTAGCCGTGGTCGAGCGCGAACCGGACGGTCTGCCCGATCAACGCCGGTGCGGCGCCGCCGGGACGGTCCCGCTCGCGCAACACGATCCGGCGCAGGTAGTCCTGCTCGACCAACGCACAGCCCCGGCCATGTCGACGTCGCAGCTCACGAGCGATGCTGCTCTTGCCCGAACCGGAATTGCCGCGAATACAGACGAGGATCGTTCCCGGGGAACCAGTCGGATCGACGCCTACGCCCATCATGCCCCCTCGCCTCGGAGCTGGCGATTCACCAGTGGTAGAGCACATTCACGGTCAGTGCCGCTACCACGGTGACGAAGAATACGGCCCAACCCGCCAGCTGACGGGAGCCGACGCGCAGATGCGCGATGAGCGCGCCGATGAAGTACAGCACCAGCCCGGCGGCGGCGAGAGTGCCCAGCAGCGGTACGGCGAAGCCGGCCAGCAGCCCCAACGAACCCGCCGCGAGCGCCATGCCCAACAGCGGTAACCACGACCGTGGCACGCGCTTCATGTCCGCCTGGGCCTTCGGATAGGCGTGGCCGATCAGGTAGGTGACCGCGGCGATGCCGGTGAAGACCGACGCGAGAATGGTGACCGTGAGATAGGCAGCGAACATTTTTCCTCCGGTGTGGTTGCTCGCCACCCGGACGATCTGGCGCGGCGGATTGTGACGGCTGCCGGGCGCCGAGCGCGAGTCAGCGCGGTTTCAGCGCCCTTTCCGGCCGCTCAATACGTTCGCGGCATGACAATCAAACGTTCCACGCGCACCAGGCGCGGGACCGCTGTGCTGGCGATGATCGCGGTCACAGCGGCAAGCGTGCTCTTCGGCGAACCCGCGTCGGCCGATCCCGTCCCCGTCCCCGTCCCCCAGGCGACGCTCACCGACCGGGCCTTCGGCCAGGTGGCCGAAGTCCATCTCCAGGGCCCCGCTCGGATCACGGCCGCCGTGCTGTCGGCCGAATTCGTCCAGTGGCACCGGCTGCACCCGAACGCCACGGCCGAACAGGCACAGACCCAGCTCACGGCACGCCGGCAACTGCTCGACAGCTCGCTGACCACGTTCGACCTCCTGCTGCCCGAGCAGGACCTGCTGCTCAAGTCCGTCGACATCCTGCTCGGCACGGCCGGCGGCGACACCCGGACCTCACCGGAGATCACCGGCCTGGTCGGGTCCGTGATCGGCAAGACGGTCGAACCGTGGGACACCCGCGAGGAGTTGGCCTCCGGCGCGCTGCGGACCGCCCAATGGCTCCGCGGCCGTGATGACGCTCTCGCCGCGGTGTGGTCCACGGCCCGGCAGGCGGGGGCAGCCAGCGCGCCGGTCGCCACCGCGTGGAACGCCGTTCTCGGTGCGCCCATCGGGGTGGACATCACCAGCAGCTACGAGGAGTTCCGGCAGGATCCCGGACTCTCGCACGTGGACCTCGACGCGATCCTGGCGCTGCGAGGCGACTCGGTGGCGTACGTCGCGGCAGCCAAGCAGCAACTGGCCTCCCTGCACGCGCAACTGCTCGGCCTGAGCCTGGAGATCCGTCTCGAGATCGGCGAGAACAACAGCACGTGCCCGCCCGAAGGGCCGCCGAGCGCCGCGTGCACCGCGGCGGCCAAGAAGGCCGCCGAGGACCGGGACAAGGAACGCCAGCAGACGATCTCCGACATCAAGGCCGGGGTGGGCATGGTGTCCACCCTCATCGGGTTCGCCGACCCCGACGCCGGCAAGAAGTCGAAGGTGATCGGCGAGGCGGTCCTCACCACGATCAGCGCGATCTCCAAGTACGCGGCGGCGATCACCGGCCGCGGACTGGCGGGCTCGATCTTCAGCACCGCGACCTTGGCGATGACCGGCAACATCTTCGGTGCCGTGATGTCGGTCGTCGGGCTCTTCGGCAGCAGCGCGCCATCGCTGGACGCGCAGATCCTCGCCCAGGTCAAAGCGTTGCGCGACGAGGTGCGGGCCCTGGGCGACGAGATGCGCGCCAGCTTCGCGCGGGTCGAGGCCCAGATCAACACGGTGTACGCGAACATGATGGCCCAGTTCGACAAACTGAACGCGGCGATCGCCGGCAACACCGCCCAGATCACCCTCGTCCAGCAGCAGGTCGCCCAGCTCGGCCTACGCCTGGAGGACATCGCCGCCACCGTCCTGGCCGCGATCGGCGACGCCACCCTGCACGACGCCCGCGCCGACATCAACAAGTACATCGGCTACCTGGAGAACTTCGGTCAACCCATCCCGACGTACGGCGAGTTCGTCGGCCCGGAGAACGAGTTCCATCTGACCTCGACGCAGCTGGCCAGCGGCGCCGCCTTCGTGGTGCCCAGGACCGACGCCGACAACCCGGCGGTCGACCCGACCACCGTACTGAACAGCTTCGGCGAGGCCCGGTCGATCAACTACCTGGCTCGGGTCGCCAGCGGACGTGACCCGTCGATGGTCGAACCGTCGACCCCGGTCGGCAACCCGACGGTGTGGAACCTCGGCGCGCAGGCGTACGCCATGTTGATGCTGCAGAACCCGGCGTACGCCGCCCAGGTCAGCGCCGGCCGCGCCGCGCAGATCGAGGCGGAGGGCACCCGCATCGCCGACCTCGCGGCCAGCTTCGGTCGGCCGGCCAACGGCAACGCCAACGGACTGATCACCGGGCTGGTCAACGAGTACGTCGCCGCCACCAACGAGCTGTCGACCGCGCTCGCCGCCGTCCGGACCAACGAGGTCCAGGCCCGCTGGGAGCCGGACGCCAATGGCGTACAGGTGAGGACGCTCAAGAACTACGACCTGTTCTGGGACACGGACAAGCCGCTCGCCCCGGCGCCGGCGAAGGCCGACGAGGCGACGGTGCCCTCGTGTGCGGGCAGCAGGCAGATCGACCGACCCAGCAACGTGCGCTACGACCTGATGTCGAACATGGTGCGGGCACTCCAGTACGCGTACACCCCGCGCCCCGACGAGCCGCCGGCCGGTGTGCGGGAGTTGCCCGAGGTCGGCTACTGCTACACGCCGAGCTGGGTCTACACACGAACGACGGGCTACGGCACCGGGGTGATCCGCCACTACGGCAAGCTGCGGTTGCAGATCCACAGCCGGTTCCGGCTGAACTCGACCGCCACCTGGCAGAACTCACGGACCGCCGACTACACCTGGCCCGACGAGCAGGTCTACCAGGTCGACTGCGAGCTGTTCAACTGTGACAGCGAGACCACGCCCGAGCAGGGCCTGACCCAGAAGTGGCCGTCCGGACGGTATGCCTTCGCAAGCGGCGCGACGGCCGTGAACAACACGGCGCTGGACACCACGCTGACGCCGACCCTGCGCGGTTTCCTCCAGGCCCGGCAGAAATTCATGTACGACCGGGTTCGGGACCACAGCACCCAGGTCAGCGGCGCGGTGCCGACCGCCCTGAAGAAGGTGAACACGGCGGCGCGGTTGCTCCAGGCGTACACCCGGTTGGGTCTGCCCAACGCCCTCGACTCGGACGACGTGTTGTCCGCGAACCTGTTCGGGCAGTACCAGATCCCGGTGAACATGCCGACGGACGCCAAGATCGGTAACGCCTATGCCAGGGCGAGCGGGAACTACGCCCTCTGCGGAGCCTCGCCCTGCTCGCTCGACCCCAGCCGCCCGCTACGCGACCAGGTCAGCCTCAAGGTGCCCTGCGAGCCCGCGGTCGACTCGTCCAACCTGCCCGGTGACCCACTGGGCGACTGTCTGATCACCAGCGCGCGGTCCCGCGCCAACACGCTGATGCAACGGTACGAGGTGTGGGCGGACCAGATGACCGCCGGCCTGCACCGCGAGCGGGTGCCGTGGATGAACGACACCCTCATGGGCCTGCGCATCACCACGCGCCTGACCCACGCCAACTGATCCACAGCGTTGCCGGCGCCTCCGGGCGCCGGCAACGCGCCGTTCCAGTGATCGACTGGCGGGCCCCCCGCCCAGATCCCGCCGCGACGTGAGCCAGCCCGTTCGACGCCGGCTCATTCATCGGCGAAAACGTCCGCGAGATCATCTGTGGCCGCTGCGAGGCCGTCGGTCAGTCCCACCCCGACGGTGTTGACGATCACCTCGTCGACGCCGGCGTCGCGATAACGGCGGATGCCGTCGCGGATCTGCTCGGGGGTGCCATGGAGGAACGTGCCGGACCGAACGAGGAGGCGCGCCCCGACCGACGGTTGTGTGTGGTGCACCCGAAGCCCGGCCCGGCGCAGCATGTCGACATAGTGCGGAGCCGAGAGGTGGTTCCGCGTCGCGTTCAGCACGACCTGGTGGAGGTCGCGGCCCGGCCGGTCGACGGCGGCGTGCACCACAGTGGCTACGCGCGGGCGCGGCCGGTCGGCGGCACCTTCGGCGAGCGCGGGAACGAGGACGTCGCGGACATACTTCGGCGGCGTCAGCCAGGTGATCGCCACGTCCGCGATCTCGCCGGCGAGCCGGGCCATCGCCGGGCGGAGTACGCCCAGTCCGAGCGCCACCGGGGGATGCTTCAGCGGGACCATCGCCCCGTGCATGGCGTGGTAGCGGCCGGCCCGGTCGACCTCACGACCGTCGAGCAGGTCGCGCAGTATGGTCAGATACTCGCGCATCGCGGTCAACGGGCTTGCGTAAGCGCTGCCGAGCAGTGTGCCGACGAACTCGCCAGTGCCCGGACCGACGCCGAACACCAGGCCGTGGCCGGTAATCGCGGCGAGCGAGCGGGCCTGCAGGGCGGCCTCGAACGGGTGGCGCAGCGCAGCCAGGGTCACGCTCGTCCCGACCGGAACACGCTGGCCGTGGCCGGCAGCGTAAGCGAAAGCCTGATGTACCTCTATCCCGAGAGTCTGCCCCTGCCAGAGGCGCTCGGCGCGGGTGCCGGCCACCAGCGCGGCAAACGGCAGCACGTCGTCCGCCTTGGAGGGAGCCGTCGGGATCAGAATCGAGGTCGTCATACCGGCTCCTGCTCGGTCTCCGGGTGGTATCCCGCCGCCTGCAGGTTGAAGAGGTAGGCGTAGTGCCCGCCCCCGGCGAGCAACTCGCCGTGCGTGCCCTGCTCGACCAGCCGGCCATCCTCGATCACGACGATCTTGTCGGCGATCCGGACCGTGGAGAAGCGGTGCGCGATCAGCAGACAGGTGGCCCCGCCGGCGATCTCGCGGAGCCGGTGGAACAACTCGGCCTCGGCCTCGGCGTCGATGGAGGCGGTCGGCTCGTCCAGCACCATCAGCTGCGCCGAGCGCATGAACGATCGGGCCAGCGCGACCTTCTGCCACTGGCCACCGGAGAGCTGGACACCGTTTTCGAAGTGCCGGCCGAGCATGGTCTCGTAGCGGGCCGGCATGCCTTCGACAATGCGGGACGCGCCGCTGGCCCGCGCCGCTGCCTCGATCCGATCGTCGTCGTCGAGCCAATCGACGTTACCGAAACCGATGTTGTTGCGGACCGTCATCTCGTACTTGATGTAGTCCTGAAAGATCACGCCCATATTTCGGCGAAGGTCGTCCAGGTCGTAGTTCTCGATCGGCATGCCGTCGAGCAGGATCTGCCCCCCGTCCGGCTCGTACAGCCGGGTCAACAGTTTGACGAGGGTGGTCTTGCCAGCGCCGTTCTGGCCGACCAGGGCCGTGCAGGTGCCCGCATCGAGCGTGAAGGTGACCCCGTCGAGCACGCGTTCGGTGGTGCCCGGGTACGTGAAGGTGACGTCGCGGAACTCGATGCCGCGGGTAAGCCTCGCCGGGAACGGCAGGTCACCGCCCTTGATGTGCCTCTCCGGCATGTCGAACAGGGCAAAGAGGTTGCCGACGAACAGTGCGTTCTGGAACAACATCGCCACGCCCAGCAGCATGGTGTGCGCGGACAACTGCACCACGCCGATGGCCTGGAGGTACCCGGCCAGCTGACCTATCTGACCCGCCGAGATGGTGCTGGTCATCGCATAGATGATCGCGCCAGAAGAGGCCAGGACGCTGATCAGGCCCAGCGCACCGAGCGCCATTGACTGACGGCGGGTGATCTGCCGGTCGATCCGCAGAAACTCTCGAACCAGGATGCGGTAGCGCTCAATCAGGTACGGCGCCAGCCCGAAGAGACGGACCTCCTTGAACGTGTGGTCCGTAGTGGTGAGGTACTGCAAGTACAGCAACCTGCGGCGGTCGTGGGCGCGGCCATACTCGATCTCATACATCTTCTTGCCATACAGCATCTGTGCCGCCGCCGATGGGATCGGCGAGAGCAGGATGAACAGGGCCACCCACGGATTCCAGGACACCAGCACGGCGGCGACCGAGATGATCGTGATGGTCTCCCGAACGAACTGCAGCGTGTCGGTGAACAGCTGATGCACCCGCGAGCCGCTGGCCTCCTGGTACGCCCGCTGCAGCTTGTCGTACGACTCCGAATTCTCGTAGTCCTGCAGCTCCATCCGCGTGCCCTTGAGCATCACCTGCTCGCTAATCGCGGTGGTGAGCTGCAGTCGCAGCACGGAGTCGAGGTACTGATGGACGACGCCGAACAGGTGTCCAGCGACCGAGGCCATCAGGATCAGCACGCCGATCAGCACCACGTCGCGAGCGTCGCCGGCGAGCGTGCCGGCCCCGATCGCGTCCGCCACCGACTGCACGGCGGCGGCGGTGAGCGCCAGCTGCACGGCCGGCACCACCGAGATCGCGAACGTGGTCAGCATGAGCAGGCTCACCCGGCCCGGGCTGAGCCGCCACAGCAGGCCGCCGATCCGAACCCAATGACTCAGCCGCATCCGGGGCTTGTCGTCGTCGATGACGCTCTCCTCGCTCATCCCGTCGGCCGGCCCCGAAGCGACCGCAAGACCTGCCGCCACATGGCGTAGCAGCGTGCCTCCCGGCCTAGGTCGACCGGCATCAACCGGTTGATCTGCATGTGCGCCAGGCTGCCCAGCACGGTGGCGTACCCACCGGCCAGCAGGCCGACCGCCTCCGCCTCGGCGACTGCCCTCGCCGCCTCCGCAGCGGCCTCCGCCTGCGCGTCGAGGACTGGTCGCAGCAGCGCGCGATGGGCGCGTCCCCGCTCGTCCGGCCGCCGATCCCAGGGCAGCAGCAGCTCACAGAGGTAGGCTCGGTGCTCCCGGTAGCGGCGACGGGCCTCGGCCGAGTCGTCGCCGCGCGGCATCAGCCCGCTCCGCGCGGCCACGTCGACCCCGAATTGCTCGTACAGGGCGTCCACCGCCGCGACCGCGACCAGCTCCGGGTCCAGGCCATGGCCGGCGCCGAGCAGCGTGACCAAGCCGGCGGTGGTGTCGCTGTTGGCCGAGAAGAACCGCTCGACCGCGTCGAACGTGTGTGGGCCGCCGTACCTGTCGATCTCCGGGCGGTAGCTGTCCACGGCGAACGCGGCCCCGCTGCCGGCGTCGACCATGCCGCGCGCCCACGCCATGAGCCGGACGAGCAGCACGGGCGCGGCGTCGTCGCTCGCCGCGCGCAGCCGGATCCGCAGGTGTGGCGCGGGATCGCCGTACCGCAGGTAGAACCAGCGGTCCAGCAGCCCTTCGTGCCGCAGCCCGGCGACCAGGTCGGGGAGCGGCCCACCGATGATTGCGTCGTGCTGCGGATAGGTCGAATAGAGCTTGAGGTACGCCCATCGCTGCCCCGGCAGGTGCAGGCGCGGCAGCTCGGCGGTGGACTGCACGGTCGGCGGTAGCGGCGTGCGGACGATGTCCTCGGGCCGGCGCACGATCAGTGGCACCACGATCTCGTCCAGATACGTCGCCCCAGCCGTGTTGGCCAGCCACTGTTCCCCGAAGGCCGGCAGCATCTCCTGCACGGTCACCTGGCCGGGGTCCTTGCGGACCTCGTCGAGCAGCTCGGCGGCGCCCATCCGGTGGTCGAGGTCGATGAGGAGACGGTTGTCGTCCTCAGTCAGGTAGACGTACCTGGGCACCCGCCAGCGTTCGCGCCAACAGGCTAGCGCGACGGTCGGGTCTGGGTCGAGAGCAGCGAGTTGCGACTGCCGTACCGTCCACTGCGCCGGCCGCAGCACAGCTTTGCCACGGGCGATCCGAGGCAGGAACGGCATGGACGTCAGCGGGCCCCAGCCGAAGCCGCCCGGCATCACGTACCCGTCGTTGGAGACCTCCAGCAGGAAGCGGGCCACATTCGGGGCGACTTGTGGGCTGAGCATGTGTGTCTGGGTCACCGCCACCTCCCGACCCAGGCGCTTCGACCAGAGGTACAGCCGGTTCTCAGCCGCACCGAGATAGATGTCGTCCAGAGTGAGGAGGTTCTCGGCGCTGACCGCTGGAGTGGTGTTCAGCGGGATCTCGTACCCGCGGATCTGCGGGCGCAGCGCCACGTTCGTGGCGCGGCCCACCGACGGAAGGTAGGCCAGCTCCGCGTACGCCACTTCGGGGTTGAGCTGTTCTTCTCGGCAGGCGTAGTCGCGCAGCTCCGCCACCTGGTGCTCGGGCAGCAAGTCGAAGAACCGGCCGTAGGTGCGCCCACCATACGCCAGGGCCTCGTCCCGAAGCACCACCCGCCAGTCGCCGTCATCCACGTTGCCGTGCACTTGGAGCTGGACGTACGCGTCCAGCGCGGGGTAGAGCGCCAGCCGGGGGTCGGCCGGCCCGGGAGCCAGCCGATCCAGCCACGCATCGGTGAGCTGCACCTCGTGCTCACCGCTCCACCACGCTTCAGCGGCGAACTCGGCGAGCACCCGGTCAGCGGCGCTGGTGTCCACCGGACGGGTCATCGTCGGTAGTGGATACGTTCGCGGCGGCGCCGTGTAAGTCGGTGGCGCGTCCAGCCCGCGCTCGGGATTGAGCACCTCGAGCACCGGCACGAGCGCGTTTGCGCCGTACCGGTCGGTGAAAGCCTCCCGGTAGCGGGCCAGGTGGTAGTTGTGCCCGGGCACCGCCGCGGTGAGCCGCATCAGGCAATCGATCGCCTCGGCGACCGCCGCGCCGACCTCGGCGGTGAGGGTGCCTCCGTGCAGGTCGAGCATCGAGTCGAGCTGGAAGGTGGGAGTCGTCAGCCCGGGCACCAAGCTCTGGTGCAGTCGCCCGAGTTCGACCAGCTCATCGGTGCCGCCGACAGCAGCGCGGCAGCTCACCTCGACGCTCTCGGCCAGTGTCGCCGCAACCCCGGCGGCGGGAACGACACCATGCAGGCGCTTGATCAGGTGCTCCTCCGGCCGGGCCGCGGTGAGCGGTGGCCGCAGGTCGCTGGTCAGGAAGTTGAGATCCCACAGCTGCCCGACCATGCCGGCGACCTGGCCCGGTCCGGCTTCCGGGAACTCCGCTTCCAGCTCGGCGATCAACTGGGCGTACCAGATCGGCGTGCGCACCAGCCGCATCGCCGCCTCGACCGCGACCGTGGCGCGCACACTGATCAGGCGATCGTCGTTCTGGCCGTAGACGTCCGCGAACGGCAGCACCGCTCGGCCGCCGCTGACAAAGACGCTGGAATTGAGGATCACCTGTAGCTGCGGGCGCACCTCCTCGTCCGCCTCAAGCTGCTTGATCAGTGCGAGCAGCAGGCTCATGTCCGCCCGCACCCGACTGCCGGCCAGCGCTTGCGGGCCGAGCCGAGCGGTCGTGGTGGCGCCGAATCGGCCGATCGCCACTCCTGAGAACGCCCCGAACGGCGTCGGCCGCGTGCACATCCGGGTGAGGTACCGCAATAACCGGGAGTGGACGCGGGCGGCCCGTTTACCCGTGAAGTCCGCACCGAGGCGGTCGAGCGCGGCCACGAGATCGGCGCTGGCCACGGTCAGCGCGCGGCGGATCGCCGGGTCGGCGGCCAGTTCCCGAAGCCGGTCTTGGGTTCGGACGACATCGGCGTCCGCAGTCAACTCCAGGAAGAGCGCACCCGGGTGGGCCGGCGCACGCAGCAGGAAGAAGTCGAGGTGCTCGTAACGGGCGGTCACTGTACTCACCGAGCCAGGAACGCGCGAAACCACGCCGGGCGACGCTGGCCGGTCGCGGCTAGCAGACCGAGCGCCACACCGGGTGCGCCATTGAGCAGCGAGGGGCTGTCCACCAGGTTGCCCGGCCGGTCCTCGTCGGCGAAGACCAGCGGTCGATCCGGCGCGGCGTAGTCCATCACCTCGGTAAGCAGGACAGGTACGAATTCCCTCGCAAGTTCACTGTTGGTCGTGGCGGCGAACTCCAGGCAGATCACCAACAGCCCGGCCAGCCCGTGACACAGCGTGGGTGAGAGCACCGGAAACTCGCGGGTGCGCTGCAGCACCGCCTCGTACCCCTCGACAGCGACCGTGCGCACCTCGTCGTCGCCCAACGCGTCCGCAACCGCGAGCAGGGCGGCCGAGACGCCGGCGGTCCCGTAGCACCAGGCGAGCTGATCGCGCAGGACGGTGTTGCCGGTACGCGCGGGAGGGATACCCACCGGCACATCAGCCGTCCACAGTGGTCCGTGATAATCGTTCTTGCGTACCTCAAGGACCCAGCGCGTCATCTCGCGCAGCGCCTCCTCGTGACCGGGCCGCCGCAGGCCGGCCCGCCACGCCCCGGCGAGCGCCGCGATCACCCCCGGCACACCGTGTGACATGCCGAGGTTGAGGTATCCGCCCTCGTAACCGCTGCGATCACGGACCTGCTCCGGCAACATCTCTGGCGCAATCAGGAAGCGCCACGGCAACACTGGGTCGTCCGGCGTCCCTCCCAGCCAGATCAGGTGGTCGACCAGGATCTCGGCGGCCTGGCCGAGCCGCTCGCCGGGGTCCGCCACCCCGCTGATGTACGCGAGAGCGCCCGCCGCGCCGGAGATCATGTCGTAGTGCTGGTCGGCGACGCCGCGCTCCACCCGTGGCAGGTCCCAGCCGATGACCCGTTCGGCGAGCTGCTCGTGTAGGCGGACCAGGCTAGGCCCGAACCGCGGCTCGTCCTCGACCGCCTCGCTCAGCACCAGCGCCAATCCGCTCATTCCGGCGAAGACTCCGGGGCCGTCCAGCGGCTCGGCCCGCGTCGCGCCGAACGCCTCGCGCAGCAGCCCGAACGCCGACTGGCGTAGCGCCTCCTGCCGGGCGCCGACGGCTTGCCGGGCCAGGTGCAGCGGCAGCAGTGCCAGCCCAGCGTGCCCCTGCCCAAAACTCGGGTAGTACCAACCCATCGGATGTTCGGCCTGCTCGGCGGAGGTCACGATCAGATCCAGCACTCGATCGCCGTCGTCGATTCGCTCGGCGACCTCGCCGGCTAGGTGCCGGGCCCGCTCGGCCAAATCGGCGGGAATTGCGCCGTGCCACGTCCACACCGACTTCTCAAACTTTACGTCCACGGCTTCCTCCTCGCCGACAGTTCGCTCGTCGCTCGACTGCTCCGATAGCCTGCTCCGGGGGTGCTGCCATGTCTAAGCCTCATGGCAGCACCCCTCGTCGCAGGTCAGTCGTCGCGCGCCGCGCAGCCCACCGTGCAGGAGAGGAGGGTGCACAGGCAGGAGAAGTTCGAGCAGATCGGCGTCCGAGTGCAGGCGAGCCGGGTCACGATGCTCGTGATCGAGGCTTGCGCGTGCGGAGCTTCGGTGTTGGGTCGGACGACCTGGGCGTCGAGGTCGAATGCGCTCATGCTTTGGTCCCTTCTCTTCACGGGGCCCCACCTCGTGGTGGCGGCCTTCTCCAATCAGCGTGCCGCAGCGCCCGAGGCTTCGTAATTGTCACTTCCGACAGTCCGGGGACCAGCTCGATCATGAATGAACACATAGGACGCCAGACACGCCTGCATGCGTGAGTCAAGGTTGAGCTTCGTCATTATGTTGGCGAGATGTGCCCGAACGGTCCGCTCGGTGATGAACAGCTGATCGGCGATGACCTGGTTCTGCTCACCCTCCGCCAACAGCGTGAAGACCTGCATCTCGCGGTCGGTGAGGGTGGCAGTCTTGGACAACGCGCCAACCCATCTGCAACAGGCGAACTTGTCTGTTGAACCCATTTCTCCCCCGTAATCGGCACAGTGTGGCCCCCGATAGCGACAGCAACACATGAGCGGGGACCCTAGCGACGGTCAGTGTTCGCTGCGGTAGGTCCTAGTAGTGCCTTTCCGCGGGAGGACCACGTTGCAGTGGGTATGGGCGAGCATCGAGACACATCGAGCTACCGAATCATGCAGAGGTGGCGTGTTCGACTGTTCGAGGCCACTGACCTTGTTCGGAACAGACCCGGACGCCAGGTTCTGTCCGGTACGGCGATGCTTTCGTTCGCCGTTCGCCGGAAACTGACCTCGGTTGCCGCGAGACACCGGTAGCCGGCTTGGCTGCCCTACTGGGACGGAACGCTCGGAGGAACGTCGTCGTCGCGTCCGGTCTGGGATAGCCCGGCCACAGCGGCGATGACCTCGACGGCCTCGTCCAGTCCCGTGGTCTCCGGTAGGACGAGCTCGCCTGGCCAGTCCAGGACGTCATGGGCGGCGTACCAGCCGCTCGTGTGCTCGGCGGTGAACTCACTGGGCTGCGGGCGGGTGAGGTGCCGGCGCAGGGTCTCGGCCAGGGACATGTCGAGATAGCAGAACAGCGACCGGCCTCGGTGGTCGTCCCGCAGGGAGATCAGCATGCTTCGGTAGCGGCTGCTGGAGGAGACGCCGTGGCCGAGCAGTTCGGTCTCGCCGGGCACGCTGAGGGGCCGCCACGCGGACCCGGTGGCGAGGATGACCGCCCGGGCCTGGTGGGCCTGCTGGCCAACCCACACGGTCTTGACGTCGCTGGTGAGGTCGACGCGGGTGACGTCGTCGGTGAGGAACTGGGCGCCGAAGCGGTCGGCCTGCTTGCGCAGGTTGTCCATCAGTTCGGGGCCGGTGATGCCGTCGGGGAAGCCGGGAAATTTCCACCTCGGTGGTGGTCATCAGGGAGCCACCGGACTGGGCGCCTTCGATGACTAGGGGTGTGAGGTTGGCGCGGGCGGCGTAGATGGCGGCGGTGTAGCCGGCGGCCCGGAGCCGATGATGATCAGCGGGTGCGGGTCGGACACGAAGGGCTCCTGCTCACAAGGGTGGACCGCCCGCCGTTGGTTGAGCCGGCGGGCGGCGGCGAGGGTGGCGTCAGGCGCTTTGGTGCAGCTCGGTGAGGAGCTTCTCGACCCGGGTGCGGATGTCGTCGCGGATCGGGCGCACGGACTCGACGCCCTTGCCGGCAGGGTCGTCGAGCTTCCAGTCCTCGTAGCGCTTGCCGGGGAAGACGGGGCAGGCGTCCCCACAGCCCATGGTGACGATGACGTCGGAGGACTCCGCGGTCGCGTACTCCAGGAGTTTGGGGGTTTGGTCGGTGATGTCGATGCCGACTTCCCGCATGGCCTGCACGGCGGCGGGGTTGACGGTGTCGGCGGGGGCGGAGCCGGCGGAGCGGACCTCGACGGTGTCACCGGCGAGGTGGCGCAGCCAGCCGGCGGCCATCTGGGACCGGCCGGCGTTGTGCACGCAGACAAACAGGACGCTGGGCTTGTCGGACATCAGGAGCCTTTCTGGCAGTGCGGTTTCCGGAGCCGGTTGACCGGCGCCTCATCGAGGATCGGTATCAGCGAGTTGCGGGGGTTGGTGTTGTGGTCGAGCAGCCGGTACCGGCCGGCGGGATGCGGCCGGTTGAGCACCTCGCGGTAGGGCTCGGCTGCCAGGTGCGCTGGCTTGCGGGTCATGAGCGCCGGTCGGCTGCGGGGTTGCGCTCGTCGGTGGGCACGAGCACCTGGTCGGCGGCCTGCCCGGCGTCGGGGTAGAGCGCGGCCAACAGGCCGATGCCGACGGCGAGGCCGATGATCTGGGCGATGACGAAGCCGGGCAGCGAGGCGGGGGCGATGCCGGCGAACGTGTCGGTGAATGCCCGTCCGATCGTCACGGCCGGGTTGGCGAACGACGTGGACGAGGTGAACCAGTACGCGGCTCCGATGTAGGCGCCCACAGCGGCCGGGGCCACGGGGGCGCGGCCGGAGCGTGCCAGGGCGAAGACGAGCAGGATCAGGCCGGTGGTGGCGACGACCTCGCCGAGCCACAGGTTGCCGCCGTCGCGGTCCTTGGCCGACCAGGTCACGGCGGCCAGGTCGAACATCAGGTTCGCCAGCACCGACCCGGCGATAGCCCCGGCGACCTGGGCGGCGATGTAGCCGCCGAGGTCGCGGACGGTGAGGCCGGTGCCGGCGCGGCGGCCGAGGAACCAGTCGGCCGCGGAGACCACCGGGTTGAAATGCGCGCCGGAGACCGGGCCGAAGATCAGGATCAGCGCGCCGAGGGCGAACGCGGTGGCGATCGAGTTCTCCAGCAACTGCAGGCCGACGTCGTCCGGGGAGAGGGTGGTGGCCATGATGCCGGAGCCCACCACGGCGGTGACCAGCAGCGCGGTGCCGGTGAACTCAGCCAGCAGGCGCCGCCATAGTGCGATGGTCATCAGTCTGTTCTCTCCAGTGTGGTGGGATCGCCGGCCGCGGGTCGGGCGGCGGGTGCTCTAGCGGGCGGCGGGGACGTTCAGGTCGTCGAGGAGCTGGCGGACGCGGCGTTCGATCTCGTCGCGGATCGGCCGTACGTCGGTGAGGTCCAGGCCGGCGGGGTCGTCGAGGTCCCAGTTCTCGTAGCGGGTGCCGGGGAAGACCGGGCAGGCGTCGCCGCAGCCCATCGTGACCACCACGTCCGCGGCGCGCACGACCTCATCGGTCCAGGGCTTGGGGAACTCCTCGCCGATGTCGATGCCACGCTCAGCCATCGCCGCGGTCGCCGCTGGGTTGACCTCGATGCCGGGCTCGCTGCCGCCGGACCATGCCACGGCGTGCTCGCCGGCGAGAGAGGTGAAGAAGCCCAGCGCCATCTGCGAGCGGCCGGCGTTGTGGGTGCAGAGGAACAGTACGACCGGTCGGCCGTCGCGGTGATGGCCTTCGACGCGGGCGAGGGCACGCAGGCGCTGTCGGGCGAATCGCTCGGCGAGCAGCGGCAGGAAGTTGGGGATGCTGCCGGCGGTGGCGAACTGGTCGTAGCTGGAGTGCAGGAACGCCTCGATGGTCTCGGCGCCGTAGATGCCGGTGAACTCGGCGGCGAGCCGGGTGGCGGCGGTGCGCAGGGCGACCTGCTGGTCGACGGAGATGTCTGGCATGGGGCGAGGGCTGGTGTCAGTCACGGTGCTCTCCCGAGCTCATGGCGGGGGTGATGACGGGGGCTACGCGCTCGATGCGGGCGGCGAGGTCGGCGAACGCCGTCTCGAATGCGTCGTCGGTGTCGAGGCGGACGGGGTCGGGCACCGACCAGTGCAGCCGGGGCCGGGCCGGGCCGGTGAGTTCCTCGTGGGCGTTGTCGCAGACCGCGATGATCAGATCGTCGTCGCGCACGATGTCGGCGACGTGGGAGGTGCCGACCGGGTTGAGCGTCAGCCCGTGCCGCTGGGCCACCGCGACGGCGCGGGGGTGAACCCGTTCGGCGGGCTTCGTCCCCGCCGACGCCGCTGGGGTGTGCGCGCGATCGGACCACAGGGCGGCGGCGAGCTGCGAGCGGGCGGAGTTGCGGGTGCACACGAACACCACCCGACCGACGCCGGCCAGCGGCGGCGGTGTCAGCGCGGCCAGGGCCTCGGGGCGCAGTCGCAGGTAGGTCCGGCGGCGGTCTCCCTCGGACCGATCTCGGATGACCAGGCCCGCCTCGGTGAGGACCTTGACGTGGTGAGCGATGAGGTTCGTCGGCATGTCCAGGTCGTGGGCGATCTCGCCAGGGGACGCGTCGCCGAGGGTGAGCGCGTCCACGATCGCCAGGCGCGCCGGGTCGCCGAGCGCGGCGTGGATCCGGGCGCGCCCCGACAGGGAAGCAAGCTCAGTAATCATTGACTCAATAATTGTTGAGCTTTCCGCCACTGTCAAGCGGAGGTGGGGCGACTGCCGGCGGAAGGCGGACGCGCGGGTCCTCCGCATGCGGCAGGCGGGCCCGCACAGGAGTGGAGGCGGTTGCCGCTACTAAGCGCCGGACGGCGCGGTCAGCAGCAGGCCAGGCGCACGGAATCTCCACCGACCCACCGGGCCCTGGTCTATCTGGGGCTGGAGTTCCAGCGATCGTTCGCCTCGAACACCCTGCGCGGTGTCGGCCGTGACGCCGCGCACGTCGTCGCCGCGCTGGCCGCGACCGCAGGTCGGTTCCGGCTCAGGCGACGGGCGTCGGCTGCACGCTGAGCAGCGCGGCGAGCTGGCGCAGGATGGCCGGGCGGGCGCGGTAGTAGACCCAGGTGCCGCGCCGCTCGGCGTCGACGAGGCCCGCTTCGCGCAGCGTCTTGAGGTGGTGCGAGATCGTCGGCCCGCTCAGGTCGAACGCCGGGGTCAGGTCGCAGACGCACGCCTCCCCACTGTCGGCGGAGGCGATCATCGACAGCAGCTGCAGTCGCACCGGGTCGCCGAGGGCCTTGAACGCCGGCGCCAGCACCGCCGCCGCCTCGGCGGGCACCCGCCGCTGCGCCAAGGGTGGGCAGCACGGCGTCTCGGCAGTCAGGTCGATCAGGGCGAGTGGAACAGCTTGATTCGACATTTCTCTAGATTGACACTTCCCTAATCAGTGTGCAACTCTCTGATTCGACGAACGTCAAGACAGGCGTTCGGGAGAAGGAGAACGCCATGCTCCGGTTCGCCCGTCGATCCGCGCCACCGGCCGCCGGTGTCCGGTTCTGCGACTCGTGCGCGCGGGTCACCACCACCGAGCAGCGCGCCCAGCGCCGCTACGACGCCACCCGCACCTTCGCCTACGCGGCGTACGGCCGATGGTGACGGACCCGCCCGCTAGGCTTCATCGTTAATCGGCGATAGACGACAGAGGGAGTGGCCGTGAGTGACCTGCTCGACCGGGCGACCGCGCAGACCTACGCCTCCTGGTTCCGGGCCCTGGCGGATGCGACGCGGGTGCAGATCGTGGAGTGCCTGGCCCGCCAGGCGCGCCCGATGAGCGTGGGCGAGATCGTCGCCGCCGTCGGCCTGGCGCAGTCCACGGTCTCGCAGCACCTGAAGATCCTCACCGAGGTGCGCTTCGTCCTCGTCGAGGCGGTCGGCACCGCCCGGCACTACCAGATCAACGACGCGTGCGTCGGCCGCTTCCCGTCGGCCGCCGACGTGGTCATGGGCCGCCCCGCCCCCACGCCGGTCGGAGCCTGCTGATGACCGAGGTCACCGTCCGCCCGATGAGCGTCGACGACGCCGACCGGGTCCTCGCGATCTACCAGGCCGGTCTCGACGGGGGCGACGCCAGCTTCGAGACCACCGCACCGACCTGGGCCGCGTTCGACGCCGCCCGACTGCCGCAGCACCGCTTCGTGGCCGTCGACGGCGACGGCGCCGTCCTCGGGTGGGTCGCGGTCTCACCGACATCGACCCGCCCGGTCTACGCCGGGGTGGTCGAGCACTCCGTCTACGTCGACCCCGCCGCGCGCGGACAGGGCGTGGCTCGACTGCTGCTGGACACGCTGATCACCTCCACCGAGGCGGCCGGCATTTGGACCATCCAGTCCGGCGTCTTCGGTGAGAACACCGCCAGCCTCACCCTGCACGAGCGCGCCGGATTCCGCGTGATCGGCGTCCGCGAACGGGTGGGACGCCACCACGGCCGGTGGCGCGACGTGATCCTGCTGGAACGCCGCAGCCGCAGCATCTGAACCCTCCCGGGCCCTGCCACCACAGCACCACCACACCCTCTTGATTCGACAATTCTCAACGCAGAGGAGTCACCTGATGAGCGCCCTGAACGAGTTGCCCGTCGTGGTCATCGGCGCCGGCCCGGTCGGCCTGGCCGCCGCCGCGCACCTGCACGAGCGTGACCTACCGTTCCTTGTCCTGGAGGCCGGCGACACCCCCGCCGCCGCCGTACGGCAGTGGGGACACGTGCGCGTCTTCTCCCCCTGGCGCTACAACATCGACCCCGCCGCCCGCCGCCTGCTCGACGACGCCGGCTGGATCGCCCCGGACCTGGAGGCCCTGCCCACCGGCGCCGAGTTGGCCGACGACTACCTCCACCCCCTCGCCCAGCTGCCGCAGCTCAAGCCGCACCTGCGCTACGGCGCCCGGGTCGAGGCGATCAGCCGCCTCGGCCTGGACCGCCTGCGCACCGCCAGCCGCGACACCACGCCATTCCTCGTCCGCCTCGCCGACGGCGAGGAGATCCACGCCCGTGCCGTCATCGACGCCTCCGGCACCTGGGGCACCCCGAACGTCCTCGGCGCCGCCGGCCTGCCCGCCCGCGGTGAGGCCGACGTCGCGGCGCACCTGGAGCATGCGCTGCCCGACGTCCTCGGCGTCGACCGGGACCGCTTCGCCGGCCGGCACACCCTCGTCGTCGGCGCCGGCCACTCCGCCGCCAACACCCTGCTCTCCCTCGCCGAGTTGGCCGAGTCCACGCCGGGCACCGCCGTGACCTGGGCGATCCGCACCACCTCACCGGCGCGCACCTACGGCGGCGGCGACGCCGACGCGCTGCCCGCACGCGGTGCGCTCGGCTCCCGGCTACGGGCGCACGTGGACGCCGGCCGGATCCGGCTGCTCACCGGTTTCGCCGTGCACGCTCTCACCCTCACCGACGGTCGGGTCAGCGTGCTCGTGCGCCACACCGGCGGCAGCGAAGAGCAGACCACCGTGGACCGCATCGTCGCGGCCACCGGTTTCCGCCCCGACCACTCGATCGCCGCCGAGCTGCGCCTGGACCTGGACCCGGTGATGGGTGCCACCCGCGCCCTGGCCCCGTTGATCGACCCGAACGAGCACTCCTGCGGCACCGTGCCCCCGCACGGCGTGGACGAGCTCACTCACCCCGAGCCGGGCTACTACGCCGTCGGCATGAAGTCCTACGGGCGGGCGCCGACGTTCCTCATGGCCACCGGCTACGAGCAGGTCCGCTCCGTCGTCGCCGCCCTCGCCGGCGACTGGGCCGCCGCCCGCGACGTTCAACTCGACCTCCCCGAGACCGGGGTGTGCAACAGCAACCCGGACGAGTCTGCTAACGCCGACAGCTGCTGCGGGCCGGCACCGGCCGCCCAGAGCGCCGGACGGGGCCTGGCCACCGGCATCTCCGGCGGGCTGCTCGCCGCACCTCTGAGCCTGCTCACCCTCGACGCCGCACCTGCTGACACGCAGAGCGGCGGCTGCTGCGGCAGCTGATGCCCACCACCACGGTGCCCGCCGACCCTGTTGTCGGCGGGCACCACGGGTGGCGCATCGTCGCCGCCCTCGCCGTCACCTCCACCATCGGCTACGGCACCCTCTACTACGCCTACGCCGTCCTACTCACCCCGATGGCCGCCACCCTCGGCACCTCCACCACCGCCGTCACCGGCGCGCTCACCGCGAGTGTCCTTGCCGGCGCCCTCGCGGCGATCCCCGTCGGCCGGTGGCTCGACCACCACGGCGGACGCGCGCTGATGACCGCCGGCTCGATCACCGCCACCGCCCTACTCGTGGCCTGGTCCCAGGTCCACACCATCGAACAGCTCTACGCCGTCATGATCGGCGTCGGGATCACCGGCGCGATGGTCCTCTACGAACCCGCGTTCGCCGTCATCGTCGCCTGGTTCACCCCCGACCGGCGCGCCACCGCCCTGCTGGTCGTCACCATCGTCGCCGGGTTCGCCAGCACCATCTTCATGCCCCTGACCGGGCTCCTGGCCGCCCACCTCGGCTGGCGCGGCGCGCTGCTCGCCCTCGCCGCCCTCCACGGCGCGGTCACCGTGCCCCTGCACGCCCTCACCATCCGCCAACCCCCACCGGCAGCACCGACTACGCCCGCGAACCCGCCCCGGCCAGGACCCGCCCAGCGGCGCGCCGCCGCCCGGGCCGCGATGCGCGACACCCGGTTCTGGATCCTCGCCGCGACCCTGATCGCCCACGGCGCGGCAACCAGCACCATGACCGTGCACCTCATCGGCTACCTCACCAGCCGCGGACACCCCGCCACCATCGCCGCCACCCTGACCGGACTGCTCGGCGTCCTGTCCGTCACCGGACGGCTCGTCCTCACCGCCGCGCGCCGACATCTGCGCGTCACCACCATCGTCGCCGCGATCTTCGCCATCCAGGTCACCGCGGTGCTCGCCATGCCGCTGCTCGCCGGCACCCGCACCGGCGCGATCATCACCGTCATCGGCTTCGGACTCGGTTTCGGCATCACCAGCCTCGCCACCCCCGCCCTGCTCACCGACCGGTACGGCACCACCGCCTACGCCACCATCGCCGGCCGACTCGCCGCGCCCGTCACCATCGCCAGAGCCGCCGGACCCCTCGCCGCCGCCGGGCTCCTGCACACCACCGCCGGATACACGCCCCTGCTCGCCGCCGTCGCCGGATGCTGCGCCCTCGCCGCCACCGGCATGCTCACCCGCGCCACCACCACGGCGCCAACCCACGGTCCGAGCTGACCCGCAGAACGAGGCACTACCGCAGGCAAAGGCGAACCGGTGGCGATCAGAGGACTGGCTGCGGCACCACGGCGGACCACGTCGAACAATTGGGCTTGCATCCGGTACCCAGGTACAGGCTTACCGTCATGGGTATGAGCAGCGATGACCAGGCATGGGCGCCCGAGGCGTGCACCCTGCCGAGCGTGCAACGGCCGCTGCGGCTGGCCGAGTTCGACGACCTGTTCACCACCGCCCTGTTAGCGCAGCAACGGCTGTCCCCCACCCACCTGCGGTGGCGCCTCGATCCGACCGCCGAGACGACTGCCCGGGACCTGACCGTTCGGGAAAACTCCTGCTGCTCGTTCTTCACCTTCACCATCGCCGCCGATGCCAGCGCGCTGCGGCTCGACGTGCAGGTGCCGGCCACGCACGTCGATGTTCTCGACGCCCTCGCGCACCGGGCCTCAGCCGGGATGACGGAGTGAACTGGTTGCGCAGC
The DNA here is from genome assembly GCF_059358895.1 of Micromonospora sp. BQ32. Lineage (NCBI taxonomy): Bacteria > Bacillati > Actinomycetota > Actinomycetes > Micromonosporales > Micromonosporaceae > Micromonospora > Micromonospora sp. BQ32. Next base: position 30,238 of record NZ_JCADBI010000009.1, on the reverse strand, counting down.
AGCCAGGTCGCCGCAGCGGCCGGGGTGAACCCGCAGACCCTGCGCTACTACGAGCGCCGCGGCCTGCTCGCCGAACCAGAGCGCACCCTGGGCGGGCACCGCCTCTACCCCGCCGAGGCGGTCACCGTACTGAGGGTGATCAAGGCGGCGCAGGGGCTCGGATTCACCCTCGACGAGGTCGCCGACCTGCTCGACGCGGGCCAGCACCGCCACGGCCGTAATCCCGACGCTGGTCTGCGGGTCCGCGCCCGAACAAAGCTCGCCGAGGTCGAGGCGAAGATCGCCGACCTGCAGGTCATCGCCGGCACCCTGCGGGCCGCGGTGGACGCCGGCTGCGACGACCTCGTCGAGTGCGCCGGACAGCCGTGCTGCCCCATCCCGTTCGCCACCATCGCCATCAGAGGAGTCCCCGATGCAGAAGACCGTTAACCAGAATGCTGCCCGAGCGCGCCGCGGGCTGCCCTTCGGCCTGACCGGTCTGGCGGGGTTGGCCTGCGCGGCGTGCTGCGCCATCCCGCTGCTGCTCGCCGCCGGGATCTTGTCCGGCGCCGGTTGGGCCGCCGTCGGCGCGTGGATGCCCGGTATCGCTATCGCCCTCGCCGCTCTCGCCGGGGGAGCCTGGTGGTGGGCGAGCCGTCGCACTCACGACGGCGGCTGCGTCGGTGGGAGCGGCTGCGGATGCTCGACCGTGTCACCGGCGTGACCGAGGGCCGCGGGCACATCGGTACCGTCCACGGATGACCGTCGTCCGCTCCATCCTGCTGTTCATCGTCGCGGCCCTGTTCGAGATCGGCGGGGCGTGGCTGGTCTGGCAGGGCTGGCGCGAGCACCGCGGGCTGTGGTGGATCGCCGCGGGTGTCATCGCCCTCGGCGCGTACGGATTCGTCGCCACCTTCCAGCCCGACCCGAACTTCGGGCGCATCCTCGCCGCCTACGGCGGCGTGTTCGTCGCCGGATCCCTCGCCTGGGGCGTGATCGTCGACAAGTTCCGACCCGACCGGTGGGACATCATCGGCGCCGGCATCTGCCTGATCGGCGTCGCCCTAATCATGTACGCGCCCCGGTCCGCAGGCGGCTCCTGATCGCCATAAGGACCAGTGACCCGAGATTCCACAAACTCGGCTGCATACACCGACACACACGGTGAGCGTTCCAGGGCCGCAGTGATGTCAAGCAAGAGTCCGCAGGCTCTGATCAATACTTCCGCAGGTCAGAGCGGCGATCTGACCCCTTAAAGGTGGGGGCAGCAGGCGGTCCCACCCGCACCCACATAATTCAGAGGGCATGGCCAATTGGCCATGCCCTCTGAATATCGCTGGTGCGCCGCCAGGGACTCGAACCCCGAACCCGCGGTTACCGAACGTCACGGTCCCGAGCTTGTCATTGATCGTCAAAACCCGTCGCTGACCTGCTCAGACGCGCTCGCCGATTTGTCAATGCTTGCCACTGCCAGACCACACTTGACAGGGGTTTTCGGGGGGTAAATGGGGGCATGAACCCGATGCCGGCGCCCGGTGTCCCTGGGTCGTGCGGGAGCGGGGTGCGTAGGCGACCACGCAGCCACTGTCCAAGGACGCCAACGAGGGACAGGGCAGCATCATGCTGCTCATATCTGACGTCTCTGCCCAAACGGCGGAAACTACTGATACTCGGTCACTTCGAGCTACCCGAAGGGTCCGGGCGACCGCCGCATGTCGCCGGGAACCTGGGAATCTGTCCGTCAGTCAACGAGGTAATGGGCTTCGATGTAGGCGACGGTGGAGTCATAGGGTTCCGCCACCGGCTTCAACATGTATCGGCGGAAGACCGCAGCGGTGGCGCGGCGGACGCCGCGGTTGCGCGCTTCTGCGTTGTCCCACGACTGGGAAAGGGTTCGGGTAACCACCTGGTCGATCTCCTCGGCCAGATTCCTCTCCGTAACGCTGAGTCCGGCTGGTGCGTGGTCTCGGATGATCCGCGAGAGGACGCCCACATGGTCGTCGTCTAGCACGACAATGGCTTCGTCCGGATTCTTTCCGGCGTTTACGACGGCACGGGCAACCCGGAGCGCTTCGGACAGGAACTCCAGGGCATCTTGGGCGGTCTGGATGATCCGGTCCCGCAGCAGTCTGATTCGCGCGGCGAGGGCGGTGTACTTCGCGGACTCCGGCTCAAGGTCCTGGTCGAGGGCTGCCTTGATGCGGTCGAGGATCTCCGCCGCAGACGGAGGCGTCTTCGTGTCGTCGGCGTCCTTGCCAGGTTTGGGTCGTACGAGGGAAAGCAGCTCTTTGAGGATGGCGATGCCCTGAGCGTCAAGAACGAGGGCTTCCTCCTGGGAAGCGGCGACGGAGAAGGAGTGGACGTGAGCGTTGATGATTCCCAAGACCATCGGCCCTAGCTCACTCAACCGTTCCTTCCGCTCGTCGTCGGAGGACTTCTTGAAAAGGGTCGTATAGACAGAGCCGAACAGCCCGAACCCGTCCCGGTACTTGGCGATCCGCTTGTCGGCGTTAATGAGTGGGTAGAGGCGAGCGAGGAAGCGGTATTCCCGGGCGAAGACCTCAGCTGCGCCAACGTTGGCGTCTAGGAAGACATTGATGGCTCGCACAGCTTCGTAGCCATGGATCGTGAGGTCTAGGTCATCGACATCGGCGAGGAGGTCTTCTATACGAGCGAAGGTATTGCGGAATTCAGTAACCAACTCGGACAGGTCGGTGACAAATCCTCCCCCTCTGCCTGTCCCAGCGGTTGCAGGGTCTACAACGGCTCGTTGGACCTCTTCGGCAAGACCGATGTAGTCCACGACCACACCGGAGGGCTTCACGAATCCGGTTGGTGAGACCCAGGTGCGGTTCGGGCGCGTGATTGTCTGAAACAAGGTGTGGGCCTTCAACGGCTTGTCCAGGTACAGCACGCCCTCGTTGGGAGCATCGAACCCGGTCATCAGCTTCGCTGTCACCACCAAGAAGCACAGGGGGTCGTCCGGCGTGAGGAACCGACGCTTCTGGTCCTCCTCCTCGGTTTCTGAGAGCCGGAACGGCCGCATGGCGCGGTCCTCGTCCTTGGAGTCCGAGACGGAGATGTTCACCTCGGCCGTGATCCGGCCATGCTTCCCAACCTCCGCAAGCGCCTGTGTTGCCTCGAATCCGGCGAGCAGCTCATTGATCTTGTCCGCATATGCCACAGCTAGCTCTCGGTTGTAGGCGACAACCTGGGCCTTGAGGCCGTTGCGATAGGCGCCAGCCAGATAATGATCAACGATGTCCTCGCAGACAGTGTGGATGCGGTCCGGGTTTGCGAAGACCGAGGTGAGACGACCGAACTTGCGCGAAAGCGCCTCACGGTCCGGGTTGTCGAGGTCGAAGTCATCTGCGAACTGATCGAACTCAGCCTGGAGCTCCTGGTCGTTCAGTTCGAAGGACACCGGATGAGGGTCCAGCACCACCGGTACGGTCGCCCCGTCCTGGAGGGACCGGGAAACAGAGTACCGATGCAGGACCCTGCCCGGGTCGCTCTCGTCGCCGAACAGGGCGAAGGTGTCTGTGGCGAGGTTCCTGATGGGCGTGCCAGTCATACCGAAGAATTTTGCGCGGGGCAATGCTGCGCGCATCTGCTCGGCCAGCGTCTTTGGCCTAACACCCTGTCGGCCACCATCTCGGGTGATGGACTGGGTGCGGTGAGCCTCGTCGACCAGCACGATGATGTTGCTTCGGTTCGACAGGTTTTTGCCGGCGTCGGCGAACTTGTGGATGGTCGTAGAGATGACGCCGCGCACGTCGTCGGTCAGCAGTGAACGCAACTCCTGACTGGTGGTGGGCTGGTGAAAGTACGTGTCCCCCATCGCGGACGTGAACACGCCGGAGGTTTGCCTGACTAGCTGGGTGCGGTCCGAGAGCAGGATGATCGTGGGCGACTCGGTGCGCGTGTCTGCAAGCAGGAGCGATGCGGCGAACACCATCAGCAGCGTCTTGCCGGAGCCTTGATGGTGCCAGATTAGGCCCTTCGACCCGCCTTCCAGGACGCGCTGGTGAATCAGGCGCGCAGCCTCCATTTGTGGGTAGCGAGGCAGGTATTTCTTGTCGATTCCACCACCTGAAGTGTCGAACAATGTGAAATTCGCCAGCATATCCAGGATGGTGGCAGGGTCGAGGAGCAGCTCAACAGAGCGCTGCACATCGGCCTGTCCCGAAAGACCTTCGTCGTCGGCGGTGGATCGGAACGGCTGCCACAAATTTATAGGCGCTCCGGCGGCGCCGAACCGCAGCTTCAGCCCGTCGGAGGCAACAGCAAAAACATTCGAGGTAAAAAACCACGGGTATTCTGTCACGTACACATCGTTGATTTCGCGGGCGGCGACGACCCACCCAGCCTTCGCGGTCGGCGACTTCACCTCAACAACCACCAGAGGCAGCCCGTTGACCCAATACACGACGTCAAACCGACGGGGGGTCTTGCCGGGCACAGCGATGGTCACCTCGTCCGACACCACCAAGGTGTTGGCGGGCGGGTGCTCGAAGTCGATGACGTTCAGGGTGTGCCATACGCCGTTGGTGTCGCGGAACTCTGTAGCCCCGCGCAGCAGCCGCAGAACGCGCTCGTTGGCTCGCACGAGGCCGCCTTCGACGGCGTTGACGGAGGCGACGATCTCCTCAACCACCGCGTCCACATCGAATCCGCCGATAACCTCAGGGTTGAGCCGCTCGATGGCGTCGCGTAGCTGGCCGACGATCACCGTCTGCGTCGACTCACGCGGTAGCGCCCGACCAGCGGTGAACTCCCAGCCCATCGGAAGAGACCAGCGAATTACCAGGTTCTGGAATTCGCGCTCTCTTACACCCTTAGCCACGGTTTAAGCCTCCAACTCGGCGGGGACAATCTCGGTGGTCCGATCCAGCCAACCCGCGAGCAGACCGGAGCGCATTTCTCGTAGGCGGGCAGCCTCAGCACGCGCCGCGTCTGCGTTAGCACGAACGGACATTACAACGGAGGAAACTCTCTGTTGCTGGTCGAGATCTGGAAGTGGAATCGGTGTCTCGCCAATGCGGTCCTGACTAATATTGACCATTGATGCACTGGTGCCTGTCGCCGATCTAGATAAATGTATCCGGGCCGACTTAAGCGCCATCGCTGTTACAAGGAAATCCGGATCCAGTTTGGGCGACGGCACGAGTCTAAGGGTTTTGTCAGCGAGGTAGAGGCCGCTTCGAACGTTGGCAGGGACTCGCGCGACGGCTCCTACTCGCGATGGCGTGTTTGCCCGCGTTATGAGTACATCACCGGCCTGCACCAGTGCGACTTCAGGCATGCGAGTACCGGGCAAGAGAGCTTTGGATTCCTCCGGTAGGAACCGGAACGGTGCTACCGCACTGACCTTCAACACGCCAAACTCACCGACACCCGGGGGCCTCGTGTCCGCCTGAGGGCTCTTGCCTCCACGGATATCTTCAAGCATCGTTCCGAGCGCCACAATTGGCTCATTCGCAAGCATGTCTCCTGCAACGGCCAACGAAACGTGCTCAAGCGCCGCAGCCTCTTGGATGAGAGCGGCGATCTGGTCGTCGACTGCGCTGATTGCTTCGACGATCCGTTTCTGTACCGGCAATGGCGGAATTTCGGTGACGATGCGGAGAAAGTCGGCTGGTTTCACCCGCTCGCGTCGACCCCCCATTCCCTTGGAGGCTGCCTGAAGCGCATCCCACATGCCCTGCGTTGTGGTGAGAATGCGGAAGAAAGCAGGTTCCAAGTCTGGCGCGAAGGAAAAGGTGGGAAACTCCTGCGAGGCGAATGATTCCGGAAGGTCATCGGGCGTCACGGTAATTGCACCTTCGAACGCCTTCAACTTGCTGTAGACCAGAGTACGTGGACCGATCCGATTGAGCTGTTTGTAGGCCGTCGAACTCCCCAATACGGGATCTCTGTAGAGCAGCCCTCGCCCCCTATTCAACACCCCTACTACTGGGTACATCTGCTCCGGATCGACATCGACGGGTTTCAGGCTCAGCGTCAGCAATTCGGCTAACGGCCGGCGAGGCCAGCCTTCTCGACTCCTCCCAGGACGATCATCGATCGCTTCACTCATCGAAGCCCTCGATGCCAGCGTCTGCGAGCGCGGCAAGCATGCGCTCCTCGGATTTCCGTCGCTCGGCGCGAGCAATATTGTAAGCCTCGATGAGGGTTCCGAGGTCTTCGCTTTCAGCGGCAGCCTGCCTGATGTAGCGCCCGATATTTAGGTCGTATTCGTTCGCCGCGATCTCGTCAAGGGGCACGAAGCGCGCAGCTAGGCCGCTACTACCTTCGACGTCAACCAGGCCACCGTCAGCGTCGAAGTTCGATCGGTACGCTGCCACAATGTTCGCGATGTCGAACTCCGTTATGATGCTGCGGTTCTTCGCCTTGGTGAAGCGCCTAGATGCGTCAACAAATAGTACGCCGGACCGCCGCTCAGGAGCCTTCGAGCCTGGCGCGCGAAACACCAGAATAGCCGTAGGGATGGGCGTGTTGTAGAAGAGGTTGGCAGGCAGGCCAATGACCGCTTCGAGCAGGTCGTCGCTCAAGACCCGCTTACGAATAACTGCCTCCTGACCGGCGCGAAAGAGGACGCCATGCGGCAGGACGACACCGGCCCGTCCCTTTTTTGGGCCCATCGAAGCGATCATGTGCTGCACGAACGCCCAATCCGCTGAGGCCGGCGGAGCAACCCCACCAATGGCCCGTGGATCACTCTTCCACGGCTTCCATTTCAACGAATAAGGCGGGTTAGCAACGATTACATCGAACTGCTCAATGGACCCATCCGGCTTCTTGAAGCGGGGGTCCTTCAGCGTGTCGCCGACCTCAATCTTAAATTGGGTAAGGTTGTGCATAAAAAGATTCATTCGTGCGACACCCGCAGTGTCTGGTACCGACTCTTGCCCGTAGAGGCGGAGTGTGTAGCTTCGACCCTTTCGAGCCTTTAGCAGATTCGCGGACGCGATGAGCATGCCGCCCGAACCGCAGGCCGGGTCGTAAACCGACTCGAAACCTTTCGGGTCTAGTAGCTCAACAATCAGCTCGACGACTTCACGCGGCGTAAAGAATTGGCCGGCACGGGTGCCAGACCCGTCAGAGAATCGCTTCAAGAGATACTCATAGGCGCCACCGAGCACGTCGTGGGACATGTTTCCCTCGTGCATCTTTGGGGTGCGGTCCATTGCCTGCATGACCGCTGCAAGCACCTGTCTCGGCAGCACCACTTCCGAGGTCCAAGCCATCGATCCGAACAGACGGGAGAACTTGTCCGGGTTTGCCGTCTCGATAGCCTGCAAGCAGGCGCGGACCCGCTGACCGAGACCGGGTCGAGTGATCGTGGCGAGAACCGACGACCAGGATGCGCGCCGCTGCTGGACGGTACCGATGTGGACGAACGGAATCTCGAACGACTGATAGTCCCGATACTCGATCTCGTAGGCTTCCTCGGCGGAGAGGTCAGCTAGGTCCTCGTTTTCCGCCAGGAACTCCTGGTGCTGGTGTTCCCAGGTATCCGACAAGTACTTCCAGAACATGAGCGGGAAGACGACCGAGGAGTACTGCGCTTCAGGCATCGCCACGCGCAGCTCGTCGGCGGCGTCCCACAACCGGGTCTCAATCTCCTGCTGCGTCACAACCATCAGTTCGGGCATCCTTGCTGGCCAAAGGGTGGCGGCTCGAGGCCGCACCGATCTCTGCTGATCACCCTATTTCGGGCGGACTCACCATGCACACGCAGGGCGTGTCCAAGCTGAGCCACACATGTGCTGTCGGCGCACACGTAGGCCAACCCCTACCTTTTGTAGTCGACCGAGAGCGCCTGGGTCACGTCCGCGCTGGTGCTGTAGGAGATGGTCATCGATAAGGCCGCTCCGCTGCTGCGGAGATGGAGAGGCTGAGGTTCGGGGTCGTCATGGCGGTTCGGGGGTCGAGGGTCATGCCGGCGCTCGCGAGAGCCGGGCACTAGATCTGAATACCGCTCGAACAAATGACCCTGGAACCTGGTCTCCGACGCCGTGCCCGTTGAGTTCCTTGCGTGCCCAGTGTCGCAGCGCCTCTGAGCCGGTCTCGACCCCGAGCAGCAGGCACTTACGGAGCAGCCCAGCGAGCGGCTCCGACTCATCGAGCAGGCGCTCACGCAGGGAACGGTGCAACGTGGCGGTCACCCGCCAGAGGCTAGAGGGGGGGTCCGACACCGGGCTGCAGTCAAACGGCTTGTTCCCGCGCCGTCTCGACCGCGGTGCGACACGACCGGACCTACGAAGTCGACAGGCTACGCGGGATTCGGCGCGCTGCCGATAACGGATTCGGCTAGAGCGAGGGCTATCGACAGTGATTCTTGTGCCGTGTCTGGCACGCTCCCTCGGTCCAATCCGCTCGCCTCGATTAATTGGCTCAGTGGTTGGCGGTGTTCGGGACCGACGGCTGGGTGGTTGAGGAGGTCGCGGGCCGCGTTGGCGTCCTCGTTACCGATGACGTCTGCCGTCAGCAGCTTGATGAGTTCATCTGCGACGTACGGCGGGACGCCGACGGCAAGGTCCAGAGCGGTGAGACTGAGGCGCACGCGGAACACCGGAAGTCCTCTGCTTGCCGCGGTGGCCGATGCTCGGTCAATCAGGCCAGCGTAATCAGTTGTGGGGGTGCCTCTGGTCGTCGTTGCGTGCCAACTCTGGAGGAGGTCGTGCACCGTTCGCTCCCATGGCTGTTCGATCTTCGTTCGGCTGAGCAGGTCGGCGGCTTCGACGTCGTCGCCCTGCATGAGGTGGGCGACGATCGTGACCTGTCGCCCGTCGAGCAGGGTGGGGCCGATTCCGTCGTAGTTGTGCACGTGAGCCAGTGCGTCGGCCCAGCGGCCGGACAGGGTGAGGGCGCGGGTTCCATCGGAGAGCAGGATGCCGCGTAGCCAGTTGATGATTTGTTGGATTTCGCCGGGGTCAGCAGTGAGTTGCTGGGGATGTATCTCCAGTTCGTCTATGACGGCGTGCCTGCCGCTGACGATCGCTGTGTGTAGGTCGGTGAGCAGGCGGTGTGCGCCGTCGCCGTCGCCGTCTCGGATGCGTAGGCGGGCGAGGTTGATGACGGGTTCGAGGGCGAAGCGGGCGGTGTGCCCGTTGAGCGGGGCTTCGCTGAGGTAGAGGTTCGCGTGTTGGTGGCACCAGGTGCGGGCGAGTTCCGCGTCGCCGCAGTCGGAGGCGACGAGGGCGGCTCCGTTGAAGACCATGGACGCCTTTTCCGGGTCGTGTTCGCGGTGGGCTGTCTCGGCGAGTGCAGCGAGTCGGTTCACTCGTGCGTCGAGAGGTTTGGCTGGCGGGCGTTTGCGGGGGACGAGGGGGTAACGGGCGGCGATGGTGGGTGCGAGGGGCAGGGTCATGGTGTCCTCAGGTACGGCGGAGGCGCGTGTTGGCATCGAGGTCTGTTCGGTGGTGCGTGGTGGTTGGCGGTGCTGGTGCCTGGGGTGGCCGGGGCGGACTGGGCACCGCCCCGTCGTGTGCCGTCAGAAGGAGATAGTGAAGGTGGTGTCGGGCCGTTGGACGTCGCCAGGCTCGGCAGGTCGCATTCCTGCTGGGTGGGCGGTGACGGTGGGTTGGTTGGGGCGGCCCGCTTCGTCCCATTGGTCGAGCAGGTTGGTGAGTTCGGCGGCGAGCTTGTCGGCGTCTGGTCCGTGTGCAATGGCGCCGAGTTCGTGGTGGCCTTCGCTGGTTGGTTGGAAGGCGAGGTAGGCGACGGTGCCGCCGTGGTAGATGGCGGCTCCGGCCCATCGGTAGGCGGGGGTGACAAGTCCGCTGGTGCGGGCGGTGTCGCCGACGCCGAGGCGGCCGAAGGGTGTGCTGGTGTGCACGAGTAGCCATAGGTCGAGATGGCCGATGGGGTCCGTGTCGGCGACTTCGATGCCGGTCCAGCGTTCGTGCCGGGGGTGGCTCAGGGCGTGGCTGAGGGCGGCTCGGTCGGGGTGGTCGGCGGCGTCGAGTTTGAGGGCCACGTCGGTGTCGAGGCGTACGTGGTGGTCGGTGTGTTCTGCGGTGCCGCGCATGGGGACGAATCCGCAGACCAGCGGTGTCGTGGTGCTGGTGAGTTGGTGGGTGTCGGTGCGGTCGAAGGCGAAGCATCGGGTCAGGCCGCTCTCGTGTACGCGCAGGGGTACGACGATGCGGCCGTGGTTGGCGAGTTGGTCCCACCAGGCGGCGGAGATGTCCCACGCTCCGGCCGTGACGATGATTCGGTCGTAGGGCGCGGTGTCGGGGTGGCCGAGGGCTCCGTCGGCGTGGATCACGTCGACGGTGTCGTAGCCGGCGCGGGTGAGGCTGGCGCGGGCGCCGTCGGCGAGGTCTTGGTCGAGTTCGATGGTGACGACCTTGCCGCTGGGGGTGGTTAGCTCGGCGAGTAGGGCTGCGTTGATGCCGGTGGCCGCGCCGATCTCCAGGACGCGATGTCCGGGGTGCGGATCGAGCTGTTCGAGCATGTCCGCGACGAGGCTTGGGCTCGACGCCGAGGACAGCGCGGCACCGCTGGGGTCGCGCTTCGTGACGATCTGGCGGCGGGTGTAGACGGTCTCCACATCGACACCAGGGAGGAACTGCTCGCGGGGCACCCTACGAAACGCCTGCTCGACGGAAGCCGAGCGGATGTGGCCGCGCTGTCTGAGAGCGGTGACGAGCTGTTCGCGAAGCACGGCTGCGCTGGGAGCGTCGGGTTCGGCGTCAGACGAGTGGACCATGTGTGTGCTTCTCTCTGTTGTTTGGGTGAGTTGATGCTTGTCGTAGGCGTCGGTGGACGAGTGGTGGAAGGTGATGTGCGTGGCTGCCGTCGCGAGGAGCCAGGCGTCGGCGGCCGAGATGCCGAGCCGATTGAAGAGGAACAGCAGGTGATGGGTTAGCACCCCGCGCAGGTCGCGGGTGAGCGCGCCGTGCCGGTCGAGGAAGCCGAGGTCTGCCCCCGCCCGCTCGTGGGATTGCGGCCATTGGGGGGTGGCTGCCAGCGGGCTACCCGGCGCGTCGGCGGCGGCGATGAGCAGCCGCTGCACGGCGGCGATCAGCTGAGGGCTTGGTCCTGGCGCGTTGGATTGGTGGCGGCGGTTAGCGAGGTGTCGCCAGACGTCGCCTTGCTCGGCGAACTCCAGTCCGGCGGCACGCATGAGGCGGGTGGCGAGCACGACACCGAGTTCGCGTCGGTGGGCGCCGCCGGCAGCGAGATGGCCGAGGATGTGGCGGCTGTCGGCGTGGAACAGGGTATGCGCGACCGTCATCGCTTGGTCGCCGCCGAACGCGTATGCCTCGGGCCGGTAGATGGGCTCGGTGACGCCGCGGACGCGGTCGTCGTTGGTGAGGTCGGCGAGGAGGGCGTAGACCCTGGCTCGCCGGTCGCCGGGCAGGAGCCGCAACCGCCATGTCTGCGTTTTGCGGATGAACCAGAAGGCGGTGATCACACCGCTGTCCTCGGCGCTGGTTAGTGCGGGGGCGAGCCGGGTTGCGGCGTACTTCTCGGCGGTGTGCCAGTCGGCGAAGGTCAGGTTGACCTGCCGCCATTGGCTTACCGGAACCGCCTGGATGGGTGGGGCGATGTCAGAGGCGAGGTCGAGGTCCATGGTGGTCTCCTCGTCTAGTGGATTAGCAGGCTGGTTGCCCAGCGGATGTCGGTGCCGGTGGCCATGGCGTGCAGGGTGAGCGCGACTCCGGCGGGGCCGGCGATCAGGCCGGATCGCGCCGGGGTGGCGTCGGTGGCGTGCTGGATCAGCAGGCGCATCACGTGGGGCATGTGGGTGTGCAGACTGGTGGTGTGGGCGTCAACGGCGGCGTACCAAGCCGTTGCGGCGAGTCCTGCCCAGCCGTGACACAGCGATGGGTCGACGAGTCGGTTGAGTTGAACGGGGTCGGCCAGGCAGCGGGCCAGGGCGTCTTCCGCTGCCTTCTGCGTGGCGGGATCGGGGAGGGCAATCCCGGCGAGCTGTTGCGCGCGGGCTATGCCGGGGGTGCCGTAGCACCAGGACGGCCGAGCCGGTCCCCGTGTCACAGACTTGCCGGCGTGCAGCTCGGCTGCCGTGATCCTCTCTGGCCACCATGGTCCGGTTGGGCTGGTCTGCCGCCAGTCGTCCAGCCAGGTGTTGATCCGGCCGATTGCTTCGGCCTGTCCCGGCACCAGGATGTTGTGGCGCATGGCGAGCGCCAGGAACGCCAAGGGGCCGGCGATGCCGTGCGCCATGCCGAAGTTGGCGTGCCCACCCGATGCGGAGCTGTCGGGATCGGGCGGGTCGGCGCTCCACCAGCCTGGCGCGAGCCGTCCGGCCTCGTCGTCGATGTCGACCGGGTCGGTGAGCCGCACCAGGTACGTCAGCACCTGCCGGAGCAGTTGTCCGTCTGGTTCGCGGCGTAGCAGGTGGGCACCGAGGCCGGTCAGCCCGCGTACGAGGTCGAACTCCGACAGCGTAGGCCGGGCACATGCCGCGATGCGCGCCTCGGCGGCGGCCAGCCGCCGTCTGGTCAGATCCGCGACCGAGTAATCGAGCGCGTCGAGGGATGCCGGACGGGCATGCGGCGCGGCCGTGGTCAGCGCGTGGGTGACTGCCGGCGCACCGAACCACAGTCCTGCTCCGCTGCCGTTGTTCAGGGTGTCAACGGTCGCGTGTCGCAGCCATTCGTAGGCCGGTTCCCATCCTCCGTGCCCAGTCTGGGCGCGCACGCCGTGCAAGATCGCTACCCCGGCGGCACCTCGCGATAGGGATTGGGCGTGCCAGCGGGTACATCGTGGCCCGTAGTCGTCCGTCGTGAAGTCCGGAGGGGGTGGCTGGGTGAGGGTGTCGGTGATGCACGAGGCCATCGTTTCGGCTGCCCGTAGCAGTGGGCTCGCGAGGGGCATAGCAGTCATTGGGGCGCTCCTGCGGTGCGGACGCGGCGGCGTACGGTCGCCAGCGCGATGTGGCGGGCGAGCCGATGCGTGACCTGCTCGGCACCTTCGTCGGGACCGTGAGCGCGAACGAAGTGCAGGTGTAGCAGCGAGGTGAGTACGGAGGTAGGGGTCAGCGGGCCGCGAGAGGCGGACAGTGCGTCGGCGTAGCGGGCTGCGGTCCGGGATCGCTGCTGCCATGCCTGCTGGACCTGTCCCGGCAGCACGGCCGGGTCAAGGGTGACCGCCTGGCGCAGCAGATACCGGTCGATGGGTGTCGGCGCGGCCTGCTCCGGGTGGGCGACCAGCCACTCGCATGCGTCGTTGCGGCTGCCGAGCATCGCGGCTGCCAGGTCGATCATGCTCGCGGCGGTGAGGACGTGCCGGTTGACCTGACGCTCGGGTTGCGCGCTGAGCTGCGCCACGGCTGCGGTGGAGTCGGCGGCGAACAACTCGTGTGCAGCGACCAGCGCCTGGCCGTCTCCGTACCGGCCTGACTCGGGATGGTAGGTGTCCAGGCTCAGGTCTCCGGCAAGGCCCTGCCGTCGAAGGGCAGCGGCCCACCGGCCGATCCGTACGGCCGCGTGGCCGTAGTCGTCGATGTGCAGCCGCAGCCGCAGGTGCGACGTGGGACGTCGGAGGCGGACGAACCACCGCAGCGGCGGCTCGGGCCAGTCGGCGAACAGCGGTGGCAGCCCCCGCAGCAAGACCAGCTCCATCATTGGCGGCTCGACGGCCAGCGACGCGGACACGATGCCGCCTGCTCCGGGCATGATCGGCGGGGCCGGAGCGGGCGGCGGCCCCGAGCCTCGTGCGGAGACGACGGCCGGCGCCACGGCGGGCTCGGCCGTGGAGGCGACCGGTACGACGATCTCGTGAGCACGCCCGGACAGCCACCCGAAGTCCTCCGGACCCGCCGCCTCGACCACGGTGATCGGTTCGGTGCTGGCGTCCAGGTGGGCACGCAACAGGGACCGGTCCATGGCCTGATCGAGGTTGAGCCGGAGCCTCTGGTCGCCGCCGCCGACCTGCACCCACCCGGGTAGCCGCAGCCTCGAACGCACTACCTCCCAGGCTGCCAGCCATTCGCCGTCGCTCGCGTCTGCAGCGGGCAGGCAGGCCGGGTCGATGCGCCACCGGGCGGCCGTGAGCAGAATCCGCCCGTATCGCAGCGCGGGCCGAAAGGGAAGGCAGGAAGCCGCGCCCCAGTCGAACGGTTTCAGCCGGGCATCCATGGCTCGGGGCAACTCCACGAGAAACCGACCGAGCAGCGGCATCGTGTGCAGGGCGGCGGCATGCGCCACCGTCGGCTCGACCACCCTCCCCCGCGACGTCGACACCAACACCAGCCGGTCCCGACCGGCAGCCACACCAAGATCACCAATGCTGATGACATCCTCGGTTGCCGGACGATGCTCAGCCAAGGAAATCAGCCACGGAAGGAGCAGCGGGGAATTCAGTACGTTCTGCGCATGCAGACGCTGTGGTGGGAAGCTCAACTGCGCCTGCATGGCCCCGTCCACCGCGACGGGTAGTCGCGCGAACTCCTTGTACATCCGCTCCCGCTCGGGAGCGGGCAGCACGTCGAAGAAGCGTCCGCTCGTCGCCATCGCCGAGCGACCCATGCCGGTCAGCGCGATCGTGAAGCGCCCTTTCGCCAGTGCGTCCAGCGATGCCGCGCGGATCTCTGTCGTGACGTCGACGTGAGGGCTGATGTGGCCCTCTTCGGGCGCAGGGTTGGCCAGGGCTTTCACGGCTGCGTCGTCGAGCTTCACCTCGTGGACGCCGTCGATCACTGCCTGCTGGGCCAGTGCCAAGAGCCGTTCGTCACGGCTGGACAACGAGGCTGGGGGTGCTTCGGCCGCGTGGGTGAAGTGTTCCGGGTAGCCCAGGCCAGTCATCGGATCGAGCAGCTCAGCCAGCGGCACTATCGCCGTCACGCCGTATCGGTTGACGAACCGGGCGCGGTACGTGCGCCACTCGGGCCGACCGCCCGGATGGGACGTCAAGCGTCGTAGCACGCCCACAGCGCTCGCGACCTCGGCAGCGACCTGGACCGGCAGGGTGACCTGATCCTCAAGCCGGAGATCCACCGCGATCGGCTGTGGATCCGCTGCCACCTGACGCATCCGGTCGGCCAGCTCACGAAGATGTGTCGTACTGGCTGCGATGCCACCCAGGTCCCCGTGCAACGACCCGAGTGCAGCCGCGACGGGCTGTTGTTCGTTGAGGTGGTCATCCTGCACGGTGGTGAGCTGGTCAAGGATGTGTCGCAGCGGGTCGGTGCAGGTTGACGGCGGTCGGAGGCTGGAGATCAGCACGCCGTGGTCGACCAGATCGGCAACCAGCGCGCCTGCGGACTCATGCGGAGTTCGTGGGAACGCGGCGGTCACCTTGTCGACCAACTCCGTCCACGACACCGGCGCGGCGGCTAGCGACACGGCCAGCCGCACGGCATCCGTGTTTCTCACCGAAGAGGTGCCGTCTGCTGGTAGCGAGGCATGTGGCCGGCGCCCTACCGCGAGCCGAAGTCCCTGTCCCACCGCCAGGTTGTTTGCCTGCACACGCAGGTTGCGGCGCACATGCGGGTCGGCTTCGAGCCGCGCGATCAGAGACGCGAGCCAGCCCGCGTCCGGCCGTACCCGGATGGTCGAGTCCTCTGACGGTACGACCGAGGCAGCCCGGTCGAAGCGCAGCGCGGCGACTCCCGTGAACAACCCGAAGGGCGTTGCCCGCCGCTGGGCACGCACCAGGTACCGCGCCAGTGCCAGAGCCATCCGCCAACCGCGGCCGGCATCGAGTGTCCCGCCAGCGCACACCGCCTCGATCCGGGAAGCGAACTCAGGGCTGGCGGTCCACACGGCTTCGGCCGCACCAGGGCGCTTCCACATTTCCCGCAGCCAACCATCAATGCCTGCGGCATCGCCCCGATGCGGCCACGGCAGGCCGCCGCTTCGCCACGAGTGCGCGGAGATGCGGATCGTGGCGGCATCAACATGCCGGTACAGACTGCGTCTCGCCGCCACGATCCACTCCTCACACGGGAACTTGCTCGGTTGCAGGGGGTCGCCGGTTCCGGTGAACGTTCGGGTCGCTCACCGGAACCGGCAAGGACAAGCGACTAGCAGTCGCCGTTCTTCTGGGTGTCGCAGCCGTCGTCCGTGTCGGCCAACAGTGCGGCGGCGACGGGACCCTCGGTGACGATCTGGACGTCCAGCTGGAACGGGTCGTCGTTGACGGCGAGCAGGTCGTTCATGGTTCCTCCTAGGGAGTTGGGATGAGGGGTGGGCAGGTAGCCCCCGCAGCTACCGGCACGGACTTTGCGGAGCGTCAGGCCGGGGGCGGCAGGGGAACGGGGGCACCCCTGCCGCCGGCCGGGACCGGCCACCGCGCCTATCTCGATGAGCGGCGGCCCGTCGGGTAGTCGTCGCACGGCGACTACCCGGGTCGGAAATGGCTGGTTGTAGGTGGCGGCCTGCCGGTGGCCCAAGTTCTTGACGTAGGAGATTGCGTTGATTTCCGTCGTGTCTGCCGCAGACTCAGTCGGAGGGATGGCACCCTGCCCGCGCCCCGTGCGGCGCATGTCATTCGGTTGCCTTGCGGGCGTGGATAGCCCTGCCCTCGTAGGAGCCCAGGAGCACGTTTGGGTCGGCCATGAGCGTGACGAACCGGTCGAGGTCGGCAGCGGTGACTTCGGGTGTGGTCAGGACGGGACGGAGGTCGTCGACCACGTTGGCGAGTAGCTGGCACCCGGGGCCGCCTCCGGTCCAGGTCTCGGTGGATGCGTGGGTACAGACCTGCGGCATGCCCTTGACGACGAGCAGGGCGGGGGTGTCGGCCGTCCAGGTGCCGGCACCGTCGAGTCCGGCGATGGTGCGGTAGACGCGTCGCATGACGGTGTGGATCAGCCAGACGTCGCCGTCGGTGGCCCAGAAGACTCTTGGCGGGGTGTCGGTGACGTCGGCCAGGACGAGCCAGCCACCGGGACGCAGCCGGGCGATCATTTGCTCCAGCGCCTCTGCGGGGTGTGGCAGTGCGCCGTGCAGCCACCGGGCGACGACGACATCGAAGCTGTCGGGCTCGCCGGGAAGGTCGTCACCGTTCAGGTCCCGCTGATAGACGTCGATGATGCTCGTTGGGTTGAGGTAGGTGGTGTCCTTGTCGACCGCGGTGACCCTGCCGTGGGGGCCGACGAGGCGGGCCAGGTAGGCGGTGACCTCGCCGCCACCCGCGCCGATCTCCAGGACGCGCTGGCCGGGTTGAATGTCGAGCCGGTCCAGCTGCTGCCGGATGATCGGGTTGAGCAGTTCACGCAGCCGGGCAGGGCGCAGTTGGCCGCTGTGAGTAGTCGTCATCGCGGTGATACCTCTCCTGGTTCGAGTTCGGGCGTGCAGGGGTGCTCGGCGGGGACAAGCCACACACCGGACCGGCGGGGCATCTCCCGTTGGACCGTTAAGGCCACGGGTGGCGTGTTGGTGGCGGGTGGCTCCCAATCGCGGTGGGGCGTGTGGGTGCGGGTGAGCAGGAGCAGGTAGACGCGTGTGCGCCAGCCGGTAGGCGTGAGGATGGCGCGTTCGTAGGCAAGGACCGCTGCGGTGCTGGGGTTCAGGATCAGCAGGTGGCGTTCACGGCCGTCGTCGCTGGTGGCGGCTACGGCGATGCCGGTGCGGCCTGCGTGGTCGAGCGTGTTGGGGTGTGCGGTCAGCCCGGTGGTGTCCGCAAGGGCCCGGGCGGCGAGGGCGCGTTGCTCTAGGCCGGGGCTGTTCCAGGTGGCGAGCGCGGCGAGACCGGCCACGAGTTGTGTGGTCCTGTTGATCTGCGCGTTTTGCAACCCTGACCGGGCGCGGAGCCAATCGGTGCTGCGATAGGCGTGGAACAGGTTTCTGTCGCTTAGCCACCCTGGCGGCCAGAAGTCCTTCATGACACCGAACCCATAACTCGGGTGCTGAGTCATCAACTCCGCACCGGAGTCGTCCTCGGCGTACCAGCGCACGTTGTCCCGCGTGCTCTGCTCGCCTTCGTTGTCGTACCAGGCTCGGTGGTGGACCAGATCGAATCGGCCGACCGCCGAATCGCAAGGGTCTGTTGCTGTATGGCGCGCTAGGTGGAGCAGGATCGGGCGAGCCGGTTGGCCAGGGCGCAGCATCGTCGCCATCGGGATGCGCGCGGTGGCGGCGAGATCATCGTTCGGTGACGGCACGCCGCATCCGTCGGCTGTGGCGAGCAGAAGTGGCGACTCCTGATTAGGCGGCGGGGGCACCTGCCCGGCGATGAGGGCCGTGACGAGGACGGCCGCCCCGACCTTCCCGCGATATGCCCATCGGCCAGAGTCGGCGACGGACGGCAGTGACGGAGTGCGGGTGCCCACACCGCCCGAAAGGACAGCACACCGTGCGGCCACGGCATCGCCGGAACGACTCTTAGCGGTGGGAATGGGGTTCACGACGTCCTGCTCGAGGTTGATAGATCGTCGCGTCGCGCCCGGGGTTTCGGGATCAACTGGGGTGGTGCGGTGGCGGTGAGGTCGGCGACGAAGGCGTCGACCTGGCCGTGGGTGATTCCGGGCATGCAGATGAGATGGCTGGTGGCTCCGTCGGTGGCGAGTAACCACTTCTTGCGCACCTGCTCGGGCGGGGTGGGCAGGACGACGGTGAAGGCGTGCGGGTGCCGCCAGGCCGGCCAGCCGGCGGCGTTCAGTTGATCGACGGTGTAAGCAGCGAGGCGGCGGGCTTGAGTGGCCCGCCAGCGGTGCCCTTCGTGGCCGTGGGTGGCGATGGCGTGCCAGAGCAGCGCTGCGGCCAGGCCGCAGCGGGAGCCGGTGACGGTGGTGTCGAGGGCGGCGGTATAGGCGATGTGGCTCGCCGGGTGCCGGGCGCTGTCGCGGATGAGGACAACTCCGCAGGGCGTTGGTACGCCCAGGAATTTGTGGCCGCTGATGGCGATGCTGCTGATGCCGCTGTCGTCATCGAGGCGTAGCCGGCCGTCGAGTGCGAGGGGGATGCCAGACAGCGCCGCGTCGACGTGCACGTGTCCATTGACCTGGTGCCCATCGAGGACGGCGCGAATGGAGGTGGTGTCGTCGACGGCTTCCGTCAGGGTCGTGCCAGCGGTGGCCACCACGATCGCGGGCCAGCGTCGACGGCGGCCGACCTGCGCAGCGAGGTGCGCGTAATCCATCTCCCCGCCCGTGTCGGCATTGACCAGTACGCCCCGCGCCCCGAGCATCCGGACGATCTTGGGTATCGAGTAGTGGGCGGCGGTCGAGTAGTAGATGCGGGCGGTGGGGTGGCGGTGGTGGGCGGTGTGCAGGGCGGACAGGTTGCCTTCGGTGCCGCCGGTGGTGACGTAGCCCCACCGGTCATCTCGCGGCATGGCGAGGGTGTCGGCGACCCAGGCGATGGCGGCCCGTTCCAGCACTCGGGTGTGAGCGACTCCGCCAAGGTCCGCGGGGTCACCGATGTTGTTCCACAGCCGGTTGCCGAGGCGGGTCATGACCTCGCCGTAGTCGAGGTCCACGGCGCCGGGAAACCCGATGCTCGTCGCGGCGGCGGCGTCGGCCTCGCGGATCAGGTGGTCGAGCACGGCCGTGACGTCGACCGGCGCTCCGCTGAGGTCCGCGGCGTCGGCGAGGCTGAGGCTCTGATGGTGGGTCACGCCCGCCGTCCCGCGAGTAGGTGCGCGGTGAGGGTGTGGTGCAGTGCGGTGAGCTGCCGCCAGATGTCGCGGGTTTCGTCGTCGCCCTGCTCGGTGAGGTGCTCGTACGGGTTGTAGTAGATGATCCGGTCCGGGTTGAGGGTTTTGTTGCAGCGCACGCCGTCGTCGGCAAGGCGGGCCTGCGGGTCACGGTCGATGTGCAGGGCCGTGTCGTCGGTCAACAGGACGTAGCACTGACCCTTGAGATTGAACGCCGACATGTAGCGGCCAGCGGCGGCGGCGTCGCGAAGTGTCCGGGCGACTTGGTACCAGCGGCCCTGGTCGGAGTCGAGGGTGCTGACACCCACGCCGACGTACCACGCACCTGGAGGCAGGGTCATGTCCCCGCCGTTGACCATGGAACCCTCTGGACCGAGGGGACTCCACTCGCGTCCGATGGAGGCGATGTTGTCCGCGGCGACCTCGGTCATATCCGCAAGCAGTTGCGGCAGGACGTCGGAGTCCGGCGACTGTGGCCACGTGCGGTGGGCGGTGTGCAACCGGTAGCCGTGTGGCTCGTTGGCCGCGTCGGAGACGAAGAACAGCATCAGCGCGTGCGGGCCGACCGCGCCGCGCCTCCCGAACGCCTGATCGGCTTCAATGAGGTGGCCGGTGTTCAGCCGCTTGGACCGGTAGACGACCTGTAGTCGCAGGTCCGCCCAGCGCAGGTCAGCCGGCACCTCACCGTCGGCATAGTGCTGGTGATAGCCAGCCGGGCCCGGGGGCGGGATCGGGGGAACGGTGGCGTCGGGTGGCCGCTGGTAGCCGCTGGGGACAGGTGCCGCGCCGTAGCCGGGCGGCGGCACCGTGACTGCCGGCTCGCGGTGACTGGCAGGTGGTGCTGCGGGTGGGTAGCCCGCTTGCCAGCGCGGGTCCAGTGGGTCGGCGCCGTACTGCCCACCATGTGACGTAGCCGCGTGACTCCTCATCATCGCCCTCCTCAGATCGCGAGGTTCATGGGGTCGGGAACGGCATGCCTCTTGGGTGTGCCACGGCCGATGCCGTCGTAGACCTCCGGGCGGGCCTGCCGCAGATGCCCAGCCCACACTCCGCCCGCGACCGCGGTGGCAAGGAGGATCAGGGGCAGCAGGAACGGTTTCAGCGATCCGGGCGCGGCGCCGAGCAGAGACCCGGCGTTGCCGACCATCAGCGCGAGCACCACTGACCCGCCGAGCACGCCCAGGGCGGGCGCGAGCCGCCACTCCCACGCGCCGGCCTGCGGGCCGCGCACGCTGGCCGGTGCCGTCATCGCGGCCACCGACGCGGCCAGCAGTAGACACAGCAGGCCCATCGCCCCCAACGCCGACAGCCAGGTGAACATCACCGCCACCGGGTCAGCGCCGCTGACCCCGAACACCCCCACCACCACCGCCGCGACGGCCGTCTGCATCAACGACCCACCACGCGGCGCACTGACCCGGGTCGCGCTACTGGTCCGGGCAAGACCCGCCGGCAGCACCTTCTCCCGGGCCATGGCGAACACGTACCGGGCGAGCACCGCATGAAACGCCAGCATCGACGTGACGATCGCGAAGATCAGCACCACGCTCGCGAGGGCCGTCCACCAGCTGCCCAGGCGCGCCAGGACCGAGAACGGCAACCCGACTGCCGGATCAGCGGCCACCTCCGCAACGACGTCAGGGCCGACCGCCACCCCCATAGCGAACGCGGCAACGGCATACACTCCGCCGAGAACGAGGACCCCGCCGATGGTGGCCCGGCCGACCGACCTGCGGTCGACGGCCTCCTCAGCGAGCGACCCCGGCGCGTCGAAGCCCATCACCGCGGCTACGCCGAAGGCGACCGCACCGCCGATGCCGCTGACCGCCAGACCCGAGGCGTGGAAACCGGCCCAGGACACCTCACCGTCCGCAGGCTGTCCCACCCCGGCGAGGACGAACGCCGCGACGATCAGCAACGACATGGCCAGCACGACGGCCAAGACCCGGGTCGACAACATGATCGCCCGTACACCGAGCACTCCGATGACGACCAGTGCGAGGCCCGCCCACACCCACCACGCGCCGCCCAGGTGCGCAGCGATCGTCGCCCCGAATAGCCCGTACAGGCTGATCTGGATGGCGTTGTAGGCCACCACCGCGACCATGCCGGCAGCGACACCCCAACTCCGGCCCAACCCGTGCGCGAGGATCGCGTAGTAGGCCGCCGGATGCCCGAGCTGGCGGGCCATCGCCGCGTACCCCACCGCCAGCAGCGCGACCGTGCCCGCCACGACCACGAAAGTCAGAGGAAGAGCCGTCACCTGCGTTGTCTTGTACGTCTCGACGATGCCTCCGGTAAGCACCACCATGGGCGCCGAGGCCGCCGCTCCAAACACCCACAACCCGAACGGCGTCAGCGTCCGCCGCGCGAGCCCCACCTGCACCTGCGCCGACTTCACCGCTGCCCCCGCTGCGGCGAGTCCGGGCACCCCGACCTGCGGCAGCCGTCCACCGGATGCGCGCCCACATCAGCGGCATTGGCGGGCACGAGGTAGACCACCGTCGGCCGCACCGGACCGCCGCGCCAGAAGCTCCGATCGCGGTGAAGTCGGCGAATCGCGGTGTCGGTATCGGGCGTGAATCCGAACAGGTCGTGAGTCCCGTCTGGCCACTCGCGCCGGATCGCATACCCCCACGCGTACTCCGACGACGTCACCTCGCCTGCGAGCGTGAGGTCGGTACCGGTGCCGGCAGTCGCGATCCGTGCTGGCAGCCTCAACCAACGCCCCGAGGCGGGACTCCGCGGTCGCAGTGCGGCAGTGGGCTGAGTGGCTCGGGTCAGCATGAGGGGTGCCTTCCTTCGGTATGAGGGTGTAATGGCGTGGCGCGCTAGCCGAAACGTCGCCGCCAGCAGGTCATGAATTGGTGCTGGGTGGTCAGGGAGAACGCGACGGTGCCGCCGGGATGACGCGGCCAAGAAAAGGAGTCGCGGCGCGGTCCAGGCGGACTCGTCGCGGCAGCCCACCGCCAGCCGATCCACAGGGCTGCACGTCGCAAGGTTGAGGGCGCCACATCCGCCACAGAGCCGGACCTCCTGGCGCGAGCAGGACCGGCGAGCGCGGCTGATAACCGACTCGCGCGAGCAGTCCGTCTCCGGGCTGGTCGCCGCTGTACTCCGCACACGACGGCAGCCCCGCAAGGTCCAGGGTCTGGTGATGGGCGGCCAGCAACGCCTGCACGGCGTCCCCGTGCCCGGGACGGATCGCGACGTGAGCGAGCTGGTGATGCGGACGATGGGGACGCAGCCCATCGACACAGGCATGCAGCAAGGCGAACCGGGCCGCGTGCCGGCCGAGGAGCCTGTGCAGGTCGTACACCCATGCGGCAGCCGGCGGGGATGGCTCCAACCGCGCGTGCCACACCGCCACCGCCGCGCGATCGTCGGTCGTATCGACTCGACCGCGCTCCAGCCCTTGCAACAGCACAAGCCGTGCCCAGCGACGCAGAACCACTGCGCGGTTGGCGACATCGGGAACCAGCCAAACGCCCATGGGCTGGGCCATCAGCGCGTCAGCCATAACCGAGGACAGAGCGTCAACGTCCTCGCTGGTCGCGCGACGGACCGCCGTCTCCATCAAGCTCATGGCGCATCCCCCGGGAACTGGCCGAGCCCACTACCGCCGCTGGCAGCCCCCAGCATCCTTCCCAGGTGGGCAGCGTGCGCTGAGCGTTGCCGAGACACCCACAGCGCCGAATCAAGCGCGCGATGGAACGTCGCAGCGAGATGCAGGCTGTCCGCGGCGACCCCTGCGGCTGGCAGCCGGTTCCGCGCCGCCTCGATCAAACGCGGCGAGCCGCAGACATAGACCGCCTGCCCCGGCTGATGGTGATACAGGGCCACGCTGAGCAGATCGCCCTGCGCGGCGGGCTCCACATCGCAATCGTTCGAGAACGCCAACACGACCGTGAGCCAGTCAGCATGCGCCTGTTCAAGCTTGTCCAACGCGACCGCGTCGTAAAGGTCCAGAAGCGTCCGCACGCCCACCACCAACGTCACCCGCCGCCCGTTGGGCGATGCGGCAACTTGCTCGACCAACGCCCGCAACGGCGCGAGACCAGTACCCCCGGCCGCCAACAGCAGATCGGCGTCACCAGCGGCCTCCAGCGACAACCCGACATCGGAAGCCGGCCCCAGCCACAACAGCTCCCCCGGCGCGACCCGCTCGACCAGAACAGGCGACACCACACCCTCCGGTACGGCACGAACGTGGAACTCCACCCGCCCATCCGGGCGCGGAACGCTCGCCGGCGAATACCACCGCCACAACCCCGGCAACCGAGGCGTACACACCGGCATTGCCTGACCAGGCAAATACCGAAGCCTCCGCAACGGCCGGACAGTCAACACCGCGACACCATCAGAGGCCGCCTCGCACGCCTCCACCTCGCCGAACGTCACATGCGGACCATCACCCAACACCCCCGCCGCCCGCTCCGCGAGCCGAAGCGCCCGCCGACACCCCACCTCCCACTGACCCGCCAGCTCGGGCTCCCAACCCTCGCCCGCGAACCGGCGCACCGTATCGACCAACGCCGCCGCGACGGCCGTACCGTGATAGGGCTGAAGATCGAAACGCCGGTACATCCGACCCAACACCGCCAACGCCGCGCGCCGACCGGCCGGATCACCCCGACCCGCGACTAACTGCCCAAGCGTCGAGAAGAACACCGCCGCGAACTGGTGCGGGAGTAGCCGCACACTGCGGTCCTCCATGAACGACCAGAAGTGGTCGGCGGCTCGGCCATGCGAGGCGAGGGCGACCGCCAGCGAGAGCCCCAGGTCAGCCATCGCGCCGGCTGGTCCTGGGTGCGCGGCCAACGCTAAGCACCACCCGCCTGGGCTTCGGATCTTCCGCACACGTCTTTACCCGTGCCTCGATAGCCCTATGCCGCGTCACGTTGCTGCCTACGGGATCGAACGACCTATCGTCGGCCGGAACAAACCACTTTCTCCGGTGCATCTTTAAGCCACCCCTCTCTCGGCCCCAACTTGACTCCTCCATGCAGGAGGCTCGCCAGCGCCTCTAGGGCGGACCTCCCCTGCTCACCGCCGAGCCGGGCGACCTGAGTTCTGCGCGGTCCAATCACCGACAGCGACCGGTCGACACCGAAACGGATTGGCCCGTTCAGGAAAGCCGAACGACCAGAGCAAATCGACGCCTAGCTTGTTGTCTCGCTGTTGTCTCATGACGAATCCGAGCAGTTTCCGCAGCTGAGAGCACGTTTCTTTGACCGGATCGGACTAGAGTGACGGCGACGATCGGGAGGCAGGATGACGCGGACACCATCGCCACGGAATCAGCTCTTGGTGCATCCGTTGAGCTACGTTCGAGAACAGCGAAGCTGGACGCAACAAGATCTCGTCGATGTCATCGCGCGCCGTCTAAACACTGCAGCCCGGCGCGAGAAGGCTTGGCGCTGGGAGCGATGGGGCGTGGTGCCGGATGAGGATTCACAGGTCGCATTGGCCGACGAACTCGGCGTCGATAGGCAAACAGTTAGGGCGCTCGGGTGGCCCCACTGGCTCCCTACCGGTCCCGCGATCAGCACGTCAGCACCCTGGACCGTCAACGGAGCAGTCGCCTTGCTTGACGACACTGCAGGACCAGCAGTGCTAGATCGCCGAGGGTTTCTGATCATGCAGGCCGGGTTAGCCGCTGCGATAGCCGAACGGTGGCTCGCAACCGAGCCTCCGAAGATCAACGCAGCGCTTGAGGGAGGCCGCGTCGACACAGACCTCCTAGATTGCTTTGAACAGCGACTGCCGGCCCTGCGCCGCATGGATGCCAGCCTCGGCGGCGGGAGCGTGCGGTCACTGGTTGACGCTGAGCTTCGGCTGGTAACGGATCTCCTGCGCCACAGCAGTTACTCGGAGGTTGCCGGCAATCGCCTGCTGGTTGTCGCCGCCGAGTTGGGGCGGATCGCTGGTTGGGCTAGTTTCGATGCAGGATTCCACGCGGCGGCCGAGCGCTACTGGTTTGCGGCCCTCCACGCTGCCCACTCCGCAGCCGACCGAGCGGCAGGCGCGAACATCCTGAAGTGCATGAGCCTTCAGCGGGTCGACACGGAACGCCCCACCGAGGCCCTCCGTTTGGCCGATGCTGCGCGAGCTGGGGCGAAGGACGCGCCCGCCCGCGTGCGAGCGATGCTCACTACCCGTTTGGCTCGTACACACGCAGTGCTTGGTGAATCGGTAGCGTGCGAGCGCCGACTCGCAGAGGCCGACACAGAAATGTCACGCGCTGATGATGAAGCAAGCCCAGCCTGGGCCAGCTATTTTGATCATGCGGAGTACGCCGCCCAGGTTGCGGCCTGCTACCTACTCCTGCAGCGCCACCATGCCAGTGACTACTGGCTTCAGCAGACCCTCGCACTCCAACCGGCCGAGCGCAGCCGGGACCGCGCAACCTATCTGATCTGGCGCGCCGATTCCGTACTGAATCTCGGAGATGTCGAGCAGGCGTGCAGCCTCGTTGCCCAGGCTGCTCCAGATGTCGTCGCCACCCGATCCGTGCGCAACCATCGCCGCTTGCTGGACATCCATGGTCGCCTCGTGGCGCATCGACACCCCGCCGCAGGGGCGTTGGATGAGCGCGTGCGTAGTCTGCTGACATGAGCGAGGCCAATAGGGTCGCAGTTGTCACCGGCTCCAATCGCGGACTAGGCAAAGCCATCGCCCGCGGCTTAGCCGAGACCGGCGCCCACGTGGTCGTCACCGCCCGCACCGAGGAAGCCGCACATCGGGCCGCCGATGAGCTTCTCGCGGATGAACTCTCCGCATCCGGCCAGCAACTAGATATCGCCGATCCGGCAAGCGTCGCTCGTGCCATGGCAGACGTGGGCTACCAGTACGGCCGGCTAGACATCCTCGTCAACAACGCCGGCATCGCCATCGACCGAGGCCAGGCAGCGGCCAGCGCCGACATCGAGAAGGTGCGAGCCACCCTGGACACCAACATCATGGGGACCTGGCGCTGCTGTACCGCAGCCATCCCTGAGATGAGAAAGAACGGGTACGGCCGGATCGTCAACGTCACCAGCCACATGGGCACCTTCGGCGAGATGGGAACCGGAAGCGTTTCCTACCGAGTGTCCAAGGCTGGGGTGAACGCACTAACCTGCATTCTCGCAGCTGAGCTCAAGGACGACGGCATCCTGGTGAACGCGGCGTCTCCGGGAAAGGTCGACACCCGCCTGGCCTACGGGAAGGCGAACTCCACGCCCGGCGAAGCTGCGGACACCTTCGTATGGCTTGCCACACTGCCGTCAGACGGCCCGACCGGGGGACTCTACTTCCAGCGACGACCACTCGCCTGGTAGCGGCATCACCGGCAGCCTGGGCGGCACCGAGCTACCTCTGCGTGATCAACAGATGACGTGAACGAGATCTTCATGTTTGACTGTGTGCATGCAGGCGGGGGAAGCGCGGCTGTCGATCGATTGTGGTGACGCCAGCACCGTGGCTGTTCTTGCCTGGGCTGATGGCGGCGCGTCTGCGCTCTCGTTTGAAGGGTTGCCGTATCTGCCGAGCGCTGTATACGTGGGCCCCGACGGGGAGGTACGGACAGGGCAGCGGGCGTGGCAGGCAGCCGTAGAGCAGCCGAGCAGATTCATTCCGAGCCCTCGCCGCGCCGTCGATGATGACGCCACGGTCGACAAGACGCCGGTGGAGGCACTCGCGCTAGCGGCGGCGCCGTTGCGCACGGTCGCGGCCGAAGCCGAGCGAGTTGCCGGCGGGCCGGTGCGGGATGTGCGGCTGGTAGTACCGGCAGGTTGGGGACCGCGTCGGCGTACCTGGATGAGGCAGGCCGCGCATCGGGCCGGTCTTGCGCAGCCGCGTCTCGTCGAGGCCCCGGTAGCCGTTGCCGAGCACCTGCTGGCGACCGGTCTGCAACTGCCGGTTGGGGTGTTCATCGTCGTCTGTGACGTCGGCGCGGGCGTGGAGGTGACGGTGCTTCGCCGCGGCCCGGCGGGGTTCGAGGTTCTCTCGACCCTCGCTGACCCTGCCGCCGGCGGCACCGCCGTCGACCTGGCCTTGACTGCCGCTCTGACAGGCGGCCGGGACGCACCCGGCGACAGCATGGACGATTGGGCGACGACGCAGAGCATCCGCGCTGCGAAGGAGACGTTGGGCGCGCACCCTGCCGTCACGGTACCGCTCGCCGGGCAAGCACCGGTCATCGCGAACAGCACCATGCTCATCGAAGCCGCTCTGCCAGTAAATCGACGCGTGGCGCAACTCGTCGGGCAGACCATCGCCGCCGCCGAACTCTCCTCCAGCGACCTGGCGGGGATCTATTGCGTCGGCGGCAGCGCCCACCTGCCGCAGTTGGACACGGTCGTCGCCGAGCACACAGGCATCACCACCACGGTTGTTCCCGAGCCTCAGCTCGTGGCCGCCCGGGGTGCTGCGGACGCTGGTGCCTCAAACCCGGGGATGGCGGTCGCAGTGGAGGTGCCGATACCGCCGGTGCGACGGGCCGTGGCGATCGCGGTGCCGGGCTTCGCGTCGCTGGCGCTGATCTGGCAGGTCCTCCTGACCGCCGAACAGTTCAATCTGATGAACGTCTACCGCTCGGTGAGTTTGAACTGGGGCGAGTTCACGATGGCCGCCGTGTTCGCCCTGCTGGCCTGCCTCGCCGCCGGGACCGTCCTCGGTTCCCTGATCGCCGCGCACAGCCCCTCCCCGAGTGCCCGCACCGAGGGCGGGAAGGTCAGTATCGGCATCCTCGCCGCAGTCAGCCTCGGTGCGGCGATCGCCGGCCTCTACGCGGTCGTCGCCAGCCAGTACTTCGGCGAACCCGTTGGCCCGTTCCTGAAATGGGCGTTGTGGCCGATCGCGCCGATCGTGGTGATGGCCGTGGCGATGGCGGTGGTTGCCGCCCGGCAATGGCGTGCCCCGCACGGGGGCTGGTCGGCGCTGCTGGCCGCACCGACCGGATCGATCGTCGCCGCAGCGCTCGGCATGGGGTTGATCCAGTACTCGCTGACGGCCGACAGGTGGCCCGACCGGCTGTTGTTCATCGACATCGCCGGGCGCGTCGGTGGGCTGCTCCTCGGCGTCGGGTTGGTCATGGCGCTGGTGGCGCCGCTGATGTTCCGCCTCATTCTCAGCGCCCCCGTCGCGGTCATCAGCGCCGCGATCGTCAGCAGGCAGGCCGCCGGCATTCTCGGCGTCAGCTACGCCGTGGCCGTAGCGATGTGGTGGGCGGCCCGGCTGTGGACCCGCATCGTCCGCCCCGCCACCACGAGCCCTGTCGCTGCCCAGCGATCAGCGGGTGCCGGGCCCTCGGGTGGGGGTGGGTGAGGTGCGGTGGCCGCGCCAGCTGATGTCGCTGCTGGTCGTCCTCGCGCTCTTGGCCGGCCCGCCCGTGGTGCTGCTACTTCTGATCGGCCCACCCATACACGGGTGGCCGAGCACCGAGCAGGTACGGGCGTGGGTGCAGCAGCCCTTGACCGAGCAGACACTCACCGCCGCGTTGACGATCGGTGCATGGCTGCTGTGGCTGCTGCTCGCCTACACCGTCGCCGTACGGGTCTTAACCCGCCTGCGGACGACCGTGGGATGGTTGCGCCGGCTTCCGCTGCCGACGCCGCTGCAGGCGACGGCAAGCGGCATGGCGGGAGCCGCAGTGTTCAGCGTCGCCACCAACACGGTCACCATCGCCTCGCCGCAACCATCGCCTCCGCTTGCAGCAGGGATGCCCGAGGATTCCGACGGGGGCAGCCCCATTCATGAGGACACGGCGGCCAGCGATGATGGGATTCTCCTGGCCGGCGGGTGGCTTCCTAATGAGGTCGCCGGGCAGGTCGCTGCTGCCGCAGCCCTCGTCTGGCTGCGCCGCCGCCGCGACTACCGACCCCTCCCGCCCGGCCCACACCGCCGCGAGGAACTCGATACAGCAGGACTGCCCCCGACCGTCGCGGCTGTGCAGGCAGCCTTCGCAGACGCTACTGCCCCGTCGGTTGCACCGGAGCCGTCGGGCAGCTTCGCCGCTCTTGTCGGTGCCCTCCCGGTTAGCGGTTTGGGCGTCAGCGGACCAGGCACGTTATCGATCGGCCGAGGACTGCTGATTTCCGCCCTGCTGGCCGGGCATCACCTCCGCACCCCAACGCTGATCACCACCAGGGCAACGCTGACCAGTCTCCTGGGCGGCGACGCGCAGGCGCTCGACCGGCGTCTACCACAGCTCACTACCGTGGAGACCATCCACGACACAACGCGGCTCGTCGAGTCCGCCCCCTCACCGAGGATCGTCCTCCTGCTGACGAAGGAGTGCGACGGCTACGACGTGAGACACCTCGCTGATATGGCGGCCACGGCCGGTGGCCGAGTCGTTGTGCTGGGAGGATGGCCAGCGGGCCCAACCTGGCAGGCCGCCCCGACAGGCCATCTGCACGACCCCTTGCGCCCCGAAAAGCCTGGACCTCGACTGTGTGTCCTCGACCAGGTGGCGGCGACTGACCTGCTCGCCGTCATCGTCCGCCCCGACCCGGCACCGCCCGCCCCACCGATCCCGGGCCCTCCTCCCCTGCCGCACGTGGTGCCACCGAAGGCTCAGCTACCGCGGCAAGCGACCAGAGGCGAGCCCCGCAGCCGGCCCGATGCTTCCTCGCGGCGGCTTCGCCTACGTGTCTTGGGCGAGCCCACCCTTCTCGTCGATGGCGAACCCCTCACCATC
>NZ_JCADBI010000008.1:0-291167 GCF_059358895.1 Micromonospora sp. BQ32 | reverse complement strand
AACGTCGACCTGTGGCAGCTGCAAGCCGCCATTCACCACGCCGCCAGCGCCGTCACCAACACCACCGCTGCCTGGCAAGCCGTCGTTGACGCCTACCCCGCTGACCTCGCCGCCGGACGCATCTGGCCATGGCTCGACCCCATTCGCGAAGCGACCCGCCGGCATGTCATCGACGCCTGCGCCGCCCTCGCCGACGCCGAACCGGATCCGCCGCGCCGCCTTGCCCTGCTGCAGGCGGGCCTCCGCATCGACCCATACAACGCAGACCTCCACGCCCGCGCCCACAGCGCCCTCACCACCCGCGGTGACCACGAGGCGGCCACCGAACTGCACGACCGCTACCTGCGTCTCCTGTCGCACAATGGGCTCGACGACGACTTCCCCGATAGCCTGTCGCACAGCCCAAGTAGCACGACCGGTGCCAGCCGGCAGTAACCCGGATCGTCCGATCAGGGCCGCTCAGGCAGGCGCAAGCCATTGATTCATCCTGTCGGTGAAGACCACCTCATAGCTAAGACCTCGTAGGTCTTCCGCGGTCGCACCCAGACCGCGAGCCCGAGCTAGCCCGGCTAACCATGACCAAGGATGATCCTCTGCGGACTCTTCGGCGTCGTCAGGGAGCACGGCGTTCAGAACGTATTGGGTGATGCTTTCCCGAGTCTCGACGAGCGGAACGACACCACCCGGGACGCCGGTTGATCTAGCAGTGAGAGTGAACCCACGTTCCGCATGCAGGAGCACGCGCCGACCGTCCTCCAGCACCGCGATCTCGCTAATCGCGAAGCTCCGGGTACTCGCATCCTCGGGGTACGTCCCTCGGAGATCGCAGCTGGCAACTAGACCGACGATACGACCAGGCTCGACCGGGGGAAGATTTTCGGGAGCACGGTAGGCGCCCGGGTACGGACGCCAACCGGCTTCCCCGCTGCTCACTGTCTAACTCCCGAAGTTCCCGCGATCGTTCCTGCTGTTATCGAACAAACCGTGCCACCTGATCACCGGTTACGGCGTGGGCGATCAAGATCCGCACCGGCTCAACCAACCGAAACCAGGTATTTGTGGTGTCGGGACAGCTACCCCAGCGCGGGGCCGAACCCGCCACCGACGCAAACTTGAAGATCCACTGGACCCGCGAGATAAGCCTGACCGACGTCGAGGTGGATAGGTCAAACCACTCTTCGAACGCTGGCCAGCCGGCCGGTTGTTCGCAGCCTTCAACCGGACCCCCACACCTGATCGCATGAACCCCGCCCAGGCTTGGCAACCAGTCGCTCCAGCGGTGACGAGCCTGCGAAGGTGCCCGGCCAGTGGCGGCTCCCCACGGATAGCGCCGCTGGCCGGGGTCAAGTCAGGAGCTGCAGGTGTTGAGCATGGCCTGTAGCGCGGACTTTTCCGACGACTGCAGTCTCAGGCTCCAGTTGTACTTCACCGTGATCCACATTTTGCTGTAGGTGCACCGGTACGACGACAGGGACGGCTGCCAGGTGGAGGGGTCCTGGTCCCCCTTGGACTGGTTGACGTTGTCCGTCACCGCGATCAACTGCGGGCGGCTGAGGTCGTTGGCGAAGCTCTGCCGGCGGCTGGTCGTCCAGGAGTTGGCGCCGGAGCGCCATGCCTCGGCGAGGGGTACGACGTGGTCGATATCGACGTCGGAGGCCGCGGTCCAGGTGGCGCCATCGTAGGGGCTGTACCAACGGCCTGAGGTGGCCGCGCAGGCGCTGTCGACGACGACGGAGGTGCCGTCACGCTTGAGGACCTGCTCCCGGGTGTTGCAGCTGCCGCTAATCGTGATCCAATGCGGGAACAGGTCCCGGGAGTAGCCGCTGGTCGAGCCTTCTGTGGCCACGGTCAACGCGTTGAGCTGCGATTGCGCCGTCGCCTTCGATGGGATGCCCGGGGGCGTGGCGGACGCCGGCTGCGCGCTGACGCCCAACAGGCCAGCGCTCGCGACGACTACGGCGGTGGTGGCAACCGCGACGGCATGCACAGCGCGGGGGAAGCGGGCAGAGAGTCGTATCCGCATAGCGGCCTCCTCGACATCGGGTAGACGGCAATCGTCTACAGCGATCATGTCCATCGAAGAGCGTGTTTGTGAAGAGAGTTGGAAGCAGCAACGAATCCGCATCGTCGCCTCACTCCCCCACGTCGCGAGGCACGGAGGTACGGCAAGGCCGTGACCTGCGGGTGTAAGGCCGCGTAAGGCCGTGTGAGGTGCTGTTAGCACCGGCATCGGTATCAGCAGCCCATCCAGCTCCTACGGTCGGTCTCACCGCCCCTTGCGCACCTCGGGAGGGAGACACGCCATGGCGAGACGAACCTCAGCAATGCTCGTACGCGCCGGTACCTTCGTGCTCGCGCTGGCACCACCGGTGCTGCTCTACCGGGCCGGCTGGCTCAGCCCCGGGATGGTGTCGGCGGACCAGTTGCGCGTGTGGCTGAACCAGCCACTGAGCGCCGATTTCCTCGCCTTGCTGGGGCAAGTCGGGGCCTGGCTGCTGTGGCTGCTCCTTGCCGTTGCTATCGCGGAACACACCCACCAGTACCTCGCCGATCGCCTGCGCTGGCACGTCGTGCTGCACTTACCCCGGCCACTACAAACGCTCACGGCGGTTCTGCTGGGCAGCACTGCCGTCACCACCGCGGCCGCTTTGCCCGCTGCCGCCGACAACACCACCGCGATGGACGCCGAGCCATCACCAGAGGCCCCACCGTCGGTAGGCGAGGGGCGACCTACTCCCGACGCCCTGGATGCCCCGCCGGCTCCCGCATCACGATTGCCGCACGGGGAAACTCTGGGAACGCTGCCGGCGCTGACCGTCTCCGTCCGATCCGCCGCGCCGCCGACCCTTCGCCAGGATGCGGATGTCAACCTGGCTCGTTCCACCCCGGGTGAGACGTGCCGAGTCGTCGCCGCAGACACCCTGTGGGATCTCGCCGCGAAGCATCTCGGTGACCCAAAACGCTGGCAAGAGATCTACACACTCAACCGGGGGCACAAACAGGCCAACGGCTACGCCCTCACCGACCCCGACGAGATCCACGTCGGGTGGACACTCGCGCTCCCCGCCCGTGAAACCAGGCCAGCACCTGCCCCACCTGATCCCACCGCGCCCACCCCTGGCAGCCCTGACGTCACGGCACCCGGGACAACCGACACCGCGCCCACCGCACCGCCGCAGGCACCACCAGCCAGCGCCATACCGGTCCCCGACAACAAGACAACGAGTACGCCGAGGCCGCCCACCCCCGCGCCGGCCACGCCGAGCGTCCCCGCCGACGGCGCGGCGTCCGCCTCCGAATCGCCCCCCGATCAGCCAGGCGACGAGGCTGGGGTCGCACTTCCGACGCAGGGCTGGATCAGCCTCGGCTTGGCCGCCGCCGTCGCCGCCGTGGCCGCCCTGCTCCGTCTCCACCGACGCCGCCACGCCCGGCTGATCTTCCCGGCACCGGTCAGCCCGGGTCCGCAGCCCACTCCGATGCCGCCGTCTCTCACTCACGTCGAAACCATCGGCAGCCGCGATCTCAGCACCGCCGTCGGTGACCACCGCCGGGCCAGCCCCGTCGGGCCAGCTCCGGTCGGCGTCGACCTGGAGGGCAATGAGGTGAGCCTGTTCCATTTGCCCGGTCCTGGCCTTGCCCTGAAGGGAGACGAATCCATCCCGGCAGCCCGCGCCGTCCTCGCCGCTGTCCTGACCACGGGCGTCACTGACAGCGCCACCGCCCGCCCGGTAGTCGTCACCACGGCAGAACTACTCGCCCGACTTCTGCCCTCGGGTGCCCCGCTGGTGGGGCTGGACCCCGACGGCACCGCCTACGACGGAGAACGCCTCATCGTGCTCGCCGACGTCGCTGCGGCGGTCACCCACGCCGAGGAGGAAATGATCGGCCGACGCCGGCTGCTGGACACCTTCGACGCCGAGACGATCACCGACCTGAACGCCCGCACCGACCATGCCGAGACGCAACCGCCGTACGTGCTGCTCATCGAGTCCAGACCCCGGCACGCCGCCCGCCTCCAGGCCGTCGCCGCCCACCGCGCCGCCCTGGACCTGCATCCCGTCATCGTCGGCCCGCACGACGGCATCCCCACCGTCAAGATCAGCGCCGAGGGCACCGCCACTGGCGACGAACCGCACCCGGTGACCCGGATGTCCACCCTCGGCGCGGATGACCTCGCCGCCATCCTCTCCATGCTCAGCGACGCTATAGCCCGTCCCGAGGCCGGGGCTGACGTCGACGACCCGCCCGCCGATATCTCGCCGGCCGCGGTGACCGTTGAGACGAACGAGCCGGTACCGGTCCAGCCCGAGGACGCGGCGGCCCTGGTCCGACTCCGCGTGCTCGGTCCGGTCACCGTCACCACCGACGCCGGTCCGATCACCACCGGAATGCGCAGCGGCTCCTACACCGCGCTCGCCGTCCTCGCCGCCCACCCCGCTGGCCGCACCCTCGATCAGCTCGCCGCCGACCTGCACCCCGACGTCGACCCGGCCGCCGCCGTCAAACGCGTCCGAACCGATATCACCTCCGCCCGGCGGGTGCTGCGCTCCGCCACCGGCCACGAGGAGCCCATGTTCATCGTCTACGACCCGGCCACCAGCCGGTACCAGCTCGACCCCAAGACCGTCACCGTGGACGTCTGGCAGATGCTCACCGCCATCGAACGGGCCACCGCCACCGACGACGAAGCGGCGATGCTCGCCGCGCTACGCCGGGCAACCGAGCTGTACGGGGGTGACTTCGCCGAAGGCCATGACCACACCTGGGCCACCGACTACGCCACCAGCTACCGGCATCAGATCCTCACCGCCTACGCCCGGATCGCCGAGATCCTCGAACCCGACCACCCCAACCAGGCCATCGCCGCCCTCGAACACGCCGCCGAACTCGACCCGGTCAACGAGGAGCTGCACCAGCGGATCATGCGCATCCACGGCAGGCAGCAACGGCCTGACGCCGTGCGGCGCACGCTACGCCGGCTGGAGGAACGCCTCGCGGACCTCGGCGACGCCGAACCGTCCCAGGCCACCCGCCGCGTCGCAGAACGCCAACTCCGACCCGCCGCCCCTATCAGCGGAGCACGACCATGACCCAGACGCAGCTCCGGCGTATGCAGTGGGCCGTGCGGGCGACGCTGTTACTCGGCGTGGCCGCCTCGGTCACCGCCAACATCCTGCACGCCCAAGCCAACCCGATCTCCCAAGCCATCGCGGCATGGCCGCCCCTAGCCTTGCTGATCACCGTTGAGCTGGTCACCCGCGTACCCGTACACCGGCGCACACTCGGCGTCATTCGGGTCATCGCTGCCTCGGCCATCGCCGCTATCGCCGCGTGGATCAGCTATCACCACATGGTCGGAGTCGTGGCGCGATACGGGGAGACCGGCACGGTGCCGTACCTCCTGCCGGTGTCGGTGGACGGACTGATCATCGTCGCGTCGGTCTCACTCCTCGAACTCGCCGCCCGTCTTCGTGAACTCCAAGACCAATCCCCATCGGCACCGGCACCGGTGGAGTTGATTGCGGACACCCAATTTGCCGCGCCGGCAGTATCGAGTCCGTTGCCCAAGCGCCCGCCCGGCGACGCCGGCGCGCCGAGGCCCGATGAGGGCTACGACGCCGCCGAGCATCCGGCGGGCGACAACCAGTCGGATGACGACAGCGGCAACCACGACTCCGACGATGAGCCGCACGATGACGACGATCCCGATGACGACGACGAAGATCTCGCCCCGGACCTGGTGCCGCTGCTGCCTGCCGCCCGCAACGCCCGCGACGAGCTGACCCGCGAGGGCCAGACAGTCAGCCGCGACGCACTCGCCCGGCGGCTCCGCCGCAACGGCCACTCCATCCGCAACAGCGGCGTATCCGAGCTGCTCGCCGCGCTGCGTCGGGAGACGCGATCGGTCAACGGTTCGCGGCCCACCGTGCGGGTCTAGCCGGTAGTGCGACCGCCCCGGCACATCGTGGAGCGCGACCTACCCGCACGAGCGGTTTCCCGGCGGCCTCTGGCAGCCAGTCACCTGGGAAATCTGAATGCTTGGCGGGCCTGTGACTCCCGCACAGGCCCTTGAGAGCGCATCCTCGTTGACCGCTCCAGCGCCACCATTGGCTCCCAACGTTTAACAGCCCAGGCGACGCAGGCTGAGGGCTGCTCGACGTTGAGGATCTTTCAGGCGAGTCACCACCGCGATCAACGACCTCGACACCCTTGGGTAATTCTTCCGTTGCTCGTTGTGATGTCACGGCTGGTGCCGGACATAGGCACATTAGGAGGTGTCATGGTCGCCAGCGAGAATCGGTTTACCGAGTTGTACGAGCGTCACCACGGTGACGTGTGGCGGTATGTGGCTCGGCGGGTCGTCAGGTCTGATGTCGGCGACGTGGTTGCCGAGGTCTTCCTCGTCGCGTGGCGTCGCCTGCGTGATGTTCCGGCGGAGTCCGCCCTACCGTGGTTGTACGGAGTGGCCCGGCTGGTGCTGACCAACGAGGCCAGGGGCCGTCGACGGTGGCGTGAGCTGACGTTGCGCATTGCGGCGGAGCCGGATCAATCGGTGGTTGCGGATCACGCGGACGAGGTGATCAACCAGCGTGTCGTCGCGTTGGCGTTTGATCAGGTTCCGGACGGCGATCGGGAAATTCTTCGCCTGGTTGCCTGGGAATGCCTGACAGCCGCCGAGGCGGCGGTCGTTCTCGGCTGCTCGCGAGCGACGTTCGCAATGCGGTTGATGCGGGCCAGGCGCCGGCTTCGGTCGCAGTTGGGTGTGGTCGGTGTCGAGACGGGGCGGACGCGGAAGGCTGCTCCGTCGATGTCGAATTGGAGTGGATGAGATGGACGCCGTCGATGAGGTGCGTCAACTGTTGGGCGGCTTGGATCCCGCGCGGGATAGTCGAGCCGAGGAGGAGCGTCGCGTGCGCGACCTGGCGCGTATTCTTGCATCCGACCACGCCGAGGGTCCTGCCAGACGGACGGTGCCGCGACGTCGTCTCGTCCTGGTGGCCGGCGCGGTGGTCTTGGCGGTGGCTGCTGGCGGGGTAGCGTTGGAGACGGCTCGGAAGCCGCGGCCGGCGTGGGCGGCAACCCCCGCGATCCTCCTCTATGGCCCGCCAGCGAGCGCGGAGCCGGCCCAGACCCGGCTGCGGCGCTTGGCGGAGGTGGCGGCGGGTCAGCCAGCGCTGCAGCGGTCGGCCGGCACGGTGGAGCACCTGGAGTCGGCGAACTGGTTCCTGAACTCCTCAATCACCGGCGAACGAACGACGTCCGCTGTCGTACCGGAGCAGTGGCGGTCCTGGCGGACCGACGACGACGCCGGCCGGAAGATCAGGAAGGCGTTGCCCCCGACGTTCCACTCCGATGCTGACCGCCGGGAGTGGAAAAAGCGCGGCGGCCGGATCGACTCGTCAGAGGAGACGCGTGACTACGCGGCCGGCGAATTCTACAGCCGCTGGCATGGCGCGGTACCTACGGACGCCACCGCACTACGCGGGTGGCTCACCGCGGGCGCGTCCGCACCCGAGGCCCCGGTGCAGTACCTGGAAGCTATCGCCGAACTCGCTGGCGTGCGCCTGCTGAACCCGGCGCAACGCGCGGCAGCTCTTAAGCTTCTCGCTGACCTTCCGGGCATCACGGTGACTGGCACCGTCACCGACCGCGTCGGGAGACCCGGCGAGGCGTTCTCGATCACGTCCGACGCCCACGGCCTGCCCGCCCAGTACACCGTGATCGTCGACCCTGGGTCCGGCGAGTTGCTCGGCTACGAGGAGGTATTGACCGAGAGGGCGGGCATGTTGAACGTAACAATCCCCGCAGTAATCACCTACCGGTCATATCTGGTCGCCGAGTACGCCGTCATGCGCCGCTGATGGGAGTTGGGTGGGTAGCGTCTCCAGGACGTCACCCACCAACGATAGAGATGTTGCTCCCGCGACGAGCTGATCCGCGAAGGCTAGACCGTCAGCCGAGATGCCCTCGCACGCCGCATACGCCAAAATGGCCACTCGATCCGCAACAGCGCCGTGTCGGAACTCCTCGCCACGCTGCGCTAGGAGGCACGCTCGGTCAACGGCTCTCGCCCCACCGCATCGGTATAACGTGCCATCGTCAGCTCACCACACATGATCAAACGCGCGAGGAGGCCGTAGGTGAGCGAGCCTGCCCGAGCGGCCAGCGCCGCCCGCCCACCGCACCCGCAGCACTGCCCGCCCTGGTGTACGGAGTGCCGCCACGACGACGCCGACCTTTCTCGCCCCGGGCACTCCTGCACCGAGGCGTGGCGGACAACGTGCACGTCTACTACCAGGCGTGCCTCCTGGTTGAGGCACACGTGCGCGTCGCGTTCTGGGACAAGGCCCCGAGCTGGATCGGCACCGATCCCGCCGACCTGGAACGCCCCTACGCCGAGTTCAGCGTTCCGGCCGAGGACGGCCTACAACTAAGCCTCAACCCGGAGCACGCTCGCAGCCTCGCCGCCGCCCTGCTCCGCGCCGCCGACGCCGCCATTCGAGGCGACGCCCCCAGTGACACACATCAAACGCGAACGGCAACGCTCCACCCTCGAACAGAGCCGTCAGTCGTAGCCCTGGCCTGGGACCGGCGGCGGTCTTGATCGCACCGTCGAGGTCAGCGTGGATAGGCACGGCTGCCCGAACGGGCACCACGCCGCACGCTGCCAGAAGGGACCACACATGACCGACACAACGCCCGGCCTCCACACGATCGAGGTTGCTGACGACGTGTACGACGTGCTCAAGCGCACCGCCGACAGCCGAGACACCGACATCAACGGCGCGCTGCGCTACCTGATCGAGGTTCCGACGCCTCGGGCCGTTACGGACGACGACGAGGACTGAGACAGCCCGCAGACGGGTGCCGTCGGTTCCACCATCGCGGACGCGGCGGCACCTGTCGGTGCTTCGGCTGCCGGGCTCGCCCTCGCCTTGCTCCTACCCCCGGATAAGACGGCTAATCAATTCCTGCGTGAAGGGTGGGCGCTTCAGCCGGTCCGCGGTCGGCAGTTGTCCACCTGCCACCTCAACGATCCTTTGCGCGGTTGCCCTGAAGGCCGACACGTAGTCGGCCTGACGCAGCAAATCAACCATCTGCTGACTTCGTTGATCGACAGAACGCTCATTCAGCCGCGCGGATCGCCCGTCAAACAACTCATATTTATAGGCCATCAGTATGTGGTAGCGGATAGGCTTGTATTCAGCCTCTAGACTTGTACGAAAAGCCGTTTCTAGTCGATATGCGGCAAAAGCCGAGGCAACGTACGGGGCAAGGCGGTGGTCGTCGTCAAAGATCGAGTCCCCGACCTCTGCGTAAAGATGCTGGGGATATCGAGCAGCAAGATGCGGTAGGTCAAGGAACGTCGCCGCGACGGCTCGCATCTGCTCACTAATAGTAACGATGCGCGTACGCGTGACATCACGGTAGTAGAACTGCCCAGCTCGTCGCTCGTAAGTCAAACCAGCCCCGAGCTGGTCTTGCAAATAGAAGTCCTCAAGGCGCTTCTGGAACTTGGTAAGGGCGACCAAGTCGCTGTCATTGACAGCGGTCTGCGAGTTTGTTGCGCGAATGATTCGTGTCGCCACATCTTCGTCATCCGTGACTACGAGCCGAATGGGCACGTAAACAGAGTCCGCAGCGTCGCCAAGTGACTCCTGCGCCAAGTAAATACAGTGGCTCGTCTGGCACCCGTTGACAACCTGGTAACCAGTCAAAGAGACGGCGTCGCCGGGTTTGGGCGCATACGACCGAGCAACCACCGTGACACCGTTGTTCAAGACGGGCAGCAGTGCACGCTGCGGCGATCCCAGAGTCTCGATTATCTGCTGATTTACGTCGTTTTCCTCACCCTTGAAGCCTCGCACGTTGTCGTAGAACACTCTCTCATTCAGAGTCCCATCCTCAGTCTGAATAAGCTTGAGAAGCTCTCGAACGGAAACAACGCCGAGGATAGCCTGATTAATGCCAGGCATCCCGGGCAAGTTGACGGCTTTTTCGAGCACGATGTCCGTCTCGTTAGCCTGAGTCTTTTTCCTCGACGCCTCATAAATGCGGGTCGCCCCGTAAAGTTCAAACGCCAACTCGCCAACGTAACTAAGAGCCTGCACTTCCCGCTGGACCGTCGCCGCCCTGTCGAGTACGTTCCCATCCGCGAGCGAAGCATCGTTGGCCGTGCTGACGAACGCCAAGTTTACGCGAGGCCGCCCCTTCAGTTTTGATGCATAGTCATCAAATATTCCGAACAGTGCGTCGGAGACGGCTGCAAGCTTCGGATGCTGCGAAGGAACTGTATTTGAAAGAACCTTCTTTGTCGCATCCCCAAAGTTCAAGATCTCCGAACTGCTAATACTCGTTGACGCCTTGACCTGCATCAACGTGAGCACAACTTCGAGGCTTCTCTTGTTTTCGCATACACCCGACACTTCGCTACGCTGGGTTACGAGTTCACCGTTGACCTCAAGGATCGCCAAGTCGATGCCGATGGTGGCCGGGTCCAACAAGAGATCCGTCATGTCCACTTGATCCAACACGTCATCACGGAGCAGTAAGGTTGCGACAAACAGCTCAAAAGCGTCCGACTCCGCCATGCCGAGGAGTTCCTGGGTCTCCCTGAATTCCTTGAAGAGGCCCCTAATAAGTGGATCCACGACGCTCCCATCATCTTCTGCTCAAACCTCCGAGGGCGTACAGGCTCCGTCCGCGCATTCACAGCCCTGCGCATTGACCGATCGAGCAAGTCCACCCACCAATCCCACAATAGCCACCGATCAGCCTCTAAGCCTCTGGCTGCTATTCCCACAAATCAAGCCAGGCCGCCTACTCGGGAAGGGCGCCGCTCACCTCACAGGCAGCGGCAAGCAATCGTTGTGCGGTGCGCTGGGTGATGCCGAGCTTCCGCGCCAGCGTCACGCCGAGTCCACGCTGGTCAAGCCCGGTGCGGTCGGCCTCCGCCAGCAGCGCGACGGCGGCCGGGAATCGAGGGTCGTCGGCGTATGGGTGTGGTTTGCGGGCACCGGTCGTGCCGGGCGTGCGGCCGGTGGACTGTCGGCCTGTACGGGCGTCGGCCACGGCCCACACGGTGCGCCGGAACCACAGTCGGCGCAGCCGCCCGTCCGGCAGCATCTCGACTCGGTCGGGGTGGTCGTACAGGGTGTCGGGCAGGTTGCGATACGAGCCGTATCCGAGGACCCTCGCCGCCGCGCCCGAGCCGATGAGGTCTTCGGAGTCGCCGCGGCGGTCGACCTTCGTCAACTCGGCGCGCTTCGCGGCCTGGTGCGCGACGTGGAATGCCTTGATGTCGTCAAGCCAGAACCACTCGCGGCCGTCGTGTTGGAAGCTATCGGGGAAGTCGAACCGGGCGCGGTGGCGGTGCCAGTGGTTGACCGTGGAGTAGGCCGCACCGGTGAACGCGGCGACTCCGGCCCGGTCGAGGGCGATCCGTCCGCCGATCATGCGTCGTGCCACGCCCCCATCCTCCCTCCGGTGGTGGCTCGCTGCCGGCGCCGTGCCGTAGAGGCGGCTACGGCTCGCCGTAGGATCGGCGGCACGCCCCGGCTCGGGTAGAAGCGGCCGTGTGTCCGCAGGCGGCCCGGAGTGGGCGAGGTGGCCGGTCGGGAATTGCACGCACCCTCGGGTGTGCCCGCCGGCCACCGACCCACCCCGGCCTACACGTGCGGGCGCAGCAGCCGCCACGCCACCTGCGCCATCCGGTCGATGCGCAGCGCTGCCAGTTTCGCCCGCGTGGCGGGTTTCAGTGCGTCGTGGACGGTCAGGATCGCGGCGGCGGTGGTCATGTCCACCATCACCCCGTCGATCTTGCGGCAGTTGCCGCGTGTGACCTCGCGTAGTACCTCGATGACGCGCGGATCGCCTGCGGTGGCGTCGTCGGGTAGCGCGTCGAACTCGACCAGTCCTTCGCAGTCCGGGCAGGTGACGAGGTGCGGGTCGTCGGTGATGCGGGTCAGCGGCCCGTCGTCGGCTGAGCACACTGCGCCGAGGCGGCGTCGGGCCTTCGCGTGGGTGAACGTCGGCCGCTCGCGCCGTGTGGTGTCGGTCATGAGGTCGTCTCCGTGTCGGGCCAGATGCCGAGGGGGTGGCCGGGTGCGATCCGGCCTCGGTGCGGGGTGAGGGTGTCGAACACCTCGGAGTAGGTGTTGTGCAGCTCGCCGCGGGTTCGCGCGAGGTGTTTGCCTCGTGTGAATTTGGCGGGCAGCGCGTCGGTCACGCGGCGGATCAGCCCGTAGAGGTCGCGGGCCTCGATGAGGTCGGCGCAGCCGCTGCAGGCCGACCACCGTTCTCCCCATGCCTGGGTGAAGGCGTGCTCGGTGTCGGTGCGGTGCGCCCGCGCCGCGCCGTGGCGAGACCGGTAGTCGGTGACGCCGACGACTCGTGTGGTGACTCGGCGGTGCGCGCTGAACTGGTTGGCGCACCGGTAAATCCAGGCGGCGTCGGGCGCGGAGCAGAAGTCGCACTCGATGATCGGGTCGGAGATCTCGGTGACCGGCACCGGCTCGGGGTCGTGGTCCTGGTTCCTGTGGCCGCGCTGCTCGGCCGCGTGCAGGTACTTCACGACGCCGAGGTCGCTGACGCGGATGTTGACGCCTCGTCGGCAGCGTCGGCAGTACAGCGACTCCGGGATCGGCGCCGAGGTCGAGCCGAGCGCTCTCAGCTCGGCGGGAACGCCGGCCCCGTCGGGCGTTGGAAGGTGCGGCCTCACTGTTCGCCTCCGGTCTGGTGCCGGTTGTGCGGGGAGGCGGGGTTGAGGGTCAGTCCGAGGCGCAGCCGGGTGAGGTCGACCAGCCGCCGGAGCAGGCTCGCGGTACCGGTGCTGAGGTCGGGGTCGTAGTCGTGGGCGATGCGGCAGGCGTCGTGCAGAGCCACGCTCGCCTGGGTGAAGGCGGCCTCCAGGGCGGCGTGGTCGTCGGCGCGAGTACGCCGAGCAACGCGGTCGGCGGGGTAGGTGCGCTCGGTGCCGTTGGGGAAGCGCAGGGTGTAGCGGCGCGCGTGGGTGGTGTGCGGGGTCGAGTAGGTGACGTCGGTGACGGTGCCGAGGCGGTGTTCGGTGGCATCGGACGGGGTGACGACGCGGGCGGTGTCGCCGACGTCCAGGGACCGGTACATCGGTGCTCCGTTCACAAGGAGGGGTTGGTCAGGTGGTCGGTCTCGCCGTAGCCGTTGACCTCGAAGGCGATGAGCCGGTCGTCGGTCTCGGTGGTGTCGGCGTGCAGGTACAGGCCGTCGGCGCGGCGTTTGACGCCTATGGAGACGCCGTGCACGTCGAGCACCACGTATGCGGTCTGGTCGC
This sequence comes from Micromonospora sp. BQ32, assembly GCF_059358895.1. NCBI lineage: Bacteria > Bacillati > Actinomycetota > Actinomycetes > Micromonosporales > Micromonosporaceae > Micromonospora > Micromonospora sp. BQ32. The sequence goes on along the minus strand of NZ_JCADBI010000008.1, from coordinate 277,858 downwards.
CGGGCTCGCCGGGGTAGACCCGCAGGTTGAGACGGGCGAGCACGTCGGCGCAGACAGGGTCGATCGAGCCGAGTAGGGCGAGCGCCCCAGCGAGCTGCTCGGTGCTGACCGTGCGTTGCCCGTCGCCGATGCCGTCGGTGTTCTCCGAGGGGTCGATCCAGGTCGTCATGCCCGTGTCCCGTCCTCGTCGCGAGGTTCGTTGCCGGCGTTCGTGGTGGGTGGGAAGGTGGCGAGGATGTCGCCGAGGGTGCCGCCGCCTCGTTGGTCGGTCAGGGTTGCGAAGGCGATGAGGGCGGTGCCGAGGGCGACCGCCTGTGCGGGGCTGTAGCGCACCCGCACTCGGGCGGCGTTGAGGGTGATGGCGCGGACCTCGACGTGACGTCGTTGCCAGATGGCGACGGGCAGCTCCTCGTCTGGCGTGGCCGTGACGGTCCCGGGCAGTGCCTCGTTCAATCCGGTGCGCAACGCTTCGCGTCGTTGGGCGGCGATGCCCTTCCAGCTGGACGCCTTCACGGTGAGAGCGGTGCGGTCGTCGCCGGTGGCGCTGGCCGCGCGGGCGTGGAAACGTTCGGCGTTGCCGGTCGCCTCGGCGAATTCGGCGGCAAGGTTGAACAATCGTTCTGCGGTCATGCGGAAACTCCGTGGTGAGTTCGAGGGGTGATGTCGCCGGGTGTGCCGCGCGGCCCGGGGTGCGACCGTGGCCGCGCGGCACGTCACGGGCGGTCAGGGATGGGCGGGCGGTGGCCCGGCGGCACCGTCCGGGTTGGCCGGTGCACCGGCGGTCCCGTCCGCGTCGAAGGGCGGTGCGGCCTTGACGTGGGGTAGGCCGGGGTCGAGTTTCTGGCCGCTGCGGTCGAGGCTGAGCGCCCCGTACGCGGTCAGGTGCGCGCCGACGGCGAGGGCCTGCGCGCCGGTGAGCAGCACGACGAGTCGGCGGCCTTCGGTGCTGTAGGTGTGCAGCTCGACGTGGCCGTTGGTCAGCGGCCGGACCGGCAGGAATCGCTCGACCGTCGCCCCGCCGGGTGCGGTCGCCCAGATCGCTGAGCAGAGTGCGTTCCACTGCTCGTTGACGAGGGCTTCCCAGTGCTCGGCGCGGGCGATGAGGTGGGCGTGTTCGGCTTCGCTGGTTGAGTGTTCTGCCATCGCGCGGGCGACCTCAGCCGCCGCGTGGTGGGCACTCACCCGGTTGGCCAGTCCGATCATGGTGGCGGCGGTGGGCTCCGGCGCGAGCATGGGCTCGGCTGCAGGCGTGGGAACGGACGCGGTACCGGTGGCGGGGTGCTCGCCGGTACCGGGGCCGGGCGTGGTGGCCCGGCCCCCGTGCCGGGCCACGTCAGACCGCCAGCAGCTCGAACGCGCGGGCCTTGAGGTCCGCACCGGCACCGGTCAGCGCCCGCGTGGCGCGGGCGAGGTCGGTCTTGGCGGGGGCGAAGTGGTCCACGTACTCGGTGATGGCCTGGTATCCGGCCCACCGGGTGCCCTTGATCGCCTTCTGCGTGTCCGCGTCCCGGACCAGGTACCGCAACGCGGCCGTGCGCTGCTTCGCGTTGTTCTTCGCGGTGTCCGAGGTGTCGTCGGCGACGGGCCACACCTGCGCGACAACCTTCTCGAACTCACCCATGGTCAACGACTCGTTGATCATTTTCTCGGCTTCGGTCTCGAAGTCGCCGAACGCCTTCCACATCAGGCCGAGGGCCTGCCGCGCCTCGGCGATCTTGCTGGAGACGTTCGAGGTGTGCCGGAACGTGTACGAGCTGACCGACCGGGCGAAGGCCAGGTTCTGCGTGTTCTTACAGACGATCCGCACGGGGGTCGCATCGAGGCGCAGGGCGGCCGTGCCGTCGTGGGAGGTGGTGGCCGCGAGGTATAGGTCCATGTCGTCCACACCGGCGATCTGCATCGCGGTGGGCAGCTTCATGGTGACGAACACCGAGCGTCCCTTGCGCATCGAGCCGGCGGTCTCGAAGTGCGCGCCGGAGGCGTCGACCAAGAGGTTGAGGGTCTCGGCGACCTGCTCGTTCTGCACCACGCTGTAGTCCTCACCGACCACGCCGAGGTACTCGGTCTCGCCCGTGGCCGGGTTGGTGCGGACGGTCATGTACTTGTCGGTGCAGTCGACCTTCGTCACCCCGCGCTCGGTGACCTCGATGCCCTGAAGGGCGATCTTGCGGACCTCCCACCCGCCGAGCCACGCCTTGCTCATAACCTCCTCGGCGGTCATGCACTCGTCGGCCACAGTGCCGAGCTGATGCCACGCGGTCAACCGCGCGGAGGCGAAGGCCGTCTGCCCATTCGCGAGCGTTTCCAGTTCGTGTGCCACGGTGGCACCCCTTCCAGGTTGTGTGTTGGCGGGCGGCGGGCCGGGGATTGCAACCCCGGCCGCGCCGTCACTAACAATGTTTCCTACCTCTATCGGTGGATCAAGACGATCGGTTGGAGTCGATCGAGGTTTCTGCGGCGAATTTGACGCCCGCTGCCGGCCGTGGCCTACCGGGTGTTGGTGGCCGGGTATAGCCGCCCGTCCGGGCCGTACAGGTACACGTGAACCGTTTTGAACGGGGCCGGTAGGTACACGGTGAACCCGTGTTCGGGAATGAACCGGGTCCGGTAGTCACGCGTGATGCCCAACAGGTACCGGTCGGGTTTGTCGCCGTGCGACCCCGGCGGGATGATGCCCGCCCCGGGACGGTCGGCGCGGGCGCGGCGGTGCCGCCCGAGCGCGATGTGCGGGCACAGCGACAGCGCGGCGGTCATGCACTCGGGATGCCCCGGCGGGTCGGCATAGCGCATCAACTCGGCCGCGCGGGGTCCGCCGAGTAACGCAACCCAATAGCCCATCGGCTCACCGCACAGCGAGCACCGGCGCTCGACGGCGAGGCGGGTTGAGGTGGTGGTGTTGATCGTGGTGAAGTCCACGTGCGACCCGTCGCCGGTCGGGTTGGGGTGGATGTTGACCGGTGGGATGGGTAGGCCGCGCCGCGCGCCGCGCGTCGCGGGGACGCGCGGCCAGCGCGGGCGGCAATTCTGGCACCTCGCCGGACGGGTACGTCATGATCGGCCGCCTACCGGTCCGGGGCGGCTGTCGCGGATGACGAGGCCCGGGTTGACCGCGCGCACGAGACGGGCCACCTCGTCCCAACCGGCCGCGTTGAACACGTGCACGTCGGCCGGCACCTGCGCAACCCGCAGCATCGTCAGGACGTCACCGGCGCTGTCCGCGTCGTCGAACACGATCAGGAGGTCAGCGCCGAGGATCGCGTAGACCCGGCCGTGATCGGGCGGCCAGGACAGCGACGCGGCGCTCCGGTGCGCGGCAGGCCACCAGCCGATGAGGTCGGCTGGGTCGCCGTCCGGGGTGTCGGTGTCGTAGCCCTCGCCGTCGAGCCACGCGAGGTGATCGGTGACGGTCCAATCAGGGTGAGCGAGCCACGTCTGCCGGACGGCTTGCCACAGGGTCAGCCGGGCCGGTGCGCCCACCGGGTCGGCCGGTTGTGAGCCGTTCGGGCCGTGGACCGGGCACAGTGGCGTGCCGTCGGTGTGTGACGCGCCGGAACGTGCCGCGAACCCGTTGAGGGGCCAGTCGCGCGGCGGCACCAGCCGGGCCAGTTGCTCGCATTCCGGGCAGCGCAGCGACCCCGGGTCGGTTGTCTGCCTGTGGTCGGGGTGGGGGTGTGGGGTGGTCATCGGTCGTCGTCCCTTCCGGTTGTTGGGGGCGCGCGAATGCCGGGGCCGGGCGTGGTGCCCGGCCCCGGCGAGGTGATCGGTCAGGCCGCGACCGGGACGGCGGCGGCCTCGTCGGTGCGGGCCTCGTCGCCGGTGGCGGTGTCGTCATTGGTGGGCGCGGCGGGGGTCTGGGGCCGGGCGAGGAACGCGCGCACCTCGGCGGTCGGGGCGGGCGCGTCGTCGGCGAGGGCGTAGGTTTCCGGGGCCTCACGGGTCAGCACCAGCACCCCGGCCGTGGCCATCTTCCGCATGCCGTTGCCGACCGCGCCGGGGCTGCGTCCGCCGATCTCACGGGCGACGGTGCCGGGGGTCACGTCGTGGCCGGGGCCGAGGTCGCGCATGAACGCCTCGACCCGGTTGCGCAACTCGTTCTTGCCCAACTTCGCCGACCCGTCGCTGTTGATCTCACCGGTGGTGCGGCCGGTGCCGGTGGCCCGCCGGACCGAGGGGCGGCGGATCTTGCGGGTGTGCCCGCACGTCGGGCAGGTGGTGTGCGTCGGGGCGTTGGCCGGGTCCACCGCCGCGAGGTCACCGTCACCGATGGTCCACAGCTCGTCGCCGTCCTCACCGACCGGCAGGCGACGCGCGGCACCGGTAACCTCCATCGCGGCGAGGACCGTGTCCCCCATCGCGACCGACAGGCCGCTCTCGTTGATCGCCTCGTCAGCGGTGATCCCGTCCGGGTGCCCACCCAACACCCCCGCCATGATCAACACCTTGAGGTCAGGCTGACGCGGCCCGACCGGCGCACCCGACACCGGCACCCCGGATACGGGCACCCCGGACACCGGAGCCTCGGGCAGCGCCGGCTCGCCCGGCGTCGCCTTGTCGTCGGCCGGGGCCGGCTCGTCGGCCGTGTCCGGCGTCGCGTCGGCGGTGGCCGGGGTGTCCTCGGTGGTCGTCGGCTCGTCCGCCGTCACGTCGCCGGTGGTGTCGTCGTCGGCTGAGGTCGGCTCGTCGGCCGGGGTCGGCTGGTCGGCCGTGTCCGGCGTCGTGTCGGTGGTGCCGCCGGTCGGGGTAACGGGCTCCCACAGGTCGGCGCTCTTGCGGTTTCCGTTGGTCGGGCCGGGGGTGCGGGTGGCGGTCCCGGCCTCTTCCATGTGCTTGAGCGCCTCGGTGACGACCGGCAGGGACAGGTTCTCCTGTCCGGCCAACTTGCGGGCGGTCAGGCCGGGATGGCGACCCAGCGCCTCGGCGACGACAGCGCGGGCCTCGTCGGTACCGGCGGTCAGGTTGGCGTTTGCGGTCATGACAATTACCTCCACGGAAAAGGGGTGGCAGCGGATTCGGCATTGCGCTTAGCGCGATTGTTTGCGGTTCCGCTGGGGCCGTTGCTTCGGTGCCCACGTCCATGGACCCTCTGCACCGGATAATTGTCAACCCCGCTGTTCAAGACTCTTTCCGGGAACCGTTCCGGGTTCCGCCATCCGCCTCCGTTCCATGGATGGCGACCGGTCGGCTATAGGCATTGCGGGCGCTGTGGTTGCCGCTGCCGGACGTTCGCCGTTCATAGGTGTGCCGGTATGGGTGGCGTTCCGCCGGGCGTTTACGGCGCAGCGGCGCGGGTCCACTGAAGAGGGCGAACATGGACCGGGTGGGACCAGAATCCGGCCCGAGAGGGTGCGGCGCGCCGGGCGCGCCGGCCAACCATCGAGCGATCCCCCTCAATAGACCGTGGCGAAAATCACTTCACGTCCTGCCGCGTTACATAACTGTTCGGCGACTCTTTGACGCGTTCTCTATTCGCCTCTGTCAGCTCGGCACGATGCGCCGGATTGCCGCTACCTGGTCGGCCCATCCTGACAATTTGCTGATGCGTACCACGTCACCGGTTTTGGGGGCCTGCACGATGAGACTGGAGCCGATGAACATGCCGACGTGTCGGGGGTCGGCGCGGGTGCCGTCGCTGCCGGGGATCAGGATCAGGTCTCCGGGGCGTAAGTGCGCGATCTCGGGGACCGGGTTGCCCTCGTGTATCTGGTCGCGCGTGGTGCGCCCGATGGTGACCCCGGCCGCCCGGTACGCCTGTTGCATGAGCGAGGAACAGTCGCACTGTCGCCGGGGGATGCCCGCGTGCGGGTCGGTGCAGTCACCGCCGAAGGTGTACGGGGTGCCGAGTTGGGCGAGCGCCCACCCGATCGCGGTCACGACCGGCGGCGGGGTGCCTGCGGGGAGGGTGAAACCCGGCGGCAGGGACGCTGCCACGTCGGGCGGTAGCCCATCGCCACCGTCGCAGACGACACCGCCGGTGTAGCCGGCCACGATGGCGGCGGCACGGGCCTCGTGTGGGGCGTAGGCGTCGGGGTACGCCGACCGTTGCACGGCTTGCGCCGCGTCGGTGAGCGGCAACTCCTCCCACCGGGGCACCCGTTGGAGGCGCTCGTAGAACTTGCTGGCGGCGTAGTCGGGATTGGTGACCTGTTCGGGGGTGCCCCAGCCTTGCGACGGTCGCTGTTGGAACAGGCCCAACGAGTCATGATCGTTGCGGTCGCCGAGGTGCCCGTGGTTGATCAGGTTCGACTCTTGCAGCGCGGTCGCTACGGCGATCACCCACCCGCGCGGCGGCACCGCCATGCGCTGCCCGACCGCGACGATGACCGAGGCGTTGCTCGCCTGTTCGGCCGTGAGTCCGTCCGGGGCCGTGCCCCCGGTGGTGACGGTGGCCCGGCATCCGGCGGCACCGCCACCACCGGAGAACATCCCCACGACCGCCCCGGCCCCAGCCGCGACGACGACCACGAGCAACGCGACCACCGCGCCGACCGCCCACGAGATCACCCGTCCCACGGCGCACCATCCCCCGTTGCGGTGCCGGGTAGGTCGGCCAGGATGACCCGTGCCGGGTCGCCAGGGACGCGCCATACCGGCCCGGCGGGGCCACCGTGCCCGGCGGCGTAGTCGTCCGCGCCGGTCGCGACGCTCACCCCGTCCGGCACCCCGGCCCGGGACAGGTACGCGTGCAGGTTGGCCTCCCGGGCAGCGGTCGGCAGCCAGAACAACACCAGGTACGCGCGACGGGGGCCGAGCGCGGCGTAGCCGGTGAGTTTGTCAGTGACCCGCCCCAGCGTCTCGGTACCCAGGTCCATCTCCAGCCAGAACGGCACCGCCCGCCCGGCGGTGACCCACACACCGTGACCGTCCGGGCGGACGAGGTTGCCGGTGGCCTCACGGCAGCGCGTCTCGTTCCACCACCGCGCCAACCGCACCCCGGACCCGTCCCGCGCGTGTGCGGTCAGCGCGACGAAAAACCCGTTCGTAGCGAGGAGGTGGTTCAACCTCGGGGACATGGCCAGCCGTGCGGTGGTGTCGCGCACAGCAGCCGGGCGCGGCATCGTCGCACCTCGTCCGGCCGCGAGCAGGGCCGCGCCAACCGGTCCGAGGGTCCACCTCCAGGCTTGCGAGCCGGGCCGTTCGTAGTGGCGGAACCGGTCGAGGATGTCTCGGACGTACATCAGGTTCAGCCGGTTGCGGGCACGGCCGAGCGAGCCGAAGGCGAGCTGGGCCAGGTGGTCGGTGGTGAAGGTGGAGTGCTGGTCGAGCAGGTCGAGGAGGAGCCGGTCGCGGGGGGTGAGTCTGGAGAGTTCGGCGGCGACGACGGACGCCGTCAGGCGGGAGCTGCTGGCAGCTTGTGTACCGGTAGGAGGGATATCTCTTATCAGTCGGTTCCGGTCCACCAGTCCTCCTCACCGTCGTCCACCAGCGGATATGACACGTTCATGGGCGAGCGTTCAGGCGAGCGATCCCGGTCGTTGGAGTCCTCGTTGGACCCCTCGTTAGAACCCTCTAGTGAACCCGCCCCATGAACAGCAGCGAAGGTGTTCCGACCGAGCGCCAGACCTGAACCATCACCGGCGCCGACGCCACCGGCACCGACATCGAGGTCGGTATCCGAGTCGCCGGTGGCCGCGTCGGCGAGCAACTGCCGACGCTCACCCATCGGCAGACCGGTGTGCTCCCGAGCAAGCCGGCGCAGCTCGGCAGCTCGGCCTCGGATCCGCTTGGGTGGGGCGATGGTGTCCGCGGTGACCGGTGGAACGACCCGGCCGCCGGCCACTGGGCGTAGCACCACCTCGTAGCCGCCGAGGCGCATCAGGTCACCCTGATCGAGGTACGGCCGCACGTGGTGGGCCTGGTCGACGGCGTCGTTCGGGGCGAGGGCGAAGAACACCTTGTTGCGGGCGTTGGCGTCGATCGCCTCGGCCATGTCGGAGGACAACTGGCCCAGGTACTGGTGGGCGAGGACGAACGAGGTGTGCAGGCCGCGGGCTTCGGCGAGGGCGTCATCGATGCCGATGGGCAGGTGCAGGAAGTTGTGGCACTCGTCGAGCACGATGCTGGCGTCGAGCCGGTCGGCTTCGCGGATGCGGGCGCGGGCGGCGGTGGCCTGCCACAACCCCGCCAGCAGCAGAGACCCGATGAGGCGGGTGCCGTCCTCGCCGAGGACCCCCTTGGGCAGCCTGGCGAGCAGGACGCCGCCGTCAAGGATGTCGGCGAACCGGAACGTCGTGGCCGGCACCCCGAACAGGGCACTCGCGAGGGGGTGCGCGAGGACCAAGCGCAGACGCGACAGCAGCGGCGCTACCAGGCCGGCGCGTTGCCCGGCGGGTAGACCGTCGAAGCCTTCCCAGAACTCGCCGAGGGTGTTGCCCTCCCATGCCCCTAGCCGGCTCGTGGCCGCCCGGACCCGCTTGGCCCGCCACTTGCCGTCCGAGAGCAGTCGTGGGAGCTGCGCCAGGGTGGAGCCAGGTAGGTGGGCCAGGGTGAGTAGACCGTGGTAGCAGATGTCGGCGGTGCGGTGACCCCACCACCGCGCCCACACCTTCGACATCACGGAGGTGACAGCTGCGGCCACGTCGTGCGCGGTGCCACCGTGCACCTGCGGGTCGAGCAGGTTGATCGCGGGTGGGGCTGAGCGCTCGTCGGGGTCCACGATCACGAGGCGGTCCCCGCAGTCGGCGGGTAGCACGTCGAGCAGGTCGCGGATCAGGTCGCCCTTCGCGGGGTCGAACGCGGCGACCCCGCGACCGGCCTCAACGTCATCGAGGATAATCCGCAACAACAGGCTGGTCTTACCGGTGCCGGTCGGACCGCAGACATGCAGGTGATGGCGGCAATCCTCCAAAGCGATCCCGACGCGCACGGCGGGACCGGAGTTGGCGACGCCGATCACCTTGCCGGGCAGTCCGCCCCGCTCGGCCGGCGGCACGAGGTGCAGGCCACGCCGCCGCTGGCCGACGGACGTGAGGAGGCTCCTGTTTGTGGTCATTGCCCCACCGCAGGTACATCTCGGTCGTGTAGACCAGGTCGTGATACCTCAGTCGGCGCATTGCCCTCGGTCGGCCTGTCCTGGTCCGGGCCGGTGGAGTCAGGTGCCGGGCGGCGTTTCGGGCCGGTGGCCGGGGCTGGTCCGGCGGTGAAGACTTCGCGGCTGGCGGGGCGACGCCGGGAGGCAGCGGCGGGCAAGCCATGCGCGGACGGCTCAGCGGGCAGCCCGGCGAGGGCGGCGGTCTCGTCCACCGAGGCGAGAGTCATCCGGGCGGCGGACACCCAACGCCAGGTCGCGGCGGGTTGAGCGCGGCGCAGCCGGCGGCGCGCGAAGTGAGGTGACAGCAGGCCGAAGCCGGAAGTGATGTCAGCGGCGGCAGCTCGTGCCGCCGCCACAGTCGGGCCGGTGGTGGTGGCGTGCACCGCGACAAGCAGATGCGGGGCGGCGGCCAACTTCCCGCGCGCTTGGCGCGCCAGCTCGGCCAGGTACGGATCCGTGCGGTTGGTCTGATGCTTGCGGGTGGTCGGACCGGGCGTCACCAGGTCGAGGACACCGATGATCAGCGCCCGGAGGCCGTCAGCGAGCAGGCCGATGGCGCGGGACGCGCCGGAGCGGGTGCGGCGGACACGGTTGGGGTGGGTGGTGGCGCGGCGTAGCCCGGCGACGCGGCGGGCGGGGGCGCGGGTGACGTGGACCTGCAGCAGTCCGCCGCCGGTGCGTCCGGCGGCGGCGAGCCCGTCATACACCGCCCGGAGCCGGTCCTCCTCCGGCGGCGCACCGGCCTCCCACCGCTGACCCCGGCTCGGCGCGGCGTCGTCAACCAGGGGTAGCCACTCCGGTTGGGTCGGCAGCAGCGCCACGGCGGCGACCGGGCTACCGGGTGCGAAGGCCGGTGGGCGGGTCTGTTCGGCGCGGGCACCGAGCCACGCGCGTTGCAGCAGCCGGAGCACGGCGGTCGGGTTCATGCCCGGGGGCAGCCACAGACCGCAGCGCATGCCGCGCGGATCGGCTTGGACCTCCCAGACGAGGCGGTGCGGGCGCCACGACCACCGACTCGATGCGGGTAGCGCGGTGGCGAGCAACCGCCACAGTCCGACGGTCGCGGCGGGGGTGGCCGACACCGGCGGGACGATCTCCAACCAGCGGGCCTGCCCGGCGTGGCGACGCCACACGCGCCGCCGCCACCACGCCCACCCGAGCCATGCGGCGACGAGCGCGGCGAGGCCAAGTAGCAGCAGCGGCCAGTGCGCGCTGACGAAGACCGCCGTCGCTGCGGGGGCGTTGTCGGCCCAGGTGCCGCACATGAGGTGCCCGATGATGGAGTCCGGGATGCCGTCGTGGCCGGGTACGCAGGTCGCGGACGGCGACCCAGGGATGGGTGACGGTGTGGTGGTGGGCGATGGCGCGACGAGCGAGGGCAGTGGAGTGGACATGGCAGACTCCCAGGAGGTCAGCGGCGGCCAGCGGTGGGGCCGGTAACGACGAGGTGGTGCTCGACGTCGGAGGCGAGGCTGTGGAACGCGACCCGGCTGTTGCCACAGGCGAGGAGTGCGTCTCCGCGTGCCGCGGACAGCAGGAAGGCCCGCTCCCCGTCGGTGAGCCCGAACGCCTCGGTGACCGCGTCGATGGCCTGCGGGGCTTGGCGTAGTAGCACCTGCGTGGCCGCGTTGGAGACGACGGCGCGACCGATTTCGGTGCCGAGCACGTCGGCGGCGTCCTGGGTGACGACGGTCAGCCCTGCCCCGTACTTGCGGGCGGATTTGGCGAGGCGGAACAGGAACTTCGCGCCGAGGCCGGCGCGCAGCATCAGCCACGCCTCATCGACCAGCACCATCCGGCGCACATCCGGCGACGATGAGTTGGCGACCGTGCGCCAGATCGCGTCCAGTGTCAGTAGCGTCCCGACAGGCTTCAGCTCGTCGGGCAGGTCCTTGATCGCGTACACCACCAAGTGCCCCTGCGGGGCGGTGGTCGTCGGCCCGTCGAACAGGCCGGCGAACGACCCGGACACATACGGATGCAGACGGGCGGCGAGGGTCCGTCCGGCCTCGCCGATCTCCGTCAGCGCCTGCGCCACGTCCGTCAGCAGCGGAGCGGGACGCCGCCAGGTACGCGGGTCGGTGGTGATGCCCTTCGCCCGGTAGGCGGCCAGCACGGCGGCGTCGAGGACCGGGACATCGTGTGGGTCGAGGGCGGCGGCGGTGGTGTCGCCTGCGGTGAGCACCGCGACGAAAGTCTGCATGAACAGGGTCCGCCGGAACAGGGCATCGTCGCCGTCAGCGGCGGACAGATCGAGGGGGTTGATCCGCACGCCGGGCGCGCCGGGGCGGATGATCGTTCCGCCGACGGCCTCCGCCAAGCGCAGATACTCATCTTCGGGGTCGACCACGAACGCCTGGACCCCGAGGTAGAGGTTGCGTAGCAGGTCGAGTTTGGCGAGGTAGGACTTGCCTTCGCCGGAGCGGGCGAGGATGACGGCGTTGAAGTTCGACTGCGCCCACCGGTCCCACACCACGACCCCGGCGGAGGCGAGGTTCAGGCCGTAGAGCACGCCCATGCCGGCATCCCCTGCGGTGACCGGCAGGTCCGGGCTGGTGAACGGGAAGCTCGCGGCGAGGGCGTCGGTGTCGAACACCCGGCGCATGCCGAGGCTGTCGACGGCCAGGGGCAGGCTGGTGATCCAGCCCTGCAACTGCCGCCACGTCGCCGGGGCCACATCGAGCAGCAGCGACGACGCCAGCGCTCGCACTTCGGCCACCCTGTCGGTCAGTTCAGCCTCGGTGTCGGCGTGCACGGTCAGGTACAGGCCGAGCCGGAACAGCCGGGCTTCGCCTCGGGCGACCCGAGCGGCCAGCTCGGCGGCGTCCGCCGCGGCGGCGTCCAACTCCGGGTCATCCAGCCGACCCTTCCCGGCATCCGAGCGCCGCGAGGACTCCAGCCGGCCGCGCTGCTTACGCAGCCGGTCAGAGGCGACGGCCGGGGCGACGGGTTCGATATGCAGGGCAACGTCGACGCGGCCCGGATAGGACAGGATCGGCTCCAGCCAGCCGGCACCGACCTCGGCCGGATACCCGGTCACCGCGAGGGTCGCGGAGTGATCCTCGCCGACGTGTACGGATCGGCTGCCGACTTCGACGGCGTCGGGGCTGCCGGGCAGAACCCCGGCGGTTTCGGCTGCTGGGCGGCGGCTGCGGGGCAGGGCGGGTAGCTTCATGCGTCGTCACCGTCTTCCAGGTCAGTCGTCAGTTCCGGTATGCCGGCCGCCGCCCACGCGGGGGTGGGGGCGGCCGGGTCCAGGCAGGCGGCGAGGGTCATCTGGGTGTCGTAGGCGTCCAGGACCGTCCCGGTTACCTCGCACCCCGCGAGGGCTCGCACCGCCTCCCGCGCCTGGTGGGCGGTGTGGCCGGGGCCACGCCGTCCGCGAACGGCGATGGTGACCTGCCGGTGCAGCAGTTCCCGTTGGGTGGCGAGGTCGTCGAGGAACCAGGCGTGCGACCGGGCCGCCTCTTCCAGCGCCGGATGCGGTAGAGACGGGCCGCGGTGCTCGATGCGGTCGGCAACGTGGGTCAGGTCGACGCGCTGTGCCCGCACAAGGATCTGCGTCGGGGAGTCGAGGCTGTTCAGCCAGCGGGCGAACCCGGCGACGAGGCCGTTCTGTTCGCCGGGTGAGCGCAGCCCGAATGCCACCGTCGAGGCCGACACGAGGGCGGTGGTGCCGTCGGGGCCGAGGTCGATCAGCCCGTCGGCGGTGATGCCCTTCGCGGGCAGCCGCAGCGGTGCCGGGAGTGGCAGCGTGTCACCGCGCCCACCGGTGGTCGCTACCCACGCCGGGGCGGGGCGAATTTCCTCGTCGGTGGGGACCAGGCGGTGCGGGGTGCGGCGGTGCCGGATCGCGGCGAGGAGCCAGGCGTCGAGGCTGATCCCGTCGCGGCGGCCGACCGCGAGGAAGAACGCCGCCCCGGCGACCGGGATCGACCCGGCGATGAAGCACAGCGGGTTGACGGCCGTCGCGAGGGCGGTCCAGACCGCGTAGAGGATCAGCACGGTAACGGTCAAAACGACCACCTGGCGCAGGGTCAGACCCAACACGATCCGGTCGGGCCGTTCCACATCGGCCGGCACTCGTGCTCTTAACGGCTCATCGGGGGTTCGTCGTGGCATCGGTGATCACTCCTGTCGAGGGCGGCGGCGGACGGGACGCTGCGGGCTGCTGGGCGTGGCCGGGCGCAGCGGACGGGCGGGGGGCTCCGCGCGCTGCGTTGCCGCAGGCGCGGGGTCGCGAGGCGGTGCGGGCGCCGGAGTCGCAGCCGGGATGGGGACGGGACGGGGGGTCGGGGGCGCGACCACCGGGCGCACGGACGGGGACGAACGATCCGCCGGGGACGGCAGGGCGGTCGGGGACGGACCGGCCACCGGGACCGTCCGGGTGGCTGGGGCGGGACGGGCTGCCGGGGACGGGACCGCCGCCCGCACGGACGGGGACGGACGGGCAGCCGGGGCCGGTCTGGGTGTCGGGGTCGGTCGCGGTGTCGGGGCGGCGGTCCGGGTGACCCGTGGCGGGGTGGCCGGGGTAGCACCGGCGGCCGGTGGCGTGCGTGCGGGCGTGGCTGGTGCTCGTTTCGCCGCTGTCGGGCGCGGCCGAGCAGGTGTCGCCGGCGCGGCCGAGAACGTCGGCGTGACCGGCGCTGGAGGCCGTTTCGGTGCGGTCTGAGCCGGCGGCGCCGCCGAGAACACCACCCCTGGTGCCCTGGTGGAGGCCGGTGCGGAGCCGGTGGCGTCTCTGGCCGCAGCCGGGGCCAAGGTGGTCGGCGGGTGGCTGAACGACAGCGCACTGGGCGACACCGAGGCGGGCGGGGCCGATTGCGGGCTCGGCGTGGCCGAGAACCCGGCGGGCGGGGCGGCACCCGTCGGGGCGGGGCCGGCGGTGGCGGGCGGCGCGGTGTGACTGAACGCCGGAGCGGTCGTGGTTCCGGCAGGCTGCGCGAGGGGCGTGTGGACGGACGGGGCGTGACTGAACGCTGCCGGTCCGGCGGGCATCGGGGACGGCCCGGACGGTCCCGACTGGGGCGGACGGGGTGGGCGCGGTGGGCCGGGGCGGGGCGGACGGCCAGGTCCGGGACGACCGAGACCGGGACGGGGTGCCGTCCCGCCTCCACGGACGGCCGTCCCCGCCGTCCGTCCGGCGGCCTTCGATCCGCCCAGCGCACCGGCCGCCAACCCGAGGGTCTTGAACGTCAGATAGGTCGAGACGAGTTGGCCGAGCAGACCCCGGCCGCGGGACTGACCGAGCGGGCCGAGGATGAACTGCTTCATCCAGCCCGGCAGTTTGATGAGGACCCACAGCATCGTCAGGCAGACCCCGATGCCGAGAAATCCGTCGGTGGTGATCGGTAGGCCGAGGATCGCCGGTCCGGTGGGGGTCAGGAACACCCGGATGGTGGCCAGCATGATGAAGGCTTGGGCGAGTTGCATGCCCAGGCACGCCCCGAACGCCCGCCACCAGGTGTAGGCCAGGCCCTCGGTCTGCGGGGTGGCGTGGCACATCAGCGCGAGCGGGGACACCCCGATCAGCAGGATCATGGCCGCTACGCGCAGGATGAAGGTCAGCACGACCACAATGGCCATCACCAGCGCGGCGAGGATCATCAGCGTCAGCAGGAAGTTGTTGCCCTGGCTGGCGTTGGTCAATGCTTGGGTGAGCGCGGTCGCGGCGGCCGGACCGTCGACGCCTTGACCGGCGATCGCGGCCGTCAGCGCGTTGACGACGGTGAGGATCTTCGCGCAGAGCAGCAGCGACAGGTTCGCCCCGATCCCGCCGATCAGCAGACGCGGCAGGATCTCCTTGAGCCCGTGCCGGCTGTGCAGGGTCTCCCGCGAGGTCACGACGAACCCGCCGACGATCACAAACAGCACGAAGACCGTGTTGGCGATGACCAGACTCGTCGTCCAGATCGTCTTGACCTGCTCGTTGTTCGTCAGGTCCGGGGTCGACAGGACGGTCTTGCCGAGGGTGTCCATGACCGGAGCCAGGCCGGTCTCGACCATCCAGGCGAAGAAGTCGTTGATCCCTTTACGGATCTGGCCGGGAATGTCGTACCAGGCCGGGTCATCGGTCGACGTGGCTGGTGGTGTCGTCGGGCTGGTACCAGGTGACGGGTCCGGCGTCGGTGTTGGTGTTGGTGTTGGTGTTGGGGTTGGGGTGCTGGTCGGTGGCGGACCGATGGGGCTCGGTGTCGGAGTGGGGATGGGGATCGGGCCGTCTGGTGACGGCGGGATACCGGGGGTGGGCACGCCCGGCGCGGGGGTGGGTGCGGGTTCGGCCAGCGCGGGCGTGACGGCGATCCCACCGGCGAGTCCCGCGCCGAGCAGCAGTGCCACGGCCAGTCGTGGGAGGCTGGCGGTGCCTCGGGCGGCGAGTGTCCGGGTCGGGGTCATGGTTACTTCACCCACTCGCCGACGATGGTGACGAACAGCGGCGCCAGTAGGGCCAAGGCGTAGCCGATCGCGGCGGACTTCATCGCGAGCTTGCCTTTTTCGGTTTCGCTGGGGTCGCCGTTGGCGGCGAGGTAACGCAGGCCACCGACCGTGAGGAACAGGGTTGCGACGGCGACGAGGATGCCGACCAGCCAGGCCCGAATGTTGTTGATCACGGTTTCGAGGGATTCCGGACCTGCCGGCTCCTGGGGCTCGGCGGCGTAGGCGGCGGTGTCGCCCAGCACGATGACGGTACTCAGGACTGCGGCCACCACGATCAGGACCGGGACCAGGCGGGTGGCCTGGTAGAGCATCCAGTCGCAGGGGCGCAGCCGAGGGCGGCGAGGACGCCGGGACGGCTTGCGCCGCGACGGGGGTTCGCGAGTGGGCTTGCTGCTCATGGGCGGAACACCTCCGGGCTTGGGCCGCAACCGGCCCCGGGGCGTGACGGGGCTCGGTTGCGGCGCGGTGGGTGACAGAGGCGGGAGCGCATCGATCCGCACGGGGTGACCATGAGCACCGACCGGCACGAGGGCCGTCCTCCTCACAGAGGTCTGGTGGGCCGGGCGAACGGGGTGTCAGCGCCGTCAGCGGGGCCGGTCGGGAGGTCACCTGTGCGGGAAAGTCCCGCACTAGGGGAATACAAATCCGAGTGCCGATTTGGAAAAGCGCAGCTCAGCAGGGGTGAATCACCTGCGGCCGGGTGCCGCCTCCGGCGCGGTGGTGCCGGTGGCCTCGGCGATGACATCGGCAGTCGGGTCGCTGAGCGCACCAGACCGGATTGCCGCAACGAGCCGCTCGACGGCTGCGGTGCGCCGCTTGTAGACACCCCACCGGGGCAGGCCAGTGCGCTCGGCGTACGCGGCGACGCTGGTGTCCTCCAGGAAGGTCCCGCCGATCAGGTCCGCCTCAGCGACGGTGATCACCCCGAGGCGCACCGCGCGGGCCAGGACCAGGTCCGGGTGGCCGTATGGGGCGGGCGGCAGCGCCGAGCCGGGCGCGAAGTTCGCCTCCCCCGACGCGGCCGGCTCCTGCCCGCGCAGCGCGGAACGAGCGCCGGAGAACGCGGCGTTGAGCAGGGCGTTCACAACGCCCGGCTGGTCGATGTCGACGGTGTGCAGCGCCTTGAGGAACGCCTCCACCAGGGCGGCGTGCAGGTCGCCGGACGACAGCTTCGACAGCAGGTGCGCCCGGTGCCGCAAGCCGGGCAGGGCCACCCCGACCGCGCCAACGATCCACAGCTCGCCGCCGGTGCGGGCTCGGGTGACGAGGCACCTCCACGCGGCGTCCTGCGCGGCGGTGCCGCAGGAGGGGTGCATGAGGATCGCCGACAGCTCGGTCAACGCGATGGTGCGGCGCGGCAAGCCGTGCCCGAGCTGCCGGCCGTCGACCGCCTGCGGCTGGGGGCCTTCGCCGCGCAGCCGGAACCGGTAGTCGATCGCGTCAAGCAGCGGCGCACTAGGCCGCGATCCTGGGTGTCCGGCGAGCGGGCCGGTAATCGGGCGAGTGTTCGCAGACATGGGTGTACTCCCTGATGGTGAGCGGGGATGCCGGGCCGGCGATCGGAGGCCGGTCGGCGGTGCAGCACCCACGCCACCAGGGCGGTTGAACACATCTTGAACACTGATGATCTTGTTTAAGGTTGAACAGAGCGTGATCGGCCGAGGCGTTGATGACGACTCTCGATGTGGTGCTCGACCGGTTGTGGCCGGGGCTTGCAGCCGTGTGCAACCGGCTGGCTGCCTGTTTAAACCACCGCCTGCCGGATTCACCGGCCGCCCCGGCGGGGGCTGGGACGCCCGCGAACACACTCGACGGCATCGACGCGAAAATGCCCGCGCCGGTCGGCGCGGGCCAGAGGTGTTCATGGTCGGCGGACATTTGCGGGCTGCGGGGCAGACCGTGTTCAAGGCATCCCGTCGCCGGGTCGAGCCGTATTCAAGCGAGAGGTCGATCTTGTTCATGCCAGCGCGAGAAGCGGACGCCGGGGTCTGGCTCGCCATCAGACTGACATCCGCTTGACAGCCAGACATAGCGATGTGCGCTCTGGGCTGTTGAGGGCGGTGTGCAACCTCTGACCTGCGCGTTCAACCTCATCACGCTCTTGTTCATCCTGGTTGAACAGGTCGGCTGCGATGGCCTCGGTGGTCGGCGGTCGCTGCGCTGTCCTCCAAATCGAGGCCCTGATCTGTATTCCCTTAGTGTCAGCGCTTGTCGGCGGACGTGGCCCACCACCCATGCCGCAGACCCATTCGCACCACCCCGAGCCCCACGCCGAGCGCCCGCCCGTCGGGCTGTTCCTCGTTCCCGCCCACCGCCGCGACGCGCCGCTGGTCGATCCGGCCGCATGGTACGGAATTGACCCGCAGCGTCTCGCCTGGCTGATTCGGCACTACACCCGTGACGGCGATGTCGTGGCCGACCTGGACAACCACCCCACCGTTTCTACGGCCGCCCGGTACCTGCACCGCTGCCCGGCCACCCTCACCGCCGACGGTGACCGCAACCGAGTCGCCGACGACCGGTCTGGCCCCGACAGGTGCTTCACCAAGGACGGCATTGCGCTGCTGCTGGCCGGACTGCCCCGCCCCGGTGGCGAACGTCTGGGCTTGCACGACACCGCCGAGGCGATGCACCTGTGGCACCGGCTGCTACGCCCCGGCGGGTTCATCCTCGTCGCGCTGCCCGCCCGTGGCCTTGAGCCGGGTCGGATCTCGCGGCGCAGCACCGTCATCAGCGCCGCCCGCATCGCCGGACTGAACTACCACCAGCACATCCCGGTGCTGGTGGTTCCGCTCCCGGCGCACGAGCCGCGCACCGACGCGGCCACCGCCGCGAGCACCCGATCCGCATTGCTGGGCGGGCGGCATACCCGGACCCATATGGACGTCCTGGCGTTCACGGCTAGCACGATCGACCAGGAGGCCACCGATGCGTGAACACACTCCGACCGCCGCCTCCACGCCCGATCTTCCCGACATCGACCGACTGTTCACCGACATCGCCAACGGAGTCCAGGGCTCGGTCCTGCTGACCGGGCAGACCGCCTCCCGCGACCTGCGGCGCGGCCGGTACACCCCCGCCTCCATAGAACACCCGGGCAAGATGCTGCCCACCATCCCCCGCTACCTCACCGCCACCTACACCCAGCCCGGCGACCTGGTGGTCGACCCGATGGCCGGCATCGGCACCACCCTTGTGGAGGCCATGCACCTCGGCCGACACGGCATCGGCGTCGAGTACGAGCACCGGTGGGCGCAGCACGCCGCCGACAACATTCGTCTCGCCGCCAGCGAGGGCGCCACCGGCACCGGCGAGATCTACACCGGCGACGCCCGCCGGCTACCCGCACTGCTCCCGAGCAAGGTCCACGGCCAGGTCTCGCTGGTCATCACCTCACCGCCGTACGGGCCGTCCACCCACGGTCACGTGCGGACGCCCGGCCCCCGAAGGGGCAAGGTCCGCAAGATTCACCACCGGTACGGTGCCGACGCCGGGAACCTCGCCTACACCGAACACGCCGAACTGGCCGAAGGATTCACCCAGATCCTCACCGGCTGCGCCGCCGTCCTCAAGCCCGGCGGATACGTCGCGGTCACCGCCCGCCCCTACCGGCGACGCGGGGAACTCATCGACATCCCCGGCATGGTCGCCGCCGCCGGGCTCGCCGCCGGACTGACCCTGGTCGAGGAACTCATCGCGCTCATCGCCGGAGTCCGAAAGGGCGTACTGGTACCGCGGACCTCGTTCTTCCAAATGAAAAACGTCCGCGACGCCATCAACACCGGCGACCCGCAATGGCTCATCCAGCACGAAGACCTTCTGCTGTTTCAGCTCGGCGGCTCGCACCACAACC
Source organism: Micromonospora sp. BQ32 (assembly GCF_059358895.1). Lineage (NCBI taxonomy): Bacteria > Bacillati > Actinomycetota > Actinomycetes > Micromonosporales > Micromonosporaceae > Micromonospora > Micromonospora sp. BQ32. The sequence continues at coordinate 258,539 of NZ_JCADBI010000008.1, read as the reverse complement.
CGCACGACTCCGCAAAGAGCGGGTCCACCCTCGCCGCACCGCACGCCGGCCACGGGCTTGATACCTCAACCCCCGCCAGCATGGATCGACGGGCACACCCGGCGTACCCCGCCAACCCCGGCGGCAGCGCCACCGACCCCCGGCCCCACCCGGGCCGGGACGCTGAAAGGACACCCGAACCGTGCCCGCCCCACCCACACACCATTCCCGGGTCCGAACGGCCCGACACCACCGCCCACCAGCGACCCGCCGACCCCGACACACCACGCCCGCAGACCGGCCCGTCCGCCCCGGCAGACCAGCCATGAGCGCCCCAACCGCCGCTGAGTGGCGGCCCGACCCCCTCCTAACCATCGATGACCTAGCGGGCTGGCTCGGCAAGCCAAAGAACACCCTCTACGCCTGGCACAGCCGAGGCAAGGGACCCCGCGCCATCCGGGTCGGCAACACCCTGCGCTACCGGCGCAGCGAAGTCGAACGCTGGCTCGACGACCACACCGACCCGGAGCGCTGAGCCATGGCCCGACCTCCACTACCCATCGGCACCTTGGGCACGATCCGTACCGAGAAGCTCGGCCCCAACCGGTACTGCGCCCGAGCCCGATATCGCGACCACGACGGCAAAACCCGCGACGTCGAGGCCACCGACACCACCGCCCCCGCTGCCATACGGGCGCTCAAAGTCAAAGTCCGCGACCGTGCCGCCCCTAACGACGACGAAATCACCAGGGAGACGCACGTCAGCACGCTCGCCGCTCTGTGGCTGGAGGAGATAGCCGCAGAGGAACGAGTATCGCTACAGAGCATCAGCAGGTACGAGATCAGCGTGCGCGTCTCGATCGTGCCCGCTCTAGGCGAACTACGAATCCGAGAGGCCAGCGCAGGCCGCCTAGACAAGTTCCTGCGGAAGATAGCCGAGGACCGTCCCTCAGCCGCCAAGAGCGCCAAGGTCGTCCTCGGCCAGATGTTCGCTCTCGCCGTCCGCCGGGGTGCGCTCACGACAAACCCCATCCGCGACACCGGCCAACTACGAAAGCCCCGCAAGAAGGTCGTCGCGCTTGATCGGGAGCAACTGGACGACGTTCGTTCGGCGATCCGGAAGTGGCAGCAGCCCACCCCCGGCAAGTCGGGGCCTCGGCCCACGAGCGACCTGGCCGACATCGTTGACCTCATGCTCGCCACCGGCGCCCGCATCGGCGAGATCCTCGCAGTGCGGTGGGAAGACGCCGACCTCGGCGCCGAACATCCCATCCTCACAATCTGCGGCACCATCATCTACATCAAGGGCAAAGGCTTCTTCCGGCAGGAATGGACAAAGAGCGATGCCGGTTACCGGTCAGTCGTCCTGCCCCGATTCGCCGTCGGGATGCTCTTGGAGCGCAAGCTCACCGCCGCCGCCGACCCCAACGACGCGATCTTCCCCTCCCGACGTGGCACCTGGCTGTCTCCACCTAACGTTCGCCGCCAGTGGCGCGCAGCCCGCGCTGACACCGGCCTTGAATGGGTCACTCCCCACACGTTCCGCAAGACCGTTGCCACCTTGATCGACAAGGAGGCCAACACCGACAGCGCCGCCGCACAGCTCGGCCACGGGAGTAAGGAGACCACCAAGAAGCACTACATCGTCAAGCCAGCCCTTGCCCCCGACAGCTCTGCCATCCTCGAACAGCTCGGGGGCAGGCCGGAGCCAGGCGATTCCGAACCCCACAACTCTGGCCCGGCCCCGACCGGATAGCCGGGGGCGGGTGGCGGCCGGTACGCCTACCACCCGGCCTGCCGAACCTGATCGCCCCGGCCGTTACTGGGGGGTTTTCGGGGGAGGGTTCGAAACTGCATAGATAAACATAAAGGCCCTGGCCAGCTTTTTGCTGGTCAGGGCCTTTAGTTGGTGCGCCGCCAGGGACTCGAACCCCGAACCCGCGGATTAAGAGTCCGCTGCTCTGCCAGTTGAGCTAGCGGCGCTCGTCGGCAACGGAGAGAACATTAGCACCCCTCCCAGGCGGGCTCCAATTCGGTTGCCCGGGTCCCCCCTTCGGTCGAGCTTTGCCGGCAAAAAGCCCCAAAACGACCACCGCCGTCAGGATCGGGGCGTGGGTTGGGGCGGTGATGCGGCACGATGTCCGCCAGGTACGCGAGAACAGAGGTGGGCATGGCACGGTTCACGCGAGCCGGGGCGGTGGTGGGCGCCCTGACTCTGGTGGCGTCGCTGGCACTGACCGGATGCGGCGGCGACGACAAGAAGCCGGAATTCGTTGGCGGGGCGTCCTCGGACGTGAGCGCCACCCCTGGTTCAGCCGCACCGTCGACGCCAAGCACACCGAGCGGGCCGGCGCTCACCCTGAGCCCGGCGAGCGGCGCGAAGAACCGGCCGGTGAGTACGGAGATCAGCGCGAAGCTCCCGGACGGCGGCAAGGTGTCCGCGGTGACCCTGACTGCGGACAGCGGCGGCTCGGTCGAGGGCAAGCTGCGTACCGACGGTTCGTCCTGGGTGCCGTCCGCCCCACTGAAGTGGGGTACCCGCTACACGGCCACGGTGACGGCGAGCGCGCCGGACGGCACGAACAGCCAGGGCACCAGCAGCTTCACCACGATGGCCAAGCCGAAGTCGACCATCGGGTCGGGCCTGTACCTCTTCGACGACAAGAGCTACGGGGTGGCCATGCCGGTGGTCACCGAGTTCCACCCGGGTATCCCGAAGAAGGACCGGGCGGCGGTGCAGAAGCGGATGTTCGTCCGGACCGATCCGCCGCAGCCGGGCGCGTGGCACTGGGTCAGCAACGGCACGCAGGCCTACTACCGGGCCGCGGAGTACTGGAAGCCGGGCACCACCATCACGGTGCGGATCGCCCTGGCGGGGGTGCCGTTGAGCAACGGCAAGTACGGCGACATCGACCGCAAGGCCACCGCCAAGATCGGCCGGTCGTTCGAGATGAAGGTCGACAACGCCAACAAGAAGATGACGGTGTACGAGAACGGCGCTCCGGTGCGCACCATTCCGGTGAGCCTGGGCAAGAAGAGCACGCCGTCGTCGAGCGGCACGATGGTGGTAATGGAGAAGAAGGAAGCCACGGTCTTCGACACCCGCGACGACCCGGACCCAGCCAACCGCTACGTGACCGACATCCAGTTCGCCCAGCGGCTCACCTGGGGTGGCGAGTACATCCACGCCGCGCCCTGGTCGGAGCATGTGCAGGGGCGGCAGAACGTCTCGCACGGCTGTGTGAACGTGTCGATGGCGAATGCCAGGTGGTTGTTCGGCAAGACCCGGATCGGCGACCCGATCACGATCAAGGGCACCGAGCGCAGGATCGCCGCCGGCAACGGCTGGACGGCGTGGAGCCTGAGCTGGTCGGAGTTCATCAAGGGCAGCGCGTTGCCGGTGCCCAGTGGTGGGGCCGGCCCGGCGGTCTGAGCCGTCGGCCTCGTTGCGCCGGCCCTGCCGTTTTGGTGGGGTCGGCGTAGCCTTGCACTTCCGCCGCGCGACGACCCCCGCCCTCCCGGCACGGAGACGAACCAGACTCACGAAACGCCGGATAGTAGCAGGATTCGGGCACCATTGATGGCGTGTTTCGGTTCACCCTCGGCAACCGGGGACGGCTCTGGCGCGTCAGTAGGAGACGATGGGGCAGCGACCACGACTGTGAGGGAATTCATGCGAGCTAGCCAGGACCAGCTGATCAGGCCCGGTGGGCGACGCCGCGTGTTCGCGGCGGGGCTGCTCGCCGTGGCGCTGGCCTTCACCTCGGCCTGCACCGACGGCGACGGCGGCAAGCCGTCCTCGTGGCACGGCGGGGGCGAGAACCAGGCACCGAAGGCCGCGGCGACGATCAGTGAGCCGGCGGCCGACGCCAAGGACGTGCCGGCGTCCACCGGCATCACCTTCACCACGAAGGACGCCGTGGAGACCGCGGTCGAGCTGAAGGACGCGGCCGGCAAGGCGGTTGAGGGCGCCCTCGCCAAGGACGGCACGTCGTGGCTGCCGGCCGGCGCGCTGGCGTACGGCACGACCTACACGGCGACCGTGACGGCCAAGGGCGACGACGGACGTCCCGCCACGGCGACCAGCAGCTTCACCACCATGGCCAAGCCGGGCAATCAGGTACGGGTGAGCAGCTTCCTCGGTGACAACCAGGTGGTCGGGGTGGGCATGCCGCTGATCGTGAAGTTCAGCCGGGGCATCCCGGAGGACTACCGCGACGACGTGCAGCGCCGGATGACCGTCACCTCGACCCCCGCGCAGGAGGGGATCTGGCACTGGGTCAGCCCCACCGAGATCCGGTACCGGCCGAAGGAGTTCTGGAAGACCGGCAGCAAGGTCTCCTACCGGGTGCAGGCGGGCGGCCTGCCGATGGGTGAGGGTTGGTACGGGCGGGCCGACCTCTCGGTGGACATCAAGATCGGCGCGGCGGTGGTCATGACGGTGGACAACAAGACCAAGCGGATGACGGTGACCCGCAACGGCGCTGCGATCAAGACCATCCCGGTCAGCCTGGGTAAGAAGAGCACCCCGTCCTCCAGCGGCACCATGGTCGTGATCGAGAAGCTGCGCAAGACGGTCTTCGACACGTTCGAGGAGTTGGGCCCGGAGGAGGGCTACCGCACCAAGATTGACTTCGCGCAGCGCCTCACCTGGGGCGGGGAGTTCATCCACGCGGCACCCTGGTCCGAGGGGCAGCAGGGCAGCGTGAACGTGTCGCACGGCTGCGTGAACGTGTCCATGGCCAATGGCGAGTGGCTTTTCAAGAACACCCAGATCGGCGACCCGATCACGGTCAAGGGCACCGAACGCAAGCTGCAGAACGGCAACGGCTGGACCGACTGGAACATGAGCTGGGACGAGTACGTCAAGGGCAGCGCCCTTCCGTACGAGCCTCCGGCCGACCCGGACGCCACCACCCCGACCCCGGACGGGACGGTCACCCCGTCCCCCACGCCGACCGCCTGAGCCACCCGCCGACAGCCCCCTCCTCGGAGGGGGCTTTCGCGTAGGCCCCGGTCTCGCCCCAACAACGAGTCAGGCCCCCTCCGAGGAGGGGGCCTGACTCGTGAAACCAACTGGGTGACTGATGGGAATTGAACCCACGACAACCGGGACCACAACCCGGTGCTCTGCCAACTGAGCTACAGCCACCATGCCGCCGTCGCCCGGTCGATCGCTCCGGGCGGGGTGCGGACCAATAATAGCCACACCACGGCGCGCCTCGTCCAGCGGGTTCCCTGCTCCCCGCTAGGAGCTGGCACGGTCAGAGTTCGGCGGCGATGGCCTTGGCGGTCTCGACATCCGGGCCGGGCAGCGGAACGAAGAGAGTGCGCCGGTAGTACTCCAACTCCCGGATGCTTTCCCGGATGTCGGCCAGTGCCCGGTGCGCGAGGCCCTTCTGCGGCTGGCCGAAGTACACCCGGGGGTACCAGCGGCGGCAGAGTTCCTTGATCGACGACACGTCGATCATCCGGTAGTGCAGGTGCGCGTCGAGGCGGGGCATGTCCCGGGCGATGAAGCCCCGGTCGGTGGCGATCGAGTTGCCGCAGAGCGGAGCCGTCCGGGGGTCCTTGACGAAGGTGCGGACGTACTCCAGGACCAGGTCTTCGGCCTCGGCGAGGGTGACCGCCGAGCGACGGACCTCTTCGGTGAGGCCGGACTTGGCGTGCATGGTCTGCACGATCTCCGGCATCCCCTCCAGTGCTGCCTCGTCGGCGTGGATGACCACGTCGACACCGTCACCCAGCACGTTGAGGTCGGGATCGGTGACCAGTGCCGCAACCTCGATCAGTTTGTCCCTGCCGAGGTCCAACCCAGTCATCTCACAGTCGATCCAGACGAGGAGATCAGCCACCGGGACAGCCTACGCGCAGCCCACGCGCTGCGGCTGCGCGCTCTCGGCGGAGCGGCCCGCTAGGGTTTCGGGGTGCCAGCAGAACCCGTCGCACCGCCCGCCGTCACCGAAGACGATCCCGGCGGCCGTACGGTCCGTCGCCTTGTCGCGGTGGTGGCCCTCGGCGCTGTGCTGCCAGCGCTCTACCTGCCCGGCCTCGTGCACAACTTCTTCGATCTCAAGATCTACATGTCCGCGATGGACTGGTGGCGCGTCGGTCACCCGCTCTACGACTACGTCCAGCCGGACCGGGTGCAGGGCGAGTTGTACTTCACCTATCCGCCGTTCAGCGCGCTGCTGCTGTGGCCGTTCGGTCTGCTGCGGCTCGGCGCCACCGTGGCGATCTTCACGGCGCTCACCGTGCTGGCCGTGGTGCTGACCACCCGGTGGCTGGTGGCGCCGGTGATCGCTCGACATGACCTGCCCCGAACGTTCACCCTGGTCGTCGCCATCCTGCTGGTGCTGGCGGTGGAGAGCATCCGCGAGACGATCACCTTCGGCCAGATCAACATGCTGCTGGTCGTGCTGATCCTGGCCGATCTGCTGTTCGCCGTACCGCAGGCGCGACGCTGGGCCGGGGTGGGCGTGGGGCTGGCGACGGCGCTCAAGCTTTTTCCCGGCATCTTCATCGTGTACCTGCTGGCCACCCGACGGTGGCGGGCCGCGGCGGTGGCGAGCGCGACCGCCGCGGCGGCGACCCTGCTCGCGGCGGCGATCGCCCCACGTGACTCGTGGCGGTTCTGGACGCACGAGCTGTGGACCACCGAGCGGGTGGGACGCACCGACATCGTCGGCAACCAGTCGCTGTTCGGCCTGCTCAGCCGGTTCACCGAGCCGGAGAAGCCGGACCGGCTGCTCTGGCTGCTGGTGGTCGCCGTGGTCGCCGGCTACGGGCTGTGGCGGGCGGCCCGGGCGGCGCGGGCCGGTGACCCGTTGACGGGCCTCACGCTGACCGGCCTGGTCGGTTCTCTGGCGAGCCCGATCACCTGGACCCACCACATCTACTGGTTCGTGCCGGCGGTGGTGCTGCTCGCCGACGCGGCGTTGAGCGCCAACCGCCCCGACGAGGTACGCCGGCGCCGGTGGCTGACCGGGCTCGCGCTGGGCATCACCGCCCTGACCATCTACGGCGTGGTGACGTTCCAGGCCTGGGGCGCGGGATCGGTCCGCACCCACGACCCGGTGGACTTCTTCCTCCAGAACACCTACGTGCTGCTCAGTCTGCTGTTGCTGGCGGCGTTGCCGGTGCGTTCGGGTTTCGGTGCGGAAAATCGCATCAATTGGACAGACCTCCCGAGTAGCCATGATCGGCGCTAATCTGTCCTCATCTACCTCAAGCGTCGCTCGGGTAGCACCGATCCCCCGGTGAGAGTGGCCCTCCGCGTCGGCAGCGCGGAGGGCCACTCGCCGTTTCACCCCGGCCACCGGGCGCCACAACACGCGGTGCGACCGCCACCGACCGGGCCGTCACCCGGCCGGGCCGCCGCCCCGGGCCGGGTCGTCGACCGGTGGGACCACCACCGGTCGGGCCGTGTGGTTGTCCGCGTCGGCCGGCGGCCAGGCGAGACTCAGCGTCACCTCCGGTGGTCGGGGCAGCCGGACCTGCCCGTCCAGGTCGGCGAGGGTGGCCGCACGCGCCGGTTCAGCGCCGATCGCCGGCCGGGACCGCTCGGCCGCCCCGGAGCCGACCGGGGCGAGTTGTCGTACCGGCAACGACGGGGTCGAGTCGGGTTGCCGGGGGCCCAGGCCACTCAGCGAGGTGACCCCGAGCCGACCGGCGAGCACCGGCACCTGGTCCGGCTCCACCACGAAGATCACCTCGCGCGGGCGCAGCGGGCGCAGTAGAAGCAGCGCCGCGCACACCACCAGCAGCACGCCGAGGGTCAGCAGACCCCAGGTCGCCGGGCCGGTCCACCCTGCCCGCAACTCGGCGCGCAGGTCCAGGGCCAGGTCGGCGCCGCCGTCGGGGCGCAGCACCACCAGGCTCATCGGTTCGCCGGCGAGGTCGTCCGCACCCCACTCCAGCGAGCCGATCCCCTCGCGTACCCAGAAGGGCCGACCCAGCGGCGTGACCGGCCCGTCGGCCGTCGCGACGCCCGGGGTGTCGGCGGTCGGTCCGGCCGGATCGAGCCGGACCGGCAGCGGCCCCCGGGCCAGCGCCACCCGGCGGACCGTGGCGTGCGGCACCGCCGCCAGCCAGCCACGCACCTCGGCGGTGGGCGCCAACCCGACGAAGGCCGGGCCGCCCGGGGTGCGGGCGTCCAGTCGAAGCCGGGTCTGCGCGGTACGCGCGAAGGGCGCATCCTGTCGCAGCAACCGGTCGAGGTCGGTGACCACGACCGCGTGACCGGGTGTGCGGACCGTCTCGAAGCGGGCGGTGAAGGCCCCACCGGGGTCGGCGTGTCGGGTCACCAGCCACAGTCCGCCACCGGCGAACAGCGCCGGAATTCCCACGACCAACAGCAGCACTCCGGCGATCACCCGCACGAACCGCATCCGCACCGTCCCCCCTCCGTAGCAAAACACCCGGCCGACCTTACCGACGTACGCCGTCTGATCAGGGGATATCCACGGCACGGTCGGCACCGACTCCGGAAAGCGCGCTGGCCCGCCGGATGATCCGGCGGGCCAGTGGGTGTGACCGGGGTCAGGCCTTGGCGACCGGCTCCCGGCGGGTACGCGCGAACGCCAGCCCGCCCAGCGCCAGACCGGCCAGACCGGCGACGAGACCGGCCACACCGAGGCCGACCGCGAGGCCGTTGCCGTCGTCGTCGTCATCGTCGTCGGGCGAGGCGACGGCAGCGGTCGGCGTGGCCGAAACCGCCGGCGCCGCCGCGGCGGCCAGGGTGAGCACCGGAGCGGGGTGCTCCGGCTCCTCGGCGCCCGGCGCCGGCTCGTCGATCCACCGGGAGATGTTGCCGTCCGAGTAGGTCTGCAGGGTCTTGAAGATCATCGAGTCGACCTGCGGCAGCGGCCCCATCGAGACGGGGAACTCCTGGAACTGACCCGGCTTCACCCCCGCGTCACCGGAGGCCGTCCAGGTGATCTTGGAGACCGCTTCGGTGAGCTGACTACCGTGCACCTCGATCGGCGGGTCCACCTTGCGCTTCTCCGTGGTGACCGTCCAGCCGGGCACCGGCATCGTCGACACCGAGCCGACCGGGGCGTTCTCCGGCAACACCACCTCCAGCTTGATGGTCGAGGCGGTGTCGCTCTCGTTGGGCACCCGGAACGCCACCCGGGCGTAGCCGCCCTGGGTCGCCTCCTTCGGGTTCACCGTGACGTGCGCGGACGCCGGTCCGGCGAAGCCGAGCACAGCGGTGGCGGCGGCGGTGAACGCCAGGGCGGCAGCGGCGGTTGCGGTACGCCGGAATCGGGTCATGGGTTTCGCGAGCCTCTCTAACGGATGGGCACGGTGGCGGTCACCGTGGCCTGGTCGATGTCGGTCGTCCGGGCGGTGATCTTCAGTTGCCACTCGCCGGCGGTCGGCAGGCTGATATCGCCGTAGGCGTGACTGTCCGTCAACCGCAGCAACGGCACCTCGATCGGCTCGATCCCCGCCGAGGGCAGCGCGACGGTCGCCTTCCACTCCGCGACCAGCAGTGGCTGGTTGTCCTTGCCGTACGCGTACAGGTGCACGGAGTTGTTGCCCCGCTCGGCCGGGCTCACCTCGACCTCGACGGACAGCAGCGGGCTGGACAGCCTGGTGCTGAAGAGGCCGGCCTCGGCCCCGGCGGACGGGCCGGCCGCCGCGGTGCGCGCGGGCGTGGTCTGCACGAGCGTGGCGGACACCGCCAGCACCACCACGGTGACCGCCAACTCCGCCAGGACCGCCCGGCGCACCGGCACCGGGCGTTGCGCCGCGACGCGGCTACGCACCAACTGCCGGGAATACGCGGCCACGGCGATGACCAGCGCGAACAGCCCGATCTTGGCGAGCAGCAGGCGCCCGTACGTGGTGTCGAAGAGCGCCTGCAGGGTGGCCACCTCGATCAGCGCCTGGACGGTGCCGGCCAGCAGCAGCGCCGAGACGGCGAGCGCCGCCCAGCGCGACCAGATCGGCAGGATCGCACCCAACTCCCGCTCGTCGGCCTGCCGCAGCAGGAAGACGGCGAGCATGAGCAGACCGCCCAGCCAGACCGCCATGCTGCCCAGGTGGACCGCGTCGACCACCACGGATACCGCCGGCGCCGGGGAGGCCGACGCGTGCCCGGCCAGCGGCCAGGTCAGCAGGGCGGCGCCACCGAGCACGCCCAGGATGATCGCGTCCGCGCGGCCGGCGGGCCGGGCCAGCAGCGGTCGGAGCAGGAAGACGGACGCCGCCAACAGGCCGAGTCGGACCAGGTGGGCGGCGCCGAAGGCGCTGCCGAACACCGTCCCGAACCCCTCGCCGGTGACGTCGAGGAGACCACCACCGGCCGTGTAGGGCACCTGCAACCACAGGTCGGCGAGGGTGGCGAAGACCACCAGGCCGAGGCCGGTCCAGGCCAGCCGGGTCGGCCCCCGCCGGGAGAGCCGCCGCGGCCAGAGCGCGCCGAGCACCAGCGCCGGCCCCACCAGCAGCACCAGGCCGGCGTAGCCGAGGAAGCGGGCGACCTTCACCGCCGTCTCCACCACCGGATTGGCGCGGCTGTCCGTGCCCGAGTCGACCGGTGGGGTCGAGGGGGCGCCGACCGAGTAGGTGAACGCCCCGGAGACCGGGTGGCTGTCGGCGGAGATCACCCGGAAGCTGACCAGGTAGGTGCCACGGGCGCCGGCCGGGTCCACCGGGATGGTCACGACCGTCTCGCTGAACGACGGTTCGCCCCGGTCGGCCCGGGAACCGTCCGGCGCGATGACCCGGATCTTGCCGGGCACCTTGCGGACCGCCTCGCTGAACGTGAGGACCACCTCGGACGGCCCGCTCGGCACGATGGATGCGGCGGCCGGACTGCTGCTCTCCAGCACCGCGTGGGCGCTGGCGGAGGTGGCTGGCGCGATCAACAAGGCGACGACGGTGACCAGAAGGCCGGCGGCTGCGGCCAGCCGGGCGGCCCAGCGGCGGGGGGCGACAGTCATGCCGGCCATGGTCGCCGATGGGTGTCCCCTTCGGCGACCCGAGGGGGGTGGGCGCGTCGGTGGTCGCACGTCATGAACTGGTAGTCGGCCCGGGGTCGGGGAAAGTTCCCGACGTGGCGCAGACCATCCACGGGCCGAACGACCCTGACGCACGGCCGGGTGCCGCGTAACCTGATGTGTCGTGATCCCTGTCCCGCGTGACTCCGGTGCCGCCGGTCCGGCAGAGCCGGTCGATGAGGTCGCCCGGGACCCGGCAACCGAGTGGGCGCTGACCGCCCGCGACGGTGACCCCACCGCCCAGGCGGCGTTCGTCCGGCTGACCCAGGCCGAGGTCTGGCGGTTCGCCGCCGCCCTGGTCGATCCGGACAGCGCCGACGACCTGACCCAGGAGACCTACCTGCGGGCGTTTCGGGCCCTGCCCGCGTTCGAGGGTCGCTCCAGCGCCCGCACCTGGCTGCTCGGCATCGCCCGGCGCGCCTGCGCCGACCACCTGCGGACGGTGATCAGGCGTCGGCGGCTCGACGAGCGCCTGGCGGCGAACGCGTACACCGACCGATCGCACCCGGACCCGGCCGGCCAGCTCGGTGCCGCCGACCTGGTCCGCCGTCTCGGCCCCGAGCGACGCTCCGCGTTCGTGCTCACCCAGCTGCTCGGCCTGTCGTACGCCGAGGCCGCCGCCGTCGAAGGGGTGCCGGTGGGCACCATCCGTTCCCGGGTCGCCCGGGCCCGTGATGACCTGGTCGAGGCGGTCGGCGACGCCCTGACCGGCTGAACCCGGAACTTCCGGCGCGGACGGGACGACAAATGAGCGTGACAGCACCTTCCACCCGGGGCGGCCGTTGGCCCCTGGTCCGTCCCTGGCTCGGCATCGCGGCCCGACTCGGCCTCGCCGCCGTCTGGCTGGTCGCCGGGGCGTCGAAGGTCAGCGACCTCGCCGCCTCCGGGCGGGCGGTCAACGCGTACCAGGTGCTGCCGTACGACGTGGCGACCGTGATCGGCGCGGCCCTGCCCTTCGTCGAGTTGGCGTTGGGCGTGCTGCTGCTGCTCGGGCTGGCCACCCGGCTCGTCGCCGGGGTCTCCGCGGCGCTGCTGGTGGTCTTCATCGCCGGGATCGCCTCGGCCTGGGCGCGTGGGCTGGCCATCGACTGCGGCTGCTTCGGCAGCGGTGGGCAACTGGCGGCGGGGCAGGCCCCCAGTTACCTCCCGGAGATCCTCCGGGACCTGGGATTCTTGGTTCTGGCCGGATTTCTGCTGATCTGGCCGCGTACGCCGGTATCGGTGGACGGGTGGTTGTCCGGCGAACCCGTTGTGGAGGACGAGGATGAGTAGTCGCAAGGGGCAGCGGGACGCCGCCCGGGTGGTCCGCGAGCAGCTGGCCCGCGAGCGGCGCCGCCGCCGCACGATCTGGGTCTCCGCCGCCGCGGTCGTCGTCCTGGTCATCGCCGGCGTCGTCGGCTGGGCCGTCTGGTCCAACCAGCGCTCCGACGACTTCACCACCCCACCCGGCGCCAACGCGGCCGGCACCGGCATCGTCATCGGCGGCGGCCCGGTCACCGTCGACGTCTACGAGGACTTCCTCTGCCCGGCCTGCAAGCAGTTCGAGCAGGCCAGCGGGTCGACGCTCGAACAGTTGGTGGCCGAGAACAAGGCGAAGGTGGTCTACCACCCGGTCGCGTACCTCAACCGTTTCTCCACCACCGAGTACTCCACCCGCTCCTCGGCCGCCTCCGGCTGCGCCGCCGCCGGCGGCAAGTACCATGAGTACGCCAAGGCGCTCTTCGCCCAGCAGCCGCCGGAGGGCAGCGCCGGGCTCACCGACGACCAGCTCATCGACATCGGCACCAGCGTGGGCCTCGACCGGGGCTCCTTCGGCATCTGCGTGAAGGACCAGACGTACCGGACGTGGACCGCACACGTCACCGACGACGCCAGCCGGAGCAACGTCACCGGCACGCCGACCGTCAGGGTCAACGGTCAACCCGTTGAGAACCCCACCCCGGACGCTCTCACCGCAGCCGTGGCGGCGGCCGGCAAGTGATCCGTACCCTGCTGGGCCGCGCCGGCCTGGTCGCCGCCGCGGCCGGCCTGGTGACCCTGACCAGCACGGCGCCCGCCGCCGCGCACGGCGCGGACGCACCGGACGGCACCGACTACCGCACCCGGACCACCGGGGTCGCACCGGCGCGGCCAGGGCTTGAGGTACGTGTCATCGAGGCGGGTGCCCGACTGGAGTTGACCAACCGCACCGGCCGCGCCATCGAGGTCATCGGCTACTCCGGTGAGCCGTACCTACGCGTCGGCCCGGACGGGGTCTTCGAGAACAGCCACTCCCCCGCCACATACCTCAACCGCACCATCACCGGGGACACCGCGCTCCCGGCCGAGGCCGACCCGGCCGCCGCACCGTCCTGGCGGCGGATCGCCGACGGCACCACGGTGCGGTGGCACGACCAACGCGCGCTGTGGCAGGAGCCGACACCACCAGCCGCGGTACGGGCCGCGCCCGACCGCGAGCACCGGGTCCGGGACTGGACCATTCCGCTGCGCGACGGCACCGACCCGGTGCTGATCGGCGGCACGCTTGACTGGGTGCCTCCGCCGGACGCGTACACCTGGTGGGCGGTGACCATCGTGGGGCTGCTCGCGGTGGGCGCGCTCGGCCTGCTCGCCGCCACCGCACCGGCCGGCGCCCGCGCGCTCTCCGCGCTCGGCGTGCTGCTGATCGGCGGCGGCGCGCTGGCCGTCGGCTACCCGGTGGGACGGGAGCTGGACGCGGGTGCCCAGGGGGTGGGTGGGGTGCTGGTCGGGCTGCTGTCCGGGCAGATCTGGTCCCTGCTCACCGGCCTCGGCGCGATCGCCGCCGGCTGGTACGCGCTGAGCCGCCGCCCGGGCGCCGACTTCGTGGTCGCGTTGGCCGGGGCCTGCCTGGCGCTCTTCGCCGGAGCGGCGAACGCCGCCGTGTTCGCCCGCGCCATCGCCCCGGTGCCCTGGTCGCCCACGACCGCCCGGGTGATGGTGGCGCTCTTCCTGATCACCGGCGCCGGCGCGACAGCCGCCGGCATCCTGCGCCTACACGCCGCCTCCCGCACCACCGCGGTCGCACCGCACGTCGAAGCCGCGGAGAGTGGGTCTACGGCTGCGGGGTGAAGCCGTAGGGGAGTTCCAGGCGGTGTTGTGCCAGCAGCGGCGCGTCGTTGAGCAGGGTGTTGGTGGGGGCGTCGGCGACGATCCGGCCGTTGTCCAGGATCACCGAGCGCTCGCACAGCTCCGCCGCGTACGGCAGGTCGTGCGTGACCATCAGCAGGGTCACCGGCAGGCCGCGCAGGATCTCCGCGAGCTCACGACGGGCCGCCGGGTCCAGGTTCGACGACGGCTCGTCGAGCACCAGGATCTCCGGGTGCATGGCGAGCACGGTGGCCACCGCCACCCGGCGGCGCTGCCCGAACGACAGGTGCTGCGGGGCTCGGTCCCGGTGTTCACTCATCCCCACCGCGGCGAGCGCCTCGTCCACCCGGGCGGCCAGCTCGGCCCCACGCAGACCCAGGTTCGCCGGACCGAACGCCACGTCCTCCGCCACCGTCGGCAGGAACAACTGGTCGTCCGGGTCCTGAAAGACGATGCCCACCCGGCGACGCACCTCGGCCAGGGTGGCCCGATCCGGGGTGACCGTCAGCCCGCCGACGCTCACACTCCCCTCGGTCGGGCTGAGGATGCCGTTGAGGTGCAGCACCAGCGTGGTCTTGCCGGCGCCGTTGGGCCCGAGCAGCGCCACCCGGTCGCCACGCGGCACGTTCAGGTCAACCCCCCGCAGGGCGACGTGCCCGTCCGGGTACGCGTAGTGAACGCCCCGAACGTCCAGCGAGACAGCGGTCTGCACGACGCCGATCATGACAGCACGACGGCGGTGGCGGCGATGCAGGCCGCCAGGACCGGCACGGTCGCCGCCACCAGCCACTGACCTACGCTCGCCGCACCCTCGCCCTGCCACACGGCGGGCATCCGCCCGGTGTAGCCCCGGGACAGCATCGCCAGATAGACCCGCTCGCCGCGCTCGAAGGCGCGCAGGAACAACGCCCCGATCCCGGCGGCGAAGCCGCGCAGCTGCCACAGGAAGCGCGGGTCGTCGCCCCGGGAGATCCGGGCCACCCGCATCCGCCGCGCCTCGCCCACCAGCACGTCGAGGTAGCGCAGCATGAACGTGGCGATCTGGGTGAGCACCTGCGGGCAACGCAGCCGGTCCAACCCCACGATCAGATCCCGGGTGGTGGTGGTCGCGGCGAGCAGCAGCGAGGCGAGCACCCCCAGGGTGCCCTTGGCCAGGATGTTCCACGCGCCGTGCAGCCCGTCCTCGGACAGCCGCAGGCCCAGCACCTCGACCCGGTCGCCGCTGCCGAGGAACGGCAGGGCGACAGCGAACAGCACGAACGGCAGCTCGATCAACGCTCGGCTGAGCAACCACCGTGGCCCCACCCGGGCCAGTGCCGCCACCGCCACCACCAGCAGGGCGTACGCGCCGAAGGCCCAGAACGCCTCGCGTGGGGTGGCCACCACGGCGATGGTGAAGACCACCATCGCCGCGATCTTGACCTCGGGCGGGAGCCGGTGCACCGGCGAGTTCGACTCGCGGTACAGCACGTGCCCGTGACCGGCTCCCATCCGCGTACCCGCGCTCAGTTGGCCGCGTCGGCGCGGCGCCGGACGGCGGCGGACGTCGCGGGGTCGCCCGCGGCGGGCGTCGCCGCGTCACCGTCGGTCGGCGTGCTGCCTCGACGGCGCAACAGCCAGAACCCGCCGGCCCCGATCGCGAAGGTGACCAGCACCCCGAGCACCCCGGAGAGGCCGGTGGAGACGAAGCTGTTCCGCACGCCCCGTACGCCGTAGTCGGCGAGCGGGCTGTCGGCCAACTCGTGGTCGCGGGCCTGCTGGGCTGGGCAGCTCCCCCCGACGATGTTGTCGTCGGCGTCGACGGTGCAGCCCTTGAGCAGGGACGAGTCCAGCCCGTCCGGGTGCGACGAGGCGTAGTTGCTCACCACCCCGGCGAGCAGCAGGGCGACCAGCAGGCCGCCGGCCAGGAAGGCCCAGGATCGGTTCTTCATCGGACACCTCCGGTGACCGGAACGGCGGGGGCAGCGGGCGTACGCAGCGAACGCAGCGCGTACACCAGGTCGGGGCGCACCTTCGCGACGGTGAGCACCGTGGTCGCGGTGATCAGGCCCTCACCGATGCCGATCAGCAGGTGGACGCCGGCCATCGTGCCGGCCAGGCCACCCAGGTTGTTGCCCAGGTCGGTGGTGCCACCCAGCCAGTACTCCAGGACGAAGCCCTGCGACGCCACCACCACGCTGATCGTGGCCGCGACGAACGCGGTGACGGCGAGACCGGCCCGCGTACGGGGCAGCACCCGCAGCAGCAGCGCGATCAGCGCGTACGCCGCGGCGGTGCCGAGCAACGCCATGTTCGTGATGTTCAGGCCGAGCATGGCCACGCCGCCGTCACCGAAGATCAGTGCCTGTACGACCAGCACCACGGCCACGCAGAGCGCGCCGACCCAGGGGCCGACCAGCATGGCGGCGAGCGCGCCACCCAGCAGGTGACCACTGACACCGGCCGTGAAGATCGGGAAATTGAGCATCTGGACGGCGAAGATG
This sequence comes from Micromonospora sp. BQ32, assembly GCF_059358895.1. Classification (NCBI taxonomy): domain Bacteria; kingdom Bacillati; phylum Actinomycetota; class Actinomycetes; order Micromonosporales; family Micromonosporaceae; genus Micromonospora; species Micromonospora sp. BQ32. The sequence continues at coordinate 241,960 of NZ_JCADBI010000008.1, read as the reverse complement.
AACGCCGCCACCAGGCCGGCCATCGGGGCCAGCCGGTCGTCCAGGTCGCGCCGGCTGCGCAGAACGCAGGCGGTGAGCGCGGCAAGAGCGAGCGCAGCGAAGATCGCTGCCACGGGACCGTCGATGATCCCGTTCGAGATGTGCATCGCCAGTGTCTCCACGCGACCTCCCACGCGTCAGCGGGCCCGATCGGGCCGGCGTGGGTCAGCCTATTTCCCAAGTATCGTTGTTGCCAGACTCTGGCAACAACGCATGGGCTTGATCACTCCAGGCCAGGCTTTGTCGGCCCGCCTTCCGATGATCGACTCGGTTTCCCTGATCCCGCGTCGTTCGTCCTCGGCTCCTGGATACCCCGGTTTCCAGAACCACGGTTTGACCTTGATGCGCCCATGCTCCGGGCCGGCGCACCTCACGCGCCGGCGGTGGTGCTCGCCGGCTCGGCGGTAAGGTCGGGCCATGACCGCGCCCGACCGCCTCTCTCCCGGTGACCCCGCGCCCGAGTTCACCCTCGCCACCGACACCGGCGACCAGCTCTCCCTCGCCGACCTGCGAGGACGCAAGGTCGTCCTGTACGCCTACCCGGCAGCGATGACCCCCGGCTGCACCAAGCAGGCCTGCGACTTCCGCGACTCGCTCGCTTCCCTCCAAGCCGCCGGCTACGAGGTCGTCGGCATCTCCCCGGACAAGCCGGAGAAGCTGGCGAAGTTCCGCGAGCGCGACGCCATCACCTTCCCGCTGGTGTCGGACCCGGACAAGGCGGTGCTGATCGCCTACGGCGCGTACGGCGAGAAGCAGCTGTACGGCAAGACCGTCACCGGCGTGATCCGCTCGACGTTCGTGATCGACGTCGACGGCAAGGTCGAGCGGGCGCTCTACAACGTCAAGGCCACCGGGCACGTCGCCAAGCTCCGCCGCGACCTCGACCTGGACTGATCTGTCGCACCGTTTCGCTACGGTCCGTCAGTGGTTCGATACAAGTACACGCCCGAAGCGCTGGCCGCCGCTGCCGCCGTCGCCCGCACCGTCACCGAGGTGATGCGGTTGCTCGGCGTACGCGTCAGCGGTGGCTCGCACGCGCACATCAGCCGGCAGCTCAAGCGGTTCGGCATCGACACGTCGCACTTCACTCGCAGTGCGCACAACAAGGGGCGGCGTGGCGAACGGCGCACCACATCCGCGCAGCTTCTGGTTGTGCTGCCCGACGGGTCCCGCCGGACGCCCGGCGTGCGGTTGAAGTGGGCGCTGGGCACACTCGGCGTGCCGGAGGAGTGCGAGGAATGTGGGACAGGGCCGGTGTGGCGAGGCGCGTCGCTCATCCTGCACGTCGACCACATCAACGGGGACTTCCTCGACAACCGGCCACCGAACCTCCGGCTCCTGTGCCCGAACTGCCACAGCCAGACCGCCACCTACGCCGGCCGGCGGAACCGGGCGGGTGACCCCACCATTTCCATGGGAACAGCGACCGGGGGCGAGGAACACTCGCACCAGGTAGCCGGTTCCGGTCGCAGACCAGCGACGCGAGGAGAGCTGGTCGACCTGTTCGGTCGGATCGACGCACAACAGGTGACGGCCGTGGAGGCAGCACGGCAGTTGGGCTGGGCCCCGGCGTATCTGCACAAGGTTCGGCGAGGGCTCGAGCAGGACGGCGTGTTGAAACCACGTCCGAGCCGCAGTTGGCGTTCGAGGGCTCATCGCGACGCGGTAATAGACCAGGCGCTGGCGCACCCGAATGTCGGACCGAAGCGGCTGTCCGGCATCCTCCGCAACCTGCCTGACGGGGCATGCAGAGTTAGTCACGGCACGATCTCGACCATCCTCAAGGAGGCCGGGCTCAACACCGCCGAAGCCCGACACTCTAGACTCGGGGAGTTGGCGGGAGTGGCGTAACGGCAGCCGCGCAGGTCTTAGGAACCTGTATCCGGAAGGATGTGGGGGTTCGAATCCCCTCTCCCGCACAGGGCAACGAACACCACGTGCTGGACGGCGGTTGTCGGGCGCGTCACTGTCCCAGGTCGTGGGCCTGGTCGTCGGGTCAGGATGACGGCCATGAGTCTGCGCTTCGTCCTCGACCCCGACCTCACCCCGCAGCTACGTGCCGAGATCGTCGACCTCTGGGTGGACGTCAGCAACGCCGGCGGGGCGGTCGGTTTCGTGCCACCGGTCACCGCCACCGACGTGCACGTCACCGCCGATCCGACTTTCGCCGGCATTGCCGACGGACCGGACCGGTTGCTGGTCGGCTACTCCGGGGACCGGCTGGCGGCAATGCTGATCTTCAGTGACAACCGTTTTCCGCTCACGGCGCACTGGTGCGTGGTGAAGCGGGTGATGGTCCACCCGGACACCCAGGGCACCGGCTACGGCTCGGCGCTGATGGTGGAGGCCGCCCGGCTGGGCAGGGCGTTGGGCCACGAGGCGCTGCACGTCACGGTGCGCGACGGGCTGGGGTTGGACAAGTTCTACGGGCGCCTCGGGTATCGGGAGGTCGGCCGGCTGCCGGGCGCGTTGCGGGTGGCCCCCGATGACGACCGGGACGAGATTCTGATGTGGCTCGATCTGACCGACGCCGACTGAGCGAACCACCGCCGCCCGGCCCGGACGGGTCCAGCACGAACCGTCAGCCCGCGCACCACCGAGCGTTCGCCCGGGCCGAGCTGGTGGTCGGCGGGTCGGTGGCCGGCGCGCTCGTCCGCGCCACCTCGACCGGGCGACGAGCCGGCGTCGGTGTGGCGGCGGGTCGGTTGCTCGGCGGTCGGGTCGACGCGGACGGACGTCGGGTGCCCGCCCCGGCGCCCGATGCGTACATCCGGACCGTGCTGTTCTGCACCTGGCCCGGCGCCATCCGGATGCCGCCGACGGTGACCCGGTTGCCGTACACGTCGCTGACGCGGAGATTGAACGGGCCCGGCCCGGCACCCGAGGCGATCAGCCAGTAGTTGTAGTCCTGCCGGGCGGCCGACTGCCAGGGGCCGCTGTCACCCTGCCGGACCTCGACGGACCGCAACGGGTTGCCGTGGTTACCGACGCGGACGGCGAACCACCACTGCGACGCGCCCTCCTTGATCCGGAAGGTGAGCGGTCCGGGCAGCGGCGGGTTCACCACCGCGCGGTAGGTGACCGGCACGAGGCCCTGGACCGGGTCGGCGATCCGCGCGAACGCCTCGCGGGACAGGTCGAGGTGGCCGGGCTCGCACTCCGGGCACTGGTCCATGATGAGCACCCGGACGGTGCCCTTCGGGCCGACGACGTCGAGGAATCCGCCGCAGGCGGCGCCGGCGGAGTACTCCGTCGGACCGAGCGCGACGTAGAGCCGGTTGGCCGGGGCGGCCGGGTTCGAGCAGTTGCCGCCGGCGCCCTTGGAGTCGTAGAAGGTCGCCTTGCCGCTGTGCGTGGTGTTGCCGGTGGGCGGTGCGGCGGCCAGCGTCCGACCGGCGGCGCAGGCCGGGGTGGAGCCGGAGCGCAGGGTGAGGGTGAGCCCGAGCGCCGCCGCGAGGACGGTCACGCCGGTGGCGACCAGCCAGGGCTTCACCCCGGACGACGGCGCGGGCCGGTCCTCCGCGGGATGGTCCAGGTCGATGTTGATGTCGACAGCGCTTCCGTCCGTCACGACGGCGATGCTGCCGGACCCGGGCGGCCAGCGACAAGCGGGCTAAGCCAAAGCTAAGACAGCATCGACGGACGGTGATCGGGGGGTGCCGGTTGCCGGTCGGCTTTTCGGTCAGGGCGCGATGACGATCGGGGCGCCGACGGCCAGGGGTCCACTGTCGAGCGGCACCAGGTGCAGTCCGAAGAGGAGCTTCTGCTTGATGTTGCGGTGCCGCCCGAGGGTGCGGAGCGGCTCCTTGGTGCGCACCCCGGTCTCCTGGTCGGTGGTGGTCACCACGCAGCGGTCGCACGGCCCGGCGGCCCGGAACATCCGGTCGCCGATGCGCAGCGGCCGACCAGCCCAGTCGTCCTCGGCCCAGGCCGGCGCGCCGCTGACCACCAGGTTGGGTCGGAACCGGGTCATCGGCACCGGTTCCTCCCCCGCCTCGGCCAGCCAGTCGTTGAGGACGTCGAGGGAGGCGGTGTTCGCCAGCAGCAGCGGGTAGACGTCGGCGAAACTGACCTGGTCACCGGTGTCGTGTTCGCGGGCCCCGGCGGCCACGTGGCGGGTCGGCCGGGCCAGCCAGACCAGCCGGACCGGTCGGTCGAGCAGGGCGCCGAGCCAGTCGTCGGCCGCCTGGCCGGCCGGCAGCGCGGGAACCGGGAAGGTGCGGCTGCGGAAGGTGCGCACCGCGACCGGTTCACCGCCGGCCGGCTCGGGCACGTCGAGGTCGGGCTGCCCGGCTGCGCGCAGCGACAGACCCCCGGGGCGCACCGAGGCGCGCAGGGCGACGAGCCGGGTCGTCTCCCGCTGGGTGACGCCGACGCCATCGGCGCCCACGACCATCCAGCGCCGGTCGCCGGCCAGGCCCCAGGGGTGCACGAACGCGGCGTCGTGGTCGAGCCGGTGACAACCCTTGACCGGGTACGTGTGAATCGAGGTCAGCCGCACCCGGCTACCATGCCACGCCGATGCCGTCGCCCGGGTACCAGTGATTGGCTGGGCTCTCCCGATAGGCGAGGAACCGCCGGCCGGTGCGTTCGGCGTGCTCGGCGAGCACGTTGGTGCTGGTGACGTTGTCGGTGAGCAGGATCGCGCCGGGGGCGAGCTTCGGCTCCACGGCGTCGAACTCACGCTTCTCGTGGGCACGGCTGTGGTCGCTGTCGTGCAGAAACAGGTCGACCGGGCGGTCCAACGCGCCGATCGAGGCGATCGAGTCGCCGATCACCAGGTCGACGACCTCCGACCACGGTGCGACCCGGGCGAGGTAGCCGGCCTCGGGGTTGATGTCCAGCGAGGTGACCCGGCCCGGGTGCCCCTCCTGCGCGTTGCGCAGCAGGGCGGCCGCCAGGACGACGCTGCCGAGTCCCTTGTCGACGCCGGTCTCGACGACGTGCGCGGGGCGGGTGGCACGGACGATGGCGTACCAGCCGATCCGCCGGGCGAAGCGGATCTCCTTGTCGGCGAGGCCGCGCCGGTCGGAGGCGGCGATCGCCGCCAGGAGGTGCTGGCGCAGGCCGTCGTCCGACTCGATCTCGCCGAGGTACGCCCGTACCTGTTTGACCGGGATGTCGCAGACGACGCTGACGAACCAGGCAAGGTGGTTGCGGCTCAACGGGGTGAGGTCGTACGTGTAGTTGTGGTGCTCGCGGGAGGTCAGCAGCCAGCGCGCCGAGCGGCGCAGCACCTTCGCGTCATGCCGTGCGATCGTGCGAAGTCTTTTGGGAAAAGCGGCAATCGGGGCGAGTGGGGTACGCGCGACGGCCCGTCGGAGCTTGATTCGATCCACGGGTGCCGTTGTAGCAGGGTTCGGGCGGCAGCGGGAGGGTCATCGCGAAAAGCCGATGGTTACGTTGTTTCGGCCCTCCGGCGGGGTCGGCAGAATAGGGCCTTGAAAGCGCTCCCGGGCCGGCGTTACCGGCAGTCCGTCCGGACGCAGGGCCCGGTTCGCCGCACCGGTCGGCAGGCATGCGATACCCGAAAGGACGAGGGTGCACGACAGACACGCGCAATCAGTAGCATCGCCGGCATGTCTGGTGCTCAGCGGTACACCGATGCCGACACCGAATTCGTCGACCCACACACAGTCGATCCGTACGAGGATGTCCCGTCCGGGGGCAAGAGGCGACGCCGTGGCCCTCGTTGGCGTCGGGTCCTCGTCATCTGCCTGGTAGTCGCGGCGATCCTCGGCGGCGGCAGCATGATCGGTGGCGCCCTCTACCTCCGCTCGGTGGAGAAGGACATCGACCGGGTGGACGCCTTCGCCGATGTTCCCGAGGAGGGGCGTCCGCAGGCGGTGGCCGACGGCGCGATGAACATCCTGATCCTGGGCAGCGATTCCCGCGACCCGGACAGCACCGGCGGCTCGCGCACCGACACCATCATCGTCGCGCACATCCCGAAGGACCGGTCGAGCGCGCAACTCGTCTCAATTCCTCGTGACACCTGGGTGAACGTGCCGAAGTCGAAGAACGGGGAGCACGGGGGCCGGGACGCGAAGATCAACGCGGCGTACGCCTGGGGCGGCATTCCGCTGATGGTGCAAACAGTCGAATCGTTCACCACGGTGCGAATCGACCACGTCATGATCGTTGACTTCGCCGGCTTCAAGGAAATCATCGACGCCCTGGACGGCGTCAACATCAACGCGGAGAAGTCATTCACCTCGATCCATCCGCCGTTCCGGAAGTTCGAGCAGGGCGTGCAGCGGATGGACGGCGAGACGGCCCTGGACTACTCCCGCCAGCGCAAACAGTTCGCTGACGGCGACTTCGCCCGCATCCGTCACCAGCAGCAGGTCATCAAGGCCATCCTCGACAAGGCCGTGTCCGGCGGCATCGTGACCAATCCCGGGCGGCTCAACTCCTTCGTCAAGGCGACCTCCAGCGCCGTGTCGGTGGACGAGAAGATGTCGCTCGTCAGCATGGCGACAGACCTGCGGAACCTGCGCGGCCGTAACCTCACTTTCGTCACCAGCCCGACGAAGGGCACCGGTCGGGTGGGCAGCGAGAGTGTCGTCTTCGCGAACACTGAGAAGGCAAAGACCTTCTACGATGCCGTACGCCGGGACTCCGTCGACGAAATTCTCGCCAGCTCCAAGTAACACCAGGTCGGCGGTCAGTTCGTCGGCCGCAACCTTGTCTCGCGCTACGGACCGGGCCAGGTCAGCCGGTTCTCACGGGGAGGTCCATGATGTCCAGTCAGCCCGCCATGTGGCATCGGCCGGTCCCGGCCGCCGACCGCGACGGCACCGCCGCCACCGCCCAGGGCGAGGGTGAGGGGGACGACGAGGGGAGCCAGGGCGGGAGTCGCCCTCCCGCCTACCAGCCCTCGCCCTTCCAGCCGCCGGCATTCCAGCCTCCCGCCTTCCAGCCCCCGGCGTTCCCGTCGCCCGCTGACCGGCGCTCCGCCTCGCCGGCACCAGCACCGGCACCTGAAGAGCGCCAGCCCCGCGCCGGCCTGGACACGACCGCCGTCCTTCCGTACGCCGGCTCGCGTGCCTCGACCCGGACCCGGTGGTTGCGGGCCTGGATGATGACCGCGCCGGTTGACGTCCTGGCACTGTTGACGCCGCTGCTGGTCACCCAGCAGTACTGGCGCGGCACCCTGGCCATGACGGTCCTGACCGTGATCATCTTCGCCAGCGGCGGCCTCTACCGGGCACGACGGCACGTGAGCTTCCTCGACGAGGTGCCGAGCCTCTGCGGGCGCCTGTTGGCCGCGGCGTCCGCGGTCACCATCGTCGCGGCGATGCGTCACGAATCCGCCGAGTACGTCTTCAGCTTCACCCGCGGTGTCGCCGCGTCGGCGGGGCTGGTCATCCTCGGCCGGGCCGTCACCCGCGAATTCGCCATCGTCGCCCGCAAGCGCCGGTGGGTCGAACACAACACCATCATCGTCGGCAGTGGCCCCACCGCCGTGGAACTCGCCCGGCTCCTGCGCCGCTACCCCCAGTACGGCCTGCGCTTCGTGGGTTGTGTCGACACCCCGGACGGCCCGTCGGCGCTGCCGCTGATCGGATCCCTCGACGACCTCGACAGCCTGGTACGGCTGCGCGAGTGTGACGTCGTGATCGTCGCGGACGCGAACTGCTCCGAGACCTCACTCATGGAGCTCCTGTCCCGGCCCCGGACGGCGGAGTGCGACCTGTGGGCGGCCACCCCCCTGTGGGGGTCCCGTTCACACGGCGACCACATCGGCGCGGTCCCGGTGGTCAGCATCGGCGACATCACCCTCTCCGGCCCGCAGTCGGCGCTCAAGCGCGCGTCGGACATCGCGTTCGCCTCGGTGGCGCTGCTCCTGCTGAGCCCGGTGCTCCTCATCTGCGCGGTCGCCACGCTCATCGACGGCGGCCCCGGCATCTTCTTCTACCAGGAGCGGATCGGTCGGCACGGCCGACCTTTCAACATCATCAAGTTCCGGTCCATGCGCCCCGTCGACGAGCACGAGTCGCAGACCAACTGGTCCATCGCCAACGACCGGCGGGTGGGGCCGATCGGTCGGATCATGCGCAGGACGTCCCTCGACGAGCTTCCGCAGCTCTGGAACATCCTCCGTGGCGACATGAGCGTGGTCGGCCCTCGGCCCGAGCGCCCCTACTTCGTCGAGAAGTTCTCGGCCGAATACCCCAGTACGCGATGCGGCACCGCGTTCCGGTCGGGCTCACCGGTCTGGCGCAGGTCAGCGGATTGCGCGGCGACACCCCCATCTCCGACCGGGCCCGCTTCGACAACTACTACATCGAGAACTGGTCCCTCTGGCTCGACGTCAAGGTCGTGCTCCGTACGGTGACCGAGGTCTTCCGCGCCGGCGGCCGCTGATCCGCCCACGCACCGAGACACCGCCGGGTACGGCCAACGGCCGTACCCGGCGGTGTGCCGGTCGCACCCCCAACGCATGGAGAACGCAATGCCGAACGTATCCGTCGTGATCCCCACCACGGGCCGCCCCAGCATCGCCGACGCGGTGCTCTCCGCCCGCTCCCAGCAGGGCGCCTCCGTACACATCGTGGTTGTCTGTGACACCCCGGAGGTGCCGCAGACGGTGCGGAACCTGGGGCAGCACATCGACCAGGTGGTCTGCACCGGCGGCGGCCGGCGCGGGTCGTACGCCCGTAATCTCGGGGTTTCCCATGCCATCCCGGGCAGCCACGTCGCGTTCCTCGACGACGACGACACCTGGCTGCCGACCAAGCTGGCGGCGCAGGTGCCCGCGCTCGAGCGGGTTGCGGCGGCCGGGTTCCGCCCCGTCGTGTCCTCCCGGATCCTGCAACGCAAGGACGGCGCCGAGCCGCTGCCGGCACCGGCCCCCGCCGAGGTGATCCCCGACGGCATGCTGCCGGAGGACTACCTGTTCCGCCGCCGTCACCTCGGCATCGGCCGGCAGTCGCTGCCCACGTCGACGTTGTTGACGACGTACGAGTTGGCGACCGAGTGCCGCTGGGACGAGACGCTCCCCCGACACCAGGACTGGGACTGGCTGGTCCGGGTCGCCCGGCTGCCCCGGGTGAAGATCGTCCAGGTGGAGGAGGCGACGGCGGTCTACACGGTGGGCAGCCCCGGGTCGATCTCGGCCGGCGCGGACTGGCGTACCTCGTGGCACTGGGCCCAGCGCTGGGAGGGTGTGTGGGCGCCGGGGACCTTCTCGGACTTCATCGCGGCACAGACCCTCCGCTACGCTCTCCAGGCCCGAGACCGGGAGGGTGTGCGGGAGATGGTGCGGGCGATCCGCCGCAACTCCCCACCGTCCGCCCGGAACGCAGTGCTGGCGGCGCTCGGGCTCGTGCCCCGGTCGACCCTCGAACGGGTCGCCATGCGCAAGTCGAAGGCCCCCAGCAGCCCCACTCGACCGCTTGAGACCGAACGGCCACACTGATGCGTCTGCACTTCGTTCTGCCGCAGCTCGAACCGCTCTACGGCATGGAGCGAGCCGCAGTTCTGGTGATGCGCGGGCTCGCCCGGCACGGCGTGGAGGTGTCCGCGACCGTGCTGTCCCGGGGAGTGCCGGACGGTCTCGACGACCTCCGTGTCGACACCCTGAACCTTGGGTCGCGGCTCACCCGGCTGGTGGAAGCTGTTCCCCCACTGCGCCGCCGACTGCGGAGCCTGCCGCCGGACGTGGAGGTCGTCGCCAGCGGATTGTGGGGGAGCGTGCCCGTCGGGGCGGCTCTGGCTGGCTCATCGCGGACGTTCGTCGCCTGGGAGCACTCGTTGCTGCCCGAGCGCCTGCGGGCCGACCGTCGGGTGCGGATGCTCGCCCGCGCGTCCGGATTCGGTTCCCTCCGGCCTCGGCTCGTCGTGGCCGTGTCCGACGGGGTGGCCCGGACGGTACGCGGTCTCCACTCCGGGTCGCGCGTCGTCACGATCCCCAACCCGGTCCCGACCGCACCGTTCGTCCCGCCCCGGCCAGTCGCGGACCCGGCACGGATCCGGCTGGTCACCACGGGCGCGCTCCGCCCGCTGAAGAACCACCTGTGCGCGATCGACGCGCTCGCGGAGCTGCCCACCGCCTACCACCTGACGCTTGCCGGAGACGGCGAGGAGCGGACACTGCTGGAGACCCGGGCGCGTGAGCGCGGCCTGGCGGATCGGGTGACCTTCCTCGGCCGGATCCCCGACGTCCGCGGGCTGCTGGCCGACGCCGACCTGCTCGTTCACCCGTCGCTGGCGGAGACCTTCGGTTTCAGCCTCGTGGAGGCGGCCGAAGTGGGACTCCCCGTCGCCGCGATGCCCGTGTCCGCCGTCGACGAGATGGTGCCGGACCTGGTGCCCGGCGTGCTGACGACGGCCCCGACCCCGACCGCCCTCGCCGAGGCGATCAGGCACCTGACGGGTCTCGGGCGCCCCGGGCCCGTCGAGTTCGAGAAGGCCTGGCACGCCCGCTCGGTCGCCTTCGACGCGGCCGGGATCAGCCGACAGTGGGTGGAGGCGGTCCGACGATGACCCTCGCCCAAGGCGCAGTCGACCTCGTGGGCGAGCCGGACCGCAGCGCATCACCACGTCACCGGGCGCCCCACCGGGGTGACGCCTTCCTGCGCAAGTCCGGCAGATTCTTCGTGGGAACCCTGCTGCGGACCCTCGCCCAGGGAGCACTCTTCGTGCTGCTGGCGCGGGAGATGCCCATCGACACGTACGGCCTCTTCGTCGGCATCACGGCCCTGGTGGCGGTCATCTCGCCCTTCGCGTCGGCCGGCGCACCGAGCCTGATCTTCCAGAGCCACGCCGACGCGCCTGCCGAGTGGGCCCGTCACCTGGCCCGGGGGCTGCTGCTGTCGGTGGTGTTCGGGGCTGGTGCGACAGTGCTGGTCGCTGCGGCAGGCGCGCTGATCTGGGGTGCCCAGGCAAGCCTGATCGACCTCTTCTGTCTGGCCTTCGCCGACCTGGTGGCCTGGCGCCTCATCGAGGCCGTGGCCGCCTCCGTCCAGGCCCGGGGTCGGATCCTGCTCGCCTCCGTCATCCCCGCGTTGCTACAGGTCTCCCGGTTGGTCGGGGTCATCGCGCTGGCCGCGGCAGCCGGACCGGTCACCCTGCACGCCTGGGCCGTGACCTCGGTGCTGGTATCCGCGGCAGTGTGCGTGGCAGTGGTCCTGGGTGGCCTACGCGGGTCAGGTCGGACTCCGTTGGAAGTCCGGGGATCGTTGGCGCAGGCGCGCACCGGCATGCTGTTCGCCGTGGGTCTGTCCGCCCAGACCGTGTACAACGACCTCGACAAGGTGATGCTCTCCAAGCTGGGGACGACGGAGAGCGCGGCCATCTACGCCGCGGCGTACCGCGTTGTCGACTTCGCGTACACGCCCGCCCGGTCGATGGCGGCGGTCGCGTACCCCAACTTCTTCGAGGCCGGGCGTAACGGCCCTCGAGCCGCACTGCGGCTCACGCGCAAGCTGCTGCCGCGCTACCTGGCGTTCAGCGTGCCGGCATCTCTCCTCCTCGTCGCGTTCGCCTGGATGATGCCCCTGGTCTTTGGTCCCGAATACGAGGCCGCCACCCTTGCCCTGCAGGGCCTGAGCGCGCTGCTGGTACTGAAGGCGATCCACTACCTCGCCGCCGATACCCTGTCCGGTGCCCGGATGCAGGGACGCCGGACGGTGGCCCAGATCGCGGTCGGCGTGGTCAACGCCGGCCTGAACGTCTGGCTGATTCCGGCGTACGGGTGGCAGGGTGCGGTGGTGTCGAGTCTGGTGTGCGACGCTCTGCTCGCCGTCCTGCTGTGGGGGTGCCTCGTCGCTGCCCTGCGACGCGACCCGCGCCGCGAGGCCGACGCCGAGGCGGCATCGGCAGCTGACCGAGAAAGGGTCTGACGTGACGACCATCTTCGGTGTCCTACTGACCGTCGGTGGTGTCGCGGTAGCCCTGTGGTTGGTCCGAATCCGGCGGAACATCGCCGCCGCCTTCGGCGACAGTGCGACCGCTGTCGCTCTGGTCGGGTTCGCCGTGCTCACCAACGCGGCGCCCGCGCTCGCCGGTGACAGGAGCTCGGCGCTGATCGGCGTGCTGCTGGTCGCTCTGCTGGCCTGGCTGGTGCTCTCCGGTCGTGCGGTTCTGCGCGGACCTTCGCACGTGTGGCTGCGGATCTCGATCGCGATGGCCGGTGCGCTGCTGGCCTGGTCCGCCGGCGTCGACGCCCTCACCGGGGGCGGGTTCTACGGTTCGCGGTTGCCACCGTACTCGGCGGCCGCGCTCATGCTGCTCGTCATCTGGCTGATGGCTGCCCGCATCGCCGTGAGTGTTCGAGCGGTGGCCTACACCGGGCTGGCGGTCCTGGCGCTGCTGACCATCCCGACCGCCCTGTACGACCAGGCGTGGCGGATCTGTACCGGCGGGAAGCTGGAGAAGTGCTCTGTGGCCGGGGCCTTGTTCAAGAGCTTCTACAACTCCGAGAACTACGTGGCGATGCTCGCGTCATTCACGCTGGTGGCCGCGTTCTGCGCGATGCGCCGCGTTGAGCTGGTGGCGACGACGTCGTTCTGCCTGCTGGTGATCGTCGCCACCGGCTCCCGCACCAGCTACCTGGCCGTCGGGGCGGTCTGCGCCTGGGTGCTGGCCGCACTGCTCGTGCAGCGCCTGCGGCCGAGCCCGCAGATCCCCTTCGCGGTCTGCGTCGCGCTCGTCATCGGCGCACTGACCGCGGCCACGTACCTGACCTGGAGCGCGTCGAAGACCACGCTGAGCAATCGGGGCAACATCTGGGTCGCCGCCCGCGAGTACCTGAGCGGTCGGGAGGGCGTCGGTGTCGGCGTCTCGAAGTGGTTTTATCTCCAGGACATCGGTGCGGCACCCACCCACTTCTTCCACTCCGGGTACGTCCTGGTCATCTTCTCCGGCGGGCTGGTCGCGTTGACCCTGTTCGGTCTCTGGATGGCCACCCTGCTGCACCGGGGCGTCGAGGACGGCCAGGCGTTCACCGCCAAGGCGCCGCTTGTGCTCTTCATCGTCTACTCGTTCACCGAGGTCGTCTGGAACCCACTGTCGGTGGACGGGCTGACCTGGATCGTCGTGCTGCTGGTTCTCACCGTCTCGGTGTCCACGCCCCCCGCGCGCACTCCGGTGCCGGGGCCGGTGGACCTGGTGGACCGGCCGGCGCCCCTGGCCGGGCTCCGGCGACTCATCGGCCGGCAGGACAGCCGGGCCGCCGCCGTCAACTGAACCCGCGAGGCGCGAGCCGGGCCGCGCGGTCTCCGGCGCCCGACCGGGCCGGCGCTGGGCGGACTGCTACCCGCCGGCTATCGGAAGCCCCTGGAAGGCCAGCAGACCGGCCCCGGTGGCGTTCACACACCAGGGCCCGGCATCGCCCCGGTAACTCAGCCGGTTTGCGCCACCGGCCGGGCCGGACAGGCTCAGCACAAGCCGCCCTCCCTCGCGGTACTCGACGCCGGTGACGGTGGCGGTGCTGCCGTCGATCGTGAAGTCGGTGCCCGCGCCGGCGTGCACGGTCAGCGGGTCCGGGTTGCGGAGCTGGACGATCACCTCGGTACGCCGGGCGTCGGTGAAGGCGGCCGACTTGGGGTTCGGGGCCGCCACGCCCTCGCCGGGGCCGCGGTGGATGTCCCGGGCCGCCACGGCGAACGCCTGGTCGCCCAACTCGCGGTAGCCCCGTTCCCAGGCGAAGTGGCAACCCTCCCGGCCCGACAGGGCCGTGGTCGACAGCACCGTCACCTTCAGGGTGTCGGCCATCCGTCGCTGTGCCTCGCGCAGCGGGCCGCCGGAGGTGTTTCCGCACGGTGAGCTGCCCACCTGGACGACGTAGTACCGGGTGCCGCCGCCTGCTCGGAGGCCGACCTCCCGACGCCAGTCGGTCAACAGCGCGGTGAACCCGGCGGTGTGCCCGGCGGCGTCGTTGTTGTCGGCCTCGCCCTGGTACCAGAACACCGCCCGGACCTCGCCGATGACGTTGGCGGCGGTGAGCCGTTGCCGCAACCGGCCGTAGTTGGTGCGCAGGTCACCGGGGTTGCGGTCGTTGCGCTGGAAGAACGACACCACCTTGCTGCTCTCCGCGCCGTTGATCACGGCCACCGGCACCTGGTAGGTGTCCATGAGTCGGTGGGCCGCGCGAATCCCCCACTGGCCGATCGAGCCGGGCTGGCGGACCGTACCCGAGACGGCGTAGTTCCAGGTACGGTCCGCGCCGGAGAGGACCCGGTCCCCGGTCGTCGAGCCGAAACTGCGGACGTACGGGGACTCCTCGCCGATCGACGAGCCCTGGTGACTGGCCGCCACCGCGTTGGACTGGCCCTGGATGACGTACACGTCGCCGGACACCACGCCCTCCCACAGGGCGGCCCGCCGGGCGACGCCGTCGCCGAGCACGTGCAACTCGAATCGGTACTCCCGAAGAGCGGCGGTGATCCGCTGCCGGAACGCAAACTCGCCGCGAGCCCCGACGGGCACCGTCTCGTCCCAGCCGTCAGCCCCGCTGACGACCTTGAGGCGTACGGCGCGGACCCGCGGGTCGGTCGTCCTTCCCGCCACCGGCACGACCGCGCCGCCGGCCGCGTCCCGGGGGTACAGCTGCCGGTCCCGAGGGTGCTGGCTGACGGTGAGCACCGACGCGCGGGCGTAGGTCGTCAGACGACGTTGGGTGTACGTGCCGGCGTTACCGGCGGTCGTCCAGTCGGGCTGGCCGGTGGGGGCGGTCCCGATGCCCACCGACAGCGGCTGGTCGTCTGAGGTGAAGCCGTTGACCGCGAGAACCGTCTGCGGGGCCGCCGGCGCCGGGCGGGTGGCCGCGACCGCGTGCACCTGGAAGGAGCCGTACCCGATCGAGGAGTACACGTCGTCGTCGGCGTCGTACCGGTCGGTGGCGGCACCGGGGATCTGGCCGGAGCTGGCTGGCCCGTACTTGTTCGGCCACATCTCCAGATAGCCCGTGAGGCCGGTGCCGGTGGCCAGGCCCGGCGCGTTGGTGGCGACCTCCAGATCGGCAATCCGTTGCCGGACGATCTGACCGGCCCGGGTCGGCAGGCCGAGGCGTCGAGCATCGGTGGTGAACGGCGACATGGCGGTCCACACCCACTGCGTACCGGTGGGGCCGGTCAACTCCAGGCAGTAGCCGATCCGGTCGAACCCGCCGGCAACCGCGCCGGCCCGGTCGAACGAGAGGGGCGTGGGCCGCTTGGGGTCGTTCCGCTCGGGCAGGTCGAGGGCGCTGACCGGGGTGAAGCCGGCCATGCCGTGCGCGTTCGCGGCGCAGGCGGTGCCGTCTATGGGCGCGGCGGGCGGCGGGGTGTCCGCGTCGGCTGCCGACCAGGCCGCGTCCGGCGCGGCGGACTTCGACGGCGACCAGCCGAACACGGGGACGGCCGCCAGGAGCAGGACGACCACCCCGAAGCCGATCCAGGCCGGCCGGGGCACCGAGCGGAGGCGGGCCCACGGAGGGTGGGGACGAGACACCCGGGAAACCTCCACAGTGTGGGCAGCGTGTCGCGCCTCAGATTAGGCGATGCGCCGTATCCGACGACGCCGGCACGACGCTGCGGCCGAAACCAGTGCGGATCCGGGGCGTAGGTCGGTCCCGCTGTCTGAAATGATTCCCGCCATGGCGGCAACGAGCACGACAACGGCGGCGGGTAACCGTTCCGCCGGTGTCGACCTCCTCCGGATTGTCGGAATCGCCGCGGTGGTCGTAGGCCACGTCTGGAGCGACACCCTGACCCGGGCATCCATCTATACCTGGCACGTTCCCGTGTTCTTCGTCCTGACCGGCTACTTCTGGTCGCCCGGTCGACCGCTCGGCGGGGAGTTGCGCAAGCGGTGGACGACCCTGGGCGTGCCCTACGTGGTGTGGTTCCTCATCCTGGTCGCGGCACTGCTCGCGGCGGACGCCGCGACGGGCCAGGTCGCGCCGGGGACTCTCGGTGACGCGCTCTACGGCGGCACGGCCGCGGTACGGCCGTTCTCCGCCTTCTGGTTCGTTTCGGTGCTCTTCATCGCGGCGGTCGCGTTCCGGTGGCTGGAGCGGTTCCCCGCTGCGGTCGCCTGGGCGGTCGCGGTGGTCGGCCTGGTCACCGCGTACCTCGCTCCCGGCGTCGTCACGGCCGGCCCGCTCGGGCTCTTCCTGGTCCCGGCGTGCCTGGTCTTCGTGCTGGCCGGGCGGCTGCTGCGCCGGATGCGTCCGCGCCTCCCGGCCCGTGCCGGTGCGGCGTCACTCTCAATCGGCGCAGGGTTCGTGCTCCTCGGCCTGAACCGCGACCTGGACCTCAAGGCCGGCGACTTCGGCTCCCCGGTGCTGGGGGTGCTGACCGCGATCCTGATCAGCGTCGGCCTCATCCGGCTCGCCGAGGAGCTTGACCTGCGCATCGGCGTACGGGCGTCGCGGGTGATCGGTCGGCTGGCCGGTTGCGGCATCGCCGTCGTGCTCAGTCACGCGGGCATTCTGTGGGTCCTCCAAACGCCGAGGGCCGGCCGGGTGGTCGACCTGGTCGCCGCTCTCGTGGTCCCGTGGGTGTTCGCGTGGATCGTCATCAGCACGCCGCTGGGTCCGTGGTTGACCGGCACGCGGGTCGGCGGTTCCGCGCGGGTCACCAGCGCCGTGGCGCCTCGGCCGGGCGCCGCGCAGACGCGCTAGAAGCGGCTGTTACGGCGCCGCGCGAGGAGCATCGCCACCGCCCCCACGATGGCGACGGCGAGCGCGCCCCCGGCTGCGGCGATCACCGGCACGGCCCAGCTCGACCCGCCCGAGCCGTCGCCGGGCCCCCGGCTGTCGACGGCCGCCTGTCGATACGACTGGGCCAGCAGGTTGGTCGGGGAGTTCCGCGCGGCTTCGTCGAAGCGGGCGATGGCTGTCGACTCGTCCCCGGCGAAGTACGCGTCGAGGCCGCTGCGGTACTGGTTGTCCGCCTCGCCGAGCGCGTTGGTGACGCCGGCGGCTTGGAGCAGACCGGTCATGGCGGAGACCGGCACGACGAGACGGTTCGCCTTGTCGGGCCGCAGCACGTCGTTGTCGAGCATGCCGACGACTTGGCCGCTCGGGTCGATGGCGATCCCGCCCCGGGAGTAGAGCCCGAGATCCTCGTTGATCCGGTACGGGTTCAGCGGCGTCGAGGTGTCGACCCCGGTCACGGTCACCGTCTTGGAGAACACCGTGTAGGTGGCGGCCCGGAAGCTGGTGTCGGTGGTGCCGTAGCCCAGGACGAGCAGTGACGTCTCCGGGCTGACGCTGGCCGACGTGTTCAGCTCCGCCGTGGGCAGGTTCTTCTGCTCCAGCTTGACCAGGGCGACGTTCCCCGCCTCGATCGGGAGGGCCCGGACGACGGCGCCCGGAATCGCCGGGCTGTCCGTCACCTCGCCCTTGGCGATGTTGAGCTGCCCGTACAGCCGGGACTCCGGCTGATCGGCGGCATTCGCGCCGGTGAGGGTCGAGGTGTTCACCCGGCTGCGGGTGTAGGTGCTGATGTCCTTGCCCTGCAGGCTGCCCTCGGCGACCAGCCGATTGGCCACGGCGTTCAGGGCGCTACCGACCAGGACGTCCGGGGTGGGCTGCACGCACTGGCTGTTGGTGAGGACGTGCCCCTCGTGGTGGACGACCACACCGCTACAGCGGCGGCTGAAGGTCACCGGCGCCTTGTTCAGCAGGACGCCATCGGCCTTGTTGCGGACGTACCCGGTGAAGATGACCTCCATGAAGACCATGGACGGACCGGCGACGGCCAGTGCGCGCTCCTCGGGGCTGCGCAGAGCGGCCTGCGCCCAGGGCTTGAGGCCGGGGGCGAGCGGGGTCGCGGCCGGAAAGCCGGTGGACGTGGCGGTCGGCGGGGGATCCGGCTCGCCGGGCTCGTCCGAGCTGAGGGCGTAGATGCCAGCGCCGCCACCGACCACGGCCACCAGGGCCAGCGCGGCCACACCGGCCCAGAGACCGGTACGCCGCTTGGGCGGCGCCGAGGGCTTGATCCGTCGTACGGGGGCGGCGTAGGGGTCGAACGGGGGCACCTCGGCCGGTGGGCCCGACACGGTGGCCGGCATCGGGGCGACGTCGTGGCCGGCCGGCCCGGCGGGCGAGGCGGGTGCGCTCGACGCCGGTGCGGCGGAGACGGGGTGTGCCGGCGCGGGCGGCTGGTTCGGGATCGCGGCCGACTGCACCGCCCACGGGGCGTGCGGCATGTCGACGACCGGCTGCGGCGCGCCCGACACGGGTTGCGGCACACCGGATACCGGCTGGGGCACACCGGACACCGGCTGGGGCACGCCCGACACCGGCTGGGGAGGGGCGGAGACGGGTCGGGGGGCGGCGGGCACCGGTTGGTACTCCACGCCGAGCGCACGGAACAGCTTCTCCGGGGCGGGTCCGGCCTCGGCGGCGTACGCCACCCAGGGCGCGGCTGCCGAGAAGTCGGCGTACGTGATCGGGGGTCCGTCGGGCGACTGGGCGAGCGCGTTCGCGACCTCGGCGAACGCCTCCCGCCAACCGGGGGCGGCGGCAACCGTCGCGTCCAGCACGGCCACGCTCACGAACCGGCCCTGCTCGTCGATGGCGGCCCAGGCCTTGCCCACCGGTGAACCGCCCAGCAAGTGGGTGAACCTGTAGGGGCCTTCCGGCTGCATGCCAACTCCTCCGCTCGACCGCCAGGCGCATGGTACCGACCGGTGCCACAGTCAGTCGCCCGGCGGTCACCCGTCAGCTCGTCGCCGCCGTCACCTTTTGCTGATCACGACCACTGGCTCCGGTCCGGACGTGACGCGTTGCACGCGATAGTCGGCGAGCGCCGCCTGCCACACCGGCTCACTCGGGTGGGTGTACGCGCGGACCAGCCAGACCCGGGTGCCGGGCGGTTGTTTCGCGGCCCGGGCCAGAATCTCGTCGAGGGCGTCTTGAATGGACGGCACATCGGCCGCTTTCGGAAGGATCACATCGGCGCGGGTGGGCATGGTGACGGTCCAACCGACGGTGCCGGCGACCGGCGCGACCAGCTTCAGCGGATCCTGGTCGGAGTAGAGCGTGAACCCGAACCAGGCGGGCCCGCTGACCACGACGAGGTCGTGTGGCCCCTTGTGCGCCGCGACGTACCGGGTCGACGACCCGATGTCGGTGATGGCCTGGTGTGCCCGCCAGACCCCGGGTTCGTCGCCGTCCAGGCGGTACCAGCGGTGGTTGACGGCGGCGAAGCTGGCGAGCAGGACGGCGCAGGTCACGGCGGCCACCACGCCCGGTAGTAGCCGGGGTAGCCCGCGGCGGGCCAGGGCGACGGTCAGGTCGGCCAGACCGACGATGCCGATGCCGGCCACCAGGCCCGTCGACACGATCAGGAAGTGGGACGTGCGCGGGTCGAGCAGGGGGTAGATCCCCGCGACGCCCAGCCCGATGGCCGCCACCGGCAGCAGGAGGACGGTGATTGCCGGGGCGGCGTGTCCTCGTCGGAACAGCGTGAGGACGCCGAGCACGAGCAGCACGGCGAGGATCGGCACGGGTGCGCCGAGCATCGGCGACAGGGCTTTGCTCTGCCGCACGAGGTGTGCGGGCAGTTCGGAGATGCTCGGCAGGAAGGCGTCCCAGTAGTCCCGCATGGCACCGCTGTTGCCCTTGGCGGACACTCCGAAGTAGACGGCGGCGATGAGCGCGCCGGCGACCATACCGGCGACGGTCGCCTCGACCGTCCTCGCCCACTCCCGGCGCACGGCGACGGAGAGCAGCAGGCCGCCGAGTACGCAGACCGCGACGATGGCGGTGGTGTGACTCAGCAGCATGCCCAGGCCCACCGCGGCCACCACCACCGCGAGTCGCCACCGAGACCAGGAGCGTCCCGTCCAGGCGGCCAGGGCGAGCAGGCAGACCGCCATGGCGGCGTCCGCGGTGTACTGCTTCAGGTCGTGGCGGGTCTGCTGGACCGGCAGGAGCAGGACGGCGAGCCCGGTGACGACGCCGATGAGGATGCCCCGAGCGCGCTCGGACGCCAACGAGCGGCCCAGGAGGTAGGCCGCGACAACGGTCAGCAGTTGGAAACCGAGGGGTACGACCCGGAGGTGGTCGATGTCCGGGACCAGTCGGAGCAGGAAACTCCACCCGATCGGGCTCGATGAGGTCGTCACCGGCAGGTCGGCGAGGGGGAAGCGGACCGAGAGCGCGACCCACGCCTCGTCACCCCAGTACTGGGCTGTCAGCCACGACCGGATGTCGTTGACGACGAGGAAGGCCCCGAACAGAGCGATGATCGGCACCGCCTCACCGACCGTCGCCCGGACGCGCCGGGCGGGCGCTGGCGGGGCGGCGCGAATGGGCGGGGCGTCCTCGACTACGACCACGACGCTCCTCGGTGACGCAGATCCTGCTCGCACTGGACGCCCGCATGGTACGAGTCGCGCCGGCTTGACGGGGGGCAGGGGTGATCCGAGGTGGTTGCCCATGAAAGTTTCTATGCATAGAGTCAGCTCATGAATGAAGGAGCTGTCGCAGCCCCCGCTGACCGGGTGCTCGACCTGTTCCAAGGGGTGCGGCTCACCCCCACCCAGCGCCGGATCGCGCACTGCCTGGTGCAGCACGCCCCCGGCGTGGCGTACCTGTCCGCCGCCGAGGTCGCCGAGCTGGCCGGCGTGAGCCAGCCGTCGGTCACCCGGTTCGCCGTCGCGCTCGGGCACGACGGCTACCCGGCGCTGCGCCGCCGGCTGCGGGACCTCACCGGCGCGACTCCGGGCGGATCGACGGACGCCGGCAACGAACTCCAGCAGGCGGTACGCGCCGAGATGGGCAACCTGGACCGACTGGCCGGTCAGCTCGCCGACCGGGACCGGATAGCCGAGACCGGGCGGCTGCTCGCCGAGAGTCGCCCACTGCCCGTGCTCGGTCTGCGCGCCGCCGCGCCACTGGCCGCGTACTTCGCCTACTTCGCGGCGAAGGTGCACCCGGACGTGCGGGTCCTCGACGACGGCGGCAGCCTGCTCACCGACCGTCTGGAGCAGGCCGCCGAGGCCGGCGCGTCCGCCATGCTGGCCTTCGTGCTGCCCCGCTACCCCCGGGAGACCCTGGACGCGCTGCGCGACGCCCGCCAGGCCGGGTTGACCGTGGTGGCGATCACCGACTCGCCGGTCAGCCCGGCCACCGAACACGCCGACGTGGTGCTCGCCGCCGCGGTCGGCGCGCAGCTCGTCTTCGACCTGCACACCGCCCCGATGACCCTGGCCATGGTGCTGTTGCAGGCGATCTGCGATGCCGCGCCGGCCGACACCCAGCGCCGACTGGAGGCGTTCGAAGCCTCCGCGGCCCGCCGACAGTTGTTCCTCGGTTGACCGGAGGAGAACCAGAGATGACCCAGCCCATTCGTGCCGCACGGGGCAGCCAGCTCACCACCCGCGGGTGGCAGCAGGAGGCCGCCCTGCGGATGTTGATGAACAACCTCGACCCCGAGGTGGCCGAACGCCCCGACGACCTGGTGGTCTACGGCGGCACCGGCAAGGCGGCGCGGGACTGGCCGTCGTACCACGCGTTGGTCCGCACGCTGACCGACCTGCGCGAGGACGAGACGATGCTCGTGCAGTCGGGCCGTCCGGTCGGGGTGATGCGCACCCACGAGTGGGCGCCCCGGGTGCTGCTGGCCAACTCGAACCTGGTCGGCGACTGGGCGACCTGGCCGGAGTTCCGCCGCCTCGAACAGCTCGGCCTGACCATGTACGGGCAGATGACGGCCGGTTCGTGGATCTACATCGGCACCCAGGGCATCCTCCAGGGCACCTACGAGACGTTCGCGGCGGTGGCCGCCAAGCGGTTCGACAGCACCCTCGCCGGCACGCTGACGCTCACCGCCGGCTGCGGCGGGATGGGCGGCGCGCAGCCCCTCGCGGTCACCATGAACGGCGGCGTCTGCCTGATCGTCGACGTGGACCGCAGCCGGCTCGACCGTCGGGTGCACGACCGCTACCTGGATGAGGTCGCCGACTCCCTGGACGACGCGATCGCCCGGGTCCGCGCGGCGAAGCGGGACCGCCGGGCGCTGAGCGTCGGCGTGGTCGGCAACGCCGCCGAGGTCTTCCCGGAGCTGCTGAACCGCGGCGTCGAGATCGACATCGTGACCGACCAGACCAGCGCGCACGACCCACTGGCGTACCTGCCGGTGGGCGTGGAGCTGGCCGAGGGCCGGGACTACGCCGCCGCGAAGCCGGCCGAGTTCACCGACCGGGCCCGCGCGTCGATGGCGCAGCACGTCGAGGCGATGGTCGGTTTCCTCGACGCCGGCGCCGAGGTGTTCGACTACGGCAACTCGATCCGGGGTGAGGCGCAGCTCGGCGGCTACCAGCGCGCCTTCGACTTCCCGGGCTTCGTGCCCGCGTACATCCGGCCGTTGTTCTGTGAGGGTAGGGGCCCGTTCCGGTGGGCGGCGCTCTCCGGCGACCCGGCCGACATCGCGGCCACCGACCGGGCCATCCTCGACCTGTTCCCGGAGAACGAGTCGCTGGCCCGTTGGATCAAGCTGGCCGGTGAGCGGGTCGCCTTCCAGGGCCTGCCGGCCCGGATCTGCTGGCTCGGCCAGGGCGAACGTGACAAGGCGGGCGTGCGGTTCAACGACATGGTCGCCTCCGGCGAACTCTCCGCCCCGGTGGTGATCGGCCGGGACCACCTGGACACCGGCAGCGTCGCGAGCCCGTACCGGGAGACCGAGGGGATGGCCGACGGCTCCGACGCCATCGCCGACTGGCCGCTGCTCAACGCCCTGGTCAACACGGCCAGCGGTGCCTCCTGGGTGTCCATCCACCACGGCGGCGGCGTGGGCATCGGCCGGTCGATCCACGCCGGGCAGGTGTGCGTGGCCGACGGCACCGCCCTGGCCGGTCAGAAGATCGAGCGGGTGCTCACCAACGATCCGGCGATGGGGGTCATCCGGCACGTCGACGCCGGCTACGACAGCGCCCGCGAGGTCGCCGAGCGCACCGGAGTTCGGGTTCCCATGACCGAGGGACCCGCATGAGCGACGACCTTGCTGCCCGGTTCCGGGCGCTGTGGGACGAGATCGCGCCGGTCGGGCGGGACGCCGACAGCGGCGGCTACCTGCGGTACGCGTTGACCGAGCCGGAGATGGAGCTGCGCGGCTGGTTCCGCGCGCAGGCCG
Source organism: Micromonospora sp. BQ32 (assembly GCF_059358895.1). Classification (NCBI taxonomy): domain Bacteria; kingdom Bacillati; phylum Actinomycetota; class Actinomycetes; order Micromonosporales; family Micromonosporaceae; genus Micromonospora; species Micromonospora sp. BQ32. The sequence goes on along the minus strand of NZ_JCADBI010000008.1, from coordinate 218,846 downwards.
AGCGGCGTGCCATGCCGGTCACCGAGGACGGCAACGGCAACCTCTTCGCCCAGTGGGGTGACCCGGAAGCCGAGGACGCGGTGCTCACCGGCAGCCACTTCGACTCGGTGCCGCACGGCGGGGCGTACGACGGGCCGCTCGGCATCGTGAGCGCGTTCCTCGCCGTGGACGAGCTGCGCGCCGCCGGTGTCACGCCGGACCGGCCGCTGGTGTTGGGTGCCTTCGTCGAGGAGGAGGGGGCGCGCTTCGGCGTACCGTGTCTGGGGTCGCGGCTGCTCACCGGGGCGCTGTCGCCCGAGCGCGCGGCCGGCCTGCGCGACGCGGCCGGGGTGAGCTTCGCCGAGGCGCTCGGTGACCGGCCGGCGGGCGCCCGCCCGGAGTTGCTGGGCCGGTTCGGCGCCTTCGTGGAGTTGCACGTCGAGCAGGGCCGCGCGCTCGTCGACACGGACGCGCCGGTCGCGGTGGCCAGCGCGATCTGGCCGCACGGCCGGTGGCGCTTCGACGTGGTCGGCGAGGGCAACCACGCGGGCACCACCCGGATGGCCGACCGCCGCGACCCGATGCTGACCTACGCGTTCACGGTGCTGGCGGCCAACAAGGAGGCCCGGCTGCGCGGCGCGCACGCCACCGTGGGCCGGGTCGCCGTCGAGCCCAACGCCACCAACGCGATCCCGTCGAAGGTGACCGGTTGGCTGGACGCCCGGGCCGCCGACCCGGAGACGCTGACCGGGCTGGTCGACGCGGTGCGCGGCAAGCTCGCCGAGCGGGCCCGCCGCGACGGTACGACGGTGACCGTCACCGAGGAGTCGGCCACCCCGGTGGTCGCCTTCGACGGCGGGCTGGCCAAACGCCTGGCCACGCTGCTCGACGCGCCGGTGCTGCCCACCGGCGCGGGGCACGACGCCGGGGTGCTCGCCGGGCACCTGCCCACCGCGATGCTCTTCGTGCGCAACCCGACCGGGGTGTCGCACTCCCCCGCCGAGGCCGCGACCGACGAGGACTGCGCGGCCGGGGTACGGGCGCTGGCCCGGGTGCTGGAGGAGCTGACATGTCGGTGACACCGTCCCGCTGGCTCGCCGAGTACGCCTGGCTGCCCGAGCACGCCGAACCCACGCCCGACGTACTGATCGAGGTCGAGGACGGCCGGATCACGGCGGTGACGCCACTGACGCCCGGCAGCCGGCCACCGGCCGGGGTCGAGGTGCACGCCGACGCCGTGCGGCTGCCCGGGCTGACCCTGCCCGGCCTGTCCAACGTGCACTCGCACGCCTTCCACCGGGCGCTGCGCGGGCGTACCCACGGCGGGCGGGGCGACTTCTGGACCTGGCGGGACCAGATGTACGCGGTGGCGGACCGACTCGACCCGGACACCTACCTCGCCCTGGCCCGTGCCGTGTACGCCGAGATGGCGCTCGCCGGGATCACCTGCGTGGGCGAGTTCCACTACCTGCACCACCGACCGGACGGCGGCGCGTACGACGACCCGAACGCGATGGGCGCGGCGCTGGTGGAGGCCGCCGCGCACGCCGGGATCCGGCTCACCCTGCTAAACACCTGCTACCTGACCTCCAGCGTGGACGGTCGACCCCTCGCCGGGCCGCAGCGCCGCTTCGGCGACGGTGACGCGGCCCGCTGGGCCGAGCGAGTCGCAACGTTCCAGCCGACCGACTCGCACGCCAGGGTCGGCGCGGCCGTGCACTCGGTGCGGGCCGTCCCGGCCGATCAGCTGCGCACGGTCGCCGACTGGGCCCGGGAGCGGCAGGCGCCGTTGCACGTGCACCTCTCCGAGCAGCCCGCCGAGAACGACGAGTGCCGGGCCGTGCACGGGCGTACGCCCACCGCGCTGCTCGCCGAGCACGGCGTACTCGGGCCGCACACCACCGCCGTGCACGCCACCCACCCCACCAGCGCGGACCTGACGCTGCTCGGCGACAGCCGGACCGGGGTGTGCCTCTGCCCGACCACCGAGCGGGACCTCGCCGACGGCATCGGCCCGGCCCGGCGGATGGCCGACGCGGGCATCCGGTTGAGCCTCGGCAGCGACAGTCACGCCGTGATCGACCTGTTCGAGGAGGCTCGGGCGGTGGAGCTGGACGAGCGGCTGCGTACCCGCCGGCGCGGCCACTTCGCGCCGCTCGACCTGCTGGGCGCGGCCAGCCTCGCCGGGCACGCCGCGCTGGGCTGGGCCGACGCCGGGAGGATCGCGGTGGGGGCCCGCGCCGACCTGGTGACGGTACGCCTGGACAGCGCCCGCACCGCCGGGGTGCCGCCGGTCGGCGCGTTCTTCGCGGCCGGCGCGGCGGACGTCGAGCAGGTCGTGGTGGACGGTCGGGTGGTGGTGGCCGAGGGCCGACACCTGACCGTCGACGTGCCGACCGAACTGTCGTCCGCGATCGAGGCGGTGACCCCCTCATGAGCGGCAGCCTGCTGGTCGACAACATCGGCGAGCTGGTCACCAACGGTGCCGGCGAGGGGCCGCTCGGCATCCGCCGCAACGCCGCAGTGCTGGTCGAGGAGGGCCGGATGGTCTGGGTCGGGCCGTCCGCGTACGCGCCGGCCGCCGACCATCACATCGACGCCGGTGGGGCAGCCGTGCTGCCCGGCTTCGTGGACAGCCACGCCCACCTGGTCTTCGCCGGGGACCGGGCCGCCGAGTTCGCCGCCCGGATGGCCGGTCAGCCCTACACCGGCGGCGGCATCCGGACCACGGTCGGCGCGACCCGGGCCGCCACCGACGACGAGCTGCGGGTCACCGTGCGCCGGCTGCGCGGAGAGGCGCTGCGCCAGGGCACCACGACCATGGAGATCAAGAGTGGGTACGGCCTGACCGTCGCCGACGAGGCCCGCTCGCTGCGGATCGCCGCCGAGACCAGCACCGAGACCACCTTCCTCGGCGCGCACGTGGTCCCCGCCGAGTACGCCGACCGCCCCGACGACTACGTGGGGCTGGTCTGCGGGCCGATGCTGGCCGCCGCCGCTCCGTACGCGAAGTGGATCGACGTGTTCTGCGAGCGGGGCGCCTTCGACGTGGACCACGCCCGCGCCATCCTGGCCTGCGGTCAGGCCGCCGGGCTGGGCGTACGACTGCACGCCAACCAGCTGCACCCCGGCCCCGGGGTGCAGCTGGGCGTGGAGCTGGACGCGGCCAGCGTCGACCACTGCACCCACCTCAGCGACGCCGACGTGGCCGCGCTGGCCGACACGGCCCACAGCGACGGGTCGGGCACCCGCACGGTGGCGACCCTGCTGCCCGGCGCGGAGTTCTCCACCCGCTCGCCCTACCCGGATGCCCGCCGGCTGCTCGACGCCGGTGTCACGGTGGCGCTGGCGACGGACTGCAACCCCGGCTCGTCGTACACCTCGTCGATGCCGTTCTGCGTGGCCCTCGCGGTCCGCGAGATGCGGATGACCCCGGCGGAGGCGGTCTGGGCCGCCACCGCCGGTGGCGCGCGGGCGCTGCGCCGCGACGACATCGGTGTCCTCACCCCCGGCGCGCGGGCCGACCTCGTCGTCCTCGACGCGCCGTCGCACCTGCACCTGGCCTACCGGCCCGGTGTCCCCCTGATCCGCCAGGTAATACGCAACGGAGTTCCGCAATGACGAACGTGACCATCCAGCCCACCGGGATCACCGCCGACGACGTTCTCGCGGTGGCCCGCGGCACCGCCACGGTCGTCCTCGCCCCGGCCACCATCGAGGCGATGGCGACCAGCCGGGCCATCGTGGACGGCATCGAGTCGTCGGGCCGTCCCGTCTACGGGGTGTCCACCGGGTTCGGGGCGTTGGCCAACACCTTCATCGCCCCGGAGCGGCGGGCCGAGCTGCAACACGCGCTGATCCGCTCGCACGCCGCCGGGGTGGGCGCTCCGATGCCGCGCGAGGTGGTCCGGGCCATGATGCTGCTGCGGGTCCGGTCCCTCGCCCTGGGCCGCTCCGGGGTCCGGCCGCTGGTCGCCGAGGCCCTGGTCGACCTGCTCAACCACGACATCACCCCGTGGGTGCCGGAGCACGGCTCGCTGGGCGCCTCCGGCGATCTGGCGCCGCTGGCGCACTGCGCGCTGGTGCTGCTCGGCGAGGGCTGGGTGCTCGGTCCGGCCGGTGAGCGGCAGGACGCGGCCGACGCGTTGACCGCCGCCGGGCTCAAGCCGATCGAGTTGGCCGCCAAGGAGGGGCTGGCGCTGATCAACGGCACCGACGGGATGCTCGGCATGCTGCTGCTGGCCATCCACGATTCGGCGCACCTGTTCGCCATGGCCGACGTGACGGCCGCGCTGGCCATCGAGGCGATGCTCGGCTCGGAGCGGCCGTTCCTGCCCGAGCTGCACGCGATCCGCCCGCACCCCGGTCAGGCGGCGTCGGCGGCGAACATCCACCGGCTGTTGCAGGACTCCCGGGTGATGGACTCACACCGCGACGACCTGGCGCACGCCGTGCAGGACGCGTACTCGATGCGCTGCGCGCCGCAGGTGGCCGGCGCGGCCCGCGACACCCTGGACTTCGTCCGCACGGTCGCCGGCCGGGAGCTGGTGTCCGTGGTGGACAACCCGGTGGTGCTGCCGGACGGCCGGGTCGAGTCGACCGGTAACTTCCACGGCGCGCCGCTCGGCTTCGCCGCGGACTTCCTGGCCATCGCCGCCGCCGAGGTGGGCGCGATCGCCGAGCGGCGGGTCGATCGGCTGCTCGACGTCACCCGCTCCCGGGAACTGCCGGCGTTCCTCTCCCCCGACGCCGGGGTCAACTCCGGGCTGATGATCGCCCAGTACACGGCGGCCGGGATCGTCGCCGAGAACCGTCGGCTGGCCGCCCCCGCCTCGGTGGACTCGCTGCCCACCAGCGGAATGCAGGAGGACCACGTCTCGATGGGCTGGGCGGCGGCCAAGAAGCTGCGGACCGTGCTGGACAACCTGACCAGCCTGCTCGCGGTGGAGCTGCTGGCCGGCGTACGCGGCCTGCAACTGCGCGCCCCACTGGAGCCGTCCCCGGCCGGCCGGGCGGCCGTCGCCGCGCTCGGTGCGGCAGCCGGCGAGCCCGGCCCGGACGTGTTCCTCGCCCCGGTGATGGAGGCGGCCCGTGCCGTCGTCGCCGGGCCGGAGTTGCGCGCCGCCATCGAACGGGAGGTCGGCCCGCTGGGTTGACCTCCGTCGGGTCGCTGTCGTCCGCCGCGGGTCAGGCGGCGGGCGGCAGCACCTCGCGCCCGTCACGCGGCGGGCGGCAGCACCTCGCGCCCGTCACGCGGCGGGCGGCAGCACCTCGCGCCCGTCAGGCGGCGGGCGGCAGCACCTTGGCGATCAGTTTGGCCAGCTCGCGCAGCGCCTTGCCCCGGTGGCTGATGGCGTCCTTCTCCGCCGGGGTCAGCTCCGCGTTGGTCCGGTCCTGTCCGTCGCCCAGGAAGATCGGGTCGTAGCCGAACCCACCGTCACCGCGCGGCGCGCGCAGCACCCGCCCGGACTGCCGGCCGTCGACGAGGTGTTCCTTGCCGCCGGGCAGCACCAACGCCACCGTGCAGACGAACGAGGCGGCCCGCTGCTCGTCCGGGACGTCGGCGATCTGGTCCAGCACCAGCTGAAGATTGGCCCGGTCGTCGCCGTGCTGGCCGGACCAGCGGGCGCTGAACACCCCCGGCATCCCGTTGAGCGCGTCGACCGCGAGCCCGGAGTCGTCGGCGATGGTCGGCAGCCCGCTCTGCCGGCAACCCTCCCGCGCCTTGATCAACGCGTTCTCGCCGAACGTCAGGCCGGTCTCCGGCAGCTCCGCGTACTGCTCGACGTCGTCCAGGCCGAGCAGGGCGATCCGGTGCGCGCCGAGCGCGCCGTCCAGGATCCGCTGTAGCTCGACCAGCTTCTTGCGGTTACGGGTGGCGAGCAGGACCTTGTTCATACTGAGTCACCTCTGTTCGCGACTGCGGGGCTCGCAAGCTCACTCCTCGCGCTCACGCGAGTGCCTTCCGCTGGGCTTCGGCCAACTCGGCGCAGCCGGCGACGGCCAGGTCGAGCAGGGCGTCAAGCTGGTCGCGGGCGAACACGCCCGCCTCACCGGTGCCCTGCACCTCGACGAAGTCGCCCGCGCCGGTACACACCACGTTCATGTCCACCTCGGCGGCGACGTCCTCCTCGTAGCAGAGGTCGAGCCGGGCCTCCCCCGCGATGATCCCCACGCTGACCGCGGCCACCGAACGGTGCATCACCTTCTCCGGCTTGCCGGCCAACGCCTTCCGGGCGGCAAGCCAGCCCACCGCGTCGTGCAACGCGACGTACGCGCCGGTGATCGCGGCCGTGCGGGTGCCGCCGTCGGCCTGGAGCACGTCGCAGTCGAGCACGATCGAGTTCTCGCCGAGCGCCTTGAGGTCGATGCTGGCCCGCAGGCTACGGCCGATCAGCCGGGAGATCTCGTGGGTACGACCACCGACCCGACCCTTGACGCTCTCCCGGTCGGAGCGGGTGTTGGTGGCCCGGGGCAGCATCGCGTACTCGGCGGTCACCCAGCCGAGCCCGGAGCCCTTGCGCCAGCGGGGCACCCCCTCGGTGACGCTCGCCGTGCAGAGCACCCGGGTGCCGCCGAACTCGACGAGCACCGAGCCCTCCGGATGGGTGCTCCAGCCACGGGTCAGGGTCACCGGTCGGAGTTGAGAGGGCCCTCGCCCGTCAGGTCGCGCCATGCCTGCACCCTATGCGGTGCGGCGATCCACCTCGCTCGGGGTGCCCTGGGGAACGTCCGCGCCGTGCACACCGAGGAACCCGGCGACCGCGGTCGGCCAGCCGAACTCCTCGGCCCGCGCCCGGGCGGCCCGCCGCCGCTGGGCCTCCGGCCGGGCCGCCAGGCGGCTCACCGCCGCCGCCATCGACGCCCCCGAGCCGTACGCCGCCAGCCCGGCCCCGCCGACCACCTCGGGCAGCGCGCTGGCCGCGTTGACCACCACCGGAGTGCCGCAGGCCAGCGCCTCCAGGCCGGCGAGACCGAAGGTCTCCACCGGGCCCGGTGCCAGCACCACGTCCGCGCTGGCCAGCAACGCGGCCACCGCGGCGCGGTCCGGCAGGAAACCGGTGAACGTGACCGGCAGCTCCGCCGCCCGTCGGGCCAGCGCGCCGCGCAACGGGCCGTCGCCGGCCATCACCAGCACCGCCGGTACGCCCGCCCGGCGCAGCTCGGTGAGGGTCTGCACGGCCAACTCCGGCCGCTTCTCCGGGGAGAGCCGGGCGCAGTGCACCAACAGCAACTCGGTGGGGTCGGCGTACCGCTCGCGCACCCGTGGGTCGGCCCGGTGCGGGGCGAAGGTGTCCAGGTCCACCCCGAGCGGCACCAGGTCCACGTTGTCGGCGCCGATCCGGTCGAACTCCTCGGCAGCCCACCGGGTCGTGCAGACGATCCGGTCGTACGCCCGACTGGTCGCCCGGTTGAGCCGGTCGGCGGTCGGCCGGCGCACCGGGTCCGGCACACCCCACTGGCCGAGCAGCCCGGTCAGCGACTCGTGCGACACCATCACCGACGGCACCCCGTGCGCCCGCGCCCACCGGCCGGTCCAGCGCAGCGACGACCGGTCGGAGACCTCCAACCGGTCCGGTGCCAGGTCGGTGAGGAGCCGGGCCAACCGGCGTCGGCCGGCCAGCAGCCGGTAGCCACCACTGCCCGCCAGCCGCGGTCCGGGCAGGGTGACCACCCGCCCCCACGGGTAGGTCTCGTCGGCGGCCCGCTGACCGGGTATCACCAGCACCGGATCGTGCCCGGCCGCCCGGTAGCCCGCACCGAGATGCCGCAGCGCGGTACGCAGGCCGCCGGAGCGTTCCGTCACGAAGTTGGCGAGCCGCACGATCCGCAGCCCGCCGGCGGCCCCGGTCACGACGCGGCCGGCAGGCCGACGGTGGCGGCGACGGCGCGTACCGCGTGGTAGTGCCCGATCAGCTCGTCGCCGACCGCCGCCCAGCTACGGCGACTGACCGCGACCCGGGCGGCCAGCCCGTAGGCCCGCCGCCGGTCGGCGTCGCCGGTCAGTTCGGCCACCGCCGCGGCGAGCGCGTCGCCGTCGTTCGGCGGCACCAGCAGCCCGGTCACGCCCTGGTCGACGAGGTCGACCGGGCCGCCGCTGGCCGGCGCCACGACCGGCACCCCGGAGGCCAGCGCCTCCTGGATGGTCTGACCGAAGGTCTCGTGCGGTCCGGTGTGCACGAACAGGTCCAGGCTGGCGTAGAGCCGCGCCAGGTCCTCGCCCTGCTGCACGCCCAGGAAGGTCACCCCGGGCAGTTCCCGGTCCAACTGGCGGCGGGTCGGGCCGTCGCCGGCCACCACCACCCGTACGCCGGGCAGCCGGGACGTCGCCGCCAGCAACTCCACCCGCTTCTCCGGGGCGAGCCGACCGACGTAGCCGACCAGCAGCTCACCGCCGGGCGCCAGCCGGCCCCGCAGCGCCGCGCACCGCTTGGCCGGATCAAAGCGAACGGCGTCCACCCCGCGCCGCCACAGCCAGATCCGCTGCACCCCGTTGGCGATCAGGTCGGCGGCGGCCCGGGTCGAGGGGGCGAGGGTGCGCTGCGCCGAATTGTGGATCTCGCGGATCCGCCGCCACGCCGCAGCCTCGCCCCAACTCACCCGGTACGCCCGGGCGTACGCCGCCACATCGGTCTGGTAGACGGCCACCGTGGGCAGCCCGTGCCGGCTGGCCAGGGTGGCCGCCCGGGCGCCCAGGACGAACGGGCTGGCCAGGTGGACCACGTCCGGCTCGGCCGAGAGCAACGCCCCGGTCAGTCGGGCGGTGGTCGGCACGCCCAGCCGGAAGCCCTGGTAGCGGGGCAGCGGCACGCTCGGGATGCGCACCACCGGGTACGGCAGCCGGTCGATGCCCTGCCGGCCGGCGCCGGGCGGGGCGGGCGCGATGACCACTGGCTGATGGCCCCGGTCGAGCAGGTGCTCCGCCGTCCGCACCACGGAGTGCGCGACGCCGTTCACATCCGGTGGGAACGACTCGGTCACGATGGCGATCCGCATGCCCACACCGTGCGGGTGCCATGGGTGCGCCAGACGACCGTCCGCTGACCGGCCGGCGAACAGTACGGCACAACACCGCGGCCCGGCCTCGCGAACCAGACGTGCCGCGTCAGACGTCGTAGCTGGCGCCGGGCCGGACCACCTCGAGCGGCCCGGTGTACGCGGAGGCGGCCGACTCCAGCGTGTGTGCCTCGCTGCCCCAGGCGGGCACCAGGTGGGTGAGCAGCAGCCGACCCACCGCGGCCTTGGTCGCCGCCTCACCGGCCTCCCGACCGGTCAGGTGCAGATCCGGCGGGTTGTCCATGCCGTCGAGGTAGCTGGCCTCGCAGAGGAACACGTCGGCGTTCTGGGCCAGCCGCAGCAGCGCGTCGCAGGGCGCGGTGTCCGACGAGTAGCACAGCGAACGGCCGTCGTGCTCCAGCCGCACGCCGTACGTCTCGACGGGGTGGTTGACCCGGTCGACGGTGACGCTGAACGGGCCGATCGGGAAGGTGCCCGGCTGGAGCGCGTAGAACTGGTACACGTCCTCCACCGAACCGTCGTCGCCGTACGCGGCGCTGAGCCGGTCCGGCGCGCCGGCGGGCGCGTACACCGGCAGCGCCGGGTAGGGGCCGTCCGGGGCGTACCGGCGCACCACCACGTACAGCACGGCGTCGAACATGTGGTCGCAGTGCAGGTGGGTCAGCAGGATCGCGTCCGGGGCGTGCAACCCCGCGTACCGCTGGAGGCTGGACAGCGACCCCGAGCCGAAGTCGACCAGGAGCCGGAAGCCGTCGGCCTCGACGAGATAGGCCGAGCAGGGGGATTCGGGGCCAGGAAAACTGCCGGCGCTTCCCAGAACGGTCAGTCGCATCGAGTGGTCTCGCTGTCACTATCAGTAGCACCCGTGCCGGCGATGGTCCCGGCCATGATCTCTACCGACGCGTACGCCACGCTGCGCAGCCTACGCTGGCGCACCCGGCGGCAAGAATCATCCAACGGAAGTTGTCACGAACGTGACACCCGCTCGCGGTACGCCGGGCAGCGAACGGGCCGTCGACAAATGTCGACGGCCCGTAGTCGGCAGACCAGATCGGTCAGGCCCAGAGCTGCCCCTCCAGGGCGTCCTCGGCATCGGCGAGCGTGCCGCCGTACGCCCCGGTGGACAGGTACTTCCAGCCGCCGTCGCAGACCACGAACGCCACATCGGCCCGCCGGCCGTCGCGCACCGCCTCGTGCGCCACCGCCAGCGCGGCATGCAGGATGGCACCGGTGGAGAACCCGGCGAAGATGCCCTCCACCTCCACCAGCTGGCGGGTACGCAACACCGCGTCCCGGGTGCCGACCGAGAACCGCCGGGAGAGCACCGACGCGTCGTAGAGCTCCGGCACGTACCCCTCGTCGATGTTGCGCAGGCCGTAGACCAGCTCGCCGTAGCGCGGCTCGGCGGCCACGACCTGGATGCCCTCGACCTTTTCCCGCAGGTAACGCCCGGTGCCCATCAGGGTGCCGGTGGTGCCCAGCCCGGCCACGAAGTGCGTGATGCTGGGCAGGTCGTGCAGCAGCTCCGGCCCGGTCGTCTCGTAGTGCGCCCGCGCGTTCGCCTCGTTGCCGTACTGGTAGAGCATCACCCAGTCGGGGTGCTCGGCGGCGATCTGCTTGGCGGTGGCCACCGCCTGGTTGGAACCGCCCGCCGCCGGCGAGAAGATGATCTCCGCCCCGTACATCCGGAGCAGTTGGATCCGCTCGGTGGAGACGTTCTCGGGCATCACGCAGACCAGCCGGTAGCCGCGCAGCTTGGCCACCATCGCCAACGAGATGCCGGTGTTGCCACTCGTCGGTTCGAGGATGGTGTCACCCGCGCGGAGCCGGCCCGCCTCCTCCGCCGCCCGGACCATGAACAGCGCCGCGCGGTCCTTGATGCTGCCGGTGGGGTTGCGGTCCTCCAGCTTGGCCCAGAGCCGCACCGGAGGGGCCCCGTCAGGCACCGTCGGGGAGAGCCGGGGCAGGCCGACGAGCGGCGTACCCCCGCAGGCGTCCAACAGGCTGTCGTACCGCGCCACGGCGGCCGACCTCAGCGAGCCGCGACGGCGTCGCGGGCCACCGCGGCGGCGGCGCTGTGCGAGCTGACGCTGTGCGAGCTGATCGCCGCCGCTGCGGCGAAGCCGAACGCGCCGCCGGCCACGGCCGGCAGAATGGTGACGCTGTCGCCGTCGGAGAGCTTCGCGTCCAGCGCGCCGAGGAAGCGGACGTCCTCGTCGTTGACGTAGACGTTGACGAAGCGGTGCAGCGTGCCCGCGTCGGTGATCAGCCGGCCGCGCAGACCGCCGTGCCGAGAATCCAGGTCGGTAAGCAGCTCGGCGAGCGTGTCGCCGGCGCCGTCGACGACCTTCGCGCCGCCGGTGTAGCTGCGCAGGATGGTGGGGATGCGAACCTCAATAGCCATGATGTCGAACTCCTCGATCGGGTGTGCCTACGGTGACGGGACGAGACGGTTGCGGCGCTGACAGGTCAGCGGCCGGAACACTCGTAATCGACCGTCGCCGGGCTCTGCCCGAACATGTAGGACTGGACGGCGTGCGGGTCGACACCGGCCTCCACGACACGGACCGGCTCCTCGGTGACCACGCCGTCGACGATCCGGAACGACCGGATCTCCTCCGAGTCGGGCTCACGGGTCGAGACGAGCAGGTAGTGCGCGCCCGGCTCACCGGCGAAGGAGACATCCGTCCGCGAGGGGTACGCCTCGGTGGCGGTGTGCGAGTGGTAGATGACGACGGGCTCCTCGTCCCGGTCGTCCATCTCCCGCCACACGCGCAGGTGCTCCATCGAGTCGAACTCGTAGAAGGTCATCGACCGCGCGGCATTGTCCATCGGGATGTGCCGGGTCGGGGTGTCGCTGCCGACGGGACCGGCGACCACGCCGCACGCCTCGTCAGGGTGATCCCGGCGCGCGTGGGCGACGATCGCGTCGATGATCGACCGGTCGATGCTCAGCACGTGCACCAGCCTAACGCCTGCCGGGCACGGGCCGAAGTGGTGCCGGTCACCCCTAGTCGATCAAGGCGTTGAGCAGCGACTCCTGTAGATACCCGAGATAGGCGTAGACCGAAAGCTGGAACACCCGGCTGGAACCCGGGTCCTCGGCGACCGCGTCGTCCAACTCCTCGCCCAGATCCGTGCCGTCCTTGATCTCCAGGCGGACGCCCATGGCGAGCCGGGCGTCGTTCAGCGCCCGCAACCACGCCTCGGCGGCCTCGGCGTCCAGCCGCACCTCGCCGCCGGCGTCGTCCGGCAACGCGGCCAGGATCGCCCCCGCCTGGTCGATCTTCGCGGTCTTCAGGTCGCCCTCGGTGTAGCGGCGAAACTCGGCGGTGCCCGGAGCGTCCTGCGGGTAGACCGCCGGGAAGAGCCGACCGACGACCGGGTCGGTGTGGTCGAAGCCATCGGTGAGCAGACCCACCACCTCGGTGGCGACCTTGCGCAGCACCCGCACCTCGTCGACGGCGAAGACGGCGACGTAGCGACCGGCCTGGCGATGGAACATGCTCATGATCTGTCCACCGTCGCCCACAGCCCGTACGCGTGCAGCTGCGACGCGTCGTGCTCCATCCGCTCCCGAGCGCCGGTGGAGACCACGGCACGGCCCTTGTGGTGCACGTCCAGCATTAGCTGTTCGGCCCTCTCCCGGCTGTAGCCGAAAAGCTTCTGGAACACCCAGGTCACGTACGTCATCAGATTGACCGGGTCGTCCCACACGATCGTCACCCACTGCCGGTCGGACGCCGGCACCTCGTCAGTGTCCGGCGTCTCGACCGGTACAACCTGCGGAGCTGCCATGCCCCCCATCGTGCCACCGGTTTCCCGGAACCGAGGAACCGGAACGCCGGCACGGCGCGGATCGCCCACCCCCGGCACGCCCGACCCGGCCCCGACGCCCTCGGACGCGGGGTCCGGCCCGGACCCGGACCAACCGGTGGGCACGCCGTCAGGCGAGCAGAATGCCGTGATCGACTGCATCGGAGAGCACCGCGCCCAGCGAGAGGCGGATCACCTCGAACCGTCGGGAGATCTCCCTGGACAACCCCAACTCGACCTCGCGCACCGCCCGCTGCGACCAGGCCCGCGCCGCGCTGTGGTCGTCGTTGCCGGGCGTACGCCACTGCTGCCAGCACCCGCCGGAGAGCGCCACCGCCACCGGCGGCAGCACCTCGTCACGGGACGCCGCCGGATAGCTGGCGGTGGCGTCGATCGCCTCCGGGCCGGTCAACTCGGCCACCCCGGCCGTGCTGGTGATCAGAAGCACCTTGTCCAACTCGTGGCCGGGCCGGTGATCGGCCAGACCGTACTGCACGGCCCTGGCGATCCGGCGTCGCACGCCCTCGGCCGGCGGCGCGCCGAGCACCCGGGACGCAACGTCGGTCACGATGCCGCGTACCGCCTGATCGCACTGCGCGGTGGCCAACAGCGACAACGCCGCCATCTCCCGGTCGAGGAGATCCGGTAGGCCGGCGCAGCCGACTCCGAACACGATCTCCTGAACGGCCCGCAGGTGGATGTTCGCCAACTCCAGGGCGAGGTGTTGGCGGATCCGCTGAGCGCACGAGCGGGCGTGGCGGTCGAGCCGTTCGGACCAGTCACCCGGATCGGCGGCCACGGCGACGCGGCCCTGCTGGCCCGGAAAAACCGGTGGGTCGACGCTGGCCCGCTGCAACCCCTCACGCGACGACCAACCCACCAGCGCCCGCCGCAGGTCCGCGGCGGAGTCGGCGTCGTCGACCGGAAACCACCGCGCGCCGGCCAGCGCCGGCACCGCGGCCAGCAGCGCCGCCCGATGTGCCTCCACCGTCACCGCGACCGCATCCACCTCGGTCTCCGCACCTCCGACCGGCGGGACGGACGCCCCCGCGCCCTCCGTAGTCGCCGCGTCGTCGGCCAGCGGAGCCCAACCCGCCGCGCCCGGGGTGACCGCGAAGACGACCTCCACCGAGGTCGGGGCGACTTCGGCGAGCAGGTTCAACTCGGCGGCGGTGAACGCCTGGTCGGCGGCGATCACGAAGAGCAGCGCGCCGGCTCGACCCACCGCCTCGAGCAGCACCCGGGTGCCGGACACGCCGAGTGTGGCGGTGTCCGGAACGTCGATCAGGGTGAAGTGCCGCAGCAGTGGCTCGGGCACGCTCAGCTCGACCCGCCGGGGCGGGCGTGCCAATGCCGGACCGGCGGCGTCCCGGTCCGCGCCGTACGAGTGCGGCTGCCGGTAACCGGGCACGAACGCCGCCCGGGTGGGCACCTTGGCGTTGCGCACCACCAACCAGCTGCCGGCCGGCACGGTGAGCATGAACGGGTCGAGCCCGAGCAGGGTGGCGAGCACGGCACGCCGCTCGGCACCGGCCGGGCCGACGGCGACCACACCGAGCGGCTCGTCCGGGGCGGCGCCGGCCACGCCGACCCGGGTGGGGAGCGGGCCACAGGTGGGTAGGTCGGTTGGGCCGGTCATGTCGTCGGGCGAGTCGACCGAGGGGAGAGGGCCCTGCTTCATCAGGTGCCTCCCGTTGCAGGTGACCGGAGGTCCGGTCGCGAAAATTCCGGTACGTTAACCCGGATGTCGGAAGACTACGGGCGGGCCGGCGACCGGGCGGAACACCCCGAATACTCACCGGTAATTGTGCGATTACTCAACTTCGTACGGTGACGGTGCGGGCGCGGACGGATTTCGATCGATATGCTGCGCGGATGAGTCGATGGGAGTTCGTCGGCCGCACGGATGAGCTAAACCGCCTGCTGGAGGCGGTGACCGGTGAGGCCGGCCGGGGGCTCTTCTTCAGCGGTAGCGCTGGCATCGGCAAGAGTCGGCTCCTGCGCGAGGGCGTGGGCGCGTTGCCCACCGACCGGTTCGCGATCTGGTCCATCGCCGCCAGCGCCACCACCGCGGCGCTGCCGTTCGGCGGGCTGGTCCAGGTCCTCCCCGCCGAGCAGCCCCAGGGTCTCTCCCCCGCCGGCGTCCTGCGCTGGGCGCTCAACGTGCTGCAACAGCAGGCGGCCGGCCGACGGATCGTGCTCGCCATCGACGATGCCCACCTGCTCGACCCACCCTCGGCCGCCCTGGTGCACCTGGTCGCCCGCGCCGAGAACGCCACAGTGGTCGGCACCCTGCGCGACGGCGAGCAGATCCCGCTGCCGATCCGCGCACTCTGGACCGACGACCTGGTCGAGCACGTCGAGCTGACCCCGATGCCGCAGGCGGAGACCACCGACCTGTTGGCGGCGATCCTGGGCGGCCCGGTCGACGCCGGCTCCGCCGACCGGCTCGGTCGGCTGTCGGCCGGCAACCCGTTGCTGCTGCGCGAGCTGGTGCACGCCGCCAACGGCAGCGCCGAGTTGAAGCGCACCTACGGGATCTGGAAATGGACCGGGCGACTGGAGCTGGCGCCCAACCTGACCGACCTCATCGACACCCGGGTCGGCAAGCTCACCGACGGCGTCCGCGCGGTCGTCGAGCTGGTCGCGTTCGGCGAACCACTGGGCCTGCACCTGCTGCGACAGGCCGCCGAGCAGTCGGACGTGGAGACCGCCGAGGAACGCGGGCTGATCACCGTGGTCCAACACGACCGGCGCACCAACGTCCGGCTGGCGCACCCGCTCTACGGCGAGGTCATGCGCCGTCGCTGTCCGGTCAGCCGCACCCGCCGGCTTCAGGCACATCTCGCCGAACTCCTTGAGCAGGTCGGCAAACGCCGCCGCGACGACCTGCTGCGGGTGGCCGTCTGGCGACTCGACTCGGGCACCGCACAGGACCCGGCCCTGCTGCTGGACGCCGCGGTGCAGGCGTTCACCCGCTACGACGTGCCGCTGGCGACCCGCCTCGCGCGGGCCGCGCTCAACGCCGACGGCGGCTACGACGCCGCGGAGCTGCTGGCCACCATCCTGATGTTCGCCGACCGGCCCGACGAGGCGATCGACGTCCTGGACGCGGTGACCCCGGAGCCCGGCGACGAGCGGCGGCTCTGCCGTTGGCTGACCGTGCGCGGCATGGTCAGCTACTGGGGGCTGAGCCGACAGTCCACGGTGGAGGAGATCGCGAGCCGGGTCGAGCAGCTCAGCGACTCCGCCGACCGCTCCCGGGTGCACGCCTTCGAGGCGATCATGCGCCTGCACCGACTGGACACGGCCACCGCCGTGCGGCTCAGCCAGCGCGTCCTGGACCGGCCGGCGGCCGGCGTCGCCGCCCGCGAACTGGCCCGGTCCACCATCGCGTACGTCCAGGCCGCGCAGGGCGAGCTGACCCGCAGCGGTACGGCGATCGCCCAGGTGCACTCGGCCGCGGCCAGTTGGCGCACCGACATGCCCTACCTTCAGTTGGCCCTGGAGCTGGCCCGGGGCACCCGACTCATGCTCACCGGCGACCTGGCCGGGATCGACGCGATCGTGGCCGACGAGTTCGCCGACCTCGCCGGAGCCGGCGACTTCCGCCTCGGCACCGGCTACCTGGCCATTCTCCAGGCGTACGCGGCCCGGCTGCGTGGGCAGAGCGACGCGGCCATGCGGACCTCCCTGGGCGCCTGCGCGGTGCTGGCCACCAGTCGGGTCTACGCCGGTCTGGCCCAGGCCGAACGCGCCCAGTCGGCGGCGCTGCGCGGTGACGCCGCGCAGGCGGTCGCGGCGATGGCCGAGGCCGACCGCACCCACGCTCCGGGTATGGCGGTTCTCTACCCCTGGCTGGAGCAGGCTCGGGGCGCGTCGCTCGCCGTGTCGGGCGACCTGCCGGGCGCTGTCAAACACCTCGGCGATCTGGTGGATCGGCTGCGCTCGGACGGCTTCGCCGGGCACGAGGTGCACGTCCTGCACGACCTCGTCCGACTGGACCAGGCGGGCATGGCGGTCGGGCCCACCTGTTCCGACGGTGGCCGGCGCACCGTCGCGCAGCGCCTCGCCGAGCTCTCCGAGCGGGTCGACGGGGTGCTCCCGCCGCTGTTGGCCCGACACGCCCGCGCCGCGGTGACCGACTCCCCCACTGATCTGCTCGCGGTCGCCGACGACTACGTCGCCCTGGAGTTGACCGTGTACGCCGCCGAGGCCACCTCCCAGGCCGTCCAGCGGTTGCGCCGACAGCAGTCGGCCGCGGCCAACGACGCCCGGGAGCGCCTCGCCGGGTTGCTCGGGCGCTGTGACCTGATCCGGACGCCGGCGCTCCAGGCCGGCGCGCCGGTGCTCACCGAGCGGGAGTGGCAGGTGGCCCGTCTCGCCGCGCACGGCGCCGCCAGCCGGGCCATCGCGGAACGGCTCTACCTCTCGGCGCGCACTGTGGAGAACCACCTACAGCGGATCTACACCAAGCTCGGCGTCACCAGCCGGGCCGAGCTGTGGGCGGCGTTGCGCTCGATCCCGGGCCACGACGGCGGCGACCCGAGCTGAACCTTAGGCTGGGGCGGTGAGCAACCACCGCCCCGCGCTCCTGACCGACCACTACGAGCTGACCATGGTCAGCGCGGCACTGAAGGACGGCACCGCCGACCGCCGGTGTGTCTTCGAGGTGTTCAGCCGCCGGCTGCCGAGCGGCCGCCGGTACGGCGTGGTCGCCGGGACGGCCCGGCTGATCGAGCTGATCCGCGACTTCCGGTTCGACCCCACCGAGGTCGAGTTCCTGCTGCGGAACGGGGTGGTCGACGAGGCGGCGGCGGCGTGGCTCACCGACTACCGCTTCACCGGCGACGTCGACGGGTACGCCGAGGGTGAGCTGTTCTTCCCCGGTTCACCGATCCTCACCGTTTCCGGTGGTTTCGCCGAGTGCGTGGTGCTGGAGACGCTGGCGCTCTCCGTGCTCAACCACGACAGCGCGGTGGCCGCCGCGGCGGCCCGGATGGTGACCGCGGCGCGGGGCCGGACACTGATCGAGATGGGGTCGCGTCGGGCGCACGAGGAGGCGGCGGTGGCCGCGGCGCGGGCCGCGTACCTGGCCGGGTTCCGGTTCACGTCCAACCTCGCCGCCGGTGCGCGCTACGGCATCCCGACGGCGGGCACGGCGGCGCACGCGTTCACCCTGCTGCACGACGACGAGCGGGCGGCGTTCGCCTCTCAGGTCGCCACGCTGGGCAAGGACACCACGCTGCTGGTCGACACGTACGACATCAGCCAGGGCATCCGCAACGCGATCGCGGTGGCCGGGCCGGAACTGCGGGCGGTACGGATCGACTCCGGCGACCTCGCGGTGATCGCTCAGCAGTCCCGGGAGTTGCTCGACTCGCTGGGCGCCACCGAGACCAAGATCATCGTATCCGGTGACCTGGACGAGTACGCGATCGCGGCGCTGGCCGCCGAACCGGTGGACATGTACGGCGCCGGCACGGCCGTGGTCACCGGCTCCGGGGCACCGACCGCCGGGCTGGTCTACAAGCTGGTCGAGGTCGAGGGACGGCCGGTGGTGAAGCGCTCCGAGCACAAGGCGACCATCGGCGGCCGAAAGGTCGCGGTCCGCCGGCACAAGCCGACCGGCACCGCCACCGAGGAGGTCATCGTCCCGCAGGGCGTTCCGGACCGGCAGCCCAACGACCGCCTGCTCCAGCAGTCGTACGTGGTGGCCGGTGAGCTGGTGTCGCTACCCACCCTCGACGAGTCACGGGAGCACCTGCGGGAATGCCTGATCTCCATCCCGTGGGAGGGGCTGAAGCTCTCGGCCGGCGACCCGGCCGTGCCGGTCACCGTCGTACCCGCTGACTGAGCCACCCCCGACGCCACAGACCGACCGTACGAGAGAGGAAACCGTCCGATGGCCAACGCGCTGATCATCGTGGACGTGCAGAACGACTTCTGTGAGGGCGGCTCACTGGCCGTCGGCGGCGGGGCGGGGGTGGCCGCCGGGATCTCCCGGTTACTCGCCGCCGAGCCGGACCGCTGGGCGCACGTGGTCGCCACCAAGGACTACCACGTCGACCCGGGTGCCCACTTCGGCGATCCGCCGGACTTCGTGGAGTCCTGGCCCCGGCACTGCGTGGTCGGCACCAGCGGTTCGGAATTCCACCCCGAACTGGACACCGCACGGGTTGAGGCGATCTTTCACAAGGGCGAGCACGCGGCGGCGTACTCCGGTTTCGAGGGGCATGCCGACGACGGCGAGTGCCTGGCCGACTGGCTGCGCCGGCACGACGTGGACCGGGTCGACGTGGTGGGCATCGCCACGGACCACTGCGTCCGGGCGACCGCGCTGGACGCCGCCCGGGAGGGTTTCGCCACCACCGTGCTGCTCGACTTGACCGCCGCCGTCGCCCCGGCGACCACCGACGTGGCTCTGCACGCGATGGACAGCGCCGGGGTGACTATGCACGGTCAGCCTGTGATCAGGGCCGCATGAGGCGCTAATTGGTTGGCCATGGGGCCGCCGCCGGTCGAGGATGTCGCCGGAGGTACGGACCCACGTGAACATGAAGCCTTACCGGCGGGCGCTCGCCCTGCCCGGCCTGCGATCGTTGCTACTGGTCGCCGTCCTCGCCCGCATTCCGCTCACCGCGACCGGGGTGACGCTGACCTTCCACGTGGTGTTCGATCTTGATCGGGGCTACGGGGCGGCCGGCCTGGTGGGTGCTGCCGTCACCGTAGGCGCGGCGATCGGCGGGCCGCTGCTCGGCCGACTGGTGGACCGGCGTGGACTGCGCCCGGTCCTGGTGCTCACCGGGATCGCCGAGGCGATCTTCTGGTCCACCGCGCCCTCGCTGGCGTACCCCGTGCTCCTGCCGGCCGCCTTCGTGGCCGGCTCCCTGGCCCTGCCCATCTTCTCCGTCGTCCGTCAGTCGATCGCCGCGCTGGTCCCCGAGGACCAACGCCGCCCGGCCTACGCACTGGACTCGATGTCGGTGGAGCTGTCCTTCATGATCGGCCCGGCGTTGGCGGTGGCCCTGGTCACCGCGATCTCCGCGCAGACCACCATGTACCTGGTCGGTGGCGGCATCGTCGCCGCCGGGATCGCCCTGTGGTGGGTCAACCCACCGATCCGGGATGCCGCCGAGCCCACCGGCCCACAACGCCGGGTGCCGCGCCGGGAGTGGCTGACCCCCCGACTGCTCGCCGTGCTGGCGCTCAGCGCCGCCGCGACCCTGGTGCTCGGCGGTACCGACGTGGCGGTGGTCGCCGTCCTGCGGGCCAGCGGCGAGGTCGGCTGGACCGGCGCGGTCCTGGCCATCTGGGCGGTCGCCTCGCTGGCCGGCGGTTTCGCCTACGGAGCCGTCCACCGCTCGTTCTCCCCGCTGGCACTGACCGCCGCACTGGCCCTGTGCACCATTCCGGTGGGGCTGGGCGGTGCGCACTGGTGGCTGCTGTGCCTGGCGCTGATCCCCGCCGGCGCGCTCTGCGCGCCGACCATCGCGGCCGGCTCGGACGCGGTCAGCCGCCTGGTTCCGGCCGAGGTACGCGGTGAGGCGATGGGGCTGCACGGGTCGGCGGTCACCGTCGGCATCGCGATCGGCGCACCGCTCGCCGGCGCGGTGATCGACGCCAGCGCGCCACTCTGGGGCTTCGTGGTGACTGGTGCGCTCGGCGCGCTGGTCACCCTGGTGGTGCTCCCGATCGAGCTGCGCCGCCGCCGCAACGCCGAGGCGGCCGCCCCGCCGCCCGTCGAGGCCGACCTCACCCCCGCCGCCCGCTGACGGCCCCCGCCGACGTCAGCGA
Organism: Micromonospora sp. BQ32; assembly: GCF_059358895.1. Lineage (NCBI taxonomy): Bacteria > Bacillati > Actinomycetota > Actinomycetes > Micromonosporales > Micromonosporaceae > Micromonospora > Micromonospora sp. BQ32. The sequence continues at coordinate 198,236 of NZ_JCADBI010000008.1, read as the reverse complement.
AGCTGGAGGTCGGCGCCCTGCGCCGGTCGGAGCACTGGGCTGTCTGACCGCGACGGTCCCGCCGCGCCTGAACGCCCTGCGCTGGAGCGCCTGCGCTGGACCCGCACCGCACTGGGCCGGGGCGCGCCGGACCGCGCCGCGCTGGAGCCGGGCGCGCTGGGGCCACGCCGCACTGGGCCCGCGCCGCACTGGGGCCGGGCACGCTGGGGCCGGGCACGCTGGACCGCGCGGCGCTGGAGCGGCCTGCGTCGGAGCGCGCCTGCGCTGAGGCGGGGTGTGCGGGATCGCGTCGCACTGGAGCGGGCTGCTCTGCCTGAACTTGCCGCTCCACACCGGTCGGCGACCAACCCGACCGCCGACGGACGGCACATGCTCACAGCGGATATACCTGTGAGGCATATTTATGCCTCACAGGTATATCGCTCGTCAGCACTACCGCCACCCGGAGACCCGGCCACGCAGGCGCCGCCGGTGAGCGACGCGGCGCGCCCGATGCGTGGCAAGACGCGGGCGTGACAGTGGCTGGACATGGCGGCGGGCGCCGCTCCCGGTGTCCCGGGGGCGGCGCCCGCCGTACTGCTGAGCTTGAGCGTCAGTGCCGGTCGATGTCGCTCGCGGTGTCCTCGCGGTAGCTGGCTCCGCCGTCCGACTCGCTGGTGAGCGGCTTGGCGCCACCCTCCGGCGGGCCGGCCAGGCTCTGACCACCGGCCGCCAGCTCCGGGAACTTCGCGTCGAACGCCGGCCGCTCGGAGCGGATCCGCGGCATCCGGTCGAAGTTGCGCAGCGGCGGCGGGCTGCTGGTCGCCCACTCCAGCGAGTTGCCGTGACCCCAGGGGTCGTTCACCTCGACCACAGGGCCGGTCTTGTACGACTTCCAGCAGTTGTAGATGAACGGCAGCGTCGAGATACCGGTGATGAACGCGCCGATCGTGGAGATCATGTTCAACGTGGTGAAGCCGTCGATGGGCTGGTAGTCGGCGTACCGGCGGGGCATGCCCTCGTTGCCGAGCCAGTGCTGCACCAGGAACGTGGTGTGGAAGCCGATCATGGTGAGCCAGAAGTGCACCTTGCCGAGGCGCTCGTCGAGCATCCGGCCGAACATCTTCGGGAACCAGAAGTAGATGCCCGCGAAGACCGCGAACACGATGGTGCCGAAGAGCACGTAGTGGAAGTGCGCCACCACGAAGTACGAGTCCGACACGTGGAAGTCGATCGGCGGGCTGGCCAGCAGCACACCGGTGAGACCACCGAAGAGGAAGGTGACCAGGAAGCCGACCGCCCAGAGCATGGGCGTCTCGAAGCTGATCTGGCCCCGCCACATGGTGCCGATCCAGTTGAAGAACTTCATACCGGTCGGCACGGCGATCAGGTAGCTCAGGAAGCTGAAGAACGGCAGCAGCACCTGGCCGGTGGCGAACATGTGGTGCGCCCAGACGCTCATGGAGAGCGCGGCGATCGCGACGGTCGCGGCGACCAGACCCTTGTAGCCGAAGATCGGCTTGCGGGAGAAGACCGGGATGACCTCGCTGATGATGCCGAAGAACGGCAACGCCACGATGTAGACCTCGGGGTGCCCGAAGAACCAGAACAGGTGCTGCCAGAGCATCGGCCCACCGGTCGCCGGGTCGTACACGTGCGCACCGAGGATGCGGTCCGCGGCGAGCGCGAACAGCGCGGCGGCCAGCAGCGGGAAGACCAGGATCACCAGGAGGCTGGTGACCAGGATGTTCCACGTGAAGATCGGCATCCGGAACATGGTCATGCCGGGGGCGCGCAGCGTGAGGATCGTGGTGATCATGTTCACGGCACCGAGGATGGTGCCCAGACCGGAGATGGCCAGACCCATGATCCACATGTTGGCGCCGACGCCGGGCGAGTGCTCGACGCTGCTCAGCGGCGCGTACGCGAACCAGCCGAAGTCAGCGGCGCCACCCGGGGTGATGAACCCGGCGGTCGCCATCGTCCCGCCAAACAGGTACAGCCAGTAGGCGAAGCTGTTCAGCCGGGGGAAGGAGACGTCCGGCGCGCCGATCTGGATCGGCACGATGTAGTTCGCGAACGCGAACACGATCGGCGTCGCGAAGAACAGCAACATGATCGTGCCGTGCATGGTGAAGAGCTGGTTGTACTGCTCGGGCGACAGGAACTGCAGCCCGGGTCGGGCCAGCTCAGCCCGCATGATCAGGGCCATCAGGCCACCGATCATGAAGAACACGAACGCGGTGACCATGTACATGATCCCGATTTGCTTCGCGTCCGTGGTTCGCAGCAGCCGCGCGATGGCCGACCCCTTGACCGGCTCCCGGACCGGCCAGGGCCGGGTCACGACCGGCTTGGGTGCGACGGTGGTCACGAGTGGCCTCCGGTTCTCGGTTGTCCCGCTCGGCACACGCTGGTTATCGGCGGGCCGTCATCCGCAAGGAGGATAGTCCCCGGCAGGTCGCAGCGCCGCGTGGGGTGGCGTGACACGATCTACAACGGGCCTACAGCGGGCCGAGCAGGAGCCGGTAGTGCTCCCCGAAGATCCGGTCGCCGCGTCCGCGCAGCAGCGGGTCGCGCAGCGCCGGCGGCACGTCCCTGGTCCGGTTGCGGTCCCGGGTCCGGTCCCGCACCCATCGGGTACGCGGACGGCGACGGCTTTCGTACGCCACGAGCGCCGCCTCCACGCTGTTGGCGGCGCGCAGCGACTCGGCCAGCACCACGGCGTCCTCCAACGCCATGGCCGCACCCTGCGACAGCGTCGGCGCGGTGGCGTGCGCGGCGTCGCCGACCAGCAGGACTCGCCCCCGGTACCAGCGGCCCAACTCCACCTCGTCGGTGATCCCGACGTGCACCTCGTCGAGCGCCGCCAGCACCTCGGGGACCGGGCCGCGGTAGTCGGCGAAGAGGTCCCGTAGCCGGGCCAGCGGGTTGGCGGGTTCCTCGGTGCCGGCCTCGTCGGCGTAGAGGTGCAGCCGCCCGGCACCGATCGGCACCATCAGGAACCCGGAGCGCTGGCCGAGCAGTGCGGTCCACTCGGTGACCGGTGGACCGTCGCGCAGGACGGCCCGGTAGACCACCTGCCCGACCGGGCGCGGCGGCCCGCCGAGCGCGGCCAGCGCACGAACCGAGGAGCGTGGCCCGTCGGCGCCGATGACCAGGTCGTACTCGGTGGTGGTGCCGTCGGTGAAGGTGACGCCGACCGCGCCCGGGAGGAGATCCAGGGTGCGGACCTCGGCGCCGTGGCGGACGGCGCCGCCGGCGCCGCTGAGCAGCACCCGGTGCAGGTCGGCCCGGGGCAGGGCCCGGCACTCACCGACGCCGGCCCAGAGGGCGTCGAGGTCGACCTCGCAGAGTTGCGCGCCCGCGGCGTCGAAGAACCGCTGCCGGTGAATCACCTGCCCGGTCGGCCGGACCGGGTCGTGCAGGTCGAGGCGGTGCAGTGCGCGGGCGGCGTTGCCGGGCAGGTAGAGGCCGGTCTCGGTGGACTCCCCCGGTGGCAGCTTGTCGGTGACGTCGGGCCGGAAGCCCGCCAGGCGCAGCGCCCGGGCTACGGCCAGGCCGGCGATGCCCGCGCCGACGACGAGGATGCGCAGGGGGGAGCCACCCATGGTGGTGTACGCCTCCGGAGGGGGAGCGGCACGCGTTGGAGGCAACACGCTACTCGGAGCGATCGGCGCACACCAGGCCCAATCGGCCCGTACCCCGCCGCCCGTCGGCGACCCACGCCGCTTGGCTGGCCTTGCGGTGCCGGCCGTCCGGCGGCGGATGGCAATCCTCACAATTCACCAGTTCAACGCGTACGGTTGCGCAGCAGTTTCAGACATGTAAATGTGTCGTTGAGCGTGGGAGCGCTCCCGCACTGCCCCACCACATCCGGCGCCCGGCACGCGCCGAGTCAAGGAGCGTCATGAAACGTCAACTTCGGGCCCTGGCCGCCGCCGGGCTGCTGGTCGCCAGTTCGCTGGTGGCAGTGGCCCTCGGCGGCAGCGCCTCCGCCGACACCCAGATCTGCGAACAGTACGGCTCGGCCGTCATCCAGGGCCGCTACGTGGTGCAGAACAACCGTTGGGGCACCACCGCCCAGCAGTGCATCAACGTCACCAACAACGGCTTCGAGATCACCACCCAGAACGGCAGCAGCCCCACCAACGGGGCGCCGACGGCGTACCCCTCGGTGTTCTTCGGTTGCCACTACACCAACTGCTCCCCCGGCACGAACCTGCCGATCCAGGTGAGCCAGATCAGCAGCGCCACCAGCAGCATCTCCTACCGCTACGTCAGCGGCGCCACCTACAACGCGTCGTACGACATCTGGCTGGACCCGTCGCCCAAGCGGGACGGGGTGAACCAGATGGAGATCATGATCTGGCTCAACCGGCAGGGCCCGATCCAGCCCATCGGCTCGGTCGTCGGCACGACCAACCTGGCCGGCCGCACCTGGGAGGTCTGGCGGGGCAGCAACGGCTCCAACAACGTCATCTCCTACGTCGCGTCGTCGGCGATCTCCAGCCTGAACTTCAGCGTGCTGGACTTCATCAACGACACCCGCAACCGGGGCGCGATCACCAACTCCTGGTACCTGACCAGCATCCAGGCCGGCTTCGAGCCGTGGCAGGGCGGCGTCGGCCTCGCGGTGACGTCGTTCTCGGCCAACGTCAACGGTGGGGGCCAGCCTCCGACCACCCCGCCGCCGGGCGGTGGCGCCGCGTGCGCGGTGAAGTACACGGCGAACTCGTGGAACAACGGCTTCACGGCCGACGTGCAGATCACCAACACCGGCTCCAGCGCGATCAACGGTTGGACGCTCACCTACAGCCTGCCCAGCGGGCAGCAGGTCACCAACGCCTGGAATGCCACGGTGAGCCAGAGCGGGTCCACGGTGACCGCCCGGAACACCGGCCACAACGGGTCGGTCGCACCCGGGGGCACGGCCAGCTTCGGCTACCAGGGCACCCTGAGCGGGTCGTACTCGTCACCGACCAGCTTCTCGCTCAACGGGGCAACCTGCTCCCGCACCTGAGCCAACACCACGACGTGCGGGGGCGTGACCTGGTCGGTCACGCCCCCGCACGTCGCTGGTCGCGGGTGAAAGAATCACGCTTAACTATGCATTAATATTATCTGCGTACCTTCCGAACATGTCGGTCAAAGCGCTATTTCGGCACGATGTCCCATCGTCGATCGTTGTCTTCCTGATCGCCATCCCGTTGTCCCTCGGCATCGCTGCCGCCTCCGGAGCACCCCTGCTGGCCGGGCTGATCGCCGCCGTCGTGGGCGGGATAGTCGCCGGCGCGCTCAGCGGCGCGCCGCTCCAGGTCAGCGGACCAGCGGCTGGGCTCACCGTGATCGTCGCGGGCACCATCGCCGAGTTCGGCTTCGCCGGCACCGCCGCGATCGTGACCCTCGCCGGGCTGCTGCAGATCCTGCTCGGCATCACCCGCCTCGGGCGGGCCGCGCTCGCTCTTTCGCCGACGGTCGTACACGGGATGCTGGCCGGCATCGGCCTGGTCATCGCGCTGAGCCAGGTCCACGTAGCGCTCGGCGGCGCGCCCCAGAGCTCCGCGTGGGCGAATCTCCGTGACCTACCCGGCCAGGTCGCCGACTACCACAGCGTGTCCGTGCTGCTCGGCGCGCTGACCATGACGCTGCTGCTGGTCTGGGCCCGTCTGGTCAAGACCACAATGCTGCCGGCGACCCTGGTGGCGGTGGTGGTTGCCACCGTGGTCGCGACGGCCCTCGGTGCCGACGTGGAGCGGGTGAACCTGCCCGCCAACCCCTTGAACGCGCTCACCTTCGCCCGCTGGCCCGACTCACCGCTGTGGGAGGTCCTCCCGGCAGTCATCACCATCGCCCTGGTAGCGAGCGTGGAATCTCTTCTCTCGGCGGTGGCCGTCGACCGCATGCACCACGGCGCACGGGCGAACCTCGATCGCGAACTCATCGCTCAGGGCGCCGCGAACGCCGTGTCCGGAACGCTCGGCGGCCTCCCGGTCACCGGCGTCATCGTGCGCAGCTCGGCCAACGTCGCGGCTGGGGCACGCACCCGCGCCTCGGCCATCCTGCACGGAGTCTGGATCGCCGGGTTCGTGATGGCTGGCGCCGTACTGCTGGAAATGATCCCGATGGCCGTGCTCGCCGCCGTCCTCGTGGTGGTCGGCCTGCGACTGGTGAGCCTCGCCCAGATCCGCACGTACGCCCGGCACCGGGAACTGCCCATCTATATGATCACCGCAGTGGGCGTTGCCGCGACCGACCTGCTCATCGGGGTCGGGCTGGGCATGGCGACGGCGGTGCTCTTCATGTTGTGGCGGTTGGCCCGGTGCGAGATTCACGTCACCGAGCCGAACTCCGGCAGCTGGCTCGTGTCGATCATCGGAACACTCGCCTTCGTCGCCTCCGGACGACTCACCCGCCGGCTCGCCGCCCTGCCCCCGGGGCAGCACGTCGTCCTCGAACTACACCTGGACTATCTCGACCACGGCGCCTACGAAACCATCCGCGGCTGGCAGGCGTCCTACACGCGGTCCGGTGGCACCGTCCAGGTCAACGAGGTACACGGCTCGTGGTTGCACCGTGCGGGCACCGACGGGCTCGGCACCGGCAAACGCACCTCCCCGTGCGTGGCTCGGGGTCGCCAGTTTCCGGATGCGCATGGGCACGTTGCACCGCCCCTCGCAAACCCTCGAGTTCCGTAAAATCGGGGCATCCTCATCCAGCTCGGCTGGATGAAGGTCGCATCAGAATGATCCTTGGGGTTGTCGGTGGCCACCATGGCCAACGGCTTGAACTTGCTCACCAGGACAACGATCCGCGTCCCGCAGATCGTGGATTCCTCCGGCACTTCGATTCGCCCGTACTGAGCGGAGTCTTGGATGTCCCGCTCAACTCCGCAGGTCGTCGCGAAGCGAGAATCGATGTCCGCAACCAGGATGCCGAGTATGGCCGCAAGCTGGCTTCTGCTGTAGCCGGCGGGGAACTCCAGCCATTCGGGATCATCCAGGCGACGTAACACCGCCATCACGTTCGCGTCTCTCTCGACGAACGGCACCTTCCACCCTGCCGAGATCCACTCGGGTTCCTTGAAGTCGGGGCATCCTCGCACGTGGGACACCCCGACTTCCGGGAAGTCGAGTCGATCAAGCCCGGGCGGACGCGTCAAGCCGGGGCGGACGTGGACGGGGTCAGACCCGGGTGAGGCGTACGGCGTCGGCGACGACCAGGCCGGCGGTGTTGCTCCACCGACTCACGCCCACCCGGTTGGCGTCGCCCGCCGGCAGCGTGAACGTGCCGAGAACCCGCCACTGCCCGCCGGTGGCCCGTTGGTCGACCCGCACGGTCTGGTTGCCGGTGCTGGTGGCGACGATGTACGGGGCCGCGCTGTTGTAGCCGGAGTTCGCCGGCCACCAGGCCTCGACCCGGTAGCTGGCGGTGGCCGGGACGTTGAACCGGTACCACGCCACATCGCTGGCGGCGACCGGGTCCGCGTACCGGTAGTCGGCGCCGTAGCGCTGACTGGAGTACGACGACACACCCCAGTTGGCGCTGGCGGTGAACCGCCCGCTGGTGGTGTTGTCCACAGTGGTTGTCCAGGCGGTGCCGCCGCCGGCCATTCTCGCCGCCACGTCGGCGCGCATCACGTTCAGGTCGATGAACGACGGGTCGATCTTGCCGGTGGTGCTGGTCTCCCGGTGGCCCCGGGCGTAGCTGCTGTCCCGGCCGAGGCGGGTGAGCACGGCGGCCGTGGCGGCGAGCGACGCGTTGTACTGCGCGGCGGTCATCTCCTGGTTGACACCGTTGTAGTCGATCTCCCACCCGATCATGAGGGTGTTGCCGTCCCCGGCCGGGATCGGCCCGCTGCCGCCGCTGACCCCGGCATGGTTGCACCGGCCGGCGGAGATGACGTGGAAGACGCCGTGGTAGTCGACGAGCGCCTGGCACAGCGGCCCCGGCAGGTCGGAGCGGCCGTTGATGCAGATGCCGAGCGCCGGGTGCGGGTTGCTGGCGCTGGAGGTCGAGGCGGTGTGGTGCCAGAGCACCCCGATCGGGTCGAAGGAGCCGGGCCGCATCCGGTTGAGCCAGTCCCCCTCGACCACGACCTGAACCCCGGCGGAGCGCAGCACGTCCACCAGCCAGGGGATCGTCGCCATCAGGCGTCCTGAAGCAGGTCGGCGAGGCACTCGGCCTTCGGCGCGGCGTTCGCCGCGGCGGGTCGGGCGACGACGGTCAGCGCGGCGACCACCAGGGCGGGGATGCCGAGCACCCCACGGCGGCGCAGACGGATGGACGGTGTTCGGGCCATGGCGATCCTCCAGCGACGGCGGGTACGAACGGATCGACGAACGTGATGACGGGCACGCTATACCGTCACGTACGTCGATGTCGATACCCTTCATTGCCGGGTCGCCGGCTGAAGAAAACCGCCGATTCAGACCTCGCCGAGCGCGTCGATGTCGCGCATCTCCTCGGCCGTGAGCGAGAAGTGGAAGACGTCGAAGTTGGCGCTGATCCGCTCCGGGGTGACCGACTTCGGGATCACCACGATCTCGTGGTCGATGTGCCAGCGCAGCACCACCTGCGCCGGGGAGACGCCGTGCGCGGCGGCGATCCGGGTCAGCACCGGGTCGCTGAGGTCGCTGGTCTTGAACGGGCTGTACCCCTCCAGCACCACGCCCCGGTCCCGGTGCTCGGCGTGCCGCTGCCGGTCGTACAGCGACGGGCTCCACCGAATCTGGTTGACCGCCGGGTTCTCCTCGGTGGACTGGATCAGCTCGTCGATCTCCGCGGTGCTGTAGTTGCTCACCCCGACCGCACGGGCCAGGTTCTCGTCCCGGGCGGCGAGCAGTTCGCGCCAGAGCGGGATGCTGTCCCCCGGCGACGACGGCGGCCAGTGGATCAGCCAGAGGTCGACGTGCTCGACGCCGAGCGCCTCCAGGCTGGCCTCCAGCGTCGCGCGCTCCCGGCCCACCCGGTCCGGCGGGAGCTTGGTGGTGATGAAGACGTCCTCCCGGCGCAGCCCGCTCTCCCGCACCGCACGGCCGACCTCCCGCTCGTTGCCGTACACGGTGGCGGTGTCGAGGTGCCGGTAGCCGGTGTCGAGCGCGGCCAGCACGGCGTCGTAACCGACCTGGCCGGTGGCCTGCCAGGTGCCGAAGCCGAGCAGGGGCATCCGCACGTCACCGGGGAGCAGGGCGGTGGGCTGGTCGGTGAGGTCCATGAGGTCCGTTCTACCCCGCTGCACCCCCGGCCGCCGAGCGAACCGGACACTCGGGCGGCCAGCGCACCGGTCCGGTTTGCCGGAGAATGCGGGTGTGACCGACCGGCTGGAGGAGTACCGGCGACGGCGGGACGCGGCCCGCACGCCGGAGCCGGTGCCGTCGGAGCGCCCTTCGTCGGCCGGCCCCGACGCCGACGCCGCCCGCTTCGTCATCCAGCAGCACCATGCCCGCAGCCTGCACTGGGACCTGCGCCTGGAGCACGAGGGGGTGCTCGCGTCCTGGGCGGTGCCACGCGGTCTGCCCCGCGACCCGGGTCGCAACCACCTCGCCGTGCACACCGAGGACCACCCGATGGAATACCTCGACTTCGCCGGCGAGATCCCCGCCGGCGAGTACGGCGGTGGCCGGATGCTGATCCACGACCGGGGCACCTACCGGTGCGAGAAGTGGCGCGACGACGAGGTGATCGTGACGCTCTCCGGTGAGCGGACCGCCGGCCGTTACGTCCTCTTCGCCACCGGAGGGCGGGACTGGATGGTCCGCCGCACCGACCCGGCGCCGCCGGGCTGGACACCGATGCCGGATGTGGTCCGACCGATGCACGCCACGCCCGCCGCCGGCCTCCCCCGCGACCGGGCCGCCTGGGGGTACGAGCTGCGCTGGGACGGCGTGCGGGCGATGGCGTACGTCTCCGGCGGACGGTTACGGCTGCTCTCCGAGACGGACGAGGAGATCACCGGCGGGTATCCGTGGCTGCGCGCGATGGCCGAGGCGCTCGCGCCCACCGAGGCGGTGCTCGACGGTGTGCTGGTCCGCATCGACGGTGCCGGGCGGGTCCGCCCGATCCGGCCGGCCACCGGCAGCCGGGTTCCCGCCGACGCCCAGTACCTGATCGTCGACCTGCTCTGGTTGGAGGGCGTGAGCAGCGTCGACGTGCCGTACGCGCAACGCCGGGAGCTGCTCGATGGGCTGGTCTTGGCCGGTACGCACTGGCAGACTCCGCCGTGGTTCCCGGGCGCGGGCGACGAGGCCCTGCGTGCCGGCCAGGAACAGGGCCTGCCGGGCGTGGTCGCCAAGCGACTGGACTCGGTCTACCAGCCGGGGCGGCGCAGCCGGCACTGGCTGAGCATCGACGCGGTGTGACGGCGAGGAGCGACGTGTACCTGACCCACCTGGACTGCCCGCGCTGCGGCAAGGAGTACGCCGCCGACCGGTTACAGAACCTCTGCGAGTGCGGGTCGCCGCTGCTGGCCCGCTACGACCTGCCGGCCGTGGCGAAGGCGGTCACCCCGGAACGCTTTCCGCTGCGCCCGGCCGACCTGTGGCGCTACCGGGAGCTGCTGCCGGTCGCCGACCCTCGGCACGTCACCACGCTGGGTGAGGGCTGGACGCCGCTGTTGCGCGCCCCGGCGTACGGCACCGAGATCGGCGTCGCGGACCTGATGGTCAAGGACGAGGGGTTGATCCCGACCGGCTCGTTCAAGGCCCGGGGCGCGGCGGTCGGCGTGAGCCGGGCTCGCGAGCTGGGCGTCGAGCGGATCGCGATGCCCACCAACGGCAACGCCGGGTCAGCCTGGGCCACGTACGCCGCGCGGGCCGGGATGGGCGCGACCATCGTCATGCCGCTGGAGGCCCCGAGCATCTGCCGGCGCGAGTGCGTCGCCGCCGGGGCCGACCTGCGCCTGATCGACGGGCTGATCGGCGACGCCGGTCGGTGGGTGGCCGAGCTGATCGCGGAGTCGAACGGGGCGATCTTCGACGCCGGCACGCTGCGCGAGCCCTACCGGCTGGAGGGCAAGAAGACGATGGGGTACGAGATCGTCGAGCAGCTCGGCTGGCAGGCACCCGACGTGATCATCTATCCGACCGGCGGCGGGGTCGGCCTGATCGGGATCCACAAGGCGCTGCACGAGCTGCGTGAGCTGGGCTGGATCGGCGACAAGCTGCCCCGCCTGGTGGCGGTGCAGTCCACCGGCTGCGCGCCGATCGTGCGGGCGTTCGCCACCGGCGAGGATCGGGCGCAGCCGTGGGCGGACGCGCACACGGTGGCGTTCGGCATCACCGTGCCGGCGCCGCTGGGTGACGAGCTGATCCTGGCGGCGTTGCGGGAGTCCTCCGGCACGGCCGTCGCCGTCGACGACGCGGACATCCTGGCCGACCTGCGGGACTTCGCCGCCCGGGAGGGGTTGTTGCTCTGCCCGGAGGGGGCGGCCTGCCTCACCGCGGCTCGGCAGCTGCGCGCCGGCGGGTGGATCCGGGCCGGCGAACGGGTGGTGGTGCTGAACACCGGCGCCGGGCTGAAGTACCCGGACACGGTCGACGTGTCCGGCGTACCCCTGGTGGGGTGAGGTGACGGCACCCCGCGGACCGGCGGTGCGCGGGGTGCGTCGTGCGTGCCGGTCTACTGGTAGGTGATGTCCGAGGGTGAGTAGAGGCAGTTGACGCCGTCGGCGCCCTCGCCGATCTCGGTCGGCTCGCTGCCCTTCGGCACGCCCTTGTACTTCACGCAGATCGAGGTCTCCCGGTCCGGGTCGCCGACGATGGTGATCCGGCTGAACCGGGCGGTGTCGCCCCAGTTGGTGTTGATGCCGGCGATCGCGTCGGTGTTCCGGACGGTCACGTTGTCGATCACCACGTGCCGCTGGTACGACGTGGAGCAGTTGCCGCAGGCACGGTAGAGCTTGCCGGCGTTCTCCACCCGGAAGTTCTTGATGTGGACGGTGCCCGAGCCGTTGTGCTGGAAGACCTTGTCGCTGGCGGAGCGGGCCCCGCCGCCGTCGACGGTGTACGTGGTGCCGCCGCGGAAGGTCGCCGCGTCCTCGCCGACGTCCTCCCACCAGACGTTGATCAGGGTGCAGTTGCCCTCGCAGTGCACGCCGTCACCGGCCGGGGCGCCGATGATCACGTTGCGCAGGGTGGCGCCGGCGGCCAGCTCGAACATCGGGTCCTGGCTCTCGCTCTGCCCGCCGTCACCGATGCCGTAGTAGCGCTTGAGTCCACCGTCGAAGGTGCCGGAGACCGCGACAGTCGCGTCCACCTTCTGGCTGCCGGTGGGAGTCGGCCAGCCGGCCGGCGGGACGGTCGGGCCCGGCGTGGTGGGCGGCGGCGGAGTGGTCGTCGGCGGCGGTGTGGTCGGGGTGCCGCCACCGGACGAGTCGACCACCACGTCGTCGAAGCCGCCGCTGGCGTACGCGGTGACCAGCCCGATCCGGCCGGCGCCGGCAAGGCTGTTGCTGCCGGACGCGATCTGCGTGCCGTTGACGAAGCCGCGGATGGTGCTGCCGCTGGTCTCGATGCGCAGGGTGTACCAGGTGCCGGCGCCGATGCCCAACGAGGCGGACCCGATCGCGGTGACGGAGCTGCCGTTGACCGCCTGGAGTTCGGCTCGGCCGGAGCCGAGCAGGGCCAGCCGGTACATCTTGGTGCTGCTGGCGGAGCGGGCGGCGAGCCCGACCAGGGCGCTGGACGAGCCGAAGCTCGTCGGCCTGACCCGAGCCTGCACCGAGTAGTTGGTCCAGCTGGTCTGGCCGGCGAACTGGCGGGCCAGCTCGCTGCCGGCGTTGGACTGGTTGAGCACGCCGGAGCCGTCGACGGTCCAGGTGCCGCCGGACTTGGACCAGCCGGAGGTGTCGCCGTCGGCGAAGTCGTCGCTGAAGACGGTGGCCGCGAAGGCCGAGGTCATGCCGGCGGCGAGGGCCGCGGCGGTCGCCCCGGCACCCACCGCCAGCAGGAGTGGTCGGCGGCCGGAGAGTCGTCTTTTCTGCACAGGTGTCCTCCTTGACGCATGTGGTGGTGATCCCGCCGCGGCCGTACCGAGACGTGTCGGCACGGCGTGCTGCGCGTGAACGGGATCGGTGTGCGTCCCCGTCGGACGCCCGGATCCGAAGCGGGGTGAAGCGGGATCACAACCCTGGGGAAAGGGCTTTCCCGACCCTTCGAGGCTAGGACTGCCCAAGCATCAGCGTCAATGCCTGACGCTTGCAGGTCTGTTGCAGGATTCCGGCCGGGAAGAAACGCCGAGAGATCAGTAGCTCTCCGGCTCGGTGATCCGCCAGGCCGCGTTGATCAGGCCGATGTGCGAGAGCGCCTGCGGGGTGTTGCCGAGCTGCATCCCGGTGGTGAGGTCGATCTGCTCGCTGAACAGCCCCACGTCGTTGGCGTACCCGACGACCCGCTCGAAGAGCGCCTCGGCCCGCTGCTGCTCACCCGTCATCACCAGGCACTCCACCAGCCAGAACGAGCACAGCAGGAATCCGGCCGGGTCGGTCGTCCAGCGCCGCAGCAGGCCGTCCTCGGTGCCCAGCTCGCGCTCGACCATCGCGATGGTCGAGCGCATCCGCGGGTCGGTGGCCGGCAGGAAGTGCGTGACCGGCAGGGCGAGCACCGAGGCGTCCAACTCCGCCGACCCGAACGCGCCGGTGAACGCCCCGATCCGGTCGTTCCACCCCTCGCGCAGCACGGTGTCGCGGATCTCGTCGCGCACCCGAGCCCAGCGACGGGGGTCGGCCCGTTCGCCGAGCCGGTCAGCGAGCCCCACCGCCCGGTCCATGGTCAGCCAGCAGGCCACCTTGGACGAGACGTAGTGCCGCTCCTCGTCGCGAGTCTCCCAGATGCCCCGGTCCGGCAGGTGCCACGTCGAGGCCACCTGCTCGGTCAGCCCGAGCACCATCTCCCGCAGCTCGTCCTCGAACGTCGCGCCGAGGTAGTCGCGCAGCCGCCACACCGCCGACATCACCTCACCCGGCACGTCGAGCTGCCGCTGTCGCCAGGCATCGTTGCCGACCCGCACGGGCCTGCTGTCGCGGTAGCCGCGTAGGTGGGGGCAGTGGTGCTCGGAGAGGTCGCGCTCGCCCTCCAGCCCGAAGAGCACCGGGACGGGCTCGTCGCCGAACCGGCCGATCGAGCGGGTCGCCCAGGCGAACAGCCGGGACGTCTCGTCGGGGCAGGCCGCCACCCAGAGCGCCCGCATCGTCAACGAGAAGTCCCGTAGCCAGGAGTAGCGGTAGTCGTAGTTCCGGTCGCCGCCGATCTGCTCCGGCAGCGAGGTGGTCAGCGCCGCGGCGACCGCGCCACTGCGGGCGTACGTGAGGCCGGTCAGGACCGTCGAGCTGTGCTTGACGAGTTCGGGGTAGCGGCCGGAGTACCCGTGCGTCTCCCGGAACGCCTGCCACGCCCGCGTCGTCTCGGCGAGGGTGGTCAGCGGGTCCATCCGGGCCGGCGGGTCGCCGTACGCCTCGCCGAACGCGAGGTCCATCCCGATCACCTGACCGGCGGAGACCTCGAACTCGTGGTTCACCCGATCGGTGCCCGCCCGCAGGTGCAGACCTCCGGCGCGCAACATCAGCACCACCGGGCCGGCACCGGCCAGCACCCCGCCGTCCGGCTGCTCGTGCAGGTACGGCGTGAGCAGGCCGTACTCCGGGCGGGGCGCGAAGTCCAACGCCATTCGCACCCGCCCGGACAGGCCCTCCACCACCCGAATCAGCACGGCGGGTGAGTTCTTGCCCAGCTCGTGGGCACGGGCGCCGGTCTCGGCGGCCAGGGCGTCGGTGACCGCCACGCTGCCGTCCGGGGTGTGGTGCACCGTCCGCAGCACCAACGAGTCCGGCAGGTACGCGCGCTCCACCCGGTGACCCGGGCCGCCGACCCCGACCGGCGCCAGCCGGAAGTGGCCAGCTTTCGGGTCGAGCAACCGCGCGAACACGGACGACCCGTCAAACCGGTGCGGGCACCACCAGTCGATCGAGCCGTCCTTCCCGACCAGGGCACCCGAACGAGAGTCCGAGAGGAACCCGTAGTCGGAGATCCGCGGCTGCTGCTCCACCCGCCGGGGGTACCCGCATCGGCCCGGATCAGGCGGGACGGCTCACTCGGTCGGAGGCTCGTCCTCGCCCGCCGCCTCGGCCGCGTCGGCCTCCTCCTTGGTCTTGTGCACGGCCTGGTCGGCGTGCTCCGGAGGCCCGTAGACCGTGTACAGCACCAGCGGGTTGGGGCCGGTGTTGACGAAGTTGTGCTTGGTGCCGGCCGGCACCACGACCAGGTCGCCCGCGGCGACCTTCCGCTTCGCGCCGGCGACCCGGGCCTCGCCCACGCCGCTGACGAAGGTGAGGATCTGGTCGATGTCCTCGTGCACCTCCTCGCCGATCTCACCACCGGCGGGGATGGTCATGATGACCAGCTGGGTGTGCTCACCGGTCCACAGCACCCGCCGGAAATCCGGGCTCTTCTCGGCGACAGTCGCGATAGTGAAATGCTCCATGTCCATGCTCATACCCCGTCCGGCAGTGCGCCACGCCGGGACTGGCGAATGGTGGAATTCCCCACGGTCAGCGGGTTTGGATTCGGCTGGACCGGGGATCGAGAGCGCGGACCGGCACGAAGGGCCGGTCGAGCCAGGTCCCCGCCGGCGTACCGCCGAACGGCTGCGATGGTGGGAGACGGCCAGAGCGCGGCGACGTTCCGACCACGGTCGAGCGGCGCCGTGCGCTCGTCTGGGCCCCGCGCCCGCGCCCCGCGATCTTGCACTTACTGTCCCGACATAGAGGGCATATCACGCGTGTCGGCAACCGAAACCGCAAGATCGGCGCGACGGTGAGACGTCAGCGGTGCAGCCAGGTGAGCAGGTCGGGCGGGGCGAGCGGGGCGAGCGCGGCGAGCCGTTTCTGGTAGCGGGCGAGGCCAGCCTCGTCCAGCAGGTCGCGTCCCTGAGAGCCGCCCCGGCGAAAGAACGCCTGCCGGTCACGCAGCACGCCGAGCGTGTCGGGTGCGAGCTGGTCGGCGCGCTCACGCATGCGACCGAAGGTGGCCGCCTCGATGAGCTCGGGCCAGCGACCGGCGGGGACCGCGATGCCCCACCGGTCGGCGAGGCGGCGCATCTCACCGCCCAGATCGGCCAGCAGGTCGTCGTAGTGCACCAGCTCGACGTTCGGCTCGTGCCGGCGGGCCCACGCGTCGGTCAGGTGCATCAGCACCCCGGGCAGCGAATCCAACTCGGCGCGGGGGTCCGCCTCGCGGTCGACCCATTTCAGCAACCACTCCCGCACCGGAGGCCGCCCGGGAGGTGGCCCGGCCGGGGCGGGTTGGCCGGTCAGCTCGGCGAGGCGCGCCCGGTCCAGGTTGGCGCCCTGGTGGTAGAGGGAGACCGCCATGTCCAGCGGGTGCCGGGCCACCACCACGTAGTGCGCCCGAGGGTCGAGCGGCACCCCGTCCAGCGGGGTGTGCGTCTTGATGAACCGCCGGTGCGGCTGGCCGGCCAGCCGGTCGTACACGGCGTCCCGCGGCTCGCCCAACCAGTCCAGCCACGGCGACAGCACGGTCAGCGGCGCCGGCAACTCCGGGGTGCCCAGCACCAGCAGCGCACAGATCATCTGCATCCAGGTGGTGCCGCTCTTGGACCGGGTGCTGATCACGATGTCGCCGTCGCGGAACGGGAAGCCGGTCCAGCGCGCGCTGTCCTCTTCGTCGGATCGGTAGCGGCGAATTGGCGTGGGCATCGGTGGATGGTAGTCGCCGAACCGACAGTCGAGCAGCCGAATTCCGGCTTACATTCCTGGGGGCTCTGCGTATACCTGGCTAGATTGAAGTATGGTGCCCGCCCACGGGGGCCGGGCGGCGGCGCCGGTCTACCGCCCCATCCTCGCCAGCCGACGAGGCGAGCTTGAGGCCCTGAGCCACCTCGATCCCTCGTACGCCGCACTGATCGCCCCCGTCCTGGAGGTCGGCGCGATCGATCGGTCCATGATGGACGCCGTCGGCCGGTTGCCAGCCGGGCTGCTGCCCGCCGTCGACGTCAGCGCGCTACCCGACATCCCCGAGGCGGAGCTGACCCACTGGGGCGTACCGGTGGTTCCGGTCATCGGGCTCACGGAGGGCGACCACCGGCTGGTCGCGCACGGCGCGGCGGCGCGGTCGTACGGCCGGCGCGCGCTCATCCGGCTGCGGACCGGCCAGGATCGGGCTGGGCCGGACGCGAGCACCACCGCCGTGGAACGGATCTGGCGGTTCACCGGTCTCGCCCCGGAGGAGTGCGACCTGCTGGTGGACGCGGGGGACGTGTGCTGCCCGGCGGATGTGCGAACCGCCGAACCCCGGGTGCGCCGCCTGCTGGACTGGGCGCGCCGACACGCCTGGCGGTCGGTGACGGTGGCCGCCGGTGGCATGCCGCCGACGCTGTCCCGGTTGCCCACCGACGAACCGGTCCAACTGGACCGTTGGGACTGGCAACTGTGGCGACGACTGGCCGACACCGGGGTCGACTACGGCGACTACGGCGTTCACCCGGCCGGGCCGGGCACCGGTGATCCCGGAGACCGGTTGCCCACCGTGCGGTACACCGACGACGGCAGTTGGTGGGTCTACCGCTGGGCGCGACGCGGTGGCCGAGGTGACGACCGGTTCGCCGACCTGTGTCGCACGCTGGTGTCGGCACCACACTGGCCACCCACCGGGGCGGCCTTCTCCTGGGGTGACCACGAGCTGCTACGCCGGGCCCGCAGGGGCGCCGGCGCCGGCTCGGCCGCCAACTGGGCCGCGTGGAGCACCTCGCACCACCTGGCCCACGTGCTCGCCACCCTGTTGCATCCGGCCGGTGACGGCGCGCCGAGGTGGCACCCCGGGCAGGGCCCGCCGCAGCGGGGCCGATCGCTGCGGTGACGGCCGGGTCTACTGCTTCTCGGTGAAACCGAACTGGATGATGCCCTCGTCGTCGACGGTGGCGTCCACCGACGCGTCGCCGAGCAGCTCGGCGGCGTCCTCGTCCAGGAAGATCCGGGCGCCCTGGTTGTCGACCACCCGATCGCCCTGTGCCGGCTCGGGCACCAACTCGACGGTGAGCGAGCCGGCCTCGGCGTCGGCGGCGATCCGCACCCCGCCGTCCTGGGCGACGTCCTGTTGGTTGGCGAGGTCACGAATGACGAGTACGGCGTTATCGGTCATGGTGAGCATGGGCGGAACTCCTCGTGGATTCTCGGCTCGCGGTCGGATACCGCGCGGACCGGACGATCGGCCCGCGTACGAGCACACGTGGGAGGCGACAGAGGGGCGAACGGTCGTCGCCGTCGCATCGGATCGGGGCAGCTGACGGCCCCGTCACTCCCACCGTGCCTGCTCACCGGGCATCCGTCAAATAGAGCCGGGTCAGTGGAGAGCGGCGGCCGGGGCCAGCAACGCGCGAATCTCGTTGACCGCCGCGCGGCCGGCCCGGTTGGCCCCGATGGTGCTGGCCGAGGGGCCATACCCGACCAGGTGAACCCGTGCGTCGGCGGCCACCCGGGTGCCGTCCATCGTGATACCGCCGCCCGGCGCACGCAGCCCCAGCGGGGCGAGATGGTCGATGGCCGCCCGGAAGCCGGTGCACCAGAGAATCGCGTCCGCCGGCACGAACCGCCCGTCCGTCCAGGCGACCCCGTCGGGCGTGATCCGGTCGAACATGGGTAGCCGGTCGAGGACGCCGCGCTCGCGCAGTCGGCGTACCTCGGGGGTGACCGGCAGTCCGGTCACGCCCACCACGCTGCCCGGCGGTCGGCCGGCGCGGACCGCCTCGTCCACCCGGGCCACCGCGGCGCGGCCCAGTTCCGGGCCGAACTCCTCGTCGTTGAACGTCGGCGGCCGACGGGTCACCCAGGTGGTGGCCGCCGCCACGGTGGAGACCTCGCCGAGCAGTTGCACGGCCGAGGTGCCGCCACCGACCACCACCACGCGAAGGCCGGTGAACTCGGCCGGCCCTCGGTAGTCGGCGGTGTGCAGCTGGCGTCGGAGAAACGTCGACCGGCCCGGGTAGTGCGGCCAGAACGGTCGGGTCCAGGTGCCGGTGGCGTTGATCAGAGCCCGGGTGGTCCAGGCGCCCCGGTCGGTGTGCACATCCAACCGGCCGTCGGGGCGGGAGCGCACCGCCTGGACCCGCACCGGCCGCCGCACCGGCAGGTCGAAGGTGCTCTCGTACGCGGCGAAGTAGGCGCTGACCTGCTCGGCAGCCGGGCGTTGCGGCTCGGTGGGCGGGAGCGGCAGCCCGGGCAGGTCGTGGAAGCCGTGCACCCGGTCGAAGACCAGCGTGGGCCAGCGGTGCTGCCAGGCGCCGCCGGGCCCGTCGTCGGCGTCGAGGATGACGAAGCCGCTGCCGGGCGCGAAGCCGGTGCGGCGCAGGTGATAGCCGGCGCTCAGGCCGGCCTGCCCGGCACCGATCACCACGACGTCCGCGGAGTGGGTGTCCACGTGGGCTACAACGCCCCGGATGTCGCCGCTGTGCCCGCTCTCGACCGTCGCGCCGATCACAGACCCCCATTCCGGCTTCGACCACCTGACCTGCACTTACGCTGAGTGAATGAGCGACTTCCGTCGGTACGCGGCCGAATTCCTCGGCACCCTGCTGCTGGTGTTCTTCGGAGTGGGCAGCGCGATCGCCGCACGGGTCCAGGGCGGCGTGGTGGTGGTGGCGTTGGCCTTCGGGTTCGTGATGGTGGCTCTGGTCTACACGATCGGCCCACTCTCCGGCAGCCACGTCAACCCAGCGGTGACGCTCGGTGTGCTGCTCTCCGGAAAGATCTCGGTGCTCGGGGCGGTGGCGTACTGGATCGCGCAGTTCGTCGGCGCGACCGTCGCGGCCTTCGTACTCTGGGCGCTCACCCGATGGGGTGACGTCGCGGACCAGACCGGCGCGCTGGGCACGAACGGGTACGGAGCGAACATCAACCGGGGCGGCGCCGCCGTGCTGGAGGTCGTGCTGACCTTCCTCTTCGTGCTGGTTGTGCTCGTGGTGACCAGTCGGAGCGAGAACCCGGGCACCGCCGGGCTGGCCATCGGGTTGGCCCTCGCCGTGACCCAACTCGTGGGCGTGACGCTGACCGGCGCGGCGGTCAACCCGGCCCGCGCGTTCGGCCCGGCGGTCTTCGAGGGCGGCGTGGCCCTACGGCAGCTCTGGGTGTTCATCGTCTTCCCGCTGCTCGGCGGGGCGCTCGCCGCACTGGTCGCACCACTGGTCATGGGGGCGCAGCGGCATTACTGGGGTGGCCACGAGAAGTCGGTGGGCACCCCGAAATAGCCCAGACGGCAATATCTTTCGCCTGGGGCCCTTCTCCGGCGAATATCTCCGTGGCAGCATCAGCGGATGCATCGCCGTCACTTTCCCCGGGCCCTCGCGCTGCTCGTGCTGGTCGCCACCGCGGCCACCGCCGGCGCGCCCGGTGCCACGGCCGAGTCGCCCACCGCCGCGACGACCCACCTGCGCGCCACCATCGACGCGATCCTCGCCGACACCCGGCTGACCGGCGCGCAGGCGTCGGTGGTCGTGGTCGACACCAGCACGGGACAGACCCTCTACGACCGCAACGGTGACCGCCGCCTGGTGCCGGCGTCCAACACCAAGCTGCTGACCTCGACCGCCGCCCTTGAGCTACTCGGCCCGGGGCACCGCTTCAGCACCGACGTACGGGCCAGCGGCAAGCGCCGTGCGGGCCTGCTCTCCGGCAACCTCTACCTGCGTGGCGGGGGTGACCCGACCATGCTCGCCGCCGACTACGACGCGCTCGCGGCGCAGGTCGCCGCCGACGGCGTGCGGGTGGTCACCGGAAACCTGGTCGCCGACGACACCCGCTACGACCGCACCCGACTCGGCCCCGACTGGACCTGGGACGACGAGCCCTACTACTACGCCGCCCAGGTCTCCGCGCTGACCGTCGCCCCGGACACCGACTACGACGCGGGCACCGTGATCGTGCACGCCGCACCGGCCGACCGGGCCGGTGCCCCGCCGGTGGTCACCACCACCCCAGCCACCGGGTACGTCCGCGTCGACAACCGCGCCCAGACGGTCAGCGACGGCGAGACCTCGATCTCGATCGAGCGCGAACACGGCGGCAACACCGTCGTGGTGACCGGTCAGATCGCGGTGGGCGACGAGCCCGCCAGCGACTGGGTCACCGTCTGGGAACCCACCGGTTACGCGGCCGACGTGTTCCGGGCGGCGCTGCACCGTCACGGCGTCCGGGTGCTCGGCCGGACCGTGCTCGGCCAGCCCACCCCGGAGGCGGCCCACCCGGTGGCGCGCCACGACTCGATGAGCCTGGGTGAGCTGATGACGCCATTCCTCAAGCTGTCCAACAACGGGCACGCCGAGGTGTTGACCAAGGAGATCGGTCGAGTGCTCTCCGGCTCGGGCACCTGGACGGCCGGACTCACCGCGATCAGCGAGTACGTCGCCGACACCGGAATGGACACCGGGAAACTGCGCCAGCGTGACGGCTCAGGGTTGTCCCGGCGCAACCTCGTCCCGGCGACGGAGTTCGTCGACCTGCTGAGCGCTGTCCGCGCCGAACCGTGGTTCGCGACCTGGTACGCGGCGCTGCCGATCGCCGGCCAGCCCGAGCGGTTCGTCGGCGGCACCCTGCGCAGCCGGATGGCCGGCACGCCGGCGGCGGGCAACGTGCACGCCAAGACCGGCAGCCTGACCGGTGTCTCCGGGCTCTCCGGCTACGTCACCAGCGCCGATGGTCGGCTGCTGGCGTTCTCCATCCTGCTGAACAACTACCTGACGGCGTCGGTGAAGTCACTGGAGGACCAGATCGCCGTGGCGCTGGCCGGCTTCCGCGAGGGCGGCGCGTCGACGGCACGGGTGGCACCGCCGGCGGTGCCGGAGACGCCGCGCACCCCGGAGGGCGTCGAGTGCTCCTGGGTCAAACCGATCACCTGCTGAGCGGCGGCCGGGAGGCGTCAACGCGCCTCCCGGCCCGGCGAGCGCTCAGGCCGGACGGTTCGGCGGGGGGACCACCGCCGTCGGGTCACCACGCTCAATGAGCGCGGCGATCTCAGCGGCCCGCAGCCCGCGCAGCGCCAGCACCCGGGTGCCCCAGCGGTGCAGGCGGCACGGGTGCGGGCTGGCATCGTTGCGGCAGACCACGCCCCCGGACCACCGCCGGGGGGCGTGTACCACCACCGCCCGTACGGCGAACTGGGTGTCCTCGCCCGTCACGTACGGCGGCAGGGGAATGTCGCGAAGAACCTCCCCGGACCCTTCACCGGTGCCGGACGAAGCGGCACGACGGACGCGGTGGGCGGTGCTGCTACTCATCTCCGCTGCCTCCACACTGGATGGTCGGATGGGGACAGCAGAAAGTTACGACGCGTTCGACAGTCGGCGACGGACAAACTGTCCCGCTGTCTGCGGGCGCTGCGATCGGTCAGTCAGTCAGCGCACCGTCACGGCCTGGAGGCCGACGTTGCCGCAGTGTGGTGTGAAGACCTTCTCGACGGTCCAGTTCAACAGCAGTCGGGCACCCTTCGGCAGCGTGAAACGGATGGTGAACTGGGCACTCTGACTGGTGTAGGGGTCTTCCAGTCGTGCGGTGCTGACCGGCCCGCCGGTGGACAGCCGCGCCTCCAGCCGCCCCCGAGCCATCCAGATGCCGCCGTAGAGCTGGACCGTGCGCGGCCCGCCGCTGCCGGCGATGGCGAGGTTGAACCCGTTCCCGGCACCGCAGGTGTAGACGCCGTTGGAGCTGCCGTTCGTCGACCGCTCCGGCGCGCCGTCGGACCAGCGCACGTACTCCTGGTTGCCGTCCCAGCCGACCCGCCTCCCGGTGCCACCCCCGTCGATGATCTCGCCGGAGCCGGAGCGCTTGCGGTTCGTCGACCTGCCGTCCCGCTCCCCCCAGTGCACCCAGTCCCGGGTGCCCACGGCGGTGAGGTCGACGGAGGCGGGCATCTCGGCTCGGCTCACCGACAGCGTCGGTGGACCCGGCTTGGCCGGGGGCGGGGCGGGCGCGCTGGCCGACGGCGTCGGGTCCGGTGAGGGCGGGCGTTGGCGCGGACGTAGGCCGGGCGTGGCCGGCCCCGCCTCGCCGGTGCGCCCGTCGGCGGCCGGGAGACCGGGGGAACGGGCGGCCCCGGCAGGCACGCCGCCCGGACCCGCCTGGTCGTCGTCCGGCTCCGGGCCGGATCGGGTGCTGAGGTACGAGATCAACACCACCAGGCAGGCGAGTACGGCGACTCCCTCCACCGCCCAGCGTCGCCGCTGTCGGGCTCGGCGCGACACGCTGCGGGTCACCCCGGCGGTAATGGCACGCGGACGGTGCCTCGGCGGCGCATCAGCAGCCCTTGAACCAGCCCGCGTGCGGTCTTCGTCCGCCACCGACCCCTCCAACTCCACCGCCCGGCCGTTCTGGACCGCCGCGGACCACACCGTCCACTGTGGGCCGTTTCACGTTTACACGGGCGTGGACGACACGCTAGATCCGGACTGCCGGACGTGTCCAGCCCACAATGGGACGCTGTCGGACAACCTGGCCCGCCTGGACGGACACTTCGGCAGACCACGAGCGCCCTTGGTGTCAACCGATCCGGAAGCCGAGCAACTGCGCGATGACCACGGCCTGCTCGACGTCGATGACGGCACCGGCCCGTTCGACGACCGTCGGGTCGAGCGCGGTGAGATCGCTGCCCCGCAGGTCGGCGCCACCGAGCCGAACGTGGTTCAGCTGCGCGCCGGAAAGATCGACACCGGTGACGGTAGCACCGGTGAGATTGGCCCTGGTGAGGTCCACCTCGCGCATACGCACCCCGGTCAGTCGCACGCCGCGCAGGTCGGCGCCGGGCAGCGCGGCGAAGGACCAGTCACCGCCGTCCACCGTCAACGGACGCAGATCGCACTCGCTGAAGGTGCTGCCGACCAGCTTGCAGCCGGTGAACTCGGCCTCGAAGAAGTTGCACCGCCGGAAGACGCAACGGGTGAAGGCGGAGTCGACGTGTCGGGAGGCGTTGAACGCCACGTTGCCGAACGTGCACCCGGTGAAGACCGCGCCTCTGCTCACCGCCTCGGTCAGGTCCACCCCGAAGAACTCGCAACCCACGAAGTGCCGGTCGGTCAGCTCCTCGCCGTACCAGTCCTCGTTGCGGTAGGTCACGTCCTCGATCAACTCCGGCATCCGGCCAGGCTAGTGGGCGCCGCCGACAGCCGGCGGCCGGCGTGGCCGGCACCGGGCCCCTTCCGGGGTCGGCGTACCGGCGAGTAGGTTCGGCGGCGTGAGTGTGGCTCGGAGCAAGGACCCGGATCAGATCGGTTTCGACCCGGCGCGGCTGGCGCGGATCGACGAGCACTTCGGTCGGTACGTCGACGACGGCCGGCTGGCCGGCTGGCAGGTGGTGGTCACCCGTCGCGGCGAGGTGGCGCACTCCTCGACGTACGGACTGCGCGACCGGGAGTCGGGCACGCCGGTCGAGGCCGACACGCTCTGGCGGATCTACTCGATGACCAAGCCGGTCACCTCGGTCGCGGCGATGATGCTGTGGGAGGAGGGCCGGTTCGAGCTGACCGACGAGATCGGCCGCTGGCTGCCCGAGTTCGCCGACCTGCGGGTCTACTCCAAGGGGTCGGTGCTCAAGCCGCACACGGTGCCGGCGGTCGAGCCGATCCGGGTGTGGCACCTGCTCACCCACACGGCCGGCCTGACGTACGGCTTCATACAGACCTCGGTGGTCGACGGGCTCTACCGGGCCGCCGGCTACGACCTGTACCCGCCGGCGGACGTCGACCTGGCCACCGCCTGCGCGGCCTTCGGCGAGCTTCCGCTGCTGTTCCAGCCCGGCTCGGCGTGGGGTTACTCCGTCGCCACCGACGTGCTCGGCCGGCTCGTCGAGGTGATCTCCGGGCAGAGTCTCGACGCGTTCTTCGCCGACCGGATCTTCGGCCCGCTGGGCATGACCGACACCCGCTGGTGGGTGGAGGGCGACGAGGCCGACCGACTGGCCGCGCTCTACGTACCGGAACCGCGCAGCGGCCGGGCGGTCCGCTACGACAGCCTCGGCAAGCTCGCGTTCAGCAAGCCCGCGCTGCTCTCCGGCGGTGGCGGCCTGATCTCCAGCGCCGCCGACTACCACCGATTCACGCAATTGCTGCTGCGCGGCGGCGAGCTGGACGGCGTCCGGCTACTCGGGCCGCGCACGGTGCGGTTCATGACCCGCAACCAGCTGCCCGGTGGTCAGGACCTGGGCACCCTCTCCACCGGCGGCTTCGCCGAGACCACCCTGGACGGGGTCGGCTTCGGCCTCGGCTTCGCGGTGGTCGACGACCCGATCCCCAGCCGGCTGCCGAGCAGCGTCGGCGAGTACTACTGGGGCGGGGTGGCCAGCACCGCGTTCTGGGTCGACCCGGCCGAGGAGATCACCGCGCTGCTGTTCACCCAGCTGATGCCGTCGAGCACCTACCCGCTCCGCTCCCAGCTACGCCAGCTCGTCTACGCCGCCCTGGTCGACTGACGGGATCGTCGTTCCGCCGACGGGCGGCCGGCCCAGTCCCTAGCCTGGGCTGGTGAGCACCATCGTCGTGTTTGGCGCGGGCGGCACCGCCGGGTCGCGGATCACCGCCGAGGCGGTCGACCGAGGGCACCGGGTGATCGCCGCCGTCCGCCGCCCGGAGGCCACCTCGTACCTGCCGGCCGGGGTACGGACGGTCACCGGCGACGCGACCAGTGAGCGGAGTGTCCGGGAGCTGGCGCCGGACGCCGACGCGCTGGTCGTGGCGATCGGCGGCGGCGAGCGCGAGCTGTGGCGGAACGCGGCGGAGAACCTGGTGACCACGCTGCGGGGGATGCCGGCCGCACCGCGGATCATCCACCTGGGCGGCGGGTCCACCCTGCTCACCCCGGGCGGCACCCGCATTCTCGACGAGCCGGACTTCCCGGCGGAGTACCGGGAGTCGGCGCTGGGCCAGGCTGACGCGCTGGACTACTACCGCACCGCCGCCGACGGGGTGAGCTGGACGTACGTCTCGCCACCCCCGCTGGAGTTCCACCCCGGTTCGCGCACCGGGCACTACCGCACCGGCACCGACCAGCCGGTCACCGATCGTCAGGGCCGCTCGGTGCTCACCTACGAGGACCTGGCGGTGGCGGTCATCGACGAGATCGAGCAGCCGCGACACCAGAACGCCCGCTTCACCGTTGCGTACTGACCGGAGTGCGGGCCAGCCGTGGTCAGTCGGCGAGGCGGGCCGGGAAGCCGCCGGTGGCGATCGGACCCCAGGCGTCGATGGTGACCCGGATCAGCGACTTGCCCTGACGCACCATCGCCGCCCGGTAGTCGTCCCAGTCCGGGTGCTCGCCGGAGATGCTGCGGAAGTACTCGACCAGCGGCTCCAGCGCCTCGGGCAGGTCCAGCACCTCGGCGGTGCCGTCGAGCTGCACCCACGGGCCGTTCCAGTCGTCGCTGAGCACGCAGGCCGAGACCCGGGGGTCACGGCGGATGTTGCTCACCTTGGCCCGCTCGGGGTAGGTGGAGACGACCAGCCGCCCCTGCCCGTCGACCCCGGCGGAGACCGGGGAGGACTGCGGGCGCCCGTCGGCCCGGGTGGTCATCAGCACGACGCGGTGTCGCGGCCGGAGGAAGTCGAGCAGGCCGTCCCGGTCGACCCGGGTGTTCCTTGCGATGCTGCGCGCCATCCCCCGTTCCTACCAGGGCGCCGGCCCCGCGGCGGCAGCGGGTCAGCGGGCCGCGGTGCGGTGCACCGCCTGGGTGGGCACCCGGGGGCGGCCGGACGGACGCCAGGCCCGACCGTTGGCGTAGATCACCCGAAAACCGAGGTACGACGCGAGTGGCGCCCAGTGGGCGGAGCCCATCCGTAGCTCGGCGGCGTTGTGTCGCTGGCCGTTGGCGAGCACGTCGAGGAGGACGGTTTCGAAGGCCGCCGATTCGACCCAGTCGACTTCTCGGGTGAAACCGCAGATCAGCGCGGCCCCGGTGACCTCCAGGAACTCGCGTAGCACCGCGTCCGAGGCGCGCAGCACCGAGCAGCTGCCGAAATAGAGTCGCCGCCCCTCGGCGCGGCCGGCCATCAGCTCGGCCACCTCGTTCAACTCCACGGACTGCCAGTCGGTGAGGCAGAGCCGGCTCGGCTCGCCGTGCATGGCGAAGAAGCCGACCCGGTGGTCGGCGTACTGCTTGAGCAGCCAGCGGTCCAGGAAGTAGAACAGCTCGTCGCGGGTGGCCGCGTCCTTGTGGATGAAGCGGATCTTGCCGAGCCGCTCCAGCAGCTCCAGGGTGGGCAGCACCGAGCCCCGCTCGTTGAGGTCACGGTGCCACTGACCCTCGACACAGAAGACGCCACCGCGTGCCACGCGCACCTCCGCCAGTCCACCGCCCGGGGCTGACGTTACCGGCCGCCATCGCCTCGGGAACATCACCCTGCGTGTGGCAGATTGCGACGTTCGGTGCGCTTGGCCGCAGGATGGCTGATCAGCCGGAAATGACTGTTTCGCAAATCAACCGAATTCCCAGCCAATACACAGGGACGGCGGATTGTGAGGACGATTCTCGTTAACTACCTCCAACGGCACTGATCAGTGCGAGGGTGGAAATCACGGGACTTCTCGGTCGATGTCCCGGAGCCACCCCATTCGCTCTCCTATCGGGAGGACTTCTGTGCGCGTAAACACCTTGAAGCGGGTAGCCGTCGCATTCGCCCTGGCACTGCCGGGGGCCGCAATCGCCACGGTGATCGCCGCACCGGCGGCGCACGCGGACGGCTGTTACACCTGGAACCGCACCCTGACCCAGGGGCGCTCCGGCGACGACGTCCGCCAGTTGCAGATCCGGGTCGCCGGGTGGGCCGGCTACCGGGACATCGTGGAGAACGACGGCCGCTACGGGCCGAAGACCGCCGCCGCGGTCAAGCGCTTCCAGCAGGCGTACGGGCTGCGCGCCGACGGCGTCGCCGGCCCACAGACCTTCGCCAAGCTGTACCAACTCCAGGACAACGACTGCACGCCCGCACACTTCAGCTACAACGAGCTGGACAACGGGTGCGGCGGGAGCGGATGGAGCGGCGGCCCACTGTCGGCGAACCAGACCAAGCAGAACGCGCTGCGCACCATGTGGAAGCTGGAGGCGCTGCGCAAGAGCCTCGGCGACAAACCGCTCAACGTGTCCAGCGGCTTCCGCAGTCACGCCTGCAACAACCAGGTCGGCGGCGCGTCCGACAGCCAACACCTGTACGGCAACGCGGCGGACGTGACCTCACGGACATCCTCGCTGTGCCAGGTCGCCCGCGGCGCCCGTAACAACGGCTTCAGTGGGATCTACGGGCCGGGCTACCCCGACCACGACGACCACGTGCACGTCGACTCGCGCCGGGAGAACAACAGCGACCGCAGCTCGAACACGACGAGCTGGGCCGCTCCGGACTGCGGGGTCGGCAACTGAGCCACCCGCTCAGAGCGACGTCGGCCCGACGCGGAGGGGGAATCTTCGCGCCGGGCCGACGTCATGTCGCCCCGGGTCTGGTGGGCGGAGGGGTAACGCGCTCAGCTCGCCCGGGGCCAGCGCGGCGCGGTGACGGGGGGAGTCACCGACCGGCCAGCAGCGGTGGGCCGTACGCCCTGGGGGACGACCCGCGCGGCCTGTTGCCGCGACGGCCCGGTCGCCGTGAACGGGAACGGCACGTGCACGAACGGATTGCCATGCCGGATCAACGCCTCGATCTGCCGCTCGTTGAGCCCGTGTGTCTCCAACACCCGTCGCCCCCAGCGGTGCAGCCGGCACGGGTAGGAGGCGCCGTCGTTACGGCACAGCGGCCCGGTGGGCCACTCCTCGGCGGTGTGCACGACCACCGCCCGGACCGCGAGCCGGACATCCTCCGGAGTCAGCGGTGCCGGCATTGGCACCTCACCCAGTACCTGATCGATGGGATCCGTCGACTGCTCACCAACTCGCACGGCAGGCCTCCCGCAGTTCGGCAGCGGTACGGCGGACCCACCGCACCGACATCCTCAGCCATGGGTACGGCGGGCACCCGACGAAAGTTCAATTCCCGTACCCGGTAAGCAGATCCTCCGCCGACAACACGCGGATGCCGTCGACAGCGGTGCCGCTGCGCGACACGGCGACGACAGGCACCGATTCGTCGGCACCGGGGAGCCGAGACCGGTGCAGGAGTAGCCGGCCCAGGTCATGCGCGTCAAAAGGCCGGCTCTCCTGCCACTTGACCGATCCGACGAAGCTGATGCTCTGAGCGACGGGCGCACGGTCGGCACCGACGATGTCGATCTCCGGATCATTGGTCCGGGTCCAGTAGCCGCCGATCGTCGCCGCCTCCGCCGGCAGATGGTCACTGGGCAGCCGGCGCAGCGCCTCCCGGACGACAGGTTCGATGGCCCGACCCCGCCAGGACGTCCACGACCGGTCGATCCGGTCCAGGGTCAGGTCGCCCCGTCCCCGCTCGATCTCGGAGAGGTGCGGCCCCAGAAAGGACAGCCAGAAGCGCAGGTACGGATCGGCCACCGCGTACCGGGTCTCCCGCGACGGCTTGGTCGACAGCGGAACGGCGACCTCCACGGCCCGTTTCTGAGTCAGCAGGCGCAGGGCGCGGTTGAGGGATGCCTGCGGCAGATCCCCCGCCGCGCGGGAGATCAGCGAGAAGGTTCGCTCACCGGAGCCGATGGCCCGCAGCACCAGACCCGCCTGGGACTGGGGCGGGAACTCCGCCGCCAGTGCGCGCTCGCCGCTGACCAGCAGGGCAGAGGTCGGATCCCGTACCGCGTCGGTCAGATACTCGTGGACGGATGCACCGGTCGGCCACTCGTCGAGGATCAGCGGCAAACCGCCGGACACCAGGTAGGCGTCGAACGCGTCGGCGGCGGACAGGCCGAGCATGTCGCTGACGTCGGCCGGGCTCAGCGGCGGAATGACCATCTCCGTGGCTCGCTGGTGGAACGGGCGGCCGTAGTCGTTGAGAGCTTCCATCATGGCCAGGTCCGATCCGACACAGATCAGCAGTACCGGTCGCCGGGAGAACTCGCGATCGAAGACCTTTTGCAGCGTCCCCTCGAAGCCCGGGTCACTCGCGATGAGGTACGGCATCTCGTCCAGGACGACGACGCTCGGCCGATCGGACGGCAGCGCGGCGGCGAGCAGGGTCAGCGCGGCGTCCCAGGTCTGTGGTTGCTGCTCTCGAAGGATCTGCGCGCCCGGCAGTGTCGAGGCGGCCGCCTCCTCCACGAAGAGGGCGAGCTCGGCTGCGACGGTCGGCTGCGCGGAGGCGGTGAAGAAGAGGTACGGCACCTCGGCCCGCTCCACGAATTCCTCGACCAGTCGGGACTTGCCTACCCGCCGGCGACCACGCATGAGCAGCGCCCGCCCCGGCCGACCAGCACGGCCGCCCCGTTGCACCCGAGAGAGCATGCCGCCCAGGAGGTGGAGTTCACGGTCCCGTCCGACAAAGCCGTCCACGACTACTCCTGACACTACCAACGATGGAACAACCAGAAATGAGTGTAACCTCATCCAGTTGGTGTCCCCGACCCATTCGGCCCGGCGAAACCACGCGTCAGACGAGGCCGGCGTCGTGCACGAGCAGGGCCACCTGGACCCGGTTGTTCAGCTCCAGCCGGGTCAGTAGCCGGGAGACATACGCCTTCACCGTCGCCACGCTCATGTACAGCTCCCCCGCGATCTCCGCGTTGGTGTGGCCCCGCCCCAGCGCGACCGCCACCTGCCGCTCCCGCTCGCTGAGCCCGGTGAGCAGCCGCAGCGCCCGTTCCCGGCGCGGGTCCGGACCGACCGGGGCGGGGGCGGCGGCGGTCACGTGGGCGATCAACGTCCGGGTCACCGTCGGGGAGAGCGTCGCCTCGCCGGCCGCGACCCGACGTACCGCGCGCACGATCTCCGCCGGTGGGGTGTCCTTGAGCAGGAAACCCGCCGCCCCGGCGCGGAGCGCCCGCAGCACCTGTTCGTCGGCGTCGAAGGTGGTCAGCACCAACACCTCCGGCGGGTGCGGTTGGGCACGCAGCGCCTCGGTGGCGGTCAGCCCGTCGACCCGGGGCATTCGGATGTCCATCAGCACCACGTCCGGGGCGTACGCGGCGACGGCCGCCGGCACCTCGCCACCGTCGGCCGCCTCGCCGACCACGGTCAGGTCCGGCAGACCGCCGAGGATCATCGAGAGCCCGGCCCGGACCAGCGCGTCGTCGTCCACGATCAGCACGCGCACCGGCGGCCCGGCTGCGCCGGCAGGGTCGGTCACGCCGGCCACGGCAACCAGGCAGCCAGCCGGAAGTCACCGCTGTCGTCCCGACCGTAGGCGAGCCGCCCGCCGGCCAGGGTGACCCGTTCGCTGATGCCGACCAGGCCGGTGCCGGCACCCGGTAGGGTGCCGCCGGCCGGTGCGCCGACCGGCCACCGGTTGCCGATCGCCACGGTCAGCCCGGTGCCCGGCCCGCCGGCCACGTCCACGGTGACGGCCGCGCCGGCCGCGTGCTTGCGGGCGTTGGTCAGCCCCTCCTGCACGATCCGGTACGCGGCCCGGCCCAGCGCCGCCGGCACCTCCCCCGGCCTGGCGACGCTGTCGCTGACGTTCACCCGCACCCCGGCCGACCGCGACTCGGCGATCAGGGCCGGCAGGTCGGCGAGGGTGGGCTGTGGCGGCTCCGGTGCGTCGCCGCCGCCCTCCTCGGCCCGGAGCACCCCGATCACCTCCCGCAGATCCTGCAGGGCGGCGTGCGCGCTACCCCGGATCACCCCGGCGGCCCGGGCCACCTCGTCGGCCGGCGCGTCCGGGCGGAACTCCAGCGCACCCGCGTGCAGGCTGAGCAGCGAGATCCGGTGGGCCAGCACGTCGTGCATCTCCCGGGCGATCCGGGTGCGTTCGAGGTGCCGGGCCTGGGTGACCCGCAGCTGCTGCTCCGCCTCGGCCCGCTCGGCCCGCTCCCGCAACGACACGATCAACTGTCGCCGGGCCCGGACGAACATCCCCCAGGCCAGCACGGCGAAGCTGAGCACCACGCCCCAGGACGCGGTGGCCCAGTACGACATGTGCGGATCCGGACGCACCCAACTGAAGACCATGTTGGTGACCAGGCCGACGCCGGTGACCGCGATCGCGATGGCCGTCCGTCGATGCACCACCACGGTGAAGTAGAAGATCAGCAGCGGGATGGCGGACGCCATCGAGAACAGGGTCAGCGGTGTCGTGGCCACGAGCAGCCCGAGCGGCCACCGTCGGCGCAGCCAGAGCAGCCCGCAGCAGACCAGACCGAGCAGCGCGTCCACGCCGGTCATCCAGTCGTGCGGCAGCGGGATCGCCATCGCCGGATCCGGCGACAGGGCGTCCGCGGTGACGAAGAGCACCCAGAGCAGGGAGAGCAGGAAGGCGACGCTGTCCACGATCCAGTCGCGGGTGGTGCGGCGCGGACGCGTACGCCCAACGTCAGCCGGCACCACCAGCTCCCCTGGCAGCAGCCAGGGATGCTCCGGGACGGCGATGCTGGTCACGCGCCCATGCTAGGCAGCATCGGGGTCCGGCAACCAGCTACCAAAGTCGAGACCCGCCGGTCGACCAAGGTCGACGCGGCACCGACCGGTGGCCGCAGCGGATGGCCGGTCGGCGCGGGCAGACTCGACGACATGATCACCGTGGAGAACCTCACCAAGCGATACGGGCCACACCCGGCCGTGGACGACGTGTCGTTCCAGTGCGAGCCGGGCACCGTCACCGGCTTCCTCGGCCCCAACGGCGCCGGCAAGTCGACGACCATGCGCATGATCTGCGGGCTGACCACGCCGACCGCCGGCCGGGCCACCGTCTCCGGGCACCCGTACCAGGAGCTGCCCAACCCGGGGCGGGAGGTCGGGGTGCTGCTGGACGCCTCCGCCCAGCACGCCGGACGCACCGGCCGCGAGGCGTTGACGCTGTCCGCGTACACCATGGGTCTGGACCGGCGTGAGGTCGACGCGAAGCTCGACCTGGTCGGGTTGAACACGGTGGCCGCGAAGCGTCGGGTACGGGCGTACTCGCTGGGTATGCGCCAACGGCTCGGGCTGGCCCACGCGCTGCTCGGCGACCCCCGGGTGTTGATCCTCGACGAGCCGGCCAACGGCCTGGACCCGGAGGGGATCTTCTGGATGCGCGGCCTGCTGCGCGACTTCGCTGACCGGGGCGGCACCGTGCTGCTCTCCTCCCACCTGCTGCGTGAGGTGGAGGCGGTCGCGGACCGGCTGGTGGTGATCGGGGGTGGCCGGATCGTGGCCCAGGGCGACAAGAACGAGCTGCTGGCCGGCGGCGGCACGGTGGTCCGCGCCCGCGACGGCGCGGCGCTGCGCCGGGCGCTGGAGGTGGCCAACCTGACCGCCGCCGACAGCTCGGAGGGGCTGCTCGTGCAGGCCGACGCCGAGGCGGTCGGCCAGGCCGCCGCCGATGCCGGCGTCGCGCTGGCCGAGCTGCGCCCCGCCAGCGGCGGCGGCCTCGAACAGCTCTTCCTCACCCTGACCGCCGGCGAATCGACCAAGGAGGCCGTTCGATGACCACCACCACCGCACCCCCCGCCGGCGCCGTCGCGCCCCGGCACCACACTCCGGTACGCCGACCGTCGCTGCTCCGGCTCACCCTCGTGGAGCTGCGCAAGCTCGTCGACACCCGGGCCGGTCGGTGGCTGCTGATCACCATCGGCCTCATCACCGCGGCGATCGTCGCCCTGCAACTGATCTACGCCAAGGACGCCGACCAGACCTTCCCCAACTTCTTCGTCCCCTCGCTGCTGCCGGTGTCGGTGCTGCTGCCGGTGCTGGGCATCCTGTCGATCACCAGCGAGTGGTCGCAGCGCACCGCCCTCACCACGTACGCCCTGGTGCCCCGGCGGGAGCGGGTCGTCGCCGCGAAGCTGATCGCCGTGATGCTCACCGCGCTCGCCTCGGTGCTGACCAGCCTGGCCGTGGCCGCCGCCGGAACGCTGGTGGCCTCCGCCACCGGCGGTGCGGGCACCTGGCAGCTCGACGGGTCGCTGATCCTGAACGCGGCGATCCTCCAGGTCACCAGCGTGTTGATGGGCGCCGCCTTCGGTCTGCTGCTGCTGAACCCGCCGCTGGCGATCGTCGGCTACCTGCTGCTGCCCACCCTGTGGGGGGTGCTCGGCGAGATGGTCAAGCCCCTGCGCGGTCCGTCCGAATGGCTGGACACCAGCAAGACGATGGAACCGTTGTTCAGCAGCGACGCCGTCACCGGCGAGCAGTGGGGGCGGATAGTGGTCTCCCTGCTGGTCTGGATGGTCCTTCCGCTGGCCGCTGGCCTGTTCCGGACGCTGCGCCGCGAGGTGTCCTGACCATGGACGTGGCCGGCTACCGATCGCGCACCGTGGTCACCGGCGGCCCGCTGGAGCTGGCGGTCCTGTGGGGTGGCTTCCCGTTGCTCGGCGCGGGCGCCGGATGGCTCCTCGCGGCGGCGACGGGTTGGCTCGCCCGGCTGCCCTGGGTGCCGTTCGGCGGCCTGATCGAGTGGCTGGACCGGCTGCCCGAGCCGCAGGTCACCGCCGGCACCATCACGGTGGGTGTCCTCGCCGGCCTGGTCATCGCCGGGATCGGCACCGCCGAACGGCTGATCGTCACCGTCGACGCGGCGCAGGTCGGGCTGCGCCGCTCCGACGAGAACCGAACCATCGCCCGGGTCGACACCCGGGTGGTCTTCCTCGCCGACAAGCACCTGGTGCTGCTCGACGCCGACGGCGCGGAACTGGTCCGGGAGTCGACGGACCTGCCGGCCGGGCAACTGGCGGCGGCGTTCCGGGAGCACGGCTGGGGTTGGGCGGACGACGACCCGCACCGGTCGGCGTACCGGCTGTGGGTACCGGACCTGCCCGGGTTGCCCGCCGGCGCGGACGCGCTGCTGCGCGCCCGGGAACGGGCGATCGAGCGGGACCGGCGCGACGACGCCCGGGAGTTGCGCCGCGAGCTGGGCCAGATCGGGGTGGTGCTGCGCGACGAGGGCAAGCGGCAGTACTGGCGGTTGACCGGTCGAGCCCTCGTCGCAGGGCCGGAGCAGCCGACTTCGGCCGAGCGGGAGGCGGACGGGCGGTAGCGTCTGTCCCAGCAGACCCTGGGAGCCGCGCGATGACCGAACAGCAGCCGTACCGGGTGGTGTCCCGACACCCCGGCTTCGAGCTGCGTCGGTACCCCGCCCACCTGGTGGCCGAGATGCAGATCCAGGCGTCGTTCACCCGGGCGCCGATCGAGGCGTTCCGGCCGCTGGCCGCGTACATCGGTGGCGCCAATCGGGCCCGGCACCCGATCGGTTCGGCGGCACCCACGATGGCGGCGGCCGGCTCGGAGAAGATCGCGATGACCGTGCCGGTGGTGCAGATCGAGGGCGAGTGGCCGGGCGCGTACCTGATCCAGTTCGTGATGCCGGCCACCTTCACCACCGCCACCCTGCCCGAGCCGGTGGATCCGCGGGTGCGGATCCATGCGGTTCCGGCCCGGTTGGCGGCGGCGATGCGGTTCTCCGGACGGTGGACGGAGCAGGCGTTCAGCCAGCGGGCCACCATGCTCGGTCGGTCGGTGACCGCCGCCGGGCTGCAACCGACCGGCGCCATCCGCTACGCGCGCTTCGACTTGCCGTGGAAGCCGTGGTTTCTGCGCCGCAACGAGGTCGTGCTGCCGGTCGTCGAGTGAGCTACCTGAGCTGCCGACGGTCCTCGACGCTCGGCCGCGCCAGCAGCACGGCCATGCCGAGCCCGGCGATCAGCCCGACCAGGGAGACCAACAGGTCGGAGTCGGCGGCGTTGATCGGGCTGTTGCCGGCCAGCTCGGTGAACGTCGGGCCGATCGGCATCATGATCATCATGGGCACGGCCGTGGCCACCAGGAACACCACCGGGCCCACCAGCGCGATGAGCGCGGCCAGGGCGTGGTGCCGCCAGATCGGCCGGCCGCCCGGCCAGTCCCAGGCCAGCAGGGTGACCCCGGTGAGCAGCACCGCTCCGAGGGCGACCTCCGGCAGGAGTCGTGTGCCGGGCGCCACGGTACGGACCAGCCCGACGCCGAGCAGGGCCACCACGGTGAGGCCGGCCGCCAGCCCGAGGCGAGCCTGGGTCCAGGCCGGAGCCGCCGCCAGCGCGGCGCCGACGGCCAGAACCACCAGCAGCGCCGCGGTGGCCAAGGCACCCTGGTTCAGCTCCGGCTCCCGGTCGGTCGGAGACTCCATTCCGGCCGCCACCAGCGTCAGCACCCCGGCCACGCAGGCCGCGCCGGTCAGCACCCGCCGGTCGGCGGCCGACGGCGTGCCGCGCTCCCCTGTCGACTGCGTGTCGGAGTCCCACGCTGGCGGTGTGGCCCGTTCCCACCACAGCAGAATCGCCGCGACCACGCCGAGCACGGCGCAACCGCTGACGGCGAGCAGCACCGTCGCGTCGGAGCCAATCGGGTCGGCCCGGTCGATCGCCACGTCGGCGGCGACCCAGCAGCCGCCCAGCACCACCGCCGGACCGCCCCACCGCACCTGCCCCCGGCCGGCCAGCAGCAGCCCGAGCGGCACCGCCATGATCGCCATGAACCGCAGATCGCGCGCCCAGTAGGCGTTGTTGCCCGGCAGGCTCTCCGACCACGGGCCGATCGGCTCGGTCAGCGGTTGCCACGTGGTCATGCCGTACGCCCAGAGCGCGACGGCGGCGGCGGAGAGGAGCAGCCCGACCGGGCGCGCGGATCGCATCCGTGGACGGTAGCGGCCCGGCCGCCCTCCTGGGAGGCGCGGTCATCCGACGAGGCCGACCGGTGACCGGGCGGGACGGTGACGCAGCAGCCGCCAGGTCGGCAGCACACTGGACAGCACC
Source organism: Micromonospora sp. BQ32 (assembly GCF_059358895.1). Classification (NCBI taxonomy): domain Bacteria; kingdom Bacillati; phylum Actinomycetota; class Actinomycetes; order Micromonosporales; family Micromonosporaceae; genus Micromonospora; species Micromonospora sp. BQ32. Next base: position 161,467 of record NZ_JCADBI010000008.1, on the reverse strand, counting down.
GCGAGCAGCAGGCACAGCCCCACCACCCCGGCGACCACCGACCACGGCACCACCAGGTCGACGGGGGCACCGACCTGCTCGGCGAGGCCGGCACTGATGCTCAGCAGACCGACGAACGCGACCGCCCCGCCCAACAGCGCGCCGATCAGGACCACCAGGGCGGACTCCGCCGTGACCAGCCAGATGACCTGTCGGCGGGTCGCCCCGGCCATCCGGATCAGCCGCAGGTCCGCGGCCCGCCCGGCGGCAGCCAGCAGCAGCGTGTTGGCCACCGCGATGGCCCCGTAGCCGGCGGACACCCCGATCAGCAGCAGGGTGAAGAGCCAGACGAGGCGATCCTCGGCGGCGTCCGCCTCGGCCGCCCAGGCCGGGACGTCGAGGATCCGCGCGCCGACGGGCGGATCGATTCGCTCCCGGACGTACACGGTGGACGTCAGCGCCGACGGGTCGTGGGCGCGCACCACGGCCCGGGGCACGAGCAGGTCGCCGGGGATCGAGGTGTCGGTGACCACGGCGACGACGCGCAACGACACCGACGTCCCGTCGGCGAAGACCACCGGGTACGGCTCGGACGGCAGCCGGTTCACCGAGGCGGTGACCACCACCGTGTCGTCGCCCGTGAGGTCGTCCAGCGAGCCGGCGACGACGGTGAGCACCCGATTCGCGGCGGCGAAGCCCTCCGGATCCACGCCCAGCGCGGTCATCGGCCGGTTCCGCGGCGACACTCCGGGGTCGGTGCGGTAGACGGTGGTCGGCAGGAGGGCGGTGCCACCGGTCGCGGCGACGGCTCGGTCGGAGAGGCCGGGCGCGCGGTCCGGCACGACGATCCAGCCGGCGTTCACGTTGTCCGCCCGACCGGCCGCGTACGCGGCGGTGGTGGTCCGCACCATCCCGGACACCAGCACCGCGAACGCGACAGTGAGCAGCACCGGCGCGGCGATGGCGGCGGTCCGCCGGGTCGCGGTCGACGCCCCGCCCCGGACCAGCATCCCGATCGCGCCACCGGGCCGACGCACCGGAGAGCGCAGCAGTCGCACCAGCGGCCCGACCACCACCGGGGCGAGCACGGTGGCACCGGCCACCAGCGCCATCACCGCGTAGAGCGCGTACTGCGCCCCCACCCGAGCCTCGTCGGCGGTCGCCGTGCCAACACTGAGCGCGCCCCCCGCCGCCAGGAGCAGCGCCCCGGTGACGGCCCGCAGCCGCCCGATCGGCCGCTGTTCCACCGCGGCCTCGCGTAACGCCTCCAACGGGCGGAACCGCGCCGCTCGGCGGGACGCCGACCAGACGGCCAGCAACGCGATCACCGGCCCGGCGGCGAGTGAGACCGCGACCGGCCAGAGTTCGTAGCGGACCCGGAAGGTCGATGGTTCGTAGCCGAAATCGACGAGCAGCCGACCCAGCAGCGGGGCGAGCGCCGCGCCCACCAGCAGACCGACGAGCCCCGCCGAGACGCCGACGGTGAGGGCCTCCGCGTACACCATGCGGCGGACCTGGCGTCCGGTGGCGCCGACGGCGCGCAGCAGGCCCAGCTCACGGCGGCGCTGCGCGATGGTGAACGCGAAGGTCGAGGCGACCACGAACACCGTGACGAAACCGGCGAGGGCCGCCGTGGCGGTGAGTACCTGCATACCGATCCAACGGGTACGGGCGTCGCCGCGCGGCTCCAGCGCACCCCGGGCGTCACCGGTCAGCACCTGTCCGTCGCCGCCGACGACTCCGCGAGCCGCCGTGGCGACCCGCTCGGGATCGGCCCCGGGCGTGAGCACCAGCCCGATGGCCCGGACGCCGGGCGCGAGTGCGGCGGCGACCTCGTCCGCGACATGGACGCCGGGCCCGTCGACCAGACCCGTGACGGTGTACGGCTCCGGGCCCACGGCGGTCAGCAGGGTGACCGGTGCGCCGGCGCGCAGCCCGAGCGCGCGATCGACGACCACCTCGCCGGGCCGCCGGGGCGGCTCGCCCGCCGTGAGACGCAGTCTGCCCAGTTGGGCGCTGGACCAGCCGTGCCCCTGGTAGGCGTCCTCCCGCCCGGTGTCGGCGGCCGAGGGTCGGCCGTCGACGAGCGGCTGAGCGTAGAAGGTCCGGTCCGGCACCGCCGCCACGACGTCCGGCAGACCGGCCAGCCTGCCGACGAGATCCGCCGCCGCGCTGGCCGACCAGGGCCGGGTCGGCACGAACTCGTCGGCGGACGCACCCGCCTCGGGGCTCTGCACCACGACCGCCGCCCGCGTCAGCCGGTCCGGCACCTGCGGACGCCCGGACGCGAGCAGCAGGGTGGCCGCCGCGACCAGCGTGACCCCGATGGCGACGGCCACGAAGGCGCTGGCCGACCGCCGGACGCTCAGCACGAGGACTCCGCGACGGTTTCCCGCTCGGCGATCCGCGCGGCGACGACAGCGGCGGTGATCGGGCCGGTCAGCTCGTCGACGACCCGGCCGTCGGCCAGCAGAAGGACCCGATCGGCGTACGCGGCGGCGGCGGGATCGTGGGTCACCATCACCACGGTCTGCCCGTGCTCGTCGACGAGCGCCCGCAGCAGCCGGAGCACCTGCCGGGAGGACGCGCTGTCCAACGCCCCGGTCGGCTCGTCGGCGAAGACCACCGCCGGACGGCTGATCAACGCTCGGGCCACGGCGACGCGTTGCTGCTCGCCGCCGGACAGCTCACTCGGCCGGTGCCCGGCCCGGTCGGCGAGTCCGACGGCGTCGAGGGCGGCGGCGACGTCCCGGGCCGGCCGACGGCGGCGGGCCAGGCGCGACGGCAACTCGACGTTCTGCGCGGCGGTCAGCGTGGACACGAGGTTGAACGCCTGGAACACGAAGCCGATCCGGTCCCGCCGCAGCCGGGTCAGCTCGTCCTCGCCGAGGTCGTTGAGGCGGGTGCCGTCGATCGTGACGATCCCCTCGGTCGGACGGTCCAGCCCCGCCGCGCAGTGCAGCAGGGTGGACTTCCCGGAGCCCGAGGGGCCCATCACCGCCGTGAACGTGCCGCTCGCGAAGCTGGTGGTCACGCCGTCGAGCGCCGTCACCCGCCGGGTTCCGGTGCCGTACACCGCGCGCAGCCCCGTCAGGGTCACCGTGTGTGTGGTCATGACCGTTACGGTCCCGAATACGGGGATACGGCGCGTCGGGCCGGAGCGGGCACTTTCCGGCCCTCCCCCGGGTGGAGTCCGAGGCCCGCAGGCGCCGGTACGTCGTCCTGCGGGATGACCACCCGCAGGCGGACGCGGCCGGCCCAGCCGGCCGATACCGTTCGACGGGTGACCGCTCTCCTGCTGACCCGACGGATGCGGCCGGTGGACCTGTACACCGTGGACGCCCTGCTGGCGGTGGCCGTCGGTGGGCTGCTCTGCCCGTACGCGGCGCTGGAGTCGCCGCTGCACGGCGGCGTACGCGAGCCGCTCTGGGTGTCCGTGCTGGTCGGGATGGCCCTCGGGCTGCCGCTGGCCGTCCGGCGACGGTGGCCGATGACGGTGGCCGTGGTGATCAGCTCCATCGCCACCGTTGCCCTGGTCACCGGGGTGATACCCAACTTCGCGGCCGCCGCGCCGGCGTTCGCCATCGGCCTGTCCTTCTACACGGTGGCCGTCTCGACGCCCACCCGCCGGTCGATGCTCTGCGCCGCCGGTTGTCTCGCGCTGGTGAGCGTCGCCCTGGTGCTGACCGCTGGCGACCTGTGGTCGCGGACCGGCGCGGTCGTCTACGCCGCCGTCATGGTCGCGCCGGCCTGGGTGATCGGCTGGCTGATCCGGGAGCGACGCGCCCTCGCCGCCCGGCAGAGTGACCAACTGATCCGTCAGGCGGCCACCGAGGAGCGGTTGCGGGTGGCGCGCGAGCTGCACGACGTGGTCGCGCACACGCTGAGCCTCATCGTGGTGAAGGCGGCCGTCGCCAACCACGTCGCCGAGGCCGACCCCCGCGAGGCGGGGGCCGCGCTCCGCGTCATCGAGGAGACCGGCCGGACCGCGCTGACCGACGTGCGGCGGGTGCTCGGCGTGCTGCGCGAGGACAGCCCGTACGCGCCGACGCCCGGGCTGGACGAGTTGCCGGCCCTCGCCCGGCAGGCGGCGATCGGCGGCGTCGACGTACAGCTCGACGTGCGGCGGGACGAGCCGGCCGGCGCGGTGCCGGAGTCGGTGGGCCTCGCGGTGTACCGGATCGTGCAGGAGGCGGTGACGAACGTGGTGAAGCACGCGGCGCCGGCCGCCTGCCGGGCCACGGTGACCGTCCTGCCCGACGAGGTGCGGGTGGAGGTGACCGACGACGGCCAGCGGCCGGTCCTGATCGGCGGGGAGGGGCACGGGTTGATCGGCATGCGGGAACGGGTGGCGTTGCACGGCGGGGACTTCCGCGCCGGCCCGCGCTCCGACGGTGGCTTCGTGGTGACGGCCAGCCTCCCCTACCGGGTGGCCGCGTGATCCGCGTGCTGATCGCCGACGACCAGGCGTTGCTGCGCGGCAGTTTCCGGCTGTTGGTCGATCTCAGCCCGGACTGCACCACCGTCGGTGAGGCGGGCACCGGCGTAGAGGCCGTCGCGTTGGCCGAGCAGCACCGGCCGGATGTGGTGCTGATGGACGTCCGGATGCCGGAGATGGACGGCATCGAGGCGACCCGACGGATCTGCGCCGGCCCGGCGACGGCCGGCACCCGGGTCATCATCCTGACCACGTTCGACCTCGACGAGTACGTCTACGGGGCGCTGCGCGCCGGGGCCAGCGGGTTCCTGCTCAAGGACACCCCACCGGCGGACCTGCTGACCGGGATCCGGGTGGTCGCCGCCGGGGAGGGGCTGCTCGCACCGACGGTGACCCGCCGGCTGATCGACGAGTTCGCCCGGCAGCCGGAGCCGACCCGGCCGCTGCCCCGGCGGCTCGACGGGGTGACCGATCGGGAACGGCAGGTGCTCGCGCTGATCGCCACGGGCCTGTCCAACGCCGAGTTGGCCGCGCACCTCAACCTCAGCCAGGCCACCGTCAAGACGCACGTCGGTCGGCTGCTGACCAAGCTGGCGGTACGCGACCGGGCGCAACTGGTCATCGTCGCGTACGAGACGGGCCTGGTGGGGCCGGGCGGCCTACGCTGAGCGGGTTGCCTACGGGCCCTGGCTGAGCTGGCCGGCTCCTGACCGGGGCGGGGGTCGCAGCCTGGCGACCCCCGCCGGCGCTGTTCAGAAGTGGTACGCGGTCTCGTACTCGGGCACCAGCACCCGGCTGCGCGGCGAGATCCGGCGCACCGCCGCGATCATGTCGTTCAGCCGGGTGCGGTCGGTCGGGGCGACCGGCGGCGGGTTCTGCAACGCCGTCTCGAAGTTGTCGTAGTGCACCGGCACCACGACCTTCGGGTAGTCGAGGCCGGCCAGTAGCCGGGGCAGGTAGTCGCCGGTGGTGGTGGCGTTCTGCATGGCCACCATCGCCACGTCGGGCGCGAGGCCGGTGAGATTCCGCTCGGCGACGTCACTGGCCCCGGTGAAGTAGACCGACGGGCCGCCGTCGACCCGCAGCAGGTAGCCCAGCGTGTCCCCCTCCGGCAGGTCCGCGATGGTGGCCGGCTGCGGCGGCGGGGTCACCCGCACCCCGGGAAAGGCCACCGAGTACGACGGGTTGCGGCTGTGCAGCGAACCGACCACCTCGACGCTGTGGTCGCCGAAGTCCAGCACCTCCCCACCCTTCACGGCGCTGAGCTGCGTCGACGGCAACCCGTACGCCAACCCCAGGTGGTACGCGGTCAGCGTGCCGAACACCCGCGCGCCGGTGCGCTTGGCGATGTACGGCACGTCCATGAAGTGATCCCAGTGGGTGTGCGTGACCAGCACCGTCGTGGCCCGGTCGACGCGCGGGTCGATCACGTCGGCGCGCACGGTCAACGGGGTGTCCGTCCGGAACGCGCCGGTGAACAGCCCGGTGTCGATCCGGCTGAGGAACGGGTCGACGAGAAGGGTGCGGTCGCCGATGTCGACGCGCCAGCCGGCCGTACCCCACCAGCGGAAGCTGACCGCCCCCTTGCGGCGAGCGGCCGGCGTGGGTGCGGTGGTCGAGGGCGCGGCCTGGGCCGGGGTGACGACGCCGGCGGCGAGTCCACCGGCGGAGACCAGGGCGGTGGTGGCGGCGGCGTCGCGCAGAAAGCGGCGGCGGTCGAGACTGGGCATGCGGATCTACTCCCCGTGGTCGGGCGATGTGTCGACCACGAGCCAACCAGCGGCACCGGGCCGCGGTCCAAGATCAAGGGCCGTCGGCTTCGATACGCCACCGGATATCGGCCCTGCTCGGCGGGGGTGCGGCGACGCTCGGAGGTGCGCGAAATCAGTCGCCGCGCAGCGCCTCGACGGCCGTGCGGGCAGCCTCCCCGATGGCCAGGTCCACGTCGATGCGGCGCGGGGTCAACTGCTCGGCGCGGGCGAAGACCGCGATCGCGTACCGGCCGCCGTCGGGGTATTCGGCGACGCCGGCCTCCAGGTGGAACCCGGGCAGGGTGCCGGTCTTTCCGGAGACCCGGACGCCGGGCGGGAAACCGGCGGCCAGCCGGGTCCAGAAGATCTGCCGGGCCATCCAGGTGCGGACCATCGCGCAGGCCGCCGCCGGCCCGGCCTCGTCCCGCCAGATCAGCGTGAGCAGCCGGGTGATCTCCCGGGCGGTGCTGGACGTGGTGTGCGCGGGGTCGAAGACCCGCATCGCCCGGACCCGGTCGGCCGGCAGCGTGGGGAAGATCCTTGCGAACTCCGCCTCGGTCCGGGCGCCCACGTCGGCGAGCATCATCTCGACCAGCTCACGTGGACCACCGAGGACGCGGGTACGGGTCAACCCCAGCTCGACGGCGAGCATCGGCAGCAGGTCCGGGCCGACCCGGCGCAGCAGCAGGTCGGCGGCCGTGTTGTCGGTGACGGACATGGCGAAGTACGCAAGGTCGCGCAGCGACACCTCGGCGTCGTCGGCGCAGCCGGCCAGACCCCACCCACCGAGCCGGTCGGCGGCGCTGACCAGGACCCGCTCGGTCGGATCCAGCTGGCCGGCCTCGACCTGCCGGGCGAACTCCAGCACCAGAAGGATCTTGAAGATCGAGGCGATCACCACCTGCTCGTCGGCCCGCACCCCGATCTCCGGAACGTCGTCGGCTAGGCCGCCGGGGGTCAGGTCGGTGGCGTCCACGTCCACCACGTGCAGGCTGGCCGTCACCCCGACGGCGGCGAAGATGGCCTCGATACGTTCCTCCACGTCCACGCCAGCACGGTATCCAGCGCCGCCGGGGCGGCGCTGGCGTAGGGTCCCGGCCGTGGATCTGCTCCGGCACCTGCGGCACTTCGTGGTGGTCGCACACGAACTGCACTTCGGGCGGGCCGCGGAGCTGCTCGGGATGGCCCAGCCGCCGCTGAGCCAGTCGATCCAGCGGCTGGAACGGGAGCTGACGGTCGAGCTGTTCGACCGGTCCCGCCGCCAGGTACGCCTCACCACCGCCGGTGAGCTGCTGCTCGGCGAGGCGCAGGAGCTGCTCGCCGGCGAGGGTCGGCTGCGCAGCCTGATGGGGCAGATCCGCGCCGGTGAGCTGGGCGTACTCCGGGCCGGGGTGCCACCGGAGACGCCCGCCGTGACGCTGCGCTCGCTGCTGGACGGGCTCACCACCCGGGCGCCCGGCCTGGACGTGGAGCTGCACGAGCTGACCACGGCTGAGCAGGTGCGGATGCTCGCCGAACGGACCCTGGACGTGGGGCTCGTGCATCACCCGGTGGCGGCGGACGGGCTGCGCTTCGGCGCGCCGGTCGACGTACCCCTGGGGGTGCTGCTGCCGCGGACCTCGCCGCTGGCCCGCGGCCGCGAGGTGACGCTCGCGTCGCTGGCCGGTCTGGATCTGGTGGCCGCGCCCCGCGCCACCGCCCCCGGCTGGCACGACCACCTGCTGGCGGTGTGCCGACAGCACGGTTGGCGCCCGGCCCGGGTGCGCCCGGCCCGCAACCCGGAGTTCCTGTGCGGGCTGGTGCTGGCCGGCGGCGGGGTGGCGGTGGAACCGGCGGCGGTGGCCCGCCGGGAACCTCGGATGGCCTGGCGGCCGGTCACCGACGCGCCGCTGGCGAAGCGCACCTCGGCGGCCTGGCCGGACCGGTCGGCGCACCCGGCGGCGGCGATGTTCGGTCAACTCGCCGCGGAGGTGCTGGCCGACGCCGAGCCCACCGCCCCCGCGCCGCCCGCGCCGTCGGTGCCGGCGGCCCGGCCGTGGCCGGTGCTGTTCGACACGACCGGGTGAACCGATCCGCCGTTGCGTTCGTCACCTTCGGTTGGGCGGTGGATCGTCCACCCGGCCGGGTATGGATGACAGGTAACAAAGACGCGAAGGAGCCGCAGTGGCACCCACGATTCCCGACATCAGCCTGAACGACGGCACCACCATTCCGCAGCTCGGCTTCGGGGTGTTCCAGATCGAGCCGAAGGACACCGTCGCGGCGGTGACCACCGCCTTCGAGGTGGGCTACCGGCACATCGACACCGCCGAGATGTACGGCAACGAGGCCGAGGTCGGCGAGGCGGTCCGCGTGTCCGGCCTCGACCGGGGCTCGGTCTACGTGACCAGCAAGCTGAACAACGGCTTCCACCGCCCCGACGACGCCCGCCGGGCGTTCGACTCGACGCTCGCGGCGCTGAAGATGGACTACATCGACCTGTTCCTGATCCACTGGCCGCTGCCGACCCTGTACGACGGCGACTACGTCTCGACCTGGAAGGTGCTGGAGGAGTTCCAGCGCGACGGCCGGGCCCGCTCGATCGGCGTGTCCAACTTCCAGGTGTCGCACCTGGAGCGGCTGGCCGACGAGGCGAGCGTCGTGCCGGCGGTCAACCAGATCGAGGCGCACCCGTACTTCACCAACGACGAGGTCCGCGCCTACGGCCGTGAGCACAACATCCTCACCGAGGCGTGGTCGCCGATCGCGCAGGGCAAGGTGCTCGACGACCCGACCGTGGTCGACATCGCCGAGCAGCTCGACCGGACCCCGGCGCAGGTGGTGCTCCGCTGGCACGTGCAGCGCGGCGACATCATCTTCCCGAAGTCGACCACCCCGAAGCGGATCGAGGAGAACACCCGGATCTTCGACTTCGAGCTGGACGACGCGGCGATGGAGCGGATCACCGCCCTCGACAAGGGCGAGGCCGGCCGGCAGGGCCCGAACCCGGACACCTTCGCCTACCTGCCCGCGTAACGCCCGGGCCGGCGACGGCGCTCAGCGGAAGGGGGCCCGGCCGGGCCCCCTTCCGTGTGAAAGGACCGTCCCCGGCAATGTCGTTCCGCCGCACCACCCCGGCTCTGCTGTCGTTGCTCCTCCTCGGGCCAGCGGGCTGCGCGCCGAGCCAGGCCGCCGAGGCCCCCCGCTGGTCCGCGCCGACCGTGTCGGCCTCGCCGACTCCGCCGAAGCCACGCCCGGCGCCGGCCTCCACCGGCGAGGTCCGCAGCCGGGTGACCGCGGCGATGTTGGACCTGGACGCCCGGTTCCATCCGGAGACGGCGCAGTACACCGACGAGAACACCGAGGCGTGGAAGCTGATATCCCTGTGCAGGGCGAGTCTGCCGTCGGACATCAAACGCACCGCCTACCGGGAGCGGACCTGGGACGGCGAGTCCGTGTGGGTCCGGCAGTACGTGGTCGGCTACCTGAAGGTGCCCGGGCGCAAGCTCGCCGACGAACTGCGGTCGGTGCTCGCGACCTGCAAGCGGTACGAGGTGCCCGACGACGGGCGCACGTCGACGGTCCTGCGGCCGTCGCCCCCGCCGCTGCCGGACGGCCCAGATGTGATCACCTTCTGCGAGCGGCTGAGCGGGAAGGCGATCCGGCACCAGTGCACTCTCGTCCTGGTGCGCGGCAACTTCGTCATGGAGGTGGACGCCGCGGCGAGCAACGGCGACCTGGCGGCCGGCAGCGCGCTGATCGCGAAGATCGCTCCACTCGCGGTGGCCGCCCTGGAGAAGGCCGCCTGAACGCCGCCGCGGGGCGGTCGCCGCTGCTGGCGCGCCCGCCCCTCCCCCCGGCCGGCGACCCCTGCCAGCCTCCGCGGTCAGATGCGGCCCACGGAGTCCTGGTTCTGCAGCACCAACCAACGGCCGTGCTGATACGTGTAGCTGACCCCGATCAGCAGCGGCACCCTGGTGCCGGTGGCCGGCACCGCGTAGACGGAGTCGAACAGCACGAAGCCCGTCTGGCAGCCCACCACAGTCTGCTTCGCCACGCTGAAGGACTGGGTCCACGAGTCGTCGGCGAAGAACCCGCGTAGCCAGTCCACGGTGGCTCGTTTGCCGTCGAGCACCTCCCCGTCGGAGGCGAAGACGGAGGTGACATCGGGGTGCAGCAGCGCGGCGAAGCCATCCAGGTCACGGCGCGCGGTGGTCTCCACGTACGCGCGGACGGCGCGGTCGAAGGCGCGCTCGCAGCCGCGGGCCGCCGCGTCCCCGGTTGTGGTGTCGGCCGGGCTCGGGGTGGCGGCCGACACCGCGGCCGGAGCCGAGGCCAGCAGACCGGCGGTGAGCCCGACCAGGGCGATCGTACGGCCGAGCCGGCCGGCGGGACGGGCGAAGGCAGGTGGGCGCATCGGTTCTCCTCAGGACGAGTGGTTGTGCCGTCGCAGCCAACCTGACCCGACGCGCAACCGGCCAGTGATTCGAGCCAGCTCGAATGCGGACCACACATCGATGCCCCCGCTTGTACGATCCGCGCTGTGATGGTCGCGCATCTGGACGGTTCGAGCCTCGCCCGGCTGCGGTTGGCGATATCGCCGGCCTCGGAGGTGACGTCCTGGCTGCGGGCCGCGCTGTCGCGCTTCGGGCACCCGGTGCACGGCGATCCCGGTCCGGCCGCCCGCGCCGCGCTGCGGCACCCCGACGTGGCCCTGGTCGCGGAGCTGGTGACACCGCCCGGTCGGCTCGGCTACACGCCGGACCTGCTCACGCCGAAGCCGCCGCTGGGCCCGCTCGACGCGGCCTTCGAGCAGCAGTTGGCGGCCACGGCCGCGACGGCCGCCGACGACGTGGCGGTGCAGGTGAACGAGCGGTTTCCGGCGGGCGGGATCCCGGCGCGGGTCCGCACGGCGGTCGAGGACGGCACCCTGGCCCGGCGGGTCACCAACGGGCTGCGCCACTTCTGGAGGGCCGCGCTCGCCGAGCAGTGGCCAGTGGTGCGGACCACGCTGGAGGCTGAGCTGGCCCTGCGGGCCACCACGATGGCCACCGCCGGAGTGGGCAGCATGCTGAACGGCCTGCACCCGAAGGTCGGCTGGACCGGCAGATCGTTGACCATCGACAGCTCGTACCGGATCACCACGGCGCTGACCGGCGCGGAGCTGGTGCTCGCGCCGTCGGCGCTGGCCTGGCCCCAGCTCTCCACCCAGCTGTGCGACGAGGGCAACGCCGTGCTGGTCTACCCGGTCGGCGCCGGGCCGACGGGCCAGCGCCGCGCGGATCGGCTCGGTGACCTGGTCGGTGCGAGCCGGGCGGCGATCCTGGCGGACCTGGACGTACCCCGGTCCACCGGGCAGCTCAGCGAGCGACACCGGTTGGCCCCGGCCACCGTCTCCTACCACCTGGGGGTGCTGCTGCGCTCCGGCCTGGTGGTGCGCACCCGGGAGCGCCACAGCGTGCTCTACCGGCGGTCCGACCACGGGGACGGGCTGGTCGGCTGCCGTTCAGGTCAGGAGCCCACGCGCTCGGCGATCCGGCGGAACACCGCCTGAGTCGGCGAGTCGGGCTCGGGGACGTAGACGATCAGCCGCTGCTCGGTCTCCGGCACCAGCAACACCCGGCACTCGAACTCCAACGACCCGAGGTGGGGATGCGGCACCCGCTTGATCAACGGACGCCGCTCCTCGACGTCGTGCTCGGCCCACAGCCGGGCGAACCGGGGCGAGGTGCCGAGCAGTTCGGTGACCAGCTCACGGATCGCCGGGTCGGCCGGGTAGCGGCCGTAGGCGGCGCGCAGGTCCGCCACCGTGCTCTGGAGGAAGCAGCGTGCGTCCGCGTCGGTCCAGTGGGCGTCGGTCACCGGCTGCCGGAACGTCCAACGGATCATGTTGCGGTCCGCGTCCGGCACGGCCGCGAGATCACCCACGAAGTACGTGGCCAGCCGGTTCCAGGCCAACACCTGGTACGCGGCGTCGACGAGGTACGCAGGAGTCTCGGTCATCGCGTCGAGCAGGTGCCGCAGCCCGGGGGCGACCTCCCGGCTCGGGCCGACGGTCGGTGGCGGGTTCTCCCCGGCGATCCGGAACAGGTACTCACGCTCGTCGCGGGTCAACAGCAGCGCCCGGGCCATCGAGGCGAGCACCTGCCGAGACGGGTGCGGGCCGCGGCCCTGCTCCAGCCGGATGTAGTAGTCGATCGACATCCCGGCGAGCTGGGCGACCTCCTGCCGGCGCAGCCCCGGGGTGCGTCGGCGTTCGCCCTCGGGGAGCCCGACCTCGGCGGGCCGCAGCCGGGCGCGGCGGGTACGCAGGAACGCCGCCAGTTCGTCACGCCGCAGGCCGCTGCTCGTCATGCCCCCAGCATGCCTCGGGCTGGTCCGGCCAGGGTGGTACCACCGATCCCAGCCTCGGCCCGGCTCTCCCCGCACGCCGTCGGCGCGGACACGCTCGACGGCATGACGAACATGACCGCCCTGATCACCGGGGCCAACAAGGGGATCGGCTTCGCCACCGCCCGGCAGCTCGGCGCCCTCGGGATGACAGTGCTGGTGGGCGCCCGGGACGCCGAGCGCGGACGGGCAGCCGAGCGGGAGTTGCGCGACGGCGGCGCGGACGCGGTGTTCGTGCCACTCGACATCACCGACGCCGAGTCGGTGACGGCCGCCGCGAAGCGGGTGGAATCGGAGTACGGCCGACTCGACGTGCTGGTCAACAACGCCGGCATCATCCTCGCCGACGGTGCGCGGGGGCTACCCAGCGAGACGACCGTGACGACGCTGCGCCGGCTGTACGAGACGAACGTCTTCGGGGTGGTGACGGTGACCAACGCGCTGCTGCCGCTGCTGCGCCGCGCACCGGCCGCCCGAATCGTCAACGTGTCGAGCGAGGTCGGCTCGATCGCGGTGATGACCGACCCGAACGGCGCGCTGTTCGAGCTGACCTCCGTGCCGTACCCGTCGTCGAAGGCGGCGCTGAACATGCTCACCGCGATGTACGCCAAGGAGCTGCGGGACACCCCGATCAAGGTGAACGCGGCGAACCCGGGCTACTGCGCCACCGACCTGAACGGCAACAGCGGCTTCCGCACCGCCGAACAGGGCGCCGAGGTGAGCGTGCACCTGGCGACCCTGCCGGCCGACGGGCCGAACGGGCTGCTCTGGGGCTTCCAGATGGACGCCGGCGGTGGATACGGCGTGCTGCCCTGGTGACTGAGCGCTTGACCTGGAGTGCGCTCCAGCCGGCAGGGTGACCTGTGCGCCCACCGGTAGGGCGCACGAGAGGAGATCCCCATGCGGTACCGCACGATCGGCGCTGACCCGGCGACCCGGCGCGAGGTCAGCGTGCTCAGCCTCGGCGCGATGCTCTTCGGCAGCGCCACCGACGAGGCCACCTCGTACGCGATCCTCGACCGGTACGTCGAGGCCGGTGGCACGTTCATCGACACGTCGGACAACTACGCGTTCTGGGTGGACGGCGGGCAGGGCGGGCAGAGTGAGGAGCTGCTCGGCCGGTGGCGGCGCAGCCGGGGCGTCGGCGCCGAGATCGTCATCGCCACGAAGCTGGGCGCCCGACCGTTGGCTCCGGGGACCAGTTACCTGGACAACGCCGAAGGGCTCTCCGCCAAGGTGATCCGCGAGTCCGCGGAGCGCAGCCGGGAACGGCTCGGGGTGGAGCGGCTGGACCTGCTCTACGCGCACATCGAGGACCGGACCGTGCCGCTCCAGGAAACCGTGGAGGGCTTCGCCGAGCTGGTCGCCGAGGGCACGGTGGGTCTGCTGGGCGCCAGCAACCACCGGGCCTGGCGGGTGGAGCGGGCCCGCGCGTTGGCCGCCGCCGCCGGCCTGCCCGGGTACGAGGTGCTCCAGTACCACCGCAGCTACCTGCCGAACCGCACCGACCTGGTCAGCGAGCTGGACCCGGACGGCGAGCCGGGCGGCGTCAGCGGTGACCTGCTCAGCTACCTGCGTGCCGAGCCCAAGCTGACCCTGGTGGCGTACTCGCCACTGCTCAAGGGGGCGTTCACCCGGGCGGACAAACCGCTCAGCGCGGCGTACGACCTGCCGAGCGCGCCCCGGCGACTGGCCGCGCTGCGGGAGGTGGCCGGGCAGAGCGGCGCCACGGTCAACCAGGTGGTGCTCGCCTGGTTGCTCGGCGGTGAGCTGCCGTCCATCCCACTGGTCGGCGCCTCCTCGGTGGCGCAACTGGAGGAGAGCCTGGCAGCGGTCGACCTGGAGCTGACCGCCGAGCAGCGGCACCGCCTCGACACCACCTGGTGACCTGTCACCAGCCGCCCCGCCGACCTCAGCTCACGGTCGGTGGGGCGGTCAGGTCGAGCTGCCAGTCGTTGGCCCGCATCATCCGCCCCGGCGGGTATTCGAAACCGGTCTCGCCGAGCAGCGTGAAGCCGGCCTTGCGACACACCGCGTTCGAGGCGGGATTGTCGACCGAGGGGTAGGCGTGGGCGTAGTGCCGGTCCCGTCGGGCGCGAGCGGCGTCCAGCACCGCGCGCACCGCCGCCGTGGCCAAACCCTGCCCCCGGTACGCGGGCAGCACCGCCCAGCCCAGCTCGTACACCGGTTGGTCGCGCCACTCGCGGGCCCAGTAGCCGACGCTGCCCGCCCGTGCCCCGTCCGGCAGCACCAGCGTGAACATGCAGCCCTGCCCGGTGCCGGAGAAGCGCACGTACCGGTCGTGCCGGGCGAGCACCTGCTCGTCGGTCTCCGGGCCGCCGGTGTGCTTGCGGGTGTCCGGTGAGTTGAGCTGCCGCAGCAGGTCGAGGTCGTCCTCGTGCCACGGCTCGATGCGTACCTGTGCCATCCCACTCCCCCGTTCGTCGAGACCCCAGTCAAGCCGATCCCACCGACATTCCGCCCCGAAACCGGGCCCGCTAGATCGGATCTAGCGGGCGCCGGTCGTCACCTCGCGCCTTCAGGATGGAAGGGGGTGGCCATGACACCGTTGCGGATCGCCGTGATCGTCGGCAGCACCCGGGAGGGGCGGGTCGGCGACCGCCTCGCCCACTGGTTCGTCGAGCAGGCCGCGCGGCACGACGACCTGGCGGTGACGGTCGTTGACCTGACCGAGTACGACTTCCCGGCCAGCTACCCCGCCGAGCCGACCGCGTCCATCCGGGCGTTCGTCCGCGAGGTGGGTCGGGCGGACGGGTTCGTCGTGGTCACCCCCGAGTACAACCACAGCTTCCCGGCACCCTTGAAACAAGCCATCGACTACGCGTACGACGAGTGGCAGGCCAAACCGGTCGGCTTCGTGTCGTACGGCTGTCGGTCCACCGGCCTGCACGCGGTCGACCAGCTCCGTACCGTCTTCACCGCACTGCACGCGATGACGGTGCGCGACGTCGTCGGGATCGACCTGCTCGCCGGCGAACCGACCGCGCAGTGCACCGACGAGCTGCGCCGCGACGTCGGCGTCCTGCTCGACCAGCTGCGCTGGTGGGGTCTGGCGCTGCGCGACGGCCGGGCGGCTCGACCCTACGTCTCCTGAACACGTCCAACACGAAAGGTAAGGATCATGAGTAGACGCACCACCGGTCTGGCCATCGAGGCCGAGGGTCTCACCCGCTCGTTCGGGGACACCCGGGCCCTGGCCGGCATCGATCTCCAGGTGCCCGCCGGCACCGTCTACGGTCTGCTCGGCCCGAACGGCGCGGGCAAGACCACCGCGGTCCGGGTCCTCGCCACGTTGCTGCGACCCGACGGCGGCTCGGCCCGGGTGTTCGGGCACGACGTGCTCACCGAGGCCGACAAGGTCCGTTCCCGGGTCAGCCTCACCGGCCAGTACGCCTCCGTCGACGAGGACCTGACCGGTACGGAGAACCTGGTGCTCCTCGCCCGCCTGCTCGGCCTGCGCAAGCCGGCCGCTCGGGAGCGGGCGGCGACCCTGCTGGCCGCGTTCGGGCTGACCGAGGCGAGCGACCGCCAGGTGAAGAAGTACTCGGGCGGGATGCGACGACGCATCGACATCGCCGCCAGCATCCTGAACACCCCGGATCTGCTCTTCCTCGACGAGCCCACGACCGGCCTCGACCCGCGCAGCCGCAACCAGGTGTGGGAGATCGTCCGGGCCGTGGTGTCGCACGGCACGACGGTGCTGCTGACCACCCAGTACCTCGACGAGGCCGACCAGCTCGCCGGGCGGATCGCGGTCGTCGACCACGGCCGGGTGATCGCGGAGGGCACCCCGGGTGAGTTGAAGTCGTCGATCGGCTCCGGCACCGTCCACCTGCGACTGCGCGATCCCGGGCAGCGGCCCGAGGCGGAGCGGGTGCTCCGGGAGGCGCTCGGCGTGCCGGTCCAGCTCGCCGCGGATCCGGTGGCGTTGACCGCCCGCGTCGGTGAAGCCGGCACCGACCTCGACGCCAGCGCCCAGGCCGCTCGCGTGCTCAGCGACCTGGCTCGCGCCGGCATCGTGGTCGACAACTTCTCCCTCGGCCAGCCGAGCCTCGATGAGGTCTTCCTGGCCCTGACCGACCACCCCGCCGTGCCGACCGACGAGCGCGACGACGAGCTGGAGGCAGCCCGATGAGCGACACCACGACCACCACGACCGAACGGGCGCCGTCCGTCTACGTCCCGTCCGCCGAGGCGCTGGCGACAGTGCTCGCGCCCGGTGCCCGACCGCCCCGGCCGAGTGCGCTGGGCGCGTCGCTCACCTTCGGCTGGCGGGCCATGCTGAAGATCAAGCACGTGCCGGAGCAGCTCTTCGACGTGACCGCGTTCCCGATCATCATGGTGCTGATGTTCACGTACCTGTTCGGTGGCGCCCTCGCCGGCAGCCCGCGCGAATACCTGCAGTTCTTCCTGCCCGGCATCATGGTGACCAGCGTCGTCATGATCACCATGTACACCGGCATCGGCCTCAACACCGACATCGAGAAGGGCATCTTCGACCGGTTCCGGACGCTGCCCGTCTGGCGCCCAGCCGCCCTGGTCGGCATGATCTTCGGCGACGTGCTGCGCTACATCCTCGCCGCCGTGGTGATCCTGGGCCTCGGGCTGGTGCTCGGGTTCCGGCCCGAGGGCGGGGTGGTCGGGGTCGCCACCGGGATCGGGCTGCTGGTGGTCTTCTCGTTCGCGTTCTCCTGGGTGTGGACGTTCTTCGGGCTGATCCTGCGCAGCGAGAAGTCGGTGATGGGGGTCAGCATGATGGTGCTGTTCCCGCTGACGTTCCTGAGCAACGTCTTCGTCGAGCCGAGCACCATGCCCGGCTGGCTCCAGGCGTTCGTGAAGGTCAACCCGGTGACGCAGCTGGTGGCCGCGATCCGGGGAGCGATGAGCGGCGACTCCGACCCGGCGGCCACCATGTGGCTGCTGCTGTGGAGCGCCGGCTTCGTCCTCGTCTTCGGCACCCTGACCATGTACAAGTACAACCGCCGCTGAACCCGGCGCTCCTAACCCCACCCCCACCCCCACCCCCGCGATCTTGCACTTACTGGCCCGATAAAGGTGGCAAATCCACCTGAACCGGCGACCGAAAGTGCAAGATCGCGCAGGGGTGGGGGTGGGGTCAGAGCCGCCAGGGCAGCGGCTCGGGCGGCAGGTAGCGGCAGGTGCTGCCGGTGGAGACGGAGTCGCGCAGGTGGCCGGCGAGGGCCGGGTGTCGGTCGTCGAGCTTGCGTAGCGTGTCGCGGATTCGCGCGGTCACCGTCTTGCGGGCCCGTTCGGCCTCGTCGCCCAGGCGGCGGCTCCGGCCGGCGAGGCCCGCCGCGGCACGCAGCTCGTCGAGCAACGCACCCCGCTCGGCGTCCAGCCTGGACACCTTCCGGTCGTCGTCGCGGGCGGCAGCCCGGTCGATCTCCTCGTCGAGGCGGGCCAGGTGCCGCCGGTAGCGGGCCTTCGCCTCGTCGTCGAGGACCGGGTCGGCGCCCATCCGGCGGGCGGCCACCAGCTCCGGCCCTGCGGTCGGGTCGAGCAGTTCGACCGCCGGTACGTCGCTGCCCGGGCGGCTGAGCAGCAGGTGCAGGTCGTGCAACCCCTTGGCGTCGGGCAGGTGCACCACGACACCGTCGTACGCGAGCTGCCAGACCGGCCCGTCGCGCCGAAACTCGTACCCCTCGATCGCAGCCGCGACCGGCGCGACCTGGCCGGGCGCGACAACCTGACCCGACCCAGCAGCCCGGACCAACCCGACGGCCTGGCCCGAGCGGTCGGCGTCGGCGGCCGTCGGGTCGGCGAGCCAATGGAGCACCTGCGTCATGCCGAGCGCGGTCGCCTCCTGGGCGACGGCGGCGCGCAGCGCGGTCAGCGTCGCGGTGTCGCCCGGCTGGCCTCGGCCGGCCAGGGCGTTCGCGAGGCCGGTGCGGGCGAGCAGCGACCAGGGCCGGGAGCCCAGCCGATCGGCGGAGTCACGGGCGGCGGCGAAGCCGACGATGGCGTCGTCCCAGCGTGCCTGGGCGGCGTCGATCAGCGCCAGCCAGTGGTCGACGGGGCCACTGATATCGCAACCGAAAAGCCCCACCGTCCACTCTCCACGGTGCGGGGTCAGCGCGGCCCGCGCGGCGTCGCAGCGCTTGGGGTCGGCGGACGCGGCGGCGACCTGCGCGCGTAACCGTAGCCAGAGCGGTGACACCGGGCGCGGGTACCGGATGCCGGCGGCCTCGATGCCGGCGGTCAGCCGGATCGCCGTCTCGCCGTCGCCCCGCTCGGCCGCGGTGATCGCCCGCAGCAGCTCCCGGTAGGGGTAGTCGGTCGGGGCCAGCCCGTCCACGAGCGCGGCGGCCTCGGCGACCCGGCCCTGGAGCAGCAGCCGGGACCAGCGAAGGTGATGGCCCATGAACCCGAACTCGATGTGGCCCGGGTCGGTCTGGTCGGTGAGGACGGCGAACCGCTCGTCGGCCCTGGCGAAGTCGCCCCGGAAGGCCGCGATGATCCCGCTGTCGACGGCGGCGGCCATCCGGTGCCGGGCGAAGTCGCCCTCCCGTTCGGCCTCGACGAAGGTGGTGAGCTCCTCGGCGAAGCGGGGGTCGCCCAACTCCAGCAGCGCCACCCAGCGCAGCGAGGTGGCCCACAGCTCGGTCTCCCGGTCGCCCGTCCGGCGGGCCACGTCCCGGATCTCGGCGGTGAGCGCGGCTCGGGTCGCGGCGGTGCCGAGCCCCCAGGTCGTGTCGTGGCGGGCCCAGAGGCTGAAGGTGAGCGCCTCGTCGTCCTGCCCTCGACGGGCGATCGTCTCGCTGGCGGTGATCAGGTCGGCGACCAGGGCGCCGACCGTCGCGGTGTCGCCCGGTTCGCCGATCAACCGGCGGTACGCCTCGCGCACCAGCTCTGCCGCCTCCATCGACTGGGCGGTGTCCACCTGGCGGGAGCGGTTCACGGTGAGCGCGACCCGGGCCAGCAGCACCGGGTCGTCGAGTGAACGGGCCAGCCTGGCGGCCTCGGTCAGTAGTCGCGTGACCTCTTCCCGGCCGGAGTGGTGGTAGTGCGACTCGGCGAACTCGACGAGGATCCGTACTCGTTGTGCCGGGTCCTCGACGACCTCGAGGGCTCGGCGAAAGTGCACCGCCGCCTCGTCGCCGGCCAGTCGGGCGAACGCGTCCCGGCCGGCGGCGACCAGCAGCGTGGCCACCCGGGCCCGGTCGAGCGCGGGGCCGGCCAGGTAGGCGTGGCGGGCGAGGTCGGCCGGGATCAGCCGATCGGTGAGCTCTTGCAGGTCGTCGACCGCCCGGACGACCGCGCCGTGCCGGGCCCGCCGGTCGTCGTCGGTCAGCCCGTCGTAGAGGGTTTCGCGGACCAGGTCGTGGGCGAAGGCGAAGCGGCCACCGCCGCGGGCGATCACCAGTCGGGCGGTCACCGCCCGGTCGAGCAGCCGGTCGACCTGCGCCGCCGGTGCGGCCGCGCAGGCCGCGAGGACCTGACGGTGGAACTCGCGGCCCAGCACGGCGGCGACGGTCAGCGCCTCGACCACGGTGGCGGGCAGTTGGGCCAGGCGGCGGCGCACCGCCTCCCGTACGCCGGGTGCGATCGTGCCGACCGCGTCGTCGGCGTGCCACAGCCGTGCGGTCTGCTCGACGAAGAACGGGTTGCCGCCGGTGCGCCGGTGCACCTCGTCGACCAGGCTGGCCTCGGGCTCCCGGCCGGCGGTCCGGGTCATCAGTGCGGCCACCTCGTCGCGGGTGAAACCGGTGAGGGTGATCGTGGTGGCCTTCGCGACCAGCGGCATCAGCAGCGGGCGCAGCGGATGCTCGCCCGAGTCGACCTCGGCGTCGCGGTAGGTGCCGATCAGCAGGAGCCGCTCGAACCAGGTGTGCTGGGCGGCGAAGCTCAGCAACCGCAGTGAGGCCGGGTCGGCCCAGTGCAGGTCGTCGAGGACGACCACGACCGGCCGGTGCTGAGAGACGGCGACCAGCGCGGCGGTCACCGCGTCGTACAGCGCGAACGCCTCCTGATCGGCGACGTCCGGGCCGGGGTCGACGCCGGCCCAACTGACGAGGCGGCCGGTCTGCTCGCCGTCGGCGCCGGACTGGCCGAGCAGGGCCGCGAGGGCCGGCTCGGCGGATTGCCGCGCCACCGCCCAGTCGTCGGCGGAGCGCCGCAGGGCACGCAGCACCTGCACCCACGGCCAGTAGCCGGGGGCGCTGTCGGAATCCCAGCAGGCGGCACCGAGCACCAGCGCGCCTCGCTGCCGGGCCTCCCGGGCCGCCGACGTGACGAGGGTCGTCTTGCCGATGCCCGGCTCGCCGGTGACCAGGACGAGACCGCCGTGGCTGGTGGTGGCGCGATCCAACTCGGCGCGCAGCAGGCCCGCGGGGTGATCCCGCCCGATGATGGCGTCGCCGAGC
This sequence comes from Micromonospora sp. BQ32, assembly GCF_059358895.1. NCBI lineage: Bacteria > Bacillati > Actinomycetota > Actinomycetes > Micromonosporales > Micromonosporaceae > Micromonospora > Micromonospora sp. BQ32. The sequence continues at coordinate 140,525 of NZ_JCADBI010000008.1, read as the reverse complement.
GCGTCCATGGTTTCCAGACGGTACTGGAACCGTCCGACAGCGCGGGCGGGTTAACCGGCCGAACGCCTCGCGGGGTGTGGCCCTTCTGCTGGCTTCGGGCCCTGTGGAGCTGATGTCGTGAACGAATCGGGCATCAACCTTCCCTAAACTTCCCTATACGGGTAGTGTTGCCAGACGATGACGGAAGAAATGTACTCGGTCGAGCAGGTGGCCGACCGGCTCAACCTGCACGTGCGCACTGTGCGTGGCTACATCCGCTCGGGCCGGCTCCGGGCGGTGCGGATCGGCAAGCAGTACCGGATCGCCGCCAACGATCTCGACGCCCTCACCGGGCAGGCCCCGGCCGCGCCCAGCGTCACCAGGCAGGCGGAGGTGTCGAGCATCGTCCAGATCGACGGTGTCGACCGGGCCGCCGCCGACCGGCTCGGCACGCTCGTGCTCACCAGCGCCAACACCGGCCACGACCAGGCCCACCCGCTGCGGGTGCAGACGGTGCACGACGAGGCACGCCACCGCATGAAGATCATCATCCTGGGTGATCCGGCCGCCACCGCGGAACTGCTGCACCTGCTCGACGCCGTCCTCAACGCCGACAATGGCCTGCTCAACCGGGAGGTTCGCGATGTCTGACGAGATCCAGGAACGCGCCGGGGTGCCGGTGCTGGTCTGCGACCCGGCGGGGCCGCCGGTCGCCACCGAGCAGGACGCGCTGGACCTGATCGGCGCGGCGTTCCTCGGCGCCCAGGTGGTGGCCGTGCCGGCCGACCGGCTCGACGAGCGCTTCTTCTCGTTGGGCACCCGCTTCGCCGGCGACGTGATGCAGAAGTTCGTCAACTACCGGGTGCGGCTGGCCGTCGTCGGTGACATCTCGGCGCAGCTCGCGGAGAGTTCCGCGTTGCGCGCCCTGGTGCACGAGTCGAACCAGGGCGGGCAGATCTGGTTCGTCCCCGACTTGGACGCACTCGACGCCCGCCTCCGGGCTGCCCGATAGCCACCTCACCGGTCGGGCACGACCGCCGTCTCCACCGCGTCCGGCTCCACGCCCCTGACCCGAGCCTGCTCGGCCGCCCAGCGCAGATAGGCCAGCCACTCCTCAGGCGAGCACCCGTTGCCGGCAAATCGCGGTATCGATTGCAGGGGCGCCTGCCTTCCGGGCAGCCACCATCCGGCGGGGTCGAGGACGTCGCACGGTTGACCTACGGTGCTCCCGTGCTTCCCCGAAACGTGAGAATCATCGATCAGGTCCGCGCCGAGGCGCTGCGCCGCGGCATATCCGCCGCCGACGTGGAGCGCTGGCTGGGGCTCGCCCGCCCGTCTGCCTTTCTGACACAAGGGGGTGACGGGCCGGTAGTGGGCGCCATCCGTGGGCCGGTGATGCTTCCGGCCGACGCCGAGGACCCCGAGTACCCGTTGATCGCCACCATCGACTGCGCTGCTCTTCCGGCGGACGTGACCGACCTTCCCCTACCGTCCGACGGCCAACTGCTGCTGTTCGGCTGGCCCGAGGAAAGCGGCTGGGGCGAGGTCAGGTATGTGCCGGCAGGCGTGGCGGTCGAGGAGCGAGAGCAGTATCCGCCTGACTTCCCTCCCGACGACGAGGAGTTCGCCGAGGTCTACACGGAGATCCCGCAGGGCGATCTGCACCTCACTGTCGACATCTCTCTGCCCTACGTCAAGACGATCCCGGGGCCCCCGTGGTCTCCGCCGCTGCCGGGAGATCCCCCGTTCGAAGAGATGACCAAGGTGTGGCAGGACGTCCTGGGCGAGGTGCCGGACGGCCCGTTCTCCTATGAAGGCGGGACAACGCCGCTGCTGTTGGGCGGCTACGGCACTGACTGCAACGGTTTCAACCCCGCGTGGTTGGGCGCCAACCCCTCGGGCCGGTCCGGCCACGACGGGTCGGGGCGCGATGGTGGGGCACCCGACCATGGTGACTGGGTTGTGCTGGCCGAGTTCCACGGCGGCAGACAGGGCGGCGCGAGCATCCACTGGGTGATCCAGCGTGCCGACCTGAAAGAGCGACGCTTCGACCAGGCCAGGGTCCTCGTCTACTGGAACCCGTGAGTCCGCTCGCCCCCGTGAGCGTCGACCGGGCCGATCGCTGCCAGCCAGTGGACCAGAGCCGGTCGGGACGGCACTGGAGCTGACGAGGGTTCAGGACTAGCCGCACAGTGACCGGGTACGCGCGATCCATGGGTAGCCACAAGCAGAACAAACACGACAGCGGCGGCGAGTCGGCGCGAGGCCGGCGGCATTCGGGCAGCGGCGCTCCGGGCCGCCAGGGCTCGCCCGTGGAGCACTCGCCCGATCAACGGCACCGCCGTACCGCGACCGGCCCGGCCGGCACCGAAGGCGACCTGGGCCGGGCCAAGGTCTCGGGCGACGAGCGGATCCAGCGCCAAGGCGGCTCCTGAGCCGACCACTCAGCCGGTGCAGCGGCTCGCACGTTCGCAGGGCGGCTGCACCGGCTGACCGGGTTCTACGGCGTGGCGCAGATGGCGTACGCCGTGTCGGACCAGTTCCCGGCGAACGCGTCCTCCTCGTACGCGCCGGACGCGGCGGACGTCGGGGCCGTCGCGGGGCCGCCGTTGGGGCGGAAGTCGTCCACGATGCCCTCGCCGATCACCCCGTTCAGTTCATAGCCGGCGCCGGTCAGCACCTTACCGACCGGGCAGGTAGCCGTGACGCTGCGGAAGTCGAGGGAGTTGCTGGCCCCCACGGCCGAGGTGCGCACCAGGCCCGCGAGGGGGTTGGCGCAGATCGCGTACGCGGTCGCGGACCAGTTCAGGGCCGTGGCGTCCGACTCGTACGCGCCGACGGTCACCGCGGTCGGTGCCGTGGCGACGCCGCCGTTGGGGCGGAAGTCGTCGACGACACCTTCGCCGGTGATGCCGTTGAGTTCGTAGCCGGTGCCGGTGAGCACCTTCCCGACCGGGCACGTCGCCGTGACGCTGCGGAAGTCGGTCGAGTTGCTGACGCTGGTTGTGGTGACCCGGACCAGGCCGGGCAGCGGGTTGGCGCAGATCGCGTACGCCGTCACCGACCAGTTCCCGGCGAACGCCTCGGTCTCGTAGGCGCCGACGGTGACCGAGGTCGGTGCCGTGGCGACGCCACCGTTGGGGCGCAGGTCGTCGACGACACCTTCGCCGGTGATGCCGTTGAGTTCGTAGCCGGTGCCGGTGAGCACCTTCCCGACCGGGCAGGTCGCCGTGACGCTGCGGAAGTCGGCCGAGTTGGTGACGCTGGTAGCGGCGACCCGCACCAGACCGGGGACCGCGGCGGACGCCGGGCTCGCCGGGGCGAGCACCGTTCCGGTGGCGACAAGACCGAGCACGAGTACGGACGCTCGGGCACCGAACCGCCGGGTTTCGTTCTGAGCACGCATATGTTTCTCCCGTCTGAGGCCCGGACGGGCGGCAGGTGAGACGCCGACGTCCAGGCCGTTCGTGATGACGGGTTCACGCTAGGTATCCGCCTGACCAGGCATTATCTCCAAGCCGACTACGTCGCGTAACAGACCATTCGGCCTGACGGTTCATGAATCAATCACGCGTGCGGCTCCGGAGGTACGGCGGATGTCAGTCGGGGTGGGCGGCGGGCGCGCCGGTCCGTAGCAGGCTCGCGAGGTCGTCCATCGCGGCCTGGAAGTCGGTGCGGTCGGCGGCGTGAAACCGTCGGAAGAACCAGTCCGGGACGCGGGCCTGCCCCTGTCTACTGTGGAAGATCAGGTCCTGGGTCTGCCGGGCGAGGGTCAGCAACTCCGCCTCGGTCGCCGGGTCGGCGTCGTGCCGGGCGGCGGCGGTGACCTGCTGCTGGAGAAGCGCGTGGGCCCGGTCCCGCTCGGCGGCCACCCCGCGTTGACCCCGATAGATCTCCAGGCCGAGCAGCAGGACGCCGAGCGACGGCACGAACCACTGCGTCAGCAGGGCCGACACGGTCAGGTCGGCGGTCACCGCGAAGACGACCCCCACGGTCGCCCAGAGCGCCACCCCGGCGAGCACGGTGTACGCGTACCGTCGGCGCACCCGGGCGCCCCACCCGAGGTTCTGCTGCTGACAGGCGAGCACGTCGTACGGGCGGGGCAGATCGGGGACCTCGTAGTAGTCCCGGAGGTACTGTTCGTCGCCCCGGTAGGCGCGGTCGAGGCGGCTGACCTCTGGCGGGCCGACCGGGTCACCGGCCGCGACCGCGTTCCAGGGCAGCTGGAAGAGTCGTACGTCGAACATCTCCTGGAGGACGGCCGCCCGGCGGAGTTGCCCGGTCGACCAGGAGCCGAGGCCGATCGCGTTGACCACCGCCCAGAGGGCACCCACGGCGGTGACCGCGTTGGCGGATACCCCGGTGAAGGCGACCACCGCCCCGGCGACGCCAATGGCGACGGAGAGCGCCATTCGGAGGTTGTCGAGGCGCTGGGCCCTGCGGTGGCAGACCGACATCGCGTGCAGCAACGCCATCATCTCAGGTCGGCGCTGCCGCTGGAGCAGGGTTTCCGTGCGCTCTGTCACTTCGACCTCCCGTTCCGTGACGATCGTATATCCATTCATCGGCATGTCACGGATTGCATTTTCCCGGGAGCGTAAAGTGACCCTTTATTACCTTTAGGTAGGTGCGGGATCGGCTGCGAATTAATACCGCGTTCGCCCGAAAGTTGAGGTAGCTTGGCCTTCGCGTTTACCCGCGCATCCCTCACTCGGACGTGCCACCCCTGCCCGTCCGCGTCCACTTTCACCACTCGTGGAAGGTCCAACGGCGGACATGGGCGACGGTCTCGTTGACGAGTTCGAACGGTACATAGCGGATACGACAGTCACGGCCACGCTGCGGGACTGGGCGGCCGGGCGCGACGCCGTCGTTCGCCCCCCGTGCCATCCCCGCCGACGAGGTGGGCACAGCGGCGCCGAGCTGATCCCGGTCATTGCCGAGCGGCATGACGGCCGGAACGCCGAGCAGCTGTACGTCAAGGTGCTGCCCGCGGAGCAGGCTGCCGAGGAGGCCGCTCGGCATGCGAGGGCAGCCACTCTCGATCCCGGCTTCGCGGAGCGCCACCTGGTCGGTCAGCCGTACCCGCCGTACCCGGTGCGCGACGGCCGGTACCTGATGTTCCAGGACATCGCGCACGGCGCCGAGCAGGTCCTTCCACTGGCCGACGTCAGCGACGACCAACGCAAGGACGCCTACAAAGCTCTGCTCGACGGGGTGTGGAACCACTGGTACCGCCAGGGACGGCGAACCAGCCGGATCAGTGTCGGCCGATTCGTGCGACGGGAACTGACCGACGCCGGGGCCCAGGACGAGCTGTCCGAAGCCACGAATGCGCTCGGCCTCGGCACCGTCCAGGGCGACTGGCTGCACGACGTCGCGACCGGCGAGGTGCTGCCGCACCCACTGCGATTCGCCGAGACCGGCTCGCTCTTTCACGACGACCAGCTCGACCAGCTCTGCGGGGCGTCGCACGGCGACCTGCACGCGCGCAACGTTCTCTATGCCTGCTCCCGAGCCGGCCAGGTGCAGGTCAAGAAGTTCTGCCTGGTGGACACGGACCGGTTCGCCGTGGACGCGCCGCTCACCCGCGACCTGGCCACCCTGCTCCTGGACGCCGTCCGCCCGGACGTGGCGAACAGCCCGCGCAGCGTCGACACGGACGCCCTTCGCGCCCTGCTGATCGACCCGGAGGAACGCCCTTCGGACCGGCTGTCCGCGCGGCAGGTCAAGGCGATCAAGGCCAGTTACTCGGTCGGTTTGGCGGTGGCCAGGACGGGCAACTGGGGGGTGAGCTGGCGGGCCCAGTACCTGCTCTCCCTGCTGAGTCAGGCGCTGATCTGCTGCACCTACGAGGACGCCGGTCGCACCGGGCGGGCCTGGTACTTCCAGCTGGCCGCCTACGCCGCCCACGCCTATCAGCGTGAGTTCCGCCGCGATGTCGTCCCGCCGACGGCGGCCGGCCTGCCGACCCTGCCGCAGGCCGACCCGCTGCCGCAGCTCCCGTTTCCGAGCAACGACCAGTCGGCCCGGTTCAACGCGGTGGGACCGCAACCGAGCCAGCAGAACCGCGGCGCCCCGCTGGACCGGTTGCCCTTCGAACACACGTCTCGCCCTCTGGACGCGGAGGCGCCGGCGCGGCAGCGGGGCGCGGTGCCGATCCCCCAGCGGCAGACCTCGGCCGGCTGGTACGCACCTCCCCACCGATCGGCGACCTCGCCCACTGCCCGCAGCAGCACGTCGAGTTGGTCCTCGGGTCGGGACGCAGATCGTCGGGTGAACCGGCCGGCCCCACGGCACGTCGGCTCCGCCCGGACGACCAGAATTCCCCGGCCGCGCCGACCGGCGGTCGAGGAGATCGTGCTGGCCCCGAGCGCCACCAGCCGGATCAGCCGGTTGCCACCGAGGGTGCGGGCCGTTCTGGCGATCCTGTCCCTGACGCCGCTGGTGGCGATCGGAGCCGCCGCGATCAGGACGCGCGACGAGGCCCGAGTCGTACCGACGACCAAGGCAACACCTGACACTCAGCCGCCGACGGGCAGCACCCCGACGGTTGCCGGCAGGTCGGGCCGTCTCACCGATCTCGCGCTGACCGTGGCGGCCAGCGCGCCGACCGCCGCCACCGGGGCGTACACCGTCTCCTGTCTCCGGGTCTGGGCACCGGCGGACCTCGCGCCCGGGATCGATCGGAACAGCTACCGGGACGAGACGCTGTGGTGGACCGCGGAGCTGTCCGGCCGCCGGGTCGTCACCCCGGTCACCAAGGGACGCCGATCGGGCGCGCCGGAGACGTTCCGCTATCTCCCGGGTGACCTGTCCGAGATTCCGCCGGCGCCGTCGGTGGACCCGCAGGAGCTGCGGCAGCAGCTGGCCGCGCAGTTGGGTGAGCTACCGCCGGAGATGCGCACGGCGGCCGGGATGCTGACCGTGGTCAGCCGGATCTTCCGCTACCACCTGTTGAGCCCGGGTCAGATCTCGGCGCTGCTGTTCGAGCTGGCGGGGACGACGGGCATCCAGGATCGGGGCGCGTACCCGGATTGGGACGACCGGCCCGGGCTCGCCTTCAGCGCCGACGACACGCAGAACCGCCGGGAGACGTTGCAGTTCAACCCGCTCACCGGCGAGCTGCTCAGCCACCAGACGACCACCGTGGCAGATGAGCAGATCCTCGGGTACGTGCTCATCCGGGCCAAGGGGCGGACCGACCGGACCACCGCGCCCGACTGCTCCTGAGGCGATCGCGCCGCGCGGGTCATCGGCAGCGACGGTCCACGTAGTTCGGCCAGTTCCGGTAGGGGGACGCGTCGCTGCGGACCCGGTTGCCCGCCCCGATCTCGAAGAGTCGGGTGTCGTAGTAGGAGAACGACACCGTGCCACTGCCGAGGTTGTAGTGCGCCGACTCGACCCGGAACTGCCAGTGCCAGGTGGCGAGGCTCTGCCGGCCGCAGTCGGAGAGCCGACCTCGGGGGTAGCCGTAGTTGGGCCACTCGTAGAAGCAGTACCAGCCCGAGGGACAGTCGGCGGTGGCCAGCGTCCCGATCGGTCGGCGCAGGGTCACGATGAGCGCCCCGCCGTCGTAGCTGATCTCGTTGTCGTTGAGCGCCTTCCCACCCGGGTGGGTAGCCAGATAATCGGCTATTTCCTGACTTCCGGTCGCGCCGGTACCGGCCGTGCCGGGCCCTGGAAAGACGATCAAAAGCCAACAGAGTACGGCCGCGAGCACGGCAAGAACCCGACGGGGAATGACCATTCGACACCTCGCGATGTGGGCGCGCAGGGACGGACGGGCGGCAGCGCCGGCCAGGTCAGCTGGGCGGCGTGCGCGGAGAACCGATGGATACGCCGCATAGTCAGCGTATTGAGTGGGATTGATTGATCGCCAGGTGGAATCGGTGCAGAATTTTGACAATGCGCCATTCGGGCACGGCCCGGCCAACGAGTGGGACAATGCATTGACTTTGATGCATGGCGGCTACCATTCGGCTATGCCTGCTCGCCGTGTCACCGTCACCATCGCCCTCGCCGCGCTGGCGAGCCTGCTCGCCGCCAACGCCGCCCGTGCCGACGGGCCGGCGATCAGCACCCCCGGCGCCCCCACGGTGGTGGCCAACGACCCACATCAGCTCACGCTCAGCTGGGCGCCCTCCGCCTGGGTCGAGCCCGGCACCGAGCAACAGCCGATCAACTACGAGGTGCAGGTGCCGCTGGGCCCGAACACGTACCGCTTCCTCGGCTCCACCACCGACACCACGATCACGCTGACCGACCTCGCACCCGGCACGACGTACCGGATCGCGATTGCCGCCCGCGCGCTCGGCGGCTACTCCGACACCTCGCCCACCACCACCGTGCGCACCGCGGCCGGCCGCGCGACGGTCAGCTACCTCAACCTGGACTGGTCCCCCACGAACAACCAGATCCAGCACCTCCTGAAGGTCACCAACACCGGCACCGGGCCGTTGGACCTGAGCACGGTGCAGGTGCGCTACCACCTGCGCTTCGAGGGTGCCAACACCTCACTGGTACCGAACTGCGACTGGGCCGCACTGGGTTGTAGCCGGATCCGGCAAACCGTGCAGTTCTTCATCCCGCCGGGCGGGCCGCCCGGCGGGATGACGACGCCAGCGCCGCCGGGTTACCCGATCCCGGGAACGCCGGTCCCCGGCTGGGTCGAGCTGACCTTCACCGACGGCACGCTCGCGCCGGGCCAGTCGACCGGGCCGATCCAGCTACGGCACCACCGGCATAGCTGGAGCGTCATCGACGAACGCGACGACCCGAGTTGGCTCGCCGCCACCAGCCAGTGGACCCAGAACGACCGGATCACGCTGGACGTCGACGGGGTCCGCGAGTTCGGCGACACCTACTCCTGACCGCGCGCCGGGCGGCCGGCGCGAGCGGGCGTCCGGCCGGTCTTGCCCTGACGAGCGATATTCCTGTGAGTCATATTCATACCTCACAGGAATATCGCTCTACCGGGAACTACTCCCGGCCGCCTGACGCCCTGGGTGCTGAGCCGTTGGGTCATCGCCGCACGGACGCGGTGACCCTCACCGCTGCGCAGACAGCCATCAGTGGGCGAAGCTCTTGGGCAGGTGGATGCGGGCGGCGGGGATGCCGAGGGCGCGCAGCCGTGGGCGCGCGCCGGTCAGCATCGCGGGCGGGCCGCAGAGATAGATGTCCTGGCCGGGCTGGTGGTGGTCGAGCGCGATGGTCAGGGCGTCACCCTGCTCGGCCGGCTCGGCGCAGGGGTCGTTGGAGAGGGCCGGCACGATGGTCAGCCAGTCGTGGGCGCATTGCAGCTTGTCGAGGGCGATCGAGTCGTACAGGTCGGTGAAGGTGCGCGCGCCGACGATCAGCGTCACCCGTCGGCCGTCCGGTGCGGCGGCGACCTGCTCGACCAGGGCGCGCAGCGGCGCCAGGCCGGTGCCACCGGCGACGAGCAGCAGATTGTTCGTGCTCGCCGGGGCGAGGCTCAGCCCGGTGTCGCCGGGTGGGCCGAGCCAGAGCAGCTCGCCGGGACGTACCTCATGAACCAGGCGGTGGGAGACGGTGCCGGCGGGTACGGCGTGGACGTGCAGTTCGACGGTGCCGTCCGCGCGTGGGGCGTTGGCCGGTGAGAGCCAGCGCCAGTGCCCGGGCAGGCGCGGCGTGCAGACCGGCACGGCCTGACCTGGCTGGAAGGGCAGTCGCCGCCAGGGCCGTACCGTCAGGATGGCGATGTCGGGCGACGGCCGATCGTGGCCGATCACCTCGACGTGCCACCAGGCCGGACCGTCGCCGGCCCGTGCGGCGGCGCGACGGATGGCGTGCCCGGCGCGGCACAGGGCGCGCTCGGCGGCGATGGCGAGTTGCGGCGTCCACAGTGGGTGCGCGTGGCGAGCAACGATGGCGAGCAGCGCGTCGCCGATGGTGGCGGCGTGCGGGAGCAGGTCGACATGACGGTACGCGTGGCCGAGCACCCGGAGCAGCGCCGCCCGATTCGCCGGATCGTCCCCGCCGACCAGGAGGCGGCCCAGCGCGGTGAAGAACAGCGGCGCGTCGCGGTGTGGGAGCAGCCCGGGTCGGCGGTCTTCGAGGGTGCACCAGAAGTCGCCGGCGGCCCGCACGTCGACCGACTCCCAGGCGGCGGCCAGCCTCCCGCGAGCCGGATGGTCGTCGTTCACGGTGGGCATGCCGGCTCCAAGTCGTTGATTCATGGGCTGGCACCGGGGCGGAGGAGCTGCGCCGTTGAGGGCCGGCGCAGCTCCGGGACCGAGCACCCGCCCCGGGCCATGCGTCGACTGTCGCGGCTGACCAGGCACAACGGCATGCCACCGTGATCATGGGCGGCATACGCGATCGGTATATGCGCTCGACGTCGCGACTGTCGAATCGGGCAGACTGCGGGCATGACGGAACGCCCGGTGCTCTATCTGGTCGTCTGCGCTGCGGGCCCGGCGGAACACATCGACGAGCTGGTCGACCTCCTGATCGGCGACGGGTGGCGGGTGTGCATGATCGTCAGCCCGAATGCGGCGCCGTGGCTCGACCGGGCGGCGTTGCAAGACAAGACCGGCTATCTCGTACGCGTGGAGTGGCGGATGCCCGGCGACCCGGAGCCGCACCCGCCGGCTGATGTGGTGGTGGCCGCGCCGGTCACGTTCAACACGGTGACGAAGTGGGCGTTGGGCATCAACGACACGCTGGCGCTCGGCGTCCTCAACGAGTCGTTGGGGGGTGGGTTGCCGATCATCGCGTTTCCGCACACCAAGGCGGAGTTGGCCGCTCATCCGGCGTACGCGGGTCACCTGGCGGTGCTGCGCGCTGCCGGCGTGGTCGTGGCGGACGGAAAGCCGCTGGGAACGGTGAACGGGCCGGGGCGGTGGAGCGTGGTCGTCGAGGCGCTGCGGGCGGTACGCCCGTCCTGAGTAGTTGTAGTCGGTTCGCTTTTCGGCGGTCCTTTGACGATATGCGTCGCGCGTATACCAGCGCTCCACGCAGCGTGTTCAATGGATACGCTCGATGAGGCGAGACGAACGGAGCCGCCGGTGACCCACGCGAACTGCCCTCGGTGCGGCGGACGGCTGGCCCGGGACAACGACAGCGGACGGTGTGCGCCGTGCCAGGCCGCGGAGCGGGACCGGCTGAGCGCGCCGCCGAAGGTTCCGGCGAGCTTCTGGGAGCACGAGCCGGTACGACTCGGGCTGATGGAGCGGCATCTGGGGCGGGTGATCAGGGCGTACCGGTGCCATCCGTACCACGGGCGGGTCGCGTTGCCGCAGTCCGTGGTGGCGGGATGGCTGGGGATCACGCAGGCGCAGCTGAGTCGGGTGGAAAATGGCCCGCCGCTCGTGCACCTGGACAGGCTGGCGCATTGGGCACAGCTTCTCGGGATACCTGCTTCCTGCCTCTGGTTCGGTCTGCCTGGCCAGCCTTACCGGTTCGACGACGGCGCCGCAGAGGGCACAACAGACGATCCTCATGCCCACGACCCGACAACTGAGCAGGGCGAATTGCCGGCCATGGCGGTTACCGTGGAGGGGGCATCAATCGGAGGGGGTGGCGCTACGGACCGGCGACGCTTCAACGCAATGGCCGCGCTCGCAGGACTCGCCGCAGCCGGTCACCCTTACCTGCTCACTGGCCCTGCCGAGGTGCCCCGGAACATTGGCATGGACCAGGTACGACTGGCTAGTTCGCTGGTTCAAGATTTCCGACGAGCCGATGCGGCAGCCGGTGCCGACCAACTCTGCGACATTGCCGTCCAGGCGCACGCCAGGCTGTCAACATGGGCAGCGAGGGCGACCTACAGCCGAGAAGTCGGCGATGCCCTTCAAAGCGCCCTCGCTGACCTCAGCATCCAGGCCGCATGGCTCGCTACCGATGCCGAACGCAGGCCCGAAGCCAGGCCCTACCTGAACGAGGCCATTACGCGTGCCCGCATCGCCGACGACCCACGTATGGAAGTACAAGCCCTGACCCAGCTATCTATGCTGCTACGCGAGAGTCAGCCCGGCGAATCGCTGCACTGCGCCGAAGCCGCACTACGCGTCTCCGCCAGATGGGCGACACCCCGACTCACCACGCTGCTACATCTACGGAGAGCACACACGTACGCCGTGCTTACGGATGCGAGCGGCTTCAGTCGGGAGATGACCAAGGCCCGCCGCGAGTTGGAGCGCGGACCGCACGAGGATGATCTCGGGTTTGTCGACTTCGTCAACGAGCAGGAAGTGAACGGCATCCAGGGGCTTTCGTACCTCGCGCTGGACAGGCCCGACCGGGCCGCCCAGTCGTTCCGCGCGATCATCGCCAATCCGTCGCCCAGCCATCGACGCAACCAGGTCTACTACACCGTGCACCTCTCGGAAGCCGCGTATCAGCAGGGCGACGTCAACGAGGCAGCGCGGATCGCGCTGGACGTCCTGCCCGCGGTGAGCCAGATGAACTCGGGGAGGATTAGCCGGCACCTTGCGCAGGTGCGCTCGAACCTGGCGGCACCACGGCAGGCGACCACGGCAACGCGCCAGTTCGTCAACGCTTATGACCGAGCGGTCCAGGCATGATCGAGGGCTTGCAACTTCGTCATCACAGCGCCGACGAGGCTAAGGAAATCCTCGATCAGCTCGTGGGCCTCTACCTGGAGGTCTACGCGGGTGGCGGCGAGTTCTACAGCGAGGACCGCTACCGGCGTCAGCTTGACCTGCATATGCAGCGAGTTGGATGGGAGTTGATTACCGCATCGGTCGATGGGTCTCTGGTCGGCTACATTTATGGCTTTCCGCTACCTCCGCAGACACGGTGGTGGGAGGGCATCCATGAGCCCGTCCCGCCCGGGTTCACCGAGGAGGACGGGAAACGCACCTTTGCGATCAGCGAGCTGCTGGTACACCCTGCCTGGCGACGTAAGGGCATTGCGGCGGCACTGCACGACGAGCTGGTCGCGGGCCGGGCTGAACCGCGATCCACGCTCTTGGTCCGTCCCGACAATGCTGTCGCCCAGATGGCGTACCGCTCCTGGGGCTGGAACAAGGTCACCAAGCTGCGTCCCAACTGGGAAACCGCACCAATCTTCGATGTCATGGTTCGCATCGCCCCGATTTGCCCTCGTCCTTTTAGCTAGCCGTGGAGCCGCCGGGTTTGACGCTCGATCCGGGCGTCACGACCGATTAGATTGCGTGGATGACGGATCTTGAGCGGGGTGTTTACGAGCACCTGATCACCCGTGAGCTGGCCACCCGCCTCCAGCGCGTCGATCCCGCCCTGATCCAGCATCACAAGCTCGACCCGGCTGATGCGCACCACACCCTCGCCCGCCACATCGCCACCCTGGCCGCCCGAGCCCTCCAGTCCGTCCCAGGCGGCGACGACAAGCTCCATCACCAGATCGCCATGGCGAACCAAATCGCCGAAGCCATCGCCACCCTGAGCCCCAAGGCGGCCACAGAGCAGGACCAGGTAACCGACGCCAAGCACCTGCTCCACGCCATCGCCGCCCCACCAACCCCACCCGCCGAGCCCACCTTTCCGCAGCGCCCCACCACTCCCCTCTCCACCGGAGCGCTGCTGGTCAACGGCCGCCACCAGCCCCGCATCGGCCATGAGGTCAACCACGAGATGGCCTCCGCCGACCAGGTGGACCTGCTCTGCGCGTTCATCAAGTGGTACGGCCTGCGCATCGTCGAGCCAGCCATCCGCGAGCTGATCGCCCGAGGCGGCAAGGTCCGCGTCATCACCACCACCTACCTCGGTGCAACCGACCAGCGAGCGCTAGACCGGCTCGCCGAGTTGGGCGCGGAAATCAAGGTGTCGTACGAAACGAGGACCACCCGCCTGCACGCCAAGGCATGGCTGTTCCGCCGGAGCAACGGCACCAGCACCGCGTACGTCGGCTCGTCGAATCTGTCGAAGACCGCGCTGGTGGACGGCGTGGAGTGGAACGTGCGCATCTCGAACATGGAGCAGCCGCACGTCATCGACACGTTCACGGCGACGTTCGAGGACTACTGGAACGATCCGGCGTTCGAGGCGTACGACGCGGCCCGAGACGCCGAACGGCTACGGCACGCGTTGAGCGGGGAGCGCCGCGACGAAGCACCGACCGCGATCTCGAACCTGGACGTGCGCCCGTACCCCTATCAGGCTGAGATCCTGGCCGACCTGGACGCCGAGCGCCTGGTGCACGGGCGCTGGCGCAACCTGGTGGTGATGGCGACCGGCACCGGCAAGACCGTGGTGGCCGCTCTCGACTACCGCCGGCTGCACAAGGCGGGACGAGCCGACTCGTTGCTCTTTGTCGCTCATCAGGAGCAGATCCTGCGGCAGAGCCTGTCGACGTTCCGGCAGGTCATGGGAGACGGCAGCTTCGGCGAGACGCTGGTCGCGGGCGAAAAGCCGAACGGCTGGAAGCACGTCTTCGCCTCCATCCAGTCGCTACACCGGCGGGAGGTCGACCCCGAGGCGTACGACATGGTGATCGTGGACGAGTTCCACCACGCCGAAGCGCCGACGTACACGCGGCTGTTGGAGCGGCTGCGTCCCCGCGTACTCCTGGGTCTGACCGCGACCCCCGACCGGACCGACGGCGGCGACGTGCGCCGGTGGTTCGACGGGCGCGCGGCCGTTGAGCTGCACCTGTGGGACGCGTTGGAGCGGCAGTTGCTAGCGCCGTTCCAGTATTTCGGGCTGCACGACGACGTGGACCTGTCGCACGTCGCCTGGAAGCGCGGCCAGGGCTACGACCCGACGCAGCTGAACACCATCTACACCGGCAACCATGCACGGGCGAGGACGGTGCTGCGGGCGGTCCGCGACAAGGTGGACGTCGGGCGAATGCGGGCGCTCGGGTTCTGCGTAAGCATCGGGCACGCCGAATTCATGGCCGCCTGGTTCAGTGAGCGCGGCGTCCCGTCGGCGGCGGTGACCTCGCGGGCCGGCACCGATCGGGCCGCGCTGTTGCGGGACTTCAAGGCCGGCAAGCTGCGCGTGCTCTTCACTGTGGACCTGTTCAACGAGGGCGTCGACCTGCCGATGGTCGACACGATCCTGATGCTGCGGCCCACTGAGAGCGCCACGATCTTCCTGCAACAGCTCGGCCGTGGCCTGCGCCTCGACGACGACAAGCCCTGCCTCACGGTGCTCGACTTCATCGGCGGGCAGCACGCCAACTTCCGCTTCGACCTACGCTGGCGCGCCCTGACCGGGGTCAGCCGACGGGCAATCACCGAAGCCGTCCGCGACGACTTCCCGAGCCTCCCGAGCGGCTGCCACGTCGAATTGGACCGGGTAGCGAAGGAAGTCGTGCTCGCCAACCTACGATCGGCGCTGCCCACCTCGAAGGCCGGCCTCGTTTCTGAGCTGCGCCAACTCGGCGACGTCAGCTTGGCAACGTTCCTCCGCGAAACCGGCCTGGAGATCGAGGACGTGTACCGATCGGCCAGCTTCGGCGGCTGGGTCGGGCTGCGGCGGCTCGCCGGCACCGAGACGTCCACACCCGGTCCCGACGACCGCGAGTTGGGCCGGGCCATCGGTCGCATGCTGCACACCGACGACATCGACCGGCTAGAGCTGCTAACGAGGGTCGCGGCCGGACCGCCCGCGCCAGGCCAGCAGGTGTACGCGGGCAACGATCGACTGCTGGACATGCTGCACTTCAGCCTCTGGGGGCCGAATGCCCCGCTGGCAACGCGGGACGAACGGCTGGCGCGGCTGTGGAAAGAGCCGGCCCGCTGCGCCGAGTTGCGGCAAGTCGCCGAGGTGCTGCGGGACCGCATCCACCGAGTCACGCCAACCGCCGCTCCGGGGGCGGTGCCGATGCGGGTGCACGCCCGGTACAGCCGCAACGAGGCATGCGCCGCCTTTGGAATGACCAACCCGGGGTCACTGCGCGAAGGGGTGAAGTGGCTGCCCGACGCCCAGGCCGACCTGTTCTTCGTCACCCTGGTCAAGTCGGAGGCCCACTACTCCCCCACCACCATGTACGCCGACCGGGCCATCACCGACACCCTGTTCCAGTGGGAGTCGCAGAGCACCACGTCTGCGGCGTCGGCGACCGGGCAGCGCTACACGTCGGGCGGCTCGACCGTGCACCTCTTCGTTCGAGAAACCCGCATCGCCGACCGCGACCTGGGCGCGCCGCCGTACCTCTACGCCGGCACCATGACGTACAAGTCGCACACCGGGGACCGACCCATGCGCGTCCTGTGGCAGCTCCGCCACGCCCTACCCGCAGACGTGTACGCCACCGCCCGAACGATCGCCGCCTAGCCTTCTCCGACCATTGGTCAGGCCGCGTCCGCGTTCGAGGCGAACCTGACGTCCAGGGTGCGAGCCTGCTCTTGGCGTTAGGTTGAGGACCATGGAACAGCGGATCAGTCTGATCACCCTGGGAGTCACGGACGTGGCCCGCGCGAAGGCGTTCTACGAGCAGCTCGGCTGGCAGGGCCAGGAGATCGAGGAGACGGTCTTCTTCCAGGCTGGCGGCCTGGCCCTCGTCCTCTGGGGCCGCGACACGCTCGCCGACGACGCGGGCATCGAAGGGCCGGGCACCGGCGCGATGACCCTCGCCCAGAACGTCCGCTCCCGAGCCGAGGTCGACGAGGTCATCGCCACGGCGACCAAGGCCGGTGCCACGGTGACCAAGCCGGCCCGGGAGACCTTCTACGGCGGCTACGCCGGTTACTTCGCCGACCCGGACGGTCACCTCTGGGAGATCGCCTGGAACCCCGGCTTCACCCTCGCGGACGACGGCACCCTCACCGTCCCCGACTTCAGCGCCATGGACTGAGGCGCCACAAACTGAGCCCCGCAGGAAAGAAGACCCTGATCACGGCACCGGAGACGGGCAGAGCAACGGGTCCAACAACGGCAGTTGAAGAGGGTCCAGGCAGATCGCCAGCAGTCCCGGATCCGGCGAAGGCGTCGCCGTAACAGTCGGCGTTGGCGAGGCCGACACGACGGGCGGCGTCGGCAGGGCTGACGCGGGCGGGTCCGTGGTGGGGACCGGACCAGGCGTCGGCACCGAACTGGCGGACGGTACGGGAGCAACGGACGGCGCAGCGGTCGGCGGCAGGGCCACCGCAACAGCGGCTTCCGCCACCGTGGAGACAGCAGACGGCCGCGCAACCGGGACATTCGGCGGACTCCATACCGCACTCTCGGCTGAGCCGATCCGCGATTCGGGCGCCACCGGCCCGACGGGCCCGATCGGAAGGAGAGTCGCCCCGGCCCTCGGCACATCCAGGGAGACGATCTCCGCCGAGGGCACCGGCCCGCGAGGACCCCATGCGCCCGGCCCCAGAGCGCCCGGGCCGAGCGTCACGAACACCACGGCCGCGACGGCGGCAGCGCCGAGCGCCCGCCGGTCGGGGCGTACCGCCGTCAGCGGTGCGTCGTCGGGCTCCACCAACAAGAGAGGCGCTGGCGGGGCGGCCCGGTGCGCCGCCAGCAGCTCGTCGACCTGCGCGATGACGGCACCGCGATCGTCGGCAGCCGCGACTGTGAGATAGAAGCGGAAGTTCACCACAGCGTTGGCCGGGACCAGCAGCCCCTGCAGTCGACTGCGGTCGGGCAGCAGGGTGACCGGCACGTCGGGGTGGTGGGCGGGGCCGACCAGGTCCGCGTACCGCCACTCGCGGCGGTGCTCCCGGCCGCCGAAGACCACCCGGTGGCTGGTCACCACCGCCATGCCGGTGTCGACGACACGCAGGCCCGCCGGCAGCGCCTGGGAAGAAGTCTCAGCGAAGGAACAGAAGCCGCCCGCCCTGGGCAGGCCGGGGATGTGCCGCGCCTCGGCCTCGACGAGCTGGGCGACGGGGAGGACGCGGAAGACGAGTTCGTCGTCGTCGAGTTCCACCGGTAGGCCGGTGCGGGGCTGCGTACACCCGAGGAAGCTGGCGGCTTCGATGCGGAGCCGGGCCAGGTGGTCGTCGCGGTGCCGCCAGGCGTCGGTGGCGTCGCGGTACGCGCGCTGCCGGCGCTCGTTCTCGCGCTCGGCCCAGGCGATCCGCCAGGGGGCGCAGGACACAGAGGTCACGGTCACACGCGGTACAACCGCTCACGTACGTGACAGGCAACGCGACCAGGATCGATGTGTCCCCTTCTGCCCGGAAGGAGAGAGTTGCAGGTGATCAGCCGGCCTGCCGTCGGTACGGCTGCGGGTCGTGGGTCGGAAACCGCGATTGGGT
Organism: Micromonospora sp. BQ32; assembly: GCF_059358895.1. NCBI lineage: Bacteria > Bacillati > Actinomycetota > Actinomycetes > Micromonosporales > Micromonosporaceae > Micromonospora > Micromonospora sp. BQ32. The sequence continues at coordinate 122,379 of NZ_JCADBI010000008.1, read as the reverse complement.
ACGTGGTGGGTACGCCTCGCAGTGCTCGGCCCAGTGTTCGGCGGCGGTGGCCAGGGCGTCCGCGGAGACGGTGAGGATCAGCGGGTAGATCGCTGTGGACGGGCGGCGCATCCACGGTGGCAGCGACTCGGCGGAGAACTCCACGATCAGCTCCAGCCGCCGCCGACGCAGCACCCGGCTGCGCAGGGCCAGGTTGGGTTCGGTGAAGCGGACCATCGCGGGTGGCGCGCTCAGCCCGAGGGCGGCGGTGGACTGCCCGTGCAGCCAGCCGCCGAGCGCGCGGGCCTCCTCGACCATGAGGCTCGGGTAGTGGTGTGACCAGGTCTGACCGTCGGCGGTGCGGGCGTCCACCTCGATGAGCAGCCAGTCGTGCCAGCCGGGCGTGGCCCCGTCGGGGTCGTCGGGCGGGTCGATGCCGGGCTGGTAGCCGACGGGGCGTATCCGCACCCGAGCACCATCGTCAGACCGGATCTCCACTCGATCATTCTGGCCGAGCGAAGCGGACTTTAGCTCCCGAATCGGTCATTTCATGATGGTTCGCCGCACTCCCTGGTGCTCGGCGCAGGCGTTGGACCGGCCGCCGGCCAGGCTGACCGAACCGTCGCGGCACTGCACGAGGTAACCGCGCCCGGCCCAGAACTGCGGTACGCAGTCGAACCAGTCGCACACCTCGGCGGCCGGTTTGCGGATCCGCGTGCCGCCACAGAAGCCGTACCCCAGCGGGTTCTCCGGCGCCCCACAACGCGGACCCTGGGTGGCGCTGGGCGACGGGCGTGGCGACGTCGTCGGCTTGGGCGGCGGGGTCCTCAGCGCGAGCGCCGGGCCGGCCGGGATCAGCGCCGGTGCCACGCTGGCGGTGGGTGCCGGGGTGGCGGCGACGGCGACCTCCGGGCCGCCGGTCGGGTCGGACGGGTCCGACTCGATCAGCGCCGCCGGCACCAGCAGCGCGATGGCCGCCGCCACCGCGATGGTCCTGCGGCCACCGGGCACGAACGACGACAGCCGGGCCTGCCCGGGGGTGGCTGCGGCCGGCCGGAACGGCTTGAGCTGGGCGTGTTCGGCGATCAGCTCGTCGAGTTGGGCGATCACCGCGGCGCGCTGTTCGATCGCGTCGGCGAAGGCCAGCGTGAGCTTGAACCGGAAGTCCGGCGCGGCGTCGGTGGGCAGCAACAACCCGGAGGTGCGCCGCCGGTCCAGCACCTGGATCAGGGTGACCGGCGCCGCCGGGTCGTGGGCCAGGCCGGTTATTCGGCCGTACGCCCAGTCGCGCCGGCCCCGCCCGCCGAGCAGCACGAGCCGACGGCTGGTGATCACCGCCATGCCGGCGTCGGTGACGCGTACGCCGTCCGGGCGGCGTGGGCGCAGCGGCCCGGTTCGCGGGGCGACAGTGAGGTCGGGCGCGGGCAGCACGGTGGTGTGCCGCATCTCGACCAGTTGTGCTGCGGGTAGTGCCCAGAGCACCACCTCGTCGGCGGCCAACTCCAACGCCAGCCCGGCGCCGGCGGCTGCCGAGCCCTGGAAGTCGGCGGCCAGGGCGCGCAGCCGCCGTAACTCGTCGTCGCGTCGCCGCCACGCCGCCTCAGCGCCGCGGTACGTGCTGACCCGCCGCACGTTCTGCCGGTGCGCCCACCGGTACCGCCAAGTGGAACCCGTCGAATCAGTCTTCGCCACGCCGACTCCTTCGCCGCGCTGGCCACCAATCTGGGGTGTCACGAGGTTTAACAGGTCCGGCGCGGCGCCCGGACACGCCGAAACGGGCGAACTACCCGATCGGCGGAGCAACCAACACGATAGGGGGATACTGATGCCGACGTTCATGTTCTCCGAGGGGGTGGCGGTCGTGCCGGCAGTCACGCTGCCCGGGGTCGTGATCGGGGTCGACATCGGCACCACCAGCACGAAGGCCGTCGCGTACGACACCGACGGGCGGCAGCTCGGCAGTCACCTGGTCGGCTACCCGCTGAACAACCCGCAACCCGGCTACGCCGAGCAGGACCCGCAGCTCATCCTCGAAGCGGTGCTCACGTCGATCAGCATGGTCGTGGCGGAGTTGGTCCAGCCGGTGGCCGGGCTGTCGTTCGGCTCCGCCATGCACAGCTTGATCGGGTTGGACCGGGACGGCGATCCGCTTACCCCGTCGGTGACCTGGGCCGACTCTCGGTCCACCCGGCAGGCCGAGCGGCTGCGGGCGGTGCCGTCGGGGCTGGCCCTGCACCGGCGCACCGGCACGCCGATGCATCCGATGTCGCCGCTGCCCAAGCTGCTCTGGTACGCCGAGCAGGAGCCGAAACTCTTCGAGCGGGTGGCGCACTGGGTGGGCATCAAGGACTGGGTGCTGCTGCGGCTCTGCGGCACGCTGGTCACCGACCACTCGATCGCCTCGGCCACCGGCCTGCTCGACATCCACGAGCTGGAGTGGGACCCCGAGGCGCTGAGCATCGCCGGCATCACCCAGGAAAAGCTTCCGCAGCTCGTCGCCACCACCGCCGTGCTGCCCAACCTGACCCCGCAGGCCGCGGCCGAGACCGGCCTGCCGGAGCGCACCCCGGTGGTGGTCGGCGCGGGCGACGGACCGCTGGCGAACCTGGGCCTGGGCGCGGTGCACCCGGGCATGGTGGCCTGCTCGATCGGCACCAGCGGCGCGATGCGGGTGATGGTCGAGCGGCCCGGGGTGGACCCGCTCGGCGGGGTGTTCTGCTACGCGCTGACCGAGCATCGCTGGGCGGTCGGCGGCGCGATCAACAACGGCGGCATCGTGCTCAAGTGGGCCGGTGCGGCGCTCGCCCCGGATTTGGGCGAGCACTCCGAGGAGGACCTGGTCGCCCTGGCGGCCCGCGCGCCGGTCGGCTCGGGCGGGCTCATCATGCTGCCGTACCTGCACAGCGAACGGGCACCACACTGGAGTGCTCTGCCGCGCGGCGCGTACGTGGGGTTGACCCACGCGCACCGCCGCGAGCATCTGGTGCGGGCCGCGCTGGAGGGCGTCTGTCAGCAGCTCGCGCTGGTGCTCAGCTCGGTGCGCGCGGCCGGCAACGAGGTCCGCGAGGTGCGGGCCGGTGGTGGCTTCGCCCGCAGCGGCCTGTGGCGGCAGATGCTGGCCGATGCCCTCGGCCTGCCGGTGAGCTTCCCGGCCGCGCAGGAGGGGTCGAGCTTCGGCGCGGCGCTGCTCGGCATGGAGGCGCTGGGCCTGATTCCCAGCATCGACGTCGCCGCCGACCTCGTGAAGATCGAGGAGACGGTCCGCCCCGACCCGGCCGCCGCCGCCACCTACGCGGCGCTGCTGCCGCTCTTCGCCGAGCTGTACGAGGCCCTCACGCCCGCCTTCGCCTCGATCCGCCGGATGGCACCCGGCCTGCCCACCGGCCCACCACCACCGGCCTGACCGGTGCCGGCTCGCGCCGGTGGGTCAGGGCGCTTCGACGCCGGCGATCAGGTAGCGCTGCACGTCGGCGTCGAGGATGGCCGCTTCCTGCGCGTCGTCCGGCCCGGAGCCACGGAACGCGGCCAACTGCTCCGCGGACTCCCAGCGTTCGTAGACGTGGATCCGGCCGGGCTCCAACGGGTCGGCCGCCAGCAGGAAGTCGAGGCAACCGGCGGTGGCGCGGGCCCGTGCGATGACCTGTTCGCAGCCGGACAGGTACGCCTCGCGGGTGGCCGGTTCGACCTGCAAACTGCCGGCGATGATCAGCATGGGTCCTCCGGGGTGAGTGGCTGACCTTTGCTCTGCACCCGCCCGCGCGACACGCACGGTCCGTAACTGGCGCATGGGCGGGTGCAGAGCAAAGCGTGATGCCTGTGCGTCACAGTTATACCTGTGGGTCGTGGCGCTCGCCGGGACATTGCCGCCCGGACGGGTGACGCCGGTCCCGCCGGTCTCATCAGCCTCCGACGCTTCATATCGTGCAAACGTGAGAAAAAGCGACAAGAGGCGCTCATCTTCCCTGCTGGGGAACTCTGCCCGCGTACCCCTGAAGGTGCTGTCGGCGGCGGTCGCGCTCGCGGTGCTCGTGACGACCGGGCCGGCCACCGCGGACGGCCCGGGCCGCGGGCCCGTCGCGGACCCGGCGCAGACGACCGAGCCGGGGTACGGAGTTGAGCCCGGCGACGGTCAGAGCCACGAGCCCGGGGTGGACCCGACACCGGAGCGCCCACCGACCAGCGAGGTGTCCTGGCTGTCGTTCCCCGGTGGGGTGTTCGCGGTGGACTCGCTCGGGCACACCGTGCGCTACCGCGCCTGCGACGGCGACACCGGCCGGGTCGCCGACCCGACCATGCGGGTCGCCGCCGGGGTGGCCAGCGGGGCGGTCGTCGTCGGCGGCACCGCCTACCGCTACCGGGTGCCGCTGGTCGGGCGCAGCGAGGGCACGCTGGAGGTGATCCAACGGCACCGCCCGCCGACGACGCTGACCGGCGTGGTGGTCACCAGCCCGCAGCCGCCCACCGACCCGGTCGCCGGGGCCCGGCTCTTCCCGCTCAGCGGGCAGCTCGCCCGGGTGGTCGCCGACGCGAGCCTCAACCCGGCCGGGGTCACCGTCCGCGACCTGTCCGGCCGCTACGGCGACCAGCAGATCGCCGTCAACGGCTCGCTGCGCCCCAAGGCGGCCAGCGTCATCAAACTGTGGATCCTCGTCGAGCTGCTGCGCCGGGTCGACTGTGGACAGGTCTTTCTCGACGACGGTGTGCTGGTCACGCCGGAGGACGTGGTCGGCGGCACCGGTCAGTTGCAGTTCGAGACGTTCCCGCAGGTGGTCACCCTGCGCCGGCTCGCCCAGTACCTGATCAAGTACAGCGACAACGTGGCCGCGAACGTGCTGATCACCTACCTGGGTGGGTTCGCCCCGGTCAACGCGCTGATCGACTCGATGAACCAACGGTCCACCATTCTGGCCCGCCGGATGCTCGACAGCGCGGCCGCGCAACGCGGCGAGGAGAACTACACCAGTCCCGACGACGTGGTGTCCCTGCTCGGCGCGGTCTGGGACGGCGAGATCCTCACCCCCGCCTCCCGCGACCTGATGATCGGGTTCATGCGGGAACAGACCCTGAACACGAAGATCCCGGCCGCGTTGCCACCCGGCGTGCCGGTGGCCCACAAGACCGGTGACCTGCCGGACGCCTCACACGACGTCGGCTACTACCTGATCCCCGGCACCGAGACCGCCGTCGCGTTCCTCACCGCCGGCGCCATGGCCACCGGCGACGAGACGGTCCGGCGGATGGCCCGCACCGTCTACGACTTCCTGGTCACCCCGGTCGACGGGGCGGTCGAGGAGTGAGTCGACCTCAGGCGCCCGGGATGTTCGCCGGCGGGTCCTCGCCCACCAGGTCGGCCGCCGGCGGGTCCGCCGACACCGGTGATCCGAAATCCGAGTACGTCAGGTCGAGCTGGGCGGTCTGCGACTGCGCGCTGGCCAGCTCGATGCGGTAGCGGACCAGCCGACCCTGCTCGTCCACCGCCGCAGTGAACGGCACCGCCCCGGCCCGGTCACCGAGCACGCTGCCGACGCCGCTGCCCAGCACCGCGCCGCTCTGGCGCAGGTCCAGGGTGCCGGCGTACTCCCGCTCGGCGGTCTGCCGGACTCCCGCCGGCGCGCCCAGCGTGCTGGCCAGCCGGGTGTTGTCCAGGCCCTGCTTGGCCGCCGGGGCCCCCGGGGCGCCGACGTGCCACCAGGTCTTGCCGTCCCACACCGGGACGCGGCGGTCCGGGGCGGTGACCCGCACGTACACGTCCGGCCCGGTGGTCAACCGCTCGATCTTCACCACGCCGGTGGGCACCTTCAGCGAGGTGGTCTCCAGACCACGCTTCGCCTTCGGGTCCCAGACCAGCACCGTGGCGTCCCCGTCCGCGCCACCGGTGCCCACTGTCAACGTGTACGGCTGCTCGTCGGCCTTCGCGGCGGCGGCCTTCAGCACACCGACCGGGTCGGTCGCGCCCGCCGACACCGCCGGACGACTGGCGTCTGGTCCGTCGTCGCCGGCGCCGGCCAGCGCCCACGCCCCGGCACCGACCGCCACCACGAGCACGGCGACAGCGGCGATCAGCTTCGGTTTCGGCACAATCGTCTCCCCCGGGCGGTGCGGTCCGGCCAGACTAGCCGGACCGCGCCCGCTGCTGTTCCCGGTCGGCCTCCCGGCCGATCAGGCCCGGGTGATCGCGTTGGCGTGGATCGCCTCGTGCAGATAGGCGGCCAGCCCCGGGGCGATGTTCTCGTAGTACGCGGTGAACCGCTCGTCGGCCAGGTACATGTCGGCCAACCCGGTCTGCATCTCGTACGAGCACTCGTAGAACCAGCGGCTGATGAGCTGCCGGTGCTCCTCGGCCAACTCCATCGCCTCCGGGCTGTCCGCCGGCGCGCCCGAGGCCAGCACGGCGACCATCCGCCGACCCCAGTCCTCGTTCTCCGCTTTGTTGCGCAGCCAGTCTTCCTTGCTGTAGCGGGCGACCCGCCGGTTCGACTCCCGGTACGCGTCGGTGTCGCCCCACCGCTGCTCCGCCTCGGCCTGGTGCTCCTCCGGATCGAAGTCACCGAAGACCTCGAACCGCTCCTCGGGGGTGAGTTGAATGCCCATCTTGCTCGCCTCCATCGCGAACTCGATCGCTGCGACCATCTCCTGCAACCGCTTGAGCCGTACCGTCAGCAGCTCGTGCTGACGGCGCAGGTGCGCGGCCGGATCGGCCGCCGGGTCGTCGATGATCGCGGTGATCTCCTCAAGCGGGAAACCCAGCTCCCGGTAGTACAGGACGAGTTGCAGCCGTTGCAGGTCCGCATCGTCGTAGCGGCGGTAACCGGCCGACGTGCGCCCGCTGGGCGAGAGCAACCCGATCTCGTCGTAGTGGTGCAACGTCCGCACCGTCACGCCGGCGACCTTCGCCACCTGACCCACCGTGTACGCCATGGTCCCCCTCCCTTCCGGGAACCAGGCTCCTGCCTGCCGTTACGTGAGAGTCAACCCCGATTCTGGCCCACCATGGCGGCACCGTCCGGCCGCCCGTACAGATAGCCCTGGCCGCGTGGGCAGCCGATCGTGGTGACCGCCTCGTGCTGACGCTCGGTCTCCACCCCCTCGGCGACCACCGCCAGGTCGAACGCGCCGGCCAGCCGGGTGACCATCTCCACCGTGGCGTACGCCCGGTCGTCGGTGCCCAGCCGGGCCACGAACGACCTGTCGATCTTCAGCTCGGTGGCCGGGATGCGGTGCAGGTAGCTCAGCGACGAGTAGCCGGTGCCGAAGTCGTCGATGGCGATCCGGATGCCCAACTCCCGGAGCTGGTGCAGCCGCTCCAGCACCGCCTCGGTGCCCTCGATCAGCGCCGACTCGGTCAACTCCAGGGTCAACGCCCGTGGTGCCAACCCAGCGGCGCTGGTCGCCGCGGTCACCGTGGCGATCAGGTCCGGCCGACGCAGGTGCGCGGCGGCGATGTTCACCGCGACGGTCGCCTCCGGCACCCGGCCCCGCCAGGTCGCGGCGGCCCGGCACGCCTCGTGGATCACCCAGCGGTCGATCGGCAGGATCAGCCCGGTCTCCTCGGCCAGCGGCAGGAACCTCGACGGCGGCAACATCCCCAGCCGAGGGTGCCGCCAACGGACCAACGCCTCGGCGCTGCGCACCGCACCGGTGGCCAGGTCGACGATGGGTTGGAACTCCAGGTGCAGCTGGTCCTCGTCGACCGCGCGGCGCAGGTCGGCGATCAACTCGGCGCGGGAGACGGCCGACTCCCGCAGCGCCGGGGTGCACGTCCGGTACGCGGACTTCCCGGCCGCCTTGGCCGCGTACATGGCGATGTCCGCGTCGCGCAGCAGGTCGGTGTGGGAGGCGTGCTGCGGGCCGAACTCGGCGATCCCGATGCTCGCCGACGGGTGCACCCCCACGTCCTCCTCGTCGTCGGAGGGCCGCAACGCGTCCAGCAGCCGCTCGGCGAGCCGCTCGGGTGACACCGGCCGGTCGCCGTCGACCAGCACCGCGAACTCGTCCCCGCCGAGCCGGGCGATGGTGCCGTCGCCGTCCACGGCAGTGTGCATCCGGGCCGCGAGCCCGGTCAGCAGGGTGTCACCGGTGGCGTGCCCGAACCGGTCGTTGACCTGCTTGAACCCGTCCAGGTCGAGCAGCAGCACGGCCACCGGTCGCCCGTCGCGCAGGGCCAGGCGCAGCCGCCGGTTGAACAACAGCCGGTTGGGCAGCCCGGTGAGCTGGTCGCCGTACGCGAGTCGGCGCAGCCGGGCCACCAACCGGAGGTTCTCGTTGGCGGCCAACCCCTGCCGGACGGCGAGGGCCGCCAGCAACACCATCATGGTCACGAACACCAACTGCGGGGTCTGCCCGGTGGGCCGACGGGCCAGCACCACCGCGATGATCGCCCCACCCACCGGGAGGTACGGCAGCGCCACCCGCCACCAGGGCGGCAGCGGCGACTCGGCGGTGTCGTCGGTGCCGTCGCAGTCCGGTGGCGGCGGGTTCCGGGTGGCCAGGCCGATCAGCAGGTAGCTCAACGGCCAGCACAGGTCGATCGGGTGACCGGCGGTGTAGTCGGCGCGGGCGACCAGCGACACGTAGACGACGTCGGCGACGACCCGCAGGGTGAGGCTCGCCGCGAGGATGGTCATCGGCCGCCACATCGGCCGGGCCGGCCCGGAGACCGCCACCAGGATGGTGAGCTGCATCAGGTCGAACATCGGGAAGAGCAGCCCCAGGGTGCGCGCCGGGTCGGCCAGCTCGGCGGCGGCGATCCCGCGGAAGACCAGCACCCAGCCGATCGGCACCAGGGCCAGGGCGACGATCACCCCGTCCAGCAACGTACGGGCCCGCCCGACCGCGGTCCGTGGCGCGGAGGGCGAGCTGAGCAGCGCGGCCGTGCCGGTGAGGATGCCCGCGGTGAAGACCACCCCGACCATCGGCGTGTGCGGCAGGTCACCGCCGACGAGCCGCTGCACCGTCCAGATCGCCCGGCCGATCGCGGCGAGCGCCATGGTGACGGCGAGCAGCGTCCAGAACCGGCGTAGCGGCGCGGGATGCCGGCGGGCCACCCCGACGCACGCGAGCGTCGCCCAGCCGGCGACCAGCATCGCGCCGACGTCGCTGACCAGTGCGGCGCCGGGCAACGCGGCGACCAGCCAGCCCGCCTCCACCAGGATGACCGCAGCCGCGACGAAAGCACCGGCGGGGTTGAGCGTCCCCGCAGCCTGCTGTCCGTCCTGTCGGGACACGGTCGCTCCGGCTCTTTCGTCGTGCGTGCACTCTCGGCGGCGCCGGTCCACGGCAAACCCCGAAAGCCTAACCAGCGCCCAGAAACGCCGCCAGAGCCGAACGTGCACCCCGCCCGCTCCGGCGCCGGCCTCTGCTCAGCGGCCCGCGGATCGGTTCCAGGGTGAGCGGGGCAGTGCGGTGCCGGCCAACGGACGGCGTGCCCGGCGGCGTCTGCGCCGACCGGGGGTGCAGGGCGGGCGGGCAACGGTGTGTACGGCCACGTCGGCCGAGGACGTTGGTCGGCCGATCAGCCAGCAGAGGAAACGTTCCATCGTCGGATCAGCCGACCGGGAGGCGCTCGGCGTCGGACTGGGAGATCTCGTACTCCGCCCCGCAGAACGTGCACTGCTGCGCGTACCGGGTGCGGATCGGAATGAGCGGGATGAAAAAGAGGGTGAATTTCGTCGAGCGGCGGGTGATCACCTGCGCGGCCTGGTTGCCGCAGTGGCGGCAGACCTGCTGCACGACACCGGACCGGTCGACCTTGGTACGCAGACCAAAGATGAAGAACATCGCCAGCGAGTACCCACTCAACCGCGAAAAGTCACCAGATCCCGCCAGCGGATCAAGAATCGGGCCACGCGGGCACACGATCGTGCTCGATCCGGGATGTAGTGGCCTCCTGGTGGAACGAGGCCACTACATCCCGGATCGAGCACGATCAAGGCGAGACGGTCAGCTGGCCGGCGCGGGCTCCAGGCCGGGGATCTCCTCGGAGATCCAGATCGGCTGCCAGTTCGGCACCTCGTGGAAGCGGCGCAGCTCGTACAGCCCGGCAACCGACCCGCTCCAGGCCCCGTACGGCGGGTTGGCCTCGTCGAAGCCGCTCTGCACGAAGGTCAGCGTGGTCCGGCCACCGGACTCGGCCAGCTCCCAGCTCGTCACGCCGGTCGGCCCCCAGTCGACGGACATCCGCCGACCGGGCTCCAGGTCGACGACCTTGGCCGCGTAGCCGGTCTCGAAGCCGCCCATGGCGTACCGGCCGCCGACCCAGGGCTCGATGCCGATCGGGTAGCCGAACCAGGCGCTGGCCTGCTCGGAGTCGGTCAGCGACTCCCACACCTTGTCGGCGGGGGCGGCGATGACCAGCTCGCCGCGCAGGTCGGCGGAGGTGAAGTCGGTGCGCGGCAGCAGGGGCTTGCCCTCCACGTGGGCGGCGAGGTTGGCGATCGCCAGCGCCCAGTACGTCTGGAGCACACCCCGGATGGTGGAGCCGCTCATCGCCTCGGCGAAGTCGAAGTGGCTCTGGATCAGCGTCAGCACGGTGCTGTCGGTGCCCTCGGCGGTCAACTGAAACTCGGTGGTGGTCTCCACCCCGTCGAGCAGCCAGCTGAAGCGCAGCGTGTCGTCGTCGGCGTGCAGCAGCCGCTGGTGCGGGGCGTCGCCCTCGGGCGTGTAGCGGCCCCAGAACTCGTACCGCTGGGGCAGCTCGACCTCGGCGTGCTCGGCCAGCCAGACACGCAGCTCGGCCGGGTCGGTGAGGGCCTGGCGGACGCGCCCGACGGGCGCGGAGAGACGGGCCTGGACCTTCATCGGCTCACTCATTGTTCTTCCCTTTCGGATAGCAGGCGACGGCCAGCTTGAAGGCGTCGCCTTCGCTGCCGCCGTAGCGGGTGAACAGGTCTTGCAGTGCGGTTTGCAGGTCGTGCAGGAACTGCTGGCGCTGCTCGGCCGGCACCCGGATCTCGCCGGAGACCCCGATCGAGGGCAGCTCGGGTGCGGCCCGGTCCAGGCCGGCGATGTCGGCCTGCACCTCCTCCATCAGGTCGAGCAGGTAGCCCAGGCTCAGCTCGTCGCGGGCCCGGCGCAGGCCGATCCGGCCGACGAGCCGTGGCGAGAGCCAGTAGGACCGGGCGGCGGCCTGGTAGATGCCTTCGGTGATGCCGCGGACCTTGCGTTCGTTGACCAGCTCGACGAGGCCGGCCGCGACGAGCTGTTTGACGTGGTAGTAGACGCGCTGTGGCGTCTGGTCGAGTCGGGCCGCGACCTCGGTGCAGGTGCGCGGCTCGGCCAGTTGCCGCAGCACCTCGACGCGCTGCGGTTTGAGCAGGGCTTCGGCCTGCTCCATCTGCTCCAGGTACAGGACGTCTCTCATGGCAAAATCAGTTTGTACGTACAAAACTTCTTTGTCAATCGCTTCGCGAGAAGCCGCGCCGACTTTTTTCGACGCGGCCTCAGGCGGCGGTCAGCGAGTGATCAGGGCAACCAGTCCGGTCGCAACGGATAGCCGCTCACGCCGTTCGGGCCGTTGTGGGTGGCCAACACCTGGTGCAGCTGGATGCCGTTGCGCTCGAACGCCATCCGCGACCCGGCCATGTAGAGCCCCCACACCCGGGCGGTGCCCGCGCCCACCTCCGAGACGCAGAAGTCCCAGTGCTCCACCAGGTTGCGGCACCAGGCGGCCAGCGTCAGCGCGTAGTGCTGGCGCAGGTTCTCCTCGTGGTGCACCTCGAACCCGGCGTCGTGCACCTCGCTGATCAAGCGGCCCGGCCCGGCCAGCTCACCGTCCGGGAAGACGTACCGGTCGATGAACGCGCCCGAGCGGTGCGGCGCCCGGTTGTCCGCGCGGGTGATGCAGTGGTTGAGCAGCCGCCCGCCCTGCCGCAGCCGACTACGCAACGCCCCGAAGTAAACCGGGTAGTTGCGCACCCCGATGTGCTCGGTCAACCCGATCGAGGAGATGGCGTCGAACTGCTCGGCCGGCGCGTCCCGGTAGTCCAGGTGCCGCACCTCCGCCAGCTCGGTCAACCCCTCCCGTTCGATCGCGGCCTGCGCCCACTGCGCCTGCGCCTTCGACAGGGTCACCCCGAGCGCCTTGACGCCGTACTCGCGCGCGGCGTGGCGCACCATGCCACCCCAACCGCACCCGACATCCAGCAGCCGCATCCCCTTCTTCAGCGCCAGCTTGCCGGCGACCAGGTCGTACTTCGCCGCTTGGGCCTGCTCCAGCGTGTCGTCCGGAGACCGGAAGACCGCGCAGGTGTACGTCATCGACGGGCCGAGGACCTTCTCGTAGAAGGCGTTGGAGACGTCGTAGTGGTGCGAGATGGCAGTGCTGTCACGCACCCGCGAGTGCCGCAGCCCGTTCACCACGCGCTTCCAGCGGGGCTGCGCCTCCTGCGGCGGTGCCGGCGGCGGCAGCAGCCGCTCCCAGCCCAGCCCACGGACCAGCGCCAGCCCCTCGGCCAGCGACGGTGGGCGTAACCGCAGCTCGTCCTTGAGCACCCGCAACGCCTCGTACGGGTCACCCGGGTGCACGCCCTGCAACGCCAGGTCACCACTGACGTACGCCCGGGCCATGCCCAGGTCGCCGGGCGCGGTGAGCAGGTACGACAGCCCACGCTCGGAACGGATCGCCAGGGTGATGCCAGCGTCGGACGGGCCGACGGCGCTGCCGTCGTACCCGGTGATCCGCACCGGCAACGGCCCAGTGGTGACCGCGCGGATGACATCCGCGACGGTCGGACCCGGGTGCCGGCCCCCCGCCGGCGGGGTGGCGGGGACGCTCGCCGCCCCCTGATCTCTGTCGGTCAGGCTCATGCTCGTGCTACCGCCTTTTCGTACAGTCCCGTCAGCCGGTGGTCCGGGTCGTAGCGGTCTTTCACCGCGCGCCACGTGTCGCCGCCGTAGAGGCGATCGAAGGCGTCCCGGTCGTAGTACGCGTCGGAGTAGAGCGACTTGTGCCCGCCCGACTCCGACACCCTGCGTTCGATCGTGCGGTTGACGTCGCCGTCGGCGGCGCCCGGCGCGATCGGCACGCTCCCCCAGAACCCGATGTTGACGTAGTCCTGCCCAGGCCGCAGCGGATACAACGGCCACGACCGCGCCGAACCGGGCCCCGCCGGCTCACGCAGTCGCAACGGGCACAGCCACACCGGGTTCATCCCCACCGCGCCGGCGAACCAGCGCAGGAAGTCAGCCATACGGTCCAGCGGGATCTCCACGTCCTGCACCACCCGCTCCCGGGCCGGTTGCCCGCGCAGCCGGTCGATCCGGGCCGCCACCTGGTGGCGGTGCTCAAGACGGACCAGCCGGTGATAGAAGTCGCTGCGCCGGTAACGCGCCGGCCAGAACCTGCGCACGACCGGGTGCTGCGCGCCGAACGCCGCCGAGCACCAGAACCAGTCGGTGTCCCAGCGCCACAGATAGTCGTGCGCGGTGAGCACGTCGCGGGTGCGCTGGCGCAGCGACCGGTAGTAGATCGCCTGACCGGTGTAGTCGCTGGGCGGGTCGGCCGCGTCGGTGAACGTGGCGAAGACCAGGTACGCCTCGCCCGGGCTGAACATCACCCCGTCCATCGCGTCGACCGGCTCGCCGGCCCAGGTCCGGGTGGCGGTCACCTCCGCGATCGCGTCGGTCAGCGCCTCCAGTTGGGTGAACCGGACGTTGCGCAACGCCACGTACCGGCCGACCGGTTGCAGCTCGATGCGCAGCCGGGTGGCGTACCCGAGGCTGCCCAGCGAGTTGGGGAACGCGGTGAACAGGTCGGCGTGCTCACCGTCGGGTCGGGCGGTGACGATCTCGCCGGAGCCGGTGAGCACGTCCAACTCCCGGACCGACTCGTGCGGCAGGCCGTTGCGGAACGAGGTCGACTCGATCCCCAGGCCGGTCACCGCGCCGCCCAGCGTGATGGTGCGCAACTGCGGCACCACCAGCGGCATCAGCCCGTGCGGCAGCGTCGCGTCGACCAGGTCCTCATAGGTGCACATGCCCTGCACGTCGGCGGTACGGCCGGCCGGGTCGACCGACAGCACGCCGTTCAGGCCACTCACGTCGAGCCCCGGAGTCCGGGGAGCGGACCGGGGGCGGAACAGGTTGGAGGTGCGTTTGGCCAGCCGGACAGGCTCGCCTGTGGGCACCGCGGCGTACGACCGCCGCAGCGTGTCCACCGCTTGATCATGGTCAATCGGTTGATCCACACGCTCAGCGCGCATGTGATCACCTTACGCTCGCCGTTCGGAAACCGTGGGATGTCAGCGGTGGCAGTTTCCCGTCCGGTGGCAGGCCCGACGGCTACCGTGGCGGGCATGCCATCGCCAGCGATCGCCGCCCTGGACGCCGCACAACTGCCGTACCGGCTGGTCAGCCACGGTGCGGTCGGCAGTCTCGCGGAGGCCGCCGCCGCCCGGGGCGTGGCCGTCCCCGACGTGGTCAAGACGATCGTGGTCCGCCGCGGTGAAGCCGATCACCTGTTCGTGCTCACCCCCGGCGACCGGGTGATCTCCTGGCCCAAGCTGCGCGCCCTGCTCGGGGTGCACCGGCTATCCATGCCGGACGCCGCGGGCGCCCTGGCCGCCACCGGCTACGAACGCGGCACCATCACCCCGTTCGGCGCGAGCACGGCCTGGCCGGTGGTCGCCGACGAGCGACTGCGCGGCCGGGAGATCACCCTGGGTGCCGGCGAGCGTGGTCTCGCCATCGCGATCGACGCCGACGCCGCGATCGCCGCCCTCGACGCGACGGTGGCCGACGTCACCGACCCGCAGCCCACCCGCTGAGCGCTGCCGGGGCGGCGGCGCGGCCTACTGTTGGGACATGCCGAAAGCCGTGTGGAAAGACCTGGTCGTCGCCGAGAGCGACGACACCGTGCTGGTGGAGGGCAACCACTACTTCCCTCGCTCCGCCCTGCGCGACGACCTGATTCGCGAGTCCGCGACGCACACCGTCTGCCCGTGGAAGGGCACCGCCTCCTACTATTCCCTCGAACACGAGGGCAGCACCAGCAAGGACGCGGTCTGGTATTACCCGGAGCCCAAACCGGACGCCGAGATGGTGCGTGACCGGGTGGCGTTCTGGAAGGACGTCCGGGTCGTCGACTGACGGCGCCGACTGGCCGCCGCCGACGGCGGTGGGTGAGGATGGCGCGTATGTCCGCGCCCGAGGAACGCCCCGACCCCGCCGGCACCGTCTACGGCGGCCGCCGACGGGCCGCCCGTTCCGGCCCACTCACCGACCCGCTGCTGCGGGTGGCGCTCGGGGTCGGGCTGGTGGGGGTACTCCTCGGGGTGGTCTTCGCGACCGGGCTGCTCGGCGGCGACGGCGAGCCGGTGGTGCCGGCCACGGTCGGCGCGACGTCCAGCGCGGCGGAGGCCACCACCCCGGCGGCCGAGCCGAGCCGGACCCCGTCGGTCGAGCCGTCGCCGACGCCCTCGACGGCACCGACCACCGGGCCCTGGGTGCTGCGGGTCGCGTCCGGGCTCTGCCTGGGGCTCGACGGCGACGACAAGGAGGCGGAGGCCGAGTTGGCCGTCTGCACCGGCGGGCCGGAGCAGAAGTGGGTCGTCAACCCGGCCGGCGCGGACGTGGTGACGCTGACCAACGCCGCCCATGGGCAGTGCCTCGACGTCGAGGGCGGCAGTACCGACGACGGCGCGCGGTTGCTCCAGTTCCCCTGCCACGGTGGGGCCAACCAGCAGTGGCGGCTGTCCCCCACCGGCACCGGCCCGGTGCTGCTGGTGGCCGCGCACAGCGGCAGGTGCGGGCAGGCCGACGACGACGGCGACGAGCCCGACGACGAGATCCGGCAGCGCGCCTGCGACGGCCGCCCCACCCAGCAGTGGACCCTCGGCTGACAGTCCGACCCGCTCAGCCCCGATAGCTCCAGGTCCGCGGCGCGGTCGCGGCGACCAGCACGGCCTCCGGGACTCCTCGGCCCGGTCGCCGGCGCAGCAGCAACGACAGCCCGGCCGCGCCGATCGACAGCGCGCCGGCCACGTACCAGGCCATCGCGTAGTCGCCCAGCCGGTCCCGGACCAGCCCCGCGCCGGTGGCGGCGACCGCCGCGCCGAGTTGGTGCGCGGCGAACACCCAGCCGAACACCACCGCTCCGGCGCCACCGAAGTACTCCCGGCACAGCGCCACGGTCGGCGGCACGGTGGCCACCCAGTCCAGGCCGTAGAAGACGATGAACACCAACATGCTCGGCTCGGCGGTGCCGGAGAACAGGCTCGGCAGCACCAGCAGGGACAACCCGCGCAGCGCGTAGTACATGCCGAGCAGCAGCCGGCTGTCCACCCGGTCGGTGAGCCAGCCGGAGGCGATCGTGCCGACGATGTCGAAGAGCCCCACCAGGGCGAGCAACCCGGCCGCGGTGGTCTGGGCCATGCCATGGTCGTGCGCGGCCGGCACGAAGTGCGTACCGACCAGGCCGTTCGTGGTCGCCCCGCAGATCGCGAAACCTCCGGCCAGCAGCCAGAACGGTCGGGTCCGGGCCGCGGTAGCCAACGCGCCGAGCGCCCGGGTCGCCGCGCCGCCGGTCGCCGGCGGCGCCGCGACGACCTCGGTCGCTCCGTAGGCGGGCAGGCCCAGATCCGCCGGGTGCTCGCGCAGCAGCCACACCACCAGGGGTACGACCGCCAGCGCCGCCGCGGCCACCACGAGTGCGGCGGTACGCCAGCCGTGGTCGCGTACCAGGATGGCGATCAGTGGTAGGAACACCAGCTGCCCGGCGGCACCGCCGGCGGTGAGCACTCCGGTGACCAGACCCCGCCGGTGAACGAACCAGCGGCCGGTGACGGTGGCCACGAACGCCAGTGCCATCGAGCCGGTGCCCAACCCCACCAGCACACCCCAGCAGAGCAGGAGCTGCCAGCTGGCGGACATGAAGACCGTCAGCCCGCTGCCCGCGGCGACCAGCAGCAGCGCCACCGAGACCACCCGGCGGATGCCGAACCGGTCCATCAGGGCGGCCGCGAACGGCGCGGTGAGCCCGTAGAGCAGCAGGTTGACCGAGACAGCCGCGGAGATCGTGGCCAGCGGCCAGCCGAACTCCTCGTGCAGCGGGTGCAGCAGCACCGACGGGGTGGCGCGGAAGCCGGCCGCGCCGACCAGCGCCACGAAGGCGACGGCGGCGACCAGCCAGGCGGGATGCAGACGGCGGTTCTTGGTCACGGGACCAGTCTCGGCCGGGCCGCCGCCCCTCGACGAGTGGCCGGAAAGCCATCATGCGCAATAATCGGGCCATGACCGCTGGCCCGCACCGGATCGCCGTACTCGCCCTGCACCAGGTGGTTGGCCTGGACCTCGGCACCCCGTCCCAGGTGTTCAGCACCGCCCGGGCCGCCGACGGGACACCCTTCTACGACGTCCGGGTGTGCACTCCGGGCGGGCAGCCGGTGCGCAGCACCGCCGGCTTTCAGGTGGTCCCCGACCACGGCCTGGAGTTGCTGGACACCGCCGACACGGTGATCGTTCCCGGCATCCACGGCGGCACCGCGTTGACCTCGGGCACCGTGCAGCCGGAGGTGACCGCTGCGCTGCTCGCGGCGCACGAGCGGGGTGCCCGGATCATGTCGATCTGCACCGGGGCGTTCGTGCTCGCCGCCGCCGGTCTCCTGGACGGGCGGCGGGCGACCACCCACTGGGCGTACGCCGAGCGGTTCCGCCACCTGCACGCCCAGGTGGACCTGGACCCCGACGTGCTCTTCATCGCCGACGACCGGGTGCTCACCTCGGCCGGAGTGGCCGCCGGCATCGACCTCTGCCTGCACGTCATCCGCCTCGACCACGGCAGCGAGGTGGCCAACCGGGCGGCCCGCCGCTGCGTGATGCCGCCATGGCGCGACGGTGGTCAGGCGCAGTACATCGAGCAGCCGGTGCCGAAGGCAACCGACACCAGCACGGCAGGCGCCCGGGAGTGGGCGCGGCAGCGGCTGCACGAGCCGATCGCGCTGCGCGACCTGGCCGAGCAGGCGCGGATGAGCGTGCGCACCTTCACCCGGCGCTTCCGGTCGGAGACCGGCCTGAGCCCGGCCCAGTGGCTGCTGCAACAGCGCACCGACCACGCGAGACTGCTGCTGGAGACGACCGACCTCACCGTCGACCAGATCGCGCATCGCTGCGGTTTCGGCACCACGGCCGCCCTACGCCAGCAACTCCACCAACGCATCGGAGTGGCCCCGTCCACCTACCGCCGCACCTTCCACCCCCGCCCGGAGCTGGTCGAACTCTGATCCGCCGCCCGCCGGAGGCCCGGCACGCTCACGAGCGGAGCAGGTGCAGTTGGGACTGATGCTTCGGCAGGTGCACCCGGGTGTGCAGGTCCAGGGTCCGGGACCAGGGCAGCGGCTCGTCCACGATGAGGTCGAAACCCTCGCGTAGGTGCGTCGCGACCGGGGTTTCCGCGGCCAGGCCGAGCTGATCGACCAGCCCGCACAGCCGGTCGCTGGTGCCGTGCAGCAGCGCGGTCAGACCACGCAGACCACCCTGTTCGGCGGCGAGCGCGTCGAGCTGCGGGCGGTGGATGTCCTCTTCCAACTCGTAGTAGGCGAACGGCGACCCCGCCAGCAACGCCTCGGTGGCCTGGATCATCAGCTCGTCGTTGGCGACCAGATGCGCGACGATCTGCTCGGCACTGAGCTGCCCCTCCGGAGCCGGACCGAACCCGCCAGCGTCGACCTCCGCGAACAGGGCACCGTAAGCCCGCCGCAATCCCCCGCTCTCCATTCCCCCAGTCAACCCGCCGCAGCGGGAGTTAGCGGCGGGATTGGCGGGAGCGGAGGTAGTCGCTGACCACGTACTCGCCCAGGTCGTCGGTGTCCGGGGTGAACATCCGGCCCCGGCTACGGCGGGCCACCGCGTCGACGAAGCGCCGCAGGCCCGGGTCGTCGCCGAGCATGAACAGGTTGAGCGTGGCACCGTAGCGGCTCAGCCGGTCGACCTCGCGGACCGTCGCCTCGATCGTTTCCGGCAGCGGCGGCCAGTGGAACAGCGCCTCCCCGTCGTCCGGGTCCAGGTGGGCGGTCGGCTCGCCGTCGGTGACCACCAGCACGATCGGCTCGGCGTCCGGGTGCCGGCGCAGATGCCGGCCCGCCAACCGCAGCGCGTGCTGCAGGTTGGTGCCCTGCTCCATGTCCGGCTCCACGGCCGCCAACTCCTGCTGGGTGAGCGTCATCGCCTCCCGGCCGAAGCCCACGATCTGCAGGGCGTCCTGCGGGAAGCGGGTCTCCATCAGGTGTGCCAGCGCCAGCGCCGTCTGCTTCATCGGCCCCCAACGACCCTGAGAGATCATCGAGTACGACAGGTCGACGCAGAGCACCACCGCGGCCGAGGCCCGTCTCTCGGTCTCCACCACCTCGAAGTCGTCCACCGCGAGCTGCACCGGGACCGTCGGCCCGGCCCGACTGACCGCCCGGGTCAGCGTCCGGACCACGTCCAACGGCTGCTCGTCGCCGTACTGCCAGGGCCTGGACGCGCCGCTGACCTCGCCCGCCGCACCGGCCGAGCGCAGGTCGTGCTGGCCGCGCGGCCCGGCGGTCAGCTCGGCGAAGACCCGCCGCAGCGCGGTCCCACCGAGCCGGCGCAGCGCCTTCGGGCTCAGCGTGAGCCCCTCCGCGTCCCGGCTCACCCAACCCTGGCGGCGCAGCTCCCGCTCCAGATCACGCAGTCGGCGAACGTCGTCGGCCGCGTCCCGGCCCAGCGTGCGGGCCACCGCCTCGACGTCCACGTCGTCGAGGGTCGCCCCCGGATGCTCCTGGTCGAGCTGGTCCAGCAGGTCGTCCAGTTCGCCGATCTCACCCAGCGCGCCGGCCGCGTCGGCGTAGTCCAACGGCTGATCGCCGCGAACCCGCTCGCCCCGCCCCCAGCGCAGCTCGGGTCGCAACGCCCGCAGGTTCGCGTCGAGCGCGGACAACTCCCCCGCGAGGCGGTCGCCGAGCGACTGCTGCATGAGACCGGCCAGCTCGGCGCGCTGCCGCTCGGAGAGCGAGTTCATCAGCCGCTCACCGGCCGCCGCCCGGCGGGCCAGCACGTCGATCAACTCGTCGACGGTCTCCGGCTTCTCCGGGAAGAAGTCGCCGTGTCGGCGCATGAACTCGGCGAACGCGTCGGTGGTGTCCTCCGCGCGACCGTGCCGGGCGAGCAGGTCGTTCAGGTCGCCCATCATCTCGGCGAGGCGCTGCTGGGCGGCCGGGTCGGCGGAGGCGCGCACCGCGTCGCGCAGCCCGGCGAAGCGCTGACCGAGCACGTCGTCGCGGAGTTGGTCGAGGATCTGCTGGTACGAGCGGCGGGCGTCGTCGCTGGCCCACTGGTAGCCGGACAGCTCCTCCACCGCCCGCGCGGTCGAGCGGGGCAGATTGTCCAGCACCGCCTCGGCGAACCGCGCGGCGTCGTCGTCACGCCCCCGCAGCTCGTCCCGCTCGGCGGCGAGGGCCTGGTCGAGCAGGGCTCGGGCCCGGGTCACCGCACCGTCCAGGTCGCCCCGGCGCAGAGCCTCCCGGCGCAGCCGCCGAGCCCGGGCGGCCAGGTCGTCCAGGCCACCCCGCCCCTGCGGGCCACGGCGCAACAGGTCGCGCAGCGCCTCCCGCAGGCTGCCGCCGGCCAGCACCTCGGCGCCGACCGCGTCCACCGCCTCGCGCACGTCGTACGGGGTTGCGAGCGGGTCGGGCCCACCGTTCCACTGCCCGTAACGGAACCGGTTGCCGGCCACGGTCAGCCCCGGCCGCCGTAGACGGTGCGCCCCGAGTCGGAGACGTCCTTGCCGAGCCGGCGGGTCAGGTGCAGCCCTTCCAGCACGAACTCGACGGCGGCGGCGGCCTCCTCGGAGGTGGGCGCGTCGCCCAGGTCGAGCCGGTCCAGAACCTTCGCCAACCCGGGTACGGTGCCGACCTGGCGCAGCAGCTCGGCGGCACTGACCAGCTCGCCGGTCTCGATCGCGGCGCCGTCGTCCACCAGGGCGGTGAACCCGGACAGGTCCAGCCCGGCGAGGTGGGCCCGGAACGTCTCGGCGGTCGCGGTACGCAGCAGGTGCGCGAGGATCTCGGTCTCCCGACCCTCCTCGCCGCTTTCGAACTCGACCTTGCCGCGCAGCGTGCTGGTCACCGACACGGCGTCACCGACGCGGGCAACGGCCGCTTCGGGGCGTCCCTCCGGGGTGTCGGAGGCGGCGAGCAGACCGGCGCGACGCAGCGCGGCACCGGCGACCGTCTCGGCGGCGGCGATGGCGAACCGGGCGGAGACACCGGAGCGTGGGTCCACCGACGGCGACTCCCGGACGGCGCGGGCGAAGCGGGCCAGCACCTCCAGCACGTGCTCCGGCACCTCGGCGACCAGGTCGGCCTCCTGGCGGATCAGCGCCAGCTCCAACTCCAGGTCCACCGGGTAGTGGGTGCGGATCTCCGCGCCGAACCGGTCCTTGAGGGGCGTGATGATCCGGCCCCGGTTGGTGTAGTCCTCCGGGTTGGCGCTGGCCACCAGGAGCAGGTCCAGTGGCAGGCGCAACTGGTAGCCGCGAACCTGGATGTCCCGCTCCTCCAGCACGTTGAGCAGCGCCACCTGGATGCGCTCGGCCAGGTCGGGCAGCTCGTTGACGGCGAAGATGCCCCGGTTGGTGCGCGGCACCAACCCGAAGTGGATGGTCTCCGGGTCGCCGAGGGTACGACCCTGGGCGATGCGGATCGGGTCGACGTCACCGATCAGGTCGCCGACGCTGGTGTCCGGGGTGGCGAGCTTCTCGCCGTACCGCATCGAGCGGTGCAGCCAGCCGATCGGCAGCTCGTCGCCGCCCTCGGCGACCTGGGCGCGGGACGCCGGGGTCAGCGGGTGCATCGGGTGCTCGTTGAGCACCGAGCCGGGAAGTACGGGGGTCCACTCGTCGAGCAACCCGCCCAGCGAGCGGATCAGCCGGGTCTTGCCCTGGCCGCGCTCGCCGAGCAGCACCATGTCGTGCCCGGCGAGCAGGGCCCGCTCGACCTCGGGCAGCACGGTGTCGTCGTAGCCGACGATGCCGGGGAAACGGGTCTCGCCGGAGCGCATCCGGGCGAGGAGGTTGTCGCGGAGTTCCTGCTTGACGGTGCGGTACTGGTGACCGGCCGCCCGAAGCGCGCCGAGCGTGCCGGGCAGGTCGGCCGGTGGAACCGGGATTACCGGGGTAGGCGCAGTCACCCGACCCACGCTAGCTCACCTTCGCGGGGCGCCCCGGGCATCAGGGGCGCTCCCGCTACCCCTCAGCCCTGGTGACAACGGCCGCAGGTGCCGCGGCGGCGCAGGTGGTACGCGTAGGTGGCCGCCCCGAGCGCCACGCCCCACAGCGGCCAGAGCAGCATCGGCGCCCCGGTAATGCTGAACCCGCCGGTCAGCCGCCAGAACTCGGGATTGCTGAGCAGCCCCAGTGAGGCTGCGGTCACGGAGATGGCGACCAGGGTGGCCGGCACCACGGCCAGCTTCACCGGCACCCGCCGGCCGGCGAGGCCGAGCATCCAGCCGGGGAACCGCTCGCCCCAGCGCTGCACCAGGCCGAGGGTGAGGATCGCGCCGACGGTGGCGAAGGCGGCCAGCCCGAACCCGGCCCAGACCAGCCCGGTGTCCTGCATCTCGGTCAGGAACTCGCGGGAGATACCGAGCGGGATGCCGGCCGCCCAGGCGAACCGGGTCAGCGCGTACGTGAAGGGAATGGCCGCGGCGATGCCGGCGGCCCACCGGCCCCAGCGGGTGGCGGCGGCCGGGGTGGTCCACCCCTGGCCGGTGTCGGCGCGGCCGCAGCCGACGCAGGCCCCGGCGGTGCGGCGCTGCCAGGCGAGCACCGCTCCGACCAGCAGCAGCCCGCCGGCCAGCGCCGCGAACCGGCCAAACAGCGCCCAGTTGAAGAGGTCGGAGTAGTCGACCGGCGGCCAGCCGAACGGCGCACCGACGATCAGTATCGGCAGGTAGCCGAGCATGATCAGCACGCGGACATCCGGCACGACCAGGACGAGCAGGAACGCGACCGCCCAGCCGTAGCCGGCGAGCAGCGCCCGCAGCGGGCCGGGTGGACGCGCCGCCGGGCGGCTCATGGCCAGGGCGGCCACCGCGGCGGTGAGCAGTACGCCGGCGAAGAGCGGAGTGGCCACCTCCGCCGGCACCAGGCGCAGCAGGCTGATGTCGCCGCCGTGCGGGTCGTTCGGGCCGAATGGGTAGCCGGCGCCGGTGAGGGTGCCGATCAGGGCGAGCACGCCCCACAGGCCGAGCCAACCGGCGGCCAGTGGGGCGAGCCGGTCCGGCCAGCGGGAGTCGGTACGGGGTCGGGAGGCAGTGATCGTTGTCATGCTCTCAGCCTGGTCCGACGGCCGACCGGTTCCCTCCCGGCAAGCAGTGAACCCAGTCCCCCGGTCGAGGGACCGATCAGCCCGACGGGGTGACGAAGCCGGACTCGTAGGCCGCGATGACCGCCTGCGTGCGGTCGCGGACGCCCAGCTTGGCCAGCACGTTGCCGACGTGCGTCTTCACCGTCTCCACCCCGACCACCAGGTGCGCGGCGATCTCCGGGTTGGACCGGCCGGTGGTCATCAACCGCAGCACCTCGGCCTCCCGTTCGGTGAGCCGGGCGGCGCTCAACCGGTCGCCGCCCGCCGGCCCGTACGCCCCGACCAGCTGGCGGATCGCGGCCGGGAAGAGCAGCGACTCACCCGCCGCCACCACCCGGACCGCCTCCACCACCTCGGCGGGCCGGGCCCGTTTGAGCAGGAACCCCGAGGCGCCGGCGCGCAGCGCCTCGTAGACGTACTCGTCGTTGGCGAACGTGGTGACCACCAGCACCCGGGGCGGGTCGGCGGAGGTGGCCAGCAGGTGCCGGGTGGCCTGGATGCCGTCGATGCCGGGCATCCGCACGTCCATCAGCACCACGTCGGGCCGGTGCCGGGCGACCAGCGGTGGCACCTCGGCCCCGTCGGCGGCTTCGGCGAGCACCCGCAGGTCGGGTTGGGCGTCGATGATCGCCCGGAGCCCGATCCGGATCAGCTCGTCGTCGTCGACAATGAGCACCCCAGTGGTCATCGCGTCTCCTCGTACGGCAGGCGGGCCCGGATCAGCCACCGGTCGCCGTCCGGGCCCACGGTGAGCCGGCCGCCGAGCAGCAGCACCCGCTCCCGCATCCCGTCCAGACCCCGACCGCCTCGCCCGAGCTGGGTCCGTTCGGGGTGGCTCACCGCGTTGACCAACTCCAATTCCAGCGCGTCCGGGTGCAGGTCCAGGCGTACCGTGACCGGCCCGCGGCCGTGCCGGGCCGCGTTGGTCAGTCCTTCCTGGACGATCCGGTAGCCCTCCCGGGAGACCGCCGCGGGCACCCGCGTCGGGTCACCGGCGCGATGCGCGTGCACGGCCAGGCCGGCCGCGCGGGCGTCGGTGACCAACCGGTCCAGGTCGGCGAGGGTACGCTGCGGCGCCACCACGGGCCGGTCGCGTCCGTTCTCCCGGAGCAGCCCGAGCACGTGGTCGAGGTCGTCCATCGCGTTGCGCCCGACGTCCTCGATGGCGGTGAGCGCCCGCCGGACGAACTCCGGGTCGGTGTCGAGGACCTCGCGGGCGGCCCCGGCCTGGAGGGTGGCCACGGTCAGCGCGTGACCGACCGAGTCGTGCAGCTCCCGGGCCAGCCGGTTGCGTTCGGCGAGCCGGGTGGCCTGTGCTTCGAGGGCGGCGATCCGCTCCGCCTGAGCCGGGCCGAGCAGCACCGGTGCCATGGACCCGGCGAGCGCGCCGAGCCCGGCGACGACGTAGCCGAGGCCGACCAGCAGGAGCACGCCGGTCAGGGTCAGCCATCCGCTGTCCTGCCCGTCCAACGGCCCGAACTGTTCCCGGCTGGTCAGCTCGGTGCCGATGCCGAACTGTTGGGCGATGAACGCCAGCGCCATCGGCAGGGCGCTGAACAGCGCGATCATCACCAGCGCGCCGACGATGAGGTGGGTGGCGATCCAGAGCGCGCTGCGCAACCGGGTCTCCCGGTCGGCGGTGTGCCCGGGCGCGGGTTCGGGCAGGTCGACGCCGAGCAGGGCCCGTACGGCGGCGATCTCCAGGGCCCGGCTGCCGTCCAGCAGCAACGGGACCACGGCGATCAGCACCGCGATGACCAGCAGGACGTAGACCAGTGGGCGCGGGATCGCCGAGTCGGCGAGCAGTTGGGCGAACGTCACCGCGAGGAGCCCGTACGGCAGCGCCAGCACGCCGCCGAGCAGCAGGAACACGCCGCGTCGCCAGGTGGTGCCGGCGACCAGCGGGGCCAGCGCCGCTCGGAGGTTCACCTCGTCATTCTGCTGCCGGGACCGGTGCCGGCGACTCCCCCGTGCCGGGGAGATCTCAGCGGTGGTCGGCGACGTACTGCTGCGGGTCCTTGTCGCGGAACGGGAGGTTGCGACCGTTCTTGTGCTCGCCGTAGAAGGTCAGCCAGCGTTGGCCCAGCTCGGCGCGGAGTTCGGTGCTGGCGTGCCGGCGGAAGTCGGGCAGCGCCTCGTCCTCCTCCTCGGCCAGGTGCTCGCTGTTCTCCCGGCGGGCCGTGCCGACCGCCTCCCACCACTGATCCGAGCCGACCGGGTGCAGTTTCGCCTCGGCGATGGCGTCACGAATTTTGTTGTGGTCGCCGATCGCGTCGGCGGTCTCGTCCTCGCCGTCGTCACCGTGCTTGACCAGGTGCGGGTAGAGGATCGCCTCCTCCGCCTCGGCGTGGATGTCCAGGTGCAGGGCGAGAGCGTCCCAGATGGCGAGCATCTCCTGCTCGTCGCGGGCGTCGTCGAGGCGGGCGAAGCCACGCCGGAAGGCGGCGTGGTCGTCCAGGATCAGCGCGGTGATGTCGTCCACTGTGCTCACTTTCCGGTTGGTGTGCCGAACCGGGCACGCAGCATCGCGGGCATCGCGGCGAGCCCCGTGATCGGGCGGAAGCGTTTCGCGGCTTCGGCCAGCGCCGTGTGCTCGTCGTCGGCGAGGTCGATGTCGGCGGCGGCGGCGTTGCGTTCCATCTGCTCGACCCCGGAGGCCCCGGGGATGGCGAGCACGTTCGGGTGGCGCAGCAGGTAGGCCAGCGCGATCTGGCTGGGGGTGGCGTCGTGGGCGTCGGCGACCTGACGCAGGGTGTCGATCAGCGCGGTGCCGCGCTCCAGGTTCTCCGGCAGGAAGTACGGGTTGGCGCGCCGGACCGCGCCGGTCGGCGGGTTCTTGGCGTCGTAGCGGCCGGAGAGGAAACCCTGCGCGAGCGGGCTGTACGCGATGACCACCCGACCGGCCTGCCGCGCGTACGGCAGCAGGTCCTGCTCGGGGGCGCGGTCCACCATGCTGTAGCGGACCTGGTTGCTGAGCACCCGACGGCCGAGCGCCGCTTCGGCGACCTGCCAGCGGCGCAGCCCGTAGTTGCTGACGCCGACCTCGCCGACCAGCCCGACGTCCTGAAGGGTCCGCATGCCGCGCATGGTGGTGTGGTCGGCGACCAGCGGGTTGGGCTGGTGCACTTGGTAGAGGTCGATGCTGGTGACGCCGAGCCGGGCCGCCGAGGCGACCGCCCGCTGCTGCACCACCGCGGCCACCGGCAGCACCGGCAGGATCTTGCTGGCGACCACCACCTTGGGTCGGTCGTCGCCGAGGGCCGCGCCGAGGATGCGTTCGCTGCGCCCGAAGCCGTAGATCTCCGCGCTGTCGAAGACCGTCACGCCCAGCTCGACGGCCCGCCGGACGATCTGCGCCGCCTGCCGCTCGAAGTCCGGGCCGTACCCCCATTCGCGGGAGCCGAACTGCCAGGTGCCCAAGCCGATCTTGGACAGCGGTTTGGGGGTGTCGAGCGCAATGAAACGCATGGCGTCGAAACTACCCCGATGTCCCGGTTCGCACGCCCGATCCGCGCCACGGCCGGCCGGAGCTAGGCTCATGATCGTGACCTATCTCGCCGCGGATGACCGCTACGACACCATGACCTACCGGCGCAGCGGACGCAGTGGCCTGCGGCTGCCCGCCGTCTCGCTCGGGCTGTGGCACAACTTCGGTCCGGACCGCCCGTTCGAACGGCAGCGCGACATCGTGCGCCGCGCCTTCGACCTGGGCGTCACCCACTTCGACCTGGCCAACAACTACGGCCCACCGCCCGGTTCGGCGGAGGAGAACTTCGGCCGGATGCTCGCCACCGACCTGAAGCCGTACCGGGACGAGCTGATCATCTCCAGCAAGGCCGGATATCTGATGTGGCCCGGCCCGTACGGCGAGTGGGGCTCGCGCAAGAACCTGATCTCGTCGCTGGACCAGTCGCTGGGCCGGATGGGGCTGGACTACGTCGACATCTTCTACTCGCACCGGTTCGACCCGGACACCCCGCTGGAGGAGACGATGGGGGCGCTCGACGCCATCGTCCGCTCCGGCAAGGCGCTCTACGTCGGCATCTCGAACTACAACTCGGAGCAGACCGCACGGGCCGCCGAGATCCTGCGCGAGCTGGGTACGCCGCTGCTGATCAACCAGCCGTCGTACTCGATGCTCAACCGCTGGACCGAGTCCGACGGCCTGCTCGACACGCTGGAGCAGGTCGGTGCCGGCTGCATCGCGTACAGCCCGTTGGCCCAGGGCCTGCTGACCGACCGTTACCTGGGCGGCATCCCGGCCGACTCGCGGGTTCGCACCAGCGTCTTCCTCAACGAGAGCGACCTCAGCGAGGAGAAGATGGCCACCATCCGTGGCCTCGGCGCGGTCGCCGAGCAGCGCGGCCAGTCCCTCGCTCAGCTCGCGTTGGCCTGGGCGCTGCGCGACCCGCGGATGACCAGCCTGATCATCGGGGCGAGCAGCGTCGAGCAGTTGGAGACGAACATCGCCGCACTGGACAACCTCGACTTCACGGCCGACGAGCTGGCCGAGATCGAGCGCCACCTGGGCTGAGCACCGCCGGGCCCCGGGCGGTGCCAGATCACCAGATCCGGCGTCGCCCGGCCCGGTGGTTGCGCACCTCGCACTGCCGGCCCACCGGTGCGGCGGCGCGGCGGCGTCGCCGTCCGGCGCCGATCAACAGCACCAGGACCAGCACGGCGGCGGCCCCGGCCAGCACCGGCCACCGGCCGCCGAGGTTGGTCACCGACGCCACCGGCACGCCCGGGTCGGCCGCCGCCGCCACCACCGGCTCGCTGGCGGGCGGCCCACTCGCCGCGGTACGCGGAGCAGCCGCCGCGCTCTTCGTCGCGGCGGCCTTCGCCGGGGTTGCGGTGGCCTTGGCGCTGCGGAACACCACGTCCGAGCAGGAGTAGTAGGTGTCCGGGGTGTTGGAGTTCTGCCAGATCGTGTAGATCAGGTGTCGGCCGCTGCGGCCCGCCGGCAGCCGGCCCGCCAACTGGTACGCCCCGGCGCGCACCGGCGGGTCGGTCAGCGTCAGGAACGGGCGCGACTCCAGATCCGCCCAGGTCAGCTTCTTGCGGGGGTCGTAGTCGGGCGTGGTGACGTAGAGCCGGAAGGTGCCCCGGTGCTCGA
This sequence comes from Micromonospora sp. BQ32, assembly GCF_059358895.1. Lineage (NCBI taxonomy): Bacteria > Bacillati > Actinomycetota > Actinomycetes > Micromonosporales > Micromonosporaceae > Micromonospora > Micromonospora sp. BQ32. The sequence continues at coordinate 93,963 of NZ_JCADBI010000008.1, read as the reverse complement.
TGGTGGTCCGGTACCGGAAGGTGAACTTCGCGCCGGCGGTCAGCTCGGTGCTCGGCCAGTCGGTGCGGGGCAGGTCCAGCCCCCGGTACGCGGACAGCCCGCCGCTGCACAGTTCACCGTCCGGGATCCGTTCCCGGTCTCGCCCGTTGATCGCGGCGACCCGTACGTTGTCCCATTCGCGGACCGCCGCGCCGGCCTGGATCGCCGCCCGGCAGGCGCTGGTGGCCGCGTACCGGCCCTCGGGGCCGCAGGCCGCCGCGCGACTGACCGGGTCGGTTGGGGCACCGTGGGCGGCGGCGGGCGTGGCGGCCAGGGGCACGGTCGCGGCAGCGACCAGCACCGTGGCGAGGAGCCGGCGTACGGGCATGAGGATGACCTCCGCCCACTGGTACGGCTGGGAGGCGGCAAAGGTTCGACGCTGGCCGGCCGGGAATCCGGCGGGTGGGTGTGGCGTTTCGATACTCGGAACCGCTTGCACCGAGGAGGCAGAGATGAAGGTACGTAGCTCGTTGCGTGCGCTGAAGCAGAAGCCGGGTTCGGTGGTGGTCCGCCGTCGCGGCCGGGTGGTCGTGGTGAACCGCGCCAACCCGCAGTGGAAGAGCCGTCAGGGCTGATCCAGCCCATTAACGGACATCTAGTCGCCAGCGCCCTGACCGGGTCATCCGGTCGGGGCGTTTTGCGTAAGTCTCAACTAGGGTGTTTGGGAAGCCGCGTTGAGGAGGAGGAACGGGTGTTCATCTTGGAGTTGTCCTTCGGCGACGAACCCGACCGGCTCGCCGCCCGACCGGCGCACCGGGAGCGTCTCCAGGCCCTGCACCAGGAGGGCCGGCTGGTCATGGCCGGGCCGTTCGCCGACGACTCCGGAGCACTACTGATCTTCGACGTCCCGGACGCCGAGGCGTTCGCCGCGATCGTCGCCGCGGATCCCTACTACCGCACCCCCGGGGTGACGATCGCCAGCCAGCGGGAGTGGTCACCGATCGTTCGGTAGCCAGAGCATCGACGATGCCCCAACAGCGAAACGCCCCGGCCGAATCATCCCGGCCAGGGCGTTTCTCAAGGGTGGAGCCGAGGGGACTCGAACCCCTGACCCCCACACTGCCAGTGTGGTGCGCTACCAGCTGCGCCACGGCCCCTTGCTGTTGTCCCGGTCGCCCGGGCACTGGGAAACTATACACAGACCGGCTCGCATGGTCATCTCGCGGGGTCCCCCGCCGAGCCGGGTCAGTTCAGCGCCACGTCCGGCGGGAAGTGCGCGACGGCGGCCATCATTCCGCCCTGCCGGCGCAGCACCATCGGCCACAGGTCGTCGGGCCGGTCGACGAAGGCGTCCCCGGGCAGCCCGTCCAGCACGAACCAGGAGCCGTCGGCGATCTCCTGCTCCAACTGGCCGCTGCCCCAGCCGGAGTAGCCGGCGAAGACCCGGATGCCGCCGATGCTCTCCCGCAGCCGCTCCGGGTCGACCGAGAGGTCGATCGTGCCGACCGCCCCGGAAACCTGGTGGAAGCCCTTCACCCGGCGCATCGGGTGTCGCATCCGGGCGAGGCAGATGGCCGAGTCGGGCTGCACCGGGCCGCCCTCGAAGAGCACCGCCGGGTGGCGGGCCAGGTCGCTCCAGTCACCGAGCACCTCGGCCACCGGCACCTCGGTGGCCCGGTTCAGCACCACGCCGAGCGCGCCGCCCGGCTCGTGGGCGACCAGCAGTACCACCGTACGGTCGAAGTTCGGGTCCTTGAGCGCCGGAGTCGCGACCAGCAGCCGCCCGGTCATCGACTCCATCGCTCGTCCGCCGATCGCCTGGCCCTCTCCCTGCATGCCACACACCCGTCAACCGTGAGCCCGCGCCGGGGGCCGGTCATCGACCGGATCCGCCCGGCGCATCGGGTTCAGCCGCGCTGTCAACGCCATGCCTGGCACCATAGCCTGCGTCCTGGGTGCTGGCTAAGGTCTGACCGGCGGGTGATCGGACAGTTAAGACGAAGGGCCGTTGCGCCCGACGACAGACCTCCCGGTGATCGACGGATCCAGACCACCGACGGCCGAGAAACGCCCGAAAGGTCCGTCACATCCCGATAGATTCGGCTGATCGGGAGGGCGGCCGTGGTTGCCCCTGCCCGCGACACGGAGGCGGGTGGCGATGGCAACTGTCCGAGACGCGACGTACGACGTGCTCCGCACCCTCGGTATGACCACTGTCTTCGGCAACCCCGGCTCTACCGAGGAGACGTTCCTCCAGGACTTCCCCACCGACTTCCACTACGTTCACGCGCTGCACGAGGCGACGGCGGTCGCGATGGCCGACGGCTACGCCCAGGCCGGCGGAGCGCCCGCCCACGTCAACCTGCACACCGCCCCGGGCACCGGCAACGGCATGGGCAACCTGGTCACCGCCTGGCACAACAAGACCCCGCTGATCGTCACCGCCGGCCAGCAGACCCGGGAGATGCTGCTGCTGGAACCCCGGCTGGCCAGCCGCCGACCCACCGAGCTTCCGCAGCCCTACGTGAAGTGGGCCTACGAGCCGGCCCGGGCGCAGGACATCCCCGGGGCGATGCTGCGGGCGTACGCGACGGCGGTGCAGCCACCGGCGGGGCCGGTCTTCCTCTCCCTGCCGATGGACGACTGGGCCCAGCCGGCCGACCCGCCGCCCGCGCCGCGAACGGTGGCCACCCGGTTCGCGCCGGACCCCGAGCGGTTGGACGAGTTCGTCCGGGTGCTGGCCGGCAGCCGCAACCCGGCGCTCGTATACGGGCCGGGGGTGGACCGCTCCGCGAGCTGGTCGACGGCGGTAGCGCTGGCCGAGCGGCTCGCCGCGCCGGTCTGGTCGGCACCCGCCCCCGAGCGGGCGGTGTTCCCCGAGGACCATCCGCACTTCCGCGGCGTGCTGCCGTACGCGATCGGTCCGCTCGCCGAGGCGCTGCGCGGACACGACACGGTGCTGGTCATCGGCGCCCCGGTGTTCCGCTACTACCCGTACGTGCCGGGCGGGCACCTGCCCGACGGCGCCCGTCTGCTGCACGTCACGGACGACCCGGACGAGGCCGCGCGAGCCCCGGTCGGTGACAGCCTGCTCAGTGACCCTGGGCTGGCCCTGGCCGCGCTGGTCGAACGGGTGCCGTCGAGCGACCGGCCGGCACCCGCACGGCGGGACGCACCGCCCTCGCCGGAGGTCAGCACCCCACTGAGCGCCGACGCCCTGTTCGCCGCGCTGGCCGCGCACTGGCCGTCCGACGGCGTACTGGTCCAGGAGTCACCATCCAATCTGTCCGCGCTGCGTCGTCAGCTGCGGATCACCCGCCCGGCGTCGTACTTCACGATGGCCAGCGGCGGCCTCGGCTACGGCCTGCCGGCGGCGATCGGCGTCGCGCTGGCCGAGCGGGACACCGGGCGCGGCCGCCCCGTGGTGGCGGTGGTCGGCGACGGCTCCTTCCACTACTCGGTGCAGGCACTCTGGACGGCCGCCCGCCTGGCACTGCCGGTGGTGGTCGTCGTCCCGGTCAACCAGCAGTACGCGATCCTCAAGGCGTTCGCCGAGCTGAAGCACACCCCCGGGGTGCCCGGTCTGGATCTGCCGGGGTTGGACATCATCGCGATCGCGGCCGGCTACGGCTGTGCCACGGAGGTGGTGGAGACCCCCGAACAGCTCGGCGCGGCGCTCGCCACCGGGCTGCGCGCCGACCGTCCCACGGTGTTGCCGGTGCCGATCAGCACCGACGTGCCCAGCCTCCTCTGAACCGGTCGCCCCGTTCAGCGCGACGCGATCGACAGTGGGGCGCCGGTGAACACGTCCAGCACCGGCCGGGCGCCCAGCGGCGCCGCGAGGGTGATGGTGACCGGCTCCAGCTTCAGCAGGGCGATACATTCGCCGGTGGCCCGGGTGACGCCACCACCGACCACCACGACGTCCGGCCGTTCCCACACCAACGGGGTGATCCCGGTGTCGCACGCGCCGACACCGAGCCGCACGGTCAGCCGGGCGCCGTCGACGGCCGCCAGGTCCTGGGCCGCCACCAACCCGTCCGGCAGCGGCTGGGCCGGCGCGGTGGGCTCGGGGACGGGGGTGACCGCCGTGGGCGCGACGGCGAGCCGGACCACCGGGGTGGCCAGCTCCTTGATGGTGAACAGCCAGGCGGGGACCTGAGCCACACCTCGGCTCGTGCGGACCGGCACGGCGCCGAACGTGACCCCGGTGACGGTGAGCGGGAGACAGGCGGTCTGCGTGCTGCTCGTGGCCCACCCGTCGGGCCCTGGTTCGACGGTGGGCCCGCCGGGGGTGGGCCGGCCGGGCCGCTTCAGCCGCCCCGGGCAGGGCAACGGGTCACCCTGATCGAGCTGCCGGTACGCCTCGGCGGCGCTGACCAACGGCAGCGTCAGCCGTCCGTCCGGGAATTCGATCTCGCCGCCGACCCGGGTGGGCGGTATCCCGACCTGCGCGCGGTACCACCCGGCTCGGAAGGCCGCCTCGGTGTCGGGGGTGAAGCCCGGGTCACCGGTGAGCAGGGTCGGCCCCTCCAACGGCACGTAGCCGGTGCGCCAGTCGGGGCCGGGTCGCCACGCCGCCGCGACCTGACCGGCCCGCTGGTCGAACGCCTCCGGGGCGTGCGTGGGGCTACGCGGGCCGCCGGCCGGACCGGCGTCCGTCGCGGCACAGCCCGCCGTGAGCAGCAACGGGAGTACGAGCAGCAGGGCCATTCGACGCATGTCCGGTTCGACGTGTCCGCCGCCCGGCCGGTTCCCGACCCGGGCTCAGGTCTCGCCACCCAGATCCGTCTGGTACGCCTCCCAGAGCAGATCGGCGCCGCGCCGCCGGTGCCGGGCCAACCTCCGCAGCAGGTGCCCGGCCCGATGCCGCAGCTCGTCGGGGTGCGCCTCGGGCTGCTCGGCGATCTGCTGCACGGCCAGGATCGCGGCGACGATCGCGACGTGCTCCCGGGTCAGCAGGCGCACGCCGTGGTCCAGTCGCGGCGACTGGGTGAGCAACTCCCGGTAGAGGCCGGTGGGACCCTCGGTGGCCCGGACGTGCTCGGCGAAGCCCTGGCGCACCGGACGCAGCCGAAGGAGGACATCCTCGCGCCAGCGCGGCTCGGTGCTGGCGACGGCGACGGCCCGGCCGAGGGCGTGCACGTCACCGGCGAGGCCGGCCGGACGCGGCTCGCCGGGTAAACCGATGGAATGTGGATCGGCGGGGAGCCCGGCCGGATGCGCGACGCGCGGTCGGGCGACGAGTGACGGCTGCTGGACCGGACCGGTGACCATGGCACCTCCCGCACGGCGCTGCTACCCCATACCGCGATGGTGAGGCCGCCCGGCCCGCCCTGTCCAGGGCCCTGGGTCGTCTCATCTGCCCCGTTCGGCCCACCGACCCCACCAGCCGCACTGGTGCCGCCCAGATCCGATGGGACGGGCGCCCCTGTCAGTCGGTTACCGGACGCGCTGCCTGGCGGTGCAGGTGGTCGGCGACGGCCTGCGCGTCGGTGTCCGGCCCGTCACCCGGTCGACCGCTCGTGATGGCCTCGGCCAGCGCCCGCAGCTCGGACGGCGGCAGGCTGGGCAGCCCCATGCCGCGCAGTGGGATGGTGACCCCCCGCGTACTCCCCGGGTCGGTCGCGAAGAAGGCCCGCGTCTGCGGTCCGCTGGCCGGGCCGTCGTCGTCCGCCTCGCGATACGACGCCACGCGGGACTCGATCCGGGCGGTGGCGAGGTCGACGGTGCGGGTGCGCAGCGCACCGCGTACCCGCACCCGGCTGCCGTCCAGCCAGGCGGCCGTACGCAGCACCCGCAGCACCAGGTAGAGGCCGAGCAGGACGAAGGGCAGGCCACACAGGCCGATGAACGGGCTGGGGCCGGACTGGTTCGGGTCGGCGGAGTCGCGCAGCGCGGGCGGCAGCAGCCCCGGGGGCAGGTCGCGAGCCTCCTCATAGGAGGCGAACGCGTCACCCGGGCCGGTCAGCCGGCGCAACAGCCCGTCGGCGACGAGGGGCAGCGCCACGAACGCCGCGCCGACGGCCGTGAGCAGGACGCCGGCCACCACCGCCACGACGCGCTGGCCGGGCGACGCGCCGACCGACAGGCGCAGCTCCTGGTTGGTCACAGGGGGCAGCGTAAGACCCTCTCGACACAACGAAGCGCCCCGGCTGGTGGGCCGGGGCGCTTCGTTCGAGGTGGTGGAGGTGCCGGGAATCGAACCCGGGTCCTTCGCCGGTTTGTCAGGGCTTCTCCGAGCGCAGCTCGCTGTGCCTCTACTCGGCCCCACCGCTCACGCGAGCAAGTTGGTGTGACGGGCCCAGTCGCTGATTAATCTCGCCGCACGGACCCCGCGACCGGGTCCGATTGGCCAGCCTCCTAGCTGATGCCGGCTACTGGGACGAAGGCGTTCCCAGGCCGACAGACTTAGCTACTCGCCTCAGGCGGCGAGAGCGAAGTCAGCGCGATTGTTCTTGGCGCTTATAAGTTTCCGACGACCGATTCTCGAGACGACGTCGGCTTCCTCGGCTCGCTTCCCCTGTCGCTGCGTACGAAGTCGAAACCAGTCACCCCCTCGACAGGCCGCCGATGTGGCGGCACTGACAAGACTAACGCCTGGCGCAACAGCTTTCATCCCGAGCCCCGGGCCGGCACGCCGACCCGGACAAACAGGATGAACTAGTCGTCCATGCCCTTGCCGCGTCGACCCGACACCCGGGCGATCTCCCGGTCCGCGTCCCGCTTGGCGAGGTCCTGCCGCTTGTCGTACGACTTCTTACCCTTGGCCAGGGCGATCTCGACCTTGGCCCAGCCGTCCGAGAAGTAGACCTGCAACGGGACGATGGTGAAACCGCCCTCGCGGGTCTTGCCGAGGAGCTTGTCGATCTCGGCCCGGTTGAGCAGCAGCTTGCGGGTACGCCGGGGCTCATGGTTGGTCCAGGTGCCCTGGGTGTACTCCGGGATGTGCATCGCGTGCAGGAACAACTCGCCGTCACGTTCCTGCCCGAACGCGTCGACAAGTGACGCGCGCCCGGCCCGCAGCGACTTGACCTCGGTGCCGGTCAGCGCCATGCCCGCCTCGTACGTGTCGAAGATGGCGTAGTCGTGACGCGCCTTCTTGTTGGAGGCGACCACCTTGCGCCCCTTTTCCCGTGGCATCGGTGCCACCCCCTCCCCTTGGTCCGTGGCCGGGTTCACCCCGGCCGGACAACCGATCATGCTACCCGAATGAGGCTTATTCAGGCTCTCGCCGCCGAGCAGGCCGTGCCATCGTCAGGGCCGCCCGAATAAGCCTCATTGACAAGGACCCTCCCGCGCCGTTTATTTCCGGCCGCGGGAGGGTCCTCGGGAGACGACGGGACGACCCGTACGGTGCCTAGACCCGCAGGTAGAAGCGCAGGGTGATCCAGGCGGTGCCCGCGCTGACCAGACCACCGACGCCGGCCATCAACGGGAAGATGAACAGGATGTCGCCCCAGGTGATCGGCGAGAGCAGACCCTGCAACGCGCTCAACGACCCGTCGAAGAGCAGATACTTCGCCGCGACCAGGGCGACCAGACCGAGCAGTGAACCGATCAGGCCGGCCACCACGGCCTCCAGCACGAACGGCGCCTGGATGAACCAGTTGGACGCGCCGACCAGCTTCATGACCGCCACCTCACGCCGCTTGCTGTACGCGGCCACCTGAATGGTGTTCGCGACCAGCAGCAGGGCGGCGATCGCCATCACGACGGCAGCGGCCAGGGCGATGTTCTGGATCGAGGTGAGAATGTTGAAGATCTTGTCGAGCAGTCGACTCTGGTCGATGATCTCCTCGACGCCCGCCGTGTCCTTGTACTGGTCGTAGACGTCCTTGTACTGCTCCGGGTTGTTCAGCTTGAGCCGGAACGCCTCGGGCAGCTGGTCGGGCTTCACGGCGTTCACCAGGTCCGGCGCGTCCTGGTACATCTCCTTGAAGCGCTTGTACGCCTCGTCCTTGTTGACGTAGAGGACGTCCTTGACCAGGGGGTCGCTGTCGAGCTTGGTCTGCAGGTCGGTGCGCTCCTGCTCGGTCACCTCCTGGGTCAAGAAGATCGAGACTTCGATGTTCTTGTAGTAGAGGTCCTTCATGTCGTCGACCTGGCGGTACATGAGACCGCTGGCGCCGAGCATGGTCAGCGAGACCGCCATCGTGATGATCATCGCGATGGACATGGTCACGTTGCGCCACAGTCCGACCAGTACCTCGGACAGGACGTATTTCACGCGCATCGGGATTTCCTCCGGGTCTCCGGCATGAGGTGTTCGTCGTCAGGCTGCGCAGGGGTGGAGCGCCGGCTCACCCGTAGACGCCGCGGGCCTGGTCACGCACGATGCGACCGCTCTCAATCTCAACGACGCGGCGGCGCATCTGGTTCACGATGTTGGAGTCGTGCGTGACCATCACGACGGTCGTGCCGGTGCGATTGATCCGGTCCAGCAGACGCATGATCTCGATCGAGGTGTCCGGGTCCAGGTTTCCGGTGGGCTCGTCCGCCAGCAGGATCAGCGGACGATTCACGAACGCCCGGGCGACGGCGACCCGCTGCTGCTCACCACCGGAGAGCTCGTGCGGGTAGCGGTGCTCCTTGCCACCGAGCCCGACCAGCTCCAGCACCTCCGGCACGACCCGGCGGGCAACCGCCTTGGTCTTGCCGATCACCTCGAGGGCGAACGCCACGTTCTCGTAGGCGGTGCGGTTGGGCAGCAGCCGGAAGTCCTGGAAGACACAGCCGATCGAACGCCGGAAGTGGGGTCGCTTCCAGGAGCGCATCGACGTGACGTCCTTGCCGTTGACGACGACGCGACCCTTGTTGGGGGCCACCTCGTGCAGCAGCATTTTGATGATCGTGGACTTGCCGGAGCCGGATGGACCGATGAAGAAGACGAACTCGCCCTTCTCGATCGAGACGGACACGTTGTCGAGCGAAGGCCGGGACGCCTTCGGGTACGTCTTCGTCACTTGCTCAAGCTGAATCACGGGTGGTGAGTCTACGCGGTGTAACAACTGAGCCAAGCCCCACGCCCCGCCGATCCGGCGCGAGTCGTCGAATCAGGCTTCTACCTGGAGATCGACGACGCGCTCCGCCCGCGCCCCGTCACGCACCGTCGCCGGCGAGCTGCCGCTGCTTGCGCCAACGGATGCCGGCCTCGATGAAACCGTCCAACTCGCCGTCGAAGACCGCGCTCGGATTGCCGGTCTCCTGCTCAGTTCGGAGATCCTTCACCATCTGATACGGGTGCAGGACGTAGGAGCGCATCTGGTCGCCCCACGAGCCGGCCGCGTTCTCCTTGAGCCCTTCGAGCTTGGCCTGCTCCTCCTGGCGCTTGCGCTCCAACAGCCGGGCCTGAAGCACCCGCAGCGCGGAGGCTTTGTTCTGTAGCTGGGACTTCTCGTTCTGGCAGGTCACCACGATGCCGGTCGGGATGTGGGTCAGCCGCACCGCCGAGTCGGTGGTGTTGACGCTCTGCCCACCCGGGCCGGAGGAGCGGTAGACGTCGACCCGTACCTCGTTCTCCGGGATGTCGATGTGGTCGGTCTGCTCGGTGACCGGCAGGACCTCGACGCCCGCGAAGCTGGTCTGCCGACGGCCCTGGTTGTCGAACGGGCTGATCCGGACCAGCCGGTGGGTGCCCGACTCGACGCTGAGCGTGCCGTACGCGTACGGCACCTTGACCGCGAAGGTGGCCGACTTCAGGCCCGCCTCCTCGGCGTACGAGGTCTCGTAGACCTCGGTCGGGTAGCCGTGCCGCTCCGCCCAGCGCAGGTACATCCGCAGCAGCATCTCGGCGAAGTCCGCGGCGTCCACGCCACCCGCGCCGGCCCGGATGGCGACCAGCGCCTCCCGCGAGTCGTACTCGCCGGAGAGCAGGGTGCGGACCTCCATCTCCTGGATGGCCTTGGTCAGCCCGGTGATCTCCGACTCGACCTCGGTCAGCACGCCCGGGTCGGCCTCGGCCTCGGCCAGCTCCAGCAGCACCTGGGCGTCGTCGAGGCCGGACCGCAGGCTGCCCAGCTTGCTGATCTCGCCGTTGACGTACGACAGCTGCGAGGTCACCTGCTGGGCCTTGGCCTGGTCGTCCCACAGATCGGGGGCGGAGGCCTCCTGCTCAAGGCGGGCCTTGTCCTCGTGCAGACGGTCGATGTTGAGGACGGCCTCGATGTTTCGCAGGGTCGCGTCGAGTTCCTTGAGCTGTTCGGCGTAATCGGCAGCGGTCACGACAGACAAGCGTACTGCGCGGACGAGGAGTGAGCTTGCGAGCCCCGCAGGTCGGCGCCAAATCGGCCCTGGGCCTTCGGACGCGGAGCAGCTCGTTCCCTATGCGCGAACCCGCTGATCGTCACCCGACGGGGGCGGACTTCAGCCACGACAGGGCAGCCCGGTGGTAGGCGACGGCGAACTCCAGCGCGCTGGCGTCGTACGTCTCGCCGTCCCGTTTGGCGTTCTTCACCTGCTCCCGGACCTGGGCGAGGGCCTCGGTGTGGTATTCGTTGGCCGAGGCGTACAGGCTCTTCAGCTGGCTGGCGGAGTGCAGGTTGCCGAACGCCATCCGGAGCGCTATCGGGTTACGGATGGTGTCCCGCCCAGGGTTCTCCGCGAGCCAGCGGGAAAACGTCCGTTTTCCGCTGGCGGTGAGCGCGTATGGCTGGCTCATCCGCGGACCCGGCTTGCCGAGTCGCACAAAACCCCGCTCAGCCAGCACCGGCAACTCGCGGTACACCTGACTGCGGGTCATCGACCAGTACGGCGCCAGACGGCGCTCAGCGGCGGCCATCAACTGACCGCCTGTCATCGGGCCCTCATGGAGGAGGCCGAGCAGGGCCGCCGCCGTAGGGTTGACTCCGGAATCCGCCATGCCCACTACGCTGCCACTTTGCGCACCCGACGTCCAGGATTTGCCGGTTTGCCACCCAACAGGACTTCCTAAGTGCACTGTCGGCGGCAGACTGTCCGTTGAGGACTATCGATGGATAGTGACATTCCGGGCGTCCGCCGGCGGCGCCACGCGCGCCGCCGGCGGGTCGTCGCCGGTCAGCCCATGTGGGGGTACGTGTGGTCGGTCGGCGGCACGAAGGTCTCCTTGATCGTCCGCGGGGAGATCCAGCGGACCAGGTTGAGCCAGGAGCCGGCCTTGTCGTTGGTGCCGCTGGCGCGGGCGCCGCCGAAGGGCTGCTGCCCGACCACCGCCCCGGTGGGCTTGTCGTTGATGTAGAAGTTGCCGGCCGCGTACCGCATACGTTCGCCGACCGACTCGACGACCCGGCGGTCGGTGGCGAACACCGAGCCGGTCAGCGCGTACGGGGCGATCGACTCCGCCTGCGCGACCACCTCGTCGAAACGGGCGTCGTCGAACACGTGCACGCCCAGGATCGGCCCGAAGTACTCGGTGGTGAAGGTCTCGTGGGCGGCGTCGCCGCACTCGAAGAGCGTCGGTCGCACGAAGTAGCCGACCGAGTCGTCGGCGGTGCCACCGGCCAGCACCCGGCAGCTGTCGTCGCCGCCGATCAGCTCCAGCGCGGCGGTGTGCCGGGCGAACGCCTTGTCGTCGATCACGGCACCGCCGAAGTTGCTGAAGTCGGCCACGTCACCGTAGGTCAGCGAGTCGGTGGTGGCGGCCAGCCGGTCCCGTAGCCCACCCTCCCAGATCGAGCGCGGCACGTACGCCCGCGACGCCGCCGAGCACTTCTGGCCCTGGTACTCGTACGCGCCCCGGATCAGCGCGGTGTGCAGCGCGTCCACGTCAGCGCTGGTGTGGGCGACGACGAAGTCCTTGCCGCCGGTCTCGCCGACCAGGCGCGGGTAGCCCCGGTAACGGGCGATGTTGTCGCCGACGGTCCGCCACAACTGCTGGAAGACCTTCGTCGAGCCGGTGAAGTGGATGCCGGCCAGCTCCGGGTCGGCGAGCACGACATCGGAGACCTCCTCGCCCCGGCCGGTGACCATGTTGATCACGCCGGGCGGCAGGCCGGCGGCCTCGAACAGCCGCATGGTGAAGTGCGCGGCGAACTGCTGGGTCGGGCCCGGCTTCCAGACCACCGTGTTGCCCAGCAGGGCCGGCGCCGACGGCAGGTTGCCGGCGATGGCGGTGAAGTTGAACGGGGTGACCGCGTAGACGAAGCCCTCCAGCGGGCGGTGGTCGAAGCGGTTCCAGACGCCGGGCGAGGACGCCGGCTGCTCCTCCAGCAGGCGACGCGCGAAGTGCACGTTGAACCGCAGGAAGTCGATGAACTCGCACGCCGCGTCGATCTCCGCCTGAATCGCGGTCTTCGACTGGCCGAGCATGGTGGCGGCGTTGAGGGTGTCGCGCCAGGGGCCGGCGAGCAACTCGGCGGCGCGCAGGAAGATCGCGGCGCGCTCCTCGAAGGGCAGCGCCCGCCACATCGGCGCGGCGTCCTTGGCCGCCTTGGTGGCGGCGCGCGCGTCGTCGTGGGTGGCGTGCCCGGTCACCCCCAGCACGTGGGCGTGCTTGTGCGGCTGCACCACGTTGATCGGGTCGCCGCCGGCCATCCGCTGCTCACCGCCGATGGTCATCGGCAGGTCGATGCGCTCGGCGGCGAGTTCGGTCAGCCGCCGCTGGAGCCGGTCCCGGTCGGGGCTGCCCGGCTCGTAGTTGCGAACCGGCTCGTTGCGCGGCTCGGGAACGGAGAACACGGCATCCATCAAGGCTCCTGGCGATCTCGACAGCAGTGGCGAAACCGGACCCGCGGGCACCGACCGGACGGCCGGACACCGGACGCCGCACGGGAGGCCGAGCAGCGGCGGGACCTCCCGTGATTCTCCCATGACGGGCCGCGCGACCCACCTCCGCCACCGCCCTGCGCCAAGGACCGCCCCACCCCTCCTCCCCTTACCGACCGGTCTCGATCCGTCCCGCCGTCCCGGGGCGAGAGGCAGCCCAGCGGGCCCGCGTACCCTGAATGGTCGGTGACCTGCCGCCTCGAAGGGGAGACGATGACCAAGCAGCCCGGCCGCGTCCCGGCCGCTGAGTCGGACGAACCGGCGGTCGACGCGGCCAGCGCCGGCAGTCGGCCGCTGCCCGCCCCCGGCGCCGCAGTGCTCGCGCTGCTGGCGCTCGGGTGGCTGGCCGCCATGCTCTGGTCCACCCGGGAGGCCATCACCTCGGCGGCGGCCGGGGTCACCGCGATCAGCCTCTCCGCGTTCGCCCTGCCCGGCGTGATCTCGGCCGCGCTGGTGGCCGGGGCGGCCGTCGCGCTGGCCGGTGGCAACCTGCTGGCCCGCCGGTACGGCGACTGGGCCACCCTGCGCTTCGCCGGGGCGATCGGCGGCGGAATGCTGGTCGGGCTCGCCGCCGCCGTGGCGATCAACCTCACCTACTTCGACACGTCCACCACCAACGTGGTCGCCGGCACCACGGCCGCCGCGGCGATCATCGGGGGCGCGCTGGCCGGCGCGCGGACCGCCCCGGCGATCGGTGCGGTGGTCACCGCCGCGCTCGGCACGCTGATCTTCGTGGTCGCGTTCAGCCGCGCCCGGGACCCGCTGTTCGACCTTTTCGGTGCCGGCGACAGCCAGGAATCGTTGATCAACGCGGCCAAGTGGGTGTCCCGCACCGAATCGCTCGTCGCCGGGCTGCTGGCCGGGCTACTGGCCTTCGGCTACCTGACCTGGGCACGACGTCGAGCCCTCCGTCGCGATTCCGAGGCCCCGGCGCTGCGCTGGCCGGCGTACCTGCTCGCCGGCGCCGGGCCGGGGCTCCTCCTGCTGCTCGCCGAAGTGATCATCCGGATCGGCGGCCGGTCGCTGCTCGACCTCGCCAGCGCGCTCAGCGAGGCGGACGCGGTGGCGCAGACCTCACTGGGCACCTCGCGGGTGGACAACGGCATCTGGGTGCTCTTCGTGGGGGCGCTGACCGCGCTCATCGCGTTCGGTCGCACGCTCAGCCCGGCCCACAGCGACGACGACGAACCGACCGACGGCCCGAGCCCGGTCGCGGACCAGGTCGACCCGGAGGACGACAAGCCGGGCTACGCCAAGGCGTTCGACGCGGACCCGACCGAGGCATCCGACGGCGACGCAGCTGAGGCGTTCGACGCGGACCGGGCAGAGACGAATCCCGCCAAGGCGGACCCGGCCCGCTGACGCCGGACCTGGGCCGGCGTCCGGCTCAGGCGCCCGGGTGTAGCAGCTGGTCCAGCTCCGTCACGTCGTACCACTCCAGCTCGTGGTCCTCGGCCCCGTCCACGGTGAACTGGGCGTCGGGGTCACCAGCGGCGGCCTCGGCCACCACGTCGGCCGCCGCACCGACCTCCTCGACCGCGTCCAAGCCGTCCACGTGGATGGCCGCGACGGCGCCCACCGGCACCGCGTCGGTCAACGTCACCGTGCTGGAGCCCAGCTCACCGTCACCGCGCCCAAGAGCACCCGACGGCAGGTCGACCGAGACGACGACGCGACGGCGGGGAGCGCTCGGGTCGGCCCGCAGCAGGTGCAGGGCGTCCTGGGCAGCCCGGGTGAATGCGACGTACTCCAACTCCTCCTCGTCGCCCTCGGCGTACCACTCGCGCAGCGCCGGGGTCACGGCGTGCGCCTGGTCGGCGGCCAGCCCTTCCTCGCGCAACCGGGCCAGCATCGGTACGGTCGCCGGCACGTACACCCGGACAAGCTCGTCGGTCACCGGTCGTCTCCCCGCGTCGTCCTCCACCGGCGGCCGCCGGCACGGGCGCAGATCATGCCGCACGCCGTGACCGTCATACACCCCGCCTCCGGCCGGAGGAAGTTCCCAGCCGGTGTGTCCCGCACGGTCGGCCTGCCACCGACCCGGTCCGGTGCTGGGCGACCGGGGCTGCCGGTGGCAAACTGAGCCAAACGACGTCAACCCCGGGAGTTTCCTGTGGAGCCAAGGTTCCTGCTGCTCTCCGACGTGGCCACCGAGCTGAACGTGTCGGACTCGCAGGTCTACCACATGGTGCGCAGCGGCGAACTGCCGGCGATCAAGATCGGCGGGCGCGGCCAGTGGCGCGTCGAGCGCGCTCGGCTGGAAGAGTACATAGCGCGCAAATACGACGAAACTGCAGACTGGGTGCAGAGCAACCCGCTGATCGACCGCGATCCCGAGTAGCAGCCCCGCCCGCCTGCCCGGAAGCCAGCCCTAACCTGCGGCCCTACCGGCTCACCTACCCCGGCCTGCCCGAGCTGCCCCGCTCGGCGCAGCCCGGCCCCCCAACCCGCCTGGCCCGCTCGGCCTGCCCGCCCGATCTGGCCCATCCGACCTGCCCGCTCGGCCTGGCCGCTCGGCCTGACCGCCCGGCCTGGCCGCCCGGCCTGGCCGCCCGGCCCACTCGGCCCCGGCTGCCTGGCCTGCCTGCCTGCCTGGCCCGCCTGCCCAGGCATGATCCACTCGGTTTTGCGGAAGTCGGGGCATTGAGGCCGCCGGGATACCGCGATTTCAAGGAACGCGAGTGGATCATGCGCTTTTTGGGCTGAGGCTGCCACGGAGCCATTGACCGAGGCCGTTCCGTCGCCCAGAATCGAGCTTGTCGGAGGCAAACGAAGGTAAACGCAAGATCAAGGGGGCCACGATGAGCGGAACGCAACCCGGTCCTTCCCGACCGCCCGTGCGGCTGCGTCCCGTCCCACCCTTCGACCCGCCGTACGTTGACGAGACCGACGGGTCGTACTGGCCGGCGCCCACCGACGGTCAACTGGCCCTCGACCTGTTCGCCTCCACCCGACCCAACCCGGTCCGGCCGCCGGAGCGGCGAGCCGCCCTGCGCCCGGTGCCGAACCGATCCGCCACCACCCACCCCATCGCGTCGTTGCCGCCGGCGACCACTCCGGAAACCACCCGAGCCGCGCACCGCTTCGTCGGCACCTGCCTGGAGGTGGTCAACGGCTACCGGTCACCAACCCAGGTGCGGGCGCTGCTCGACCCGGCCCGAGCGGGCGACCTGCTGACTGAACTCGCGCGAGCATCCGGTCGCGCCGGGACATCCCGCCGCCGCACCGGCCGACCACTGGTCCGGCTGCTCCGCCTCCGTGTCTGCGAGCCCCGGGAGGCCGCGGTGGAGGCCGCCGCCGTCCTCACCGGCGTGGGCGGCCGAAGTTGGGCGATGGCACTGCGTCTCGAGCATCGTCGGGGCCGCTGGCTCTGCACCGCCCTCCACGTGCTCTGACCGCGCATCGCCAGTCAGCGACGCAGCCACGCCAAAGCCAGCCCGAGCCCGGCCAACCACCCCACCCCGGGGGCAGACCAGGCCGAGCCAGACCAGGCCGAGCCAGGGCGAGCCGAGCCAGGCCAGACCAGGCGAGCCGAGCCAGGCCAGACCAGACCGGGCCAGACGGAGCCGAGCCCGACCAGGCCGAGCCAGGGGCAGGCCGAGCCAGGGGCAGGCCGAGCCAGGGGCAGGCCGAGCCAGGGGCAGGCCGAGCCAGACCGGATGATCCACTCTGGTTTCAGGAAAGCGGGCCATCCGACTTGCGGTGATGCCCCGCTTTCCTTGAAGGCGAGATGACCATGGATGCGGCGTCGCATCACCTGCGGAAACTCGCCGAGATGGGCCTACTACCGGGCGGCAGGGCTGGAAGACACCGACGGGCCCCGGCCTGGTCGGCCGGGACCCGTCGGTCAGACGCTGTCGGTACAGACGCTGTCGTCAGTTGCTCTCGGTGCAGCCGCTGTTGGTCAGTTGCCGCCGTTGGGGGCGCCGTGGCAGCGCTTGTACTTGCGGCCCGAGCCACACGGGCACGGCGCGTTGCGGGACGGGCCGTTGCTCGCCTCAGCCTGGTTCGGTGCCGGCCGACGGGCGGCGGCCGATGGAACGGCCGGGCCGCGCAGCCCGGAGGCCGGCCGCTGCGGAGCGGACGGCGCGCTCTGCCCCGGTGCCGCCGGGGCACCCGGAGCCGGTCGGCCCACACCGAGCGCCGGAGCCTGCTGCTCGGCCTGCTCGACGGCGACTGCGCCAGGGCTGGCGTCACCGTCGATGGTGGGCGCGGAGTATTGCAGGCCCTGCCGCCGCGGGGCCTGGTTGAGGCCCTTGGCCCGGATCTCCACCGGCTTGTCGAGCAGCGTGACCTCGTCGGCCCCCGCCTCCGGCTCCGGTTCGGTCACCTGGACGTCGACGTTGTAGAGGAAACCGACGGTCTCCTCCTTGATGCCGTCCATCATGGTGGCGAACATGTCGAAGCCCTCGCGCTGGTATTCCACCACCGGGTCGCGCTGGGCGTACGCCCGGAGGTTGATGCCCTCCTGGAGGTAGTCCATCTCGTAGAGGTGCTCGCGCCACTTACGGTCGATAACCTGAAGCAGGACCATCCGCTCCAGTTGCCGGACCCCCTCGGTGCCGAGCTGCTCCTCGCGCCGGTCGTACGCGGCGTTGGCGTCCTCCTTGAGGCGGGCGACCAGGAAGTCGGCGTCCATGCCGGCTCGGGAGCCGCCGGCCTCCTCCTCCAGCTCCTCGATCGTCAAACCGACCGGGTAGAGCTGCTTGAGGCTGGACCAGAGCTGCTCGAGGTCCCAGTCTTCGCCGTAGCCCTCGGAGGTGGCGCCCCGCACGTACGCCTCGACGGTGTCGTCGATCATGTTGCGGACCTGGTCGGAGAGGTCTTCACCGTTGAGCACCCGGAGCCGCTCCGCGTAGACGACCTGGCGCTGCTTGTTGAGCACCTCGTCGTACTTGAGCACGTTCTTGCGGATCTCGGCGTTCTGGCCCTCGATCTGGGCCTGGGCGCTCTTGATCTGCCGGGTGACCATCTTCGACTCGATGGGCACGTCCTCCGGGATGTTGAAGCGCTCCATCACCGCCTCGACCGCTCCGGCCCGGAACCGCCGCATCAGCTCGTCCTGGAGGGACAGGTAGAAACGGGACTCGCCCGGGTCGCCCTGCCGGCCGGCGCGACCGCGCAGCTGGTTGTCGATCCGCCGGGACTCGTGCCGCTCGGTGCCCAGCACGTAGAGGCCGCCGGCGGCCGAGACCTCTTCCGCCTCGGCGTCGCAGGCCTGCTTCCAGGTGGGAAGGACCTCTTCCATCGCCTTGGCGTACTCTTCCTCGTTCTCCAGCGGGTCGAGGCCGCGCTGGCGCAGCTCGTTCGCGGCGAGGAACTCGGGGTTGCCGCCGAGCAGGATGTCGGTGCCGCGGCCGGCCATGTTGGTGGCCACGGTGACCGCACCCTTACGCCCTGCCTGGGCGACGATCTCGGCCTCCCGCGCGTGGAACTTGGCGTTCAACACGTTGTGCGGGATGCCACGGCGGCGCAGCAGCTGGGAGAGGATCTCGGAGTTTTCCACCGAGACGGTGCCGACCAGCACCGGCTGGCCCATCTGGTGCCGCTCGGCGATGTCCTCGATGACCGCGTTGAACTTGGCCTTCTCCGTCTTGTAGATGACGTCGGGCCGGTCCTCGCGAACCATCGGGCGGTGGGTCGGGATCGTCACGACGCCGACCTTGTAGACCTTGTTAAACTCGCTCGCCTCGGTCTGGGCCGTACCGGTCATCCCGGACAGCTTCTCGTAGAGGCGGAAGTAGTTCTGGAGGGTGATCGTGGCCAGGGTCTGGTTCTCCTGCTTGATCTCCACCCCCTCCTTGGCCTCGATCGCCTGGTGCATGCCCTCGTTGTAGCGACGGCCGTGCAGGATGCGACCGGTGAACTCGTCGACGATCAGGACCTCACCGTCGCTGACGATGTAGTCCTTGTCGCGCTTGTAGAGCTCCTTGGCCTTGATGGCGTTGTTGAGGTAGCCGACCAGGGGGGTGTTGACCGACTCGTACAGGTTGTCGATGCCGAGCCGGTCCTCGACCTTGGCGACACCCCGCTCGGTCACCGCGATGGTGCGCTTGGAGTGGTCGACCTCGTAGTCGCCCTCGCCGTCGGTGCCGGGCTGGAGCCGGGCCACCACGCCGGCGAACTCGCCGTACCAGCGGGCCGAGTGCTCGGCCGGGCCGGAGATGATCAGCGGGGTGCGTGCCTCGTCGATCAGGATGGAGTCGACCTCGTCGACCACGGCGAAGTTGTGGCCGCGCTGGACCAGCTCCTCCTTCGACCAGGCCATGTTGTCGCGCAGGTAGTCGAAGCCGAACTCGTTGTTGGTGCCATAGGTGATGTCGCACTCGTAGGCGGCCTTGTGCTCACTGGCCGGCCGGTTGGGCAGCACCACGCCGACGGTCAGCCCGAGGAACTCGTGCACCCGACCCATCCACGCCGCGTCACGCTGGGCGAGGTAGTCGTTGACCGTGATCACGTGGACGCCCTTGCCGGAGAGCGCGTTGAGGTAGACGGCCATGACCGAGGTCAGCGTCTTGCCCTCACCGGTCTTCATCTCGGCGATGTTGCCGAAGTGCAGCGCCGCGCCGCCCATCACCTGGACGTCGTACGGGCGCTGGCCGAGCACCCTGGCAGCCGCCTCGCGGGCCACCGCGAACGCCTCCGGCAGCAGGTCATCGAGGGTTTCGCCCTCGTCGAGCCGCTCCCGGAACTGTTCGGTCATGCCGGCCAGTTCCTCGTCGGTGAGGTTGACGTAGTCGTCCTCGATCGAGCTGACGGCGGCGGCGATGGCCTTGAGCCGTCGCACCATGCGGCCCTCGCCCGCGTTAAGGACCTTTTCCAGAATCGACACGGATCAACGCTCCCCTAGACAGTCTCGAACCATCGTAGGCGCTCCATCGGCCCGATGGTCACTGGTGGCGGTGCTCGACCCCGCCGAACCCGACATAACTCGCGCCCTGCGCACGCTCCAAACGTTATCCGGTTACGCCGTCGGCGAACGCTACGGCAGGATGCACGAGTGGAGCCCGTGGAGATCATCGAGGACGGCGTGCTGCTGCGGCCCTGGCGGGAGGCGGACGCCGAGGCCGTACACCGCGCCTGCCAGGACCCGGACATTCAGCGCTGGACGACCGTGCCGCGCCCATATCGGCCGGAACACGCTCACGGTTTCGTCACCGAGGTGAGCGGGCGGGCCTGGGCGGAGGGCACCGGTGCCCCGTTCGCGGTCTGCGACCCGGCCACCGGTGAACTGCTCGGCTCGTGCGGGTTGATCTCCATCGACCAGGCCGGCACCGGTGAGGTGGGCTACTGGACCGCCCCATGGGCGCGCGGCCGGGGCGTGATGGTCCGGGCCACCCGGGCGGTTGCCCGCTGGTCCTTCGACATCCGTGGGCTTCGCCGGCTCATCTGGCAGGCCGAGGTGGGCAACCACGCCTCCCGGCTGGTGGCGCTCCGGGCCGGTTTCCGGATCGACGGCCGGTTGCGGCTGGCCGATCCGGCGCTGCACGGCGGCGCCGACGGCTGGATCGGCTCGCTGCTGCCAGGCGAGGTGCCCGCCGCCGGGTCGACCGGGCCGGCCGGGCCGGGCACCCTCGCCGCCCGGCGGGCCGCCGTCTTCGGCCGCCCGCAGCCCGTCCTGTTCGCCACGACCGGGGCGGGTGAGCTGCGTCTGCGGCCGATGGAGGA
Source organism: Micromonospora sp. BQ32 (assembly GCF_059358895.1). Classification (NCBI taxonomy): domain Bacteria; kingdom Bacillati; phylum Actinomycetota; class Actinomycetes; order Micromonosporales; family Micromonosporaceae; genus Micromonospora; species Micromonospora sp. BQ32. The sequence goes on along the minus strand of NZ_JCADBI010000008.1, from coordinate 73,572 downwards.
GCAGGACCTGGACGCCGTGGTGCACACCTGTCAGGACCCGGAGACCATCCGCTGGACGACGGTGCCGGACCCGTACGAGCGCGCCGACGCGCAGGGCTACCAGGCCCACAGCCGGGACGTGTGGGCGCGGGGGGATGCCGCCTGCTTCGTGATCGCCGATTCCGACGACCGGTACGTGGGCTCGCTCGACCTGCGGCTCTCCCCCGCCGACCCGCTCGTGGCCGACGTCGGCTTCATGACCGCACCGGCGGCCCGGGGCCGGGGCTTCCTGCCCGCCGCGCTGGTCGCGCTCAGCGCCTGGGGGTTCGGCACGTTGGGCCTGGCTCGGATCGAGTGGAAGGCGAATGTGGGCAACACCGCCTCCCGCCGGGCGGCGGAGAAGGCGGGATTCCTGGTCGAGGGGACCGCCCGGGGCGGTGTGCAGCACCGGGGCGAACGGGTGGACGTGTGGGTCGGGGCGCTTCTCGCCAAGGAGTTGGGATGACTCTGCGGCCGGTCGTCGAGGCGCACGGGGTGCGACTGCGCCCGTTTCGCCCCGAGGACAGCGCCGACGTGGTCGACGGCTGCGCCGACCCGCTGACTCAACGATTCCTGTCGAACCTGCCGACGCCGTACACCTGGACCGATGCCCGGTGGTGGATCGACGTCGGCGCCCCGGCGGCCTGGACCGGCGGCGGCGCGGCGTACGCCGTCGCGGACCCCACCACCGATCGGCTGCTCGGCGCGGTGGGGCTGAACAACCCGGTGCCCGCCCGGGGTCAGCTGGAGATCGGCTACTGGATGCGGCCGGCGGCGCGCGGGCGCGGACTGACCACCGCGGCGACTCGCGCGCTGAGCGAGCACGCGTTCGCCACCGGGGCGGCCCGACTGGAGTTGCTCACCGAACCGGAGAACGGCCCGAGCCAGCGGGTCGCGCTGGCCGCCGGCTTCCGCTACGAGGGTTTGCGCCGGTCGGCCGGTGCGTCCCGCGCGGGTCGCCACGATCTGCTGGCCTGGGTACGCGTCGCCGGTGATCCCCCCGGCCCGACCGCCCGGCTGCTGCCCGACCTGCCCGGCGGGGTGCTCACCGACCGGGTGGTGGCGCTGCGCCCGCTGGCGCCGGACGACGCCGCGCTGATGTACCGGCTGCACAGCCGACCCGAGGTGGTGGCGAACCAGGCGCCGCCGGTGCCGCCGACGCGCGAGGCGATGGAGCGGCGGTGTCGTCTCGCCCAGAGCGGATGGCTGACCGGCGAGATCGCCCGGCTGCTGATCACGGACGTGGCCAGCGGGGAGCCCGTGGGCAGTTGCGGCTTGTCGTACACCGATGTGGCCGCTGGCGAGGCGTCGGTCGGCTACGCGTTGCTGCCCGACTGGCGGGGGCGGGGGTACGCGACGCGGGCGGTCCGGCTGCTCGCCGGCTGGGCGTTCGGCTCGGCCGGTATCGCCCGGCTGTCGGCCGGCACGGTGCCGGACAACACCGCGTCGCACCGGGTGCTGGAGCGGGTCGGGTTCGAGCGCGAGGCCCTGCAACGTAGCCGGCTGCCCGGGCTGGCCGGCACCCGCCTGGACGACCTGACGTTCGCGCTGCTCCCGGCCGACCTCCATTGACCGGTCATGGAGTTGTGGTGGGCGTTCCCCACCACAACTCCATGACCGACGCGGGTCGGCTACCGGTCAGGTGGCGAGGGAGATGATGCCGTAGTCGTACGCGTGGCGCCGGTAGACGACGCTGGGGCGGCCGGACTCCTTGTCCTGGAAAAGGTAGAAGTCGTGGCCGACGAGTTCCATCTCGAACAGCGCGTCGTCGATGGTCATCGGCTCCGCCGGGTGCACCTTCTCCCGAGCGATGTGCCACGGCTGGTCGTCGTGCTCCTCTTCGACCCGCTCCGCGACCGCGGTGCCGGCGCGGGCGCCGTCGCTCGGCGCGCTCAGCGCGGGGGACACCAGGTCCGCGACGGGCAGGTTCGCGGTGGCCTCGGCGACGGAGATCGGCGCGTGCCGACCCCGGTGTACGCGGCGGCGGTCGGCCGCGCGGCGCAGCCGGGTGTCGAGCTTCGCGATGGCCGCGTCGAGCGCGCTGTAGAAGTCGTTCGTGCAGGCCTCGGCCCGAATCACCGGGCCTCGGGAAACGCAGGTGATCTCCACCCGCTGGCAGTGGTCGGCCTGGCGCGGATTGCGCTCGTGAAACAGCTCGACATCGACGCGAATAAGTTTGTGGTCGTAGCGTTCGATCTTTGCGAGTTTCTCGGCTACGTGTACCCGGTAATGGTCCGGCACTTCGACGTTTCGGCCCTTGACCACGATGTCCACGTGACCTCCCTTGTTCGGACGGTCTTCGATCCGGTTACCCGGCCGCGCGCCGTGGGGAGACCCGCTGGCGTCGACCGGTTGGTACGGCTACGCCTCCTCTCACCGCCAGGGGCGGCTGGAACGACCTCCTACCCCCGACAGCGAAACGCTAACTCTTGTTTGCCCGGCAGTCACCCCATGTTGCCGAGACGGCCCAGAATTTTCCGCAGCTCATACACCAACGGGTGAAACGGAAACACGATCGGTTACGACTGGTGTCTTTTCTCGGTCGCCGCGAGCACCGCGGCGACGCTTGGTGCCCATCCCGTCGCGGTCAGCACCCTGCTCGCGGCGGCGAGGGTCACACCGGTGGTGATGATGTCGTCGAGCAGCACCACGACCGGCGTCGCGCCCGCGGCACCGCCCCGCACCGGCCCCGTCGAGCGGGGCTGGAAGGCCGCCTCGGCCGCCGCCGCCCGCCCGGCGCTGTCCAGGGTGACCGAGTCCGGCCGGGGCAGCGCCCGCAGCGGACGGCGTACCCGCACCGCCCAACCGCCCCGCTCGAGTCGGGCCGCGCAGTGCCGGGCCAGCCGGTCGAGGTGGTCCCCGTAACGGGACCGGGCCGCCGCCGCGGTGTCCGGGACCGGCACCAACGCCAGCGGACGAGCCTCGCCGACGGCCGCCGCGACGACCTCGGCGAGCAGCGCGCCGAGCGGGCGGGCCAGCCCGTGTCGGCCGTGTTCCTTGTACGCCAGCAGCGCCTCCCGCAGCGGACCCGCGTACGGGCCGAGTGCGACGCAGGACGGCAGGCCCGGCGGGGCCGGGGTGGGGCGGACCGCCCGTGGCCGCAATTCGCCCAGCGCCGCGACGCAGGCCGGGCAGACCCCGTGCCGCAGACCGGGCCGGCGCTCCCGACAACCCGCGCAGTCGGCGGGCAGCACCAGGTCGGCGAGGTCCGCCCAGAGCCCACTCACCGGATCAGTAGAGGAAGAACGGCGCCGACGGGTTGCTCGGCCGGACACCGGCCGGCACCGGGGCGATGTCGCGTACCCGGGCGGGCTCGATCCGTTCGAACGGGCTGCTGCGGTAGGCCACCCCGTTCGCCTCGTACATGTAGGCCCCGCTGGGCACCCGCACGCTGGGGTTGGTCGGGTACGCGGTCAAGTGGTTGACCTTGGCGCCGAGGTCAGTCCGCAGCGGCGTCTCCAGGGCGCCGTCGACGCTGATCTCGTAGATCGCCGGCTGGCCGACCGACCCGGCCACCACCAGCTGATCTTCCCGGCCCCAGTCGACCGCCGTGGGGTTGGTCAGCGAGGTGACCAACTCTCGGGGCGGGCCGATGGAGACCCCACCGCCGTCGAGGTTGACCGCGGCGACGTAGAGCCGGCCGCCGGCGATCAGCGCGACCCGCCGGCCGTCCAACGCGGCGGCCACCGCGGTGACCTCGGCGGAGGGCAGGTTGAGCGGCACCGGATACATCCGGGCCATCTCGTCGAACCGGTAGAGCTGCCCGTCGGCCACCACCAGGCCGCGGCCGGGGCGCGAGTCGACCGTACGCAGCCAGACCGGCCGGCTGATCGAGGAGTACTCGGTGCCGCTGCGGCTCAGTACGGGTACCGGGTCGGCGCCCGTGCCCACGGCGAGTCGGTACCGGTTCTTGCTGCTGCCGGTGACCACCATCGCGGCGAGGACGCGCCGGTCCTTGGCCAGCCCGAGGCTGGCGGAGACGACGTTGCGGTTGGCCTCGGGTGCCAACGGCACCGTGCCGCTGAGCTCGCCTTCGAAGTCGAGCGGGCGGATCGCGCCGTCGTACACGCCGAACCGCTGTGGGCTGGCGGCCTGTGGGTAGAGCGCCTGGGCCTCTCGTCGCCCGCTCAGGTCCACCACGGGTTGCGCGTTGTTGCGGATCTTCAACTCCAGCTGGCCGGTCAGGTCGCCCAACGACCAGGCGATCTGCGTGATCAACTGGTCGATCCCGCTCTGGTCGTCACCGGACATGTCCAGGTTGACCTCCCACCGACCGTTCCCGCCGGTGGCGTTGTTGATCAGCTCGGTGCGGTCCGGCAAGCCGACCACTCCCGGGCGCAGCCAGTCGGAGGGACCGCCGACGAGCCATTTCACCACCTCGTTGACCTGCCGCTCGACCGGCACCGCCTGGGGCCGGTAGCGCTGGTCGGGCACCAGGCGGGTGCGGTCCGAACTCCAGAAGTAGATCGTCTCGTCCTGGTAATACTGGCGAAGGGCGGTGTCGCTGAGCAGCAGCACGTTGGGCGGGTTGATGATGTAGAGCCCAGCCCGGTCATCGTTGACGCCGCCATTGAACGACGCGCTGCGCAGGCCGAACTCGTACTCCGTCTCGGTCGCCACCGGCGGGGCCAGGGTGCCGTTGGCCCGCAGCAGACCGATCTGCTGCACGGTGATCTTCACGGTCGTGGTCGAGTCGCTGTTGAGGGTGTAGACCGCCTCCCGCAGCCGGACCACGTTCAGCGCGACCTCGCTGCCCTTCTTGTCCTGTAGGCGGATCTTGTCCTCCGGGGCGATGAACGCCTTGACCCGCTCGTACGCCCGATCCGGCTCGCCGGCGGCGGCGGACAGGAAGTTGCGGACGAACGCCTCGTTGACGCTGCCGCTGGCCGTCCGTGTCGGTGGCTCACTGCCCCGACTGATCACACCAGCCTCGGTCGCGGCACCGCCCTTGCCGTCCACCCGCACGTCGGATGCCGCCGGGATGCCGCAGCCGGCGCCCAGCAGCACCATCACGCCGAGGGTCCCAAGCAGAGTCGGCCGTCTCACGAGCGCACCTCCGTCCGCTGCCCGTCGCCGGCCGGAGCCGGGCCGATCGCCAGTGCCCCGCCGGTGCCGGGGCCGATGGCCAGTGGGCCACCGTCGCGGGGGCCGCCGAACGGCAGCGCGGCGTCGGCCGGCACCAGCCGCAGCGGCGAGGTGGTCAGCCGGTCGCCCGCGCGGGCCGGCAACGTGAGCCGGAACTGCGCACCCTGCCCGGGAGCGCCCCACGCCTCCAGCCAGCCGCCGTGCAGCCGAGCGTCCTCCAGGCTGATCGACAGGCCCAGCCCGGTGCCCCCGGTCTGCCGGGCCCGGGACGGGTCCGCCCGCCAGAACCGGTTGAACACCAACTTCTCCTCGCCCACCTTCAGCCCCACCCCGCGGTCGCGGACGGTGATCGCCACGGCGGTGTCGTCGATGCCGAGGGTGATCAGCACCGGGCGGGCCTCACCGTGCTCGACCGCGTTGCCGACCAGGTTGCGCAACACCCGCTCGACCCGGCGCGGGTCGACCTCGGCGATCACCGGCGTGCCCGGCAGATCAAGTTCGATCGGTACGCCCACCCGCTCGGCCAGGCCAGCCAGCCGGTCGACCACCCGGTGCACCACCGGCACCAGGTCGGTCGGCTCGGCATCCAGCATGGCGAAGCCCGCGTCGAAGCGACTGATCTCCAGCAGGTCGGTGAGCAGCTCCTCAAATCGATCCAGCTCGGCCTGGAGCAGCTCGGCGCTGCGGGCGACCGCCGGATCGAACTCGTCGCGCTCGGCGAAGATCAGGTCAGCGGCCATCCGGACCGTGGTCAGCGGGGTACGCAGCTCGTGGGAGACGTCGGAGGTGAAGCGGCGCTGTAGCCGGGACATCTCTTCCAGGCGCAGGATCTGTCGTTGCAGGTTGGTGGCCATCTGGTTGAACGACGCGGCGAGCAGGGCCAGGTCGTCCTCGCCGTTGACCACCATCCGCTGGTCGAGCAGGCCCGCGGAGAGCCGTTGGGCGGTCCGGGCGGCGACCCGGACCGGGTTGACCACCAGCCGGGTGACCAGCGCCGCGAGCAACCCGAGCAGGATCACCAGGGCGACCCCGGTGGCCACCACGGTCGCTCGGGCGTCGGCGGCGGTGACGTCCTGCCGACCCAGCGGCACCAGGTAGTAGAGCTCGATCTGGCCGAAGCGGGTGGGCACCGGCGAGCCGTAGACCAGGTACTTGGTGGTCTCGCCGGTGAGTCGCCCGGTGCGGATCTGGCTAGCCACCTTGCCGTCGGCGATCGCGGCCCGCAGCTCGGGGCTGATCAGCGACTGGACGTTCGCGGACGGAGAGGTGCGGGTCTGGATGTCGTTGGGGTAGTCGTCGGCGGTGATCGCCACCACCACGCCGCTGGTCTGCTGGGGGTCACCGCCGGCCAGGTAGTTGACCGTGCCGTCGATGGTCTCCTGGAGCTGCGCCTCCTGCGGCTGCCCGTAGAAGGAGACCTGCTTGGCCGCGTAGCTGGCACCGCTGGTCACCCGCTGCCGGACGTCGCTGCGAGCGCTGTCGAGCAGGATGGTGGTGATCTTGTCAGCGATCAGGAAGGCGAACCCGCCGACCAGCAGGCTGGACGCGACCAGCGTGATGGTCACGACCCGGACCTGGAGCGAGCGGCGCCAGGTCTGGTGCACCCGACCCACCACCCGGGCGACCCGACCGCTCACCGCACGCCAGAGCTCCCCGCCGGCGCTGGGCCGGCGGGTAGCCGTACTCGGGGAGGGTGGTGGCGGCGAGGTCGACACAGTGCGACCAGGCTATCCGGTCCCCGCCTTGTAGCCCACGCCCCGCACGGTGAGGATGATTTCCGGTCGCTCCGGGTCCGGCTCGATCTTGGCCCGCAACCGCTGGACGTGCACGTTGACCAGACGGGTGTCGGCCGCGTGCCGGTAGCCCCAGACCTGCTCGAGCAGCACCTCACGGGTGAAGACCTGACGTGGCTTGCGGGCGAGCGCGACCAGCAGGTCGAACTCCAGCGGCGTCAGCTTCACCTCCTCGTCGTTGCGGCTCACCGTGTGCGCGGGCACGTCGATGGTGATCTGGTTGTCGGGCGGCCCGATGGTGAGCATCTCGGGGGCCACGTCCTCGCCTCGGCGCAGTCGGGCCCGCATCCGGGCCACCAGCTCCTTGGGCTTGAACGGCTTGACCACGTAGTCGTCGGCGCCGGACTCCAGGCCGAGCACCACGTCGACGGTGTCGCTCTTGGCGGTCAGCATGACGATGGGCACGCCGGACTCCGCCCGGATCGACCGGGCGACGTCAATACCGCTCATACCGGGAAGCATCAGGTCAAGCAGCACGATATCGGGACGACTGTCGCGAAAAGCGGCCAACGCCCGCTCGCCGTCCGCCACAAACGAGGGCAGGAAACCCTCACTGCGCAGCACGATGCCGAGCATCTCGGCGAGCGCGGGGTCATCGTCGACCACCAGTACGCGGGCTCTCATGGGATTAATATTGCATCCTCATTCAGTTCGGTGGGACCGGCGTCCGCCGGTCACGCGTCGCGCCGCCGTCAAAACCGGTGACCGCGGTCCGCGGCGGCGGCGCCACGTGCTGCGGTGCCTGGCACAGGGGTGAACCGTGGGCCTGGCTGTCACCATGATCCCCCTTTGGCGCCGCCCGGCGCCACCACAGGCTGGACCGATCCGGCTGTCGCTATCCGGACGACGGTCAGCCGAACAGCCGAGCCCCCAGTGGCCCCGCCGTCGCGTACCCCGGGCGGGCAGGCGAACACCCCACCGGGAAGGTTCACGACAAGCCACCTGCGCCACTGCCGAGGACCGACGACCCGCCCCGGCAGCCCCCCGGCTGTGGCAGGATCCCCGCCGTGAGGGGATTCCTGCCGTGGTTGACGGTGCTGGCCGTGGTGCTGCTGCTCAGCGCGCTACGCCTGCGGCCACTGGCCACCGTGGTGTCGGTCGGCTGGTTGGTCTGGTGCGTCTGGACGTGGTTCCGGCCCGCCCGGCGCGGCCCCCGTTCGGACTGACCCCACCGGGCCGGCGGCAAAGCCGCTGAGCCCGCCGAGCCGGCGGCGGAGACGACGAACCGGGCCGGCTGCGAACAGCCGACCCGGTCCGGAGATGTCGATCAGTAGCGGTAGTGATCCGGCTTGAACGGACCCTCCGTGGAGACGCCGAGGTAGGCGGCCTGCTCCTTGGTCAGCGTGCTCAGCTTGGCGCCGAGCGCGCCGAGGTGCAGCCGGGCCACCTTCTCGTCCAGGTGCTTGGGCAGCACGTAGACGCCGATCGGGTACTCCTCGGTCTTGGTGAAGAGTTCGATCTGGGCGATCGTCTGGTTGGCGAACGAGTTCGACATCACGAAGCTCGGGTGCCCGGTCGCGTTGCCCAGGTTCAGCAGGCGGCCCTCGGAGAGCACGATGATGGCGTGCCCGTCGGCGAAGCGCCACAGGTCGACCTGCGGCTTGATGTTGACCCGCTCGACGTCGGAACGCTTGGCCAGCCCGGCCATGTCGATCTCGTTGTCGAAGTGGCCGATGTTGCCGACGATGGCCTGGTGCTTCATCCGGGCCATGTGCTCGTTGGTGATGACGTCGAAGCAGCCGGTGGCGGTGATGAAGATGTCGGCCTGCTCGACCACGTCGTCCAGGGTGGCGACCTGGTAGCCGTCCATCGCGGCCTGCAACGCGCAGATCGGGTCCACCTCGGTCACCACGACCCGGGCGCCCTGGCCGCGCAGCGACTCGGCGCAGCCCTTGCCCACGTCGCCGTAGCCCATCACGACCGCCATCTTGCCGCCGATCAGCACGTCGGTGGCGCGGTTGATGCCGTCGATGAGCGAGTGCCGGCAGCCGTACTTGTTGTCGAACTTGCTCTTGGTCACCGAGTCGTTGACGTTGATGGCCGGGAAGAGCAGGGTGCCCGCCCGGTGCATCTCGTAGAGCCGGTGGACACCGGTGGTGGTCTCCTCGGTCACGCCCTTGATGCCGGCGGAGATCCGGGTCCAGCGCTGGCCGTCCTCGCCGAGCGAGCGGTGCAGCAGCTCGAGGATGACCGCGTACTCCTCGGAGTCGGCGGACTCGACCGGCGGAACCGCCCCGGCCCGCTCGAACTCGGCACCCTTGTGTACGAGCAGGGTGGCGTCGCCGCCGTCGTCGAGGATCATGTTGGGGCCCTGCCCGTCCGGCCAGGCGAGCACCTGCTCGGTGCACCACCAGTATTCCGGCAGGGTCTCGCCCTTCCAGGCGTACACCGGAACCCCGGCGGGAGCCTCGGGGGTGCCGTTCGGGCCGACGACGATCGCCGCGGCGGCGTGGTCCTGGGTGGAGAAGATGTTGCAGGACGCCCAGCGCACCTGCGCGCCGAGCGCGACCAGCGTCTCGATCAGGACGGCGGTCTGGATGGTCATGTGCAGGGAGCCGGTGATCCGCGCGCCGGCGAGCGGCTGCGCCTCGGCGAACTCCCGACGGATCGCCATCAGGCCGGGCATCTCGTGCTCGGCGAGCTGGATCTCTTTACGCCCGAACTCGGCGAGCGACAGATCCGCCACCTTGAAGTCGCCGTCGGCGAGCGTGCTCGGCCGGGCCTCGGACGGCGTGCCGCTGGCGGACGCCGGGAGGGTGCTGGTCATGAAAGCTCCTGTCGAACGATGTCTGCGCCGACCCTCCACCTTACGCGCGTCGGCGACGGGCATCAGGCACGGTCCGCGGACAGCGCACGGGGCGGTCGGTGATGGACGGACCTTCCCGCCCACGTCCCGCCCGCCCCGTGCATCCCCCCGGTTTGGTTCCCCCGCACGTTCTCGGACCGTCGTCGCGATAACGCTGCGTACTCATAGAGTCACACTCAGGCAAGGTGACGTCAAGCTATTCCGGGAAAGTCGGACTTGTGTCGTTCTCCCCGCGCGAGTCAGCGCAGCCCGGACGTCGCCACGAACGCCACACCAGCGCCGTCGACCCGCAGCGGCGCGTCGGACGACGTACCGATCGCCGCCTCGCCGGACGCCAGCGTCAACGCACCGGCACCGTCGTCCACCGTGATCGAGCCGCCAGCGCAGAGCACCACCCGGGGGCCGGGCAGCGACAGCGTCACCGAGGGCACCGCCGCGTCGACCCGCACCCGGTGCAGCGCGAAATCGTCCACCGGCACGGGCCACCAGTCCACACCCGGGCCGACCGGCTGCGCGGCCCGCACCGGATCGTCGAGCACCTCGAAGCGCAAGACCCGCAACAACTCGTCGACGTCCACCCGCTTCGGGGTCAGGCCGCCGCGTAGCACGTTGTCGCTGGCCGCCATGATCTCCACTCCGCAGCCGCTCAGGTAGGCGTGCAGGTTGCCGGCGGGCATCCAGATCCCCTCCCCCGGCACCAGCCGCACGTGGTGCAGCAGCAGCGCGACCAGCGCACCCGGATCCCCCGGATACGCCTTGGCCAGCCGGCGGGTCAGCTCCGCGTCCGGACCGTCGACCGGCGCTGTCAGCACGGCAGCCAGCAGGTCGTGACGCTTGGCGACCGGCCAGCCGAGCAGCGTCCGCACCGCCGTCCGCAGCCCCGCCGGCCCGGTCCGCAATGCGGCGACCACCGGCGCCAACGCCGGTACGCCGAACGCGGCGAGCGCATCGGCCGACTCCGCCGGATCCCGGAACCCGCACAGCGCCTCGAACGGGGTGAGCGCGACCAGCAACTCCGGCTTGTGGTGCGGGTCGGAGTAGTTGCGCGGCCCCTCCGGACGCCCCGCCTCCGCCGCGTAGCCGGCCTGCGCCTGCTCGGCGTCCGGGTGGGCCTGCAAACTCAGCGGAGCATCGGCGGCGAGCACCTTGAGCAGGAACGGCAGCCGGCTACCGAACCGCTCGGACACCCGCTGGCCGAGCCACTGCCCTGGTTCGTCCCGCACCAGGTCACAGAGGCTCACCCGCAGACCGGCGCGATCCACGTGAGCCGGGGCGCCCGGGTGGGCCCCCAACCACAGCTCCGCCTCCGGGCCCGCGCTGGGCACCGGCCGCCCCTGGAGGAGGGCGATGGCCGAGCGGGAGCCCCAGGCGTAGTCCCGGATCGGCCCGTACAGTGGCTCCACCCGTCAGCCCCCGGGCCGCCCGGCCGCCTCATCCGACGCGTCCTGCGGCTGGGGTACGGCGGTGGGGGCGGCGGCACCCGTGCCGGCCTCGGCGGCAGCCGCGCTGTACACGTCCGGCTCCAGATAGATCACCCGGGCGATCGGCACCGCGGCGCGAATCCGCGCCTCCACGGCGTTGATGCCGCGCGCCAGGTCGCGGGCGCTCTCCCACTCCGGAACGGCGATCTTCGCGGCCACCATCAGCTCTTCCGGGCCCAGGTAGAGCGTCTTCATGTGGATGATCCGCTCCACCTCGGGGCCTTCGGTGACGGCCCGCTCGATGGCGGCCACGTCGGACGCCTCAGCACCCTCACCGAGCAGCAGGCTCTTCGTCTCGATGGCCAGCACCACGGCGATGACGACCAGCAGGATGCCGATCATCGCGGTGCCGGCGGCGTCCCACTCGCCGTTGCCGGTGATCAGCGTCATGGTGACACCGAACAGCGCGAACACCAGACCGACCAGCGCGCCGAGGTCCTCCAGGAGCACCACCGGCAGCTCCGGTGCCTTGGCCCGCCGGATGAAGTGCACCCAGGACTGGTTGCCCCGGACGTGGTTGGACTCCTTGATGGCCGTCCGGAAGGAGAACGACTCCATGATGATCGCCGACACCAGCACGACCACCGGCAGCCAGTGCCAGGACTCGATGCCGCCCTTGTGATGCCACTTGTGGTACGCCTCGTAGAGCGCGAACAAGCCACCGATGCTGAACAGCACGATGGACACGATGAACGCGTAGATGTAGCGCTCCCGGCCGTACCCGAACGGGTGTTCCGGGGTGGCCGCGCGCTTGGCCCGCTTGCCGCCGAGCAGCAGGAGGCCCTGGTTGCCGGAGTCGGCGACCGAGTGGACCGACTCGGCCAGCATCGACGACGACCCGGAGAGCAGGAACGCGATGAACTTGGTGACGGCGATGCCGATGTTGGCCAGCAGGGCGGCGACAATCGCCTTCGTCCCACCGTTGGCGCTCATGCCACCGCTCCGCTTCGCCGCACGAAGCCGCCCGGTCCGCGCATGACGCGCCGCCCCCTACGTCCGTTCACTGGTTCGACAGCTCCTTCATCTCGGTGATGGCCGGAACGGCCATCGGGTCCAAACCATGGGCCAGAGCAAGGTAGATCGAGGCGAAATCCGGAACGGCGATCAGCGACGCCAGTCGCTCCAGTGCGGAACCGCCCTCGGCGGTCACCACATCACATCGCACGCCACGACGCTCCGCGAGGGTCTGCACCGCGTCCGCACGGCGCTCCTCGACGGCGAGCGGCTCGTCGGTGTCGTCCTCGGCGTTGAGCCCGCCGTCGCGCAGCAGCACCAGCCGCAGCCGGGTGCCCTCGCCGTCGTCCTCGGCCGGGTCGGCGAAGATGTCCCGCTCCCCCTCGGCCAGACCGCCGAAGACGCCGTCGAGCAACCCGACGCGACCCCGCCCGGCCTCACCCAGCGCCCCGGTGACCACCGGGTAGCGGGCGTTGGCCGACAGCGTGTCGCCGAACCGGCGGGCCGCCACCGTGGCCAGCGGGGACGAGCCCCAGACGATCGGGATCGAGCCGGCCAGACCCAGCGCCAGTGACTTCGCCGGGTTGACGAAGGACTCGGCGGCGGACCGGCAGCGATCGGCGTCCGCGTCCAGCCGGGCCGCGGTCTCCGCCAGGTCCGCCTCGTTGACCTTCACGAGCCCGAGGGAACGGGCGGCGAGCAGGACCGGCACGGTGAGCGCCCAGAGGCTGGCCCGGGCCGGGGCACGCCGGGGCACCGGGATGAACGGCGCCCGGGCCTGCTCGGCGATCGACTGCAACTGCGAGTCCGGGGCGCCCACGGCGACGAGTCGGGCACCACGCCGGTGGGCCGCCTCGGCGGCGCCGAGCGCCTCCGGGCTACGTCCGGACGCGCTCACCGCGATCACCACGTCGGCCGCGCCCACCCAACCGGGTACGCCAGCGGAGCGGTGCCCGATGATCGGGACCGGGCAGCGCGGCCCGGCGACCGTGGCCAGCACGTCCCCGGTACGCCCGGCGGTGCCGATGCCGGCGATCACGACGGCTCGGGGCCGCCCGTCGTCGGCGAGCACCGCCAGGTTCGCCTCGGCCGCCAGTGCGGCGCTCTCCCGAACCTGCGCACCGGCGGAGGCGGTGTGCCGGAGCATGCCGCCCGGGTCGGCCTCGGCCAACGCCTGCGGGTTGTCGAGCAGGGCCTCGTCGGCGTCACGACGCCCGCTGACCCCGGCCGTACCGTCGATCATGAGGACTGCCCGGGGCCGCCGCGCGCCTCGTCGAGAAGCAGCACCGGCACGTCGTCGCGGACCTCGAAGATCCGGCCGCACTCCGTGCAGGTCAACGTCTGCGCCTCGGCGTCATAGGTGAGCGGGGCGTGGTGCGTGTCCGGACAGGCAAGGATCTCGAGCAACTGCGGATCCAGGGCCATGGCACGGCTCCTTCCACGTGTGCGGCTTGACCGACGGCGGTGCCGACCGGCGCAGGCGATCTTATCGGCGAACCCGGTCGAGCACGTCGTCCCGGAGCGAGACCATCCGATCCCGGGTGGGCGCCTCGACGTTGAGCCGCAGCAGCGGCTCCGTGTTGGAGGCGCGCAGGTTGAACCAGGCGCCGTCGGGGAAACGCAGGGTTAGCCCATCCATCTCGTCGGCCACCGCGTCGGGGTACGCGGCGCGCACCTCCGCCACCGCGGCCGCTTGGTCGACCACCGTCGAGTTGATCTCGCCGGAGGCGATGTAGCGCTCGTACTCACCGGCCAACACGGACAGCGGCAGCGACTGCTCGCCCAGCGCGGCCAGCGTGTGCATCGCCGCGAGCATCCCGGTGTCGGCGAACCAGAAGTCCCGGAAGTAGTAGTGCGCGGAGTGCTCGCCGCCGAAGACGGCGTTGGTGCGGGCCATCTCCGCCTTGATGAAGGAGTGCCCGACCCGGGCGACGACCGGCTGCCCCCCGTGCTCCCGGATGATCTCCGCGACCGCGCTGGAGGTGATCAGGCCGTGGATCACCGTGGAACCCGGGTGCTTGGCCAGCTCACGGGCGGCGACGAGGGCCGTGATCGCCGATGGTGAGACCGGCTCGCCGCGCTCGTCCACCACGAAGCACCGGTCGGCGTCACCGTCGAAGGCCAACCCGATGTCGGCCCCGTGCTCGACCACCGCGCGCTGGAGGTCGACCAGGTTCGCCGGGTCCAGTGGGTTGGCCTCGTGGTTGGGGAAGGTGCCGTCCAACTCGAAGTAGAGCGGCACGATCTCCAGCGGCAGCGGCGACAGGGCCGCGTCGCCCAGCACTGTCGGAACGGTGAAGCCACCCATGCCGTTGCCGGCGTCGACGACCACCTTCAACGGCCGGATGCCCGAGAGGTCGACCAGCTTGCGCAGGTAGCCGGCGTAGTCGGGAAGCAGGTCGCGCCGCTCGGCGGGTCGGGTCGGCGCACCGGCGGGACGGGCGTCGCCCGAGTCCAGGAGGGCCTGGGCCCGCTCCCGGATCTCGGCCAGACCGCTCTCCTGACCGATCGGGCGGGCGCCGGAGCGGCACATCTTGATGCCGTTGTACTGCGCGGGGTTGTGGCTGGCGGTGAACATCGCGCCGGGCAGGTCGAGCGAGCCGGACGCGTAGTAGAGCAGGTCGGTGGAGGCGAGGCCGATCTCGATCACCGAGCGCCCCTCGGCGCGTACGCCGGTGGCGAAGGCGGCGGCCAGGCCGGGCGAGGTGGCCCGCATGTCGTACCCGACGACGACGGCGTCGCCCGGCTCGTCGGTGGAGTTGAGCAGCTGGGTGAAGGCGGCGCCCAGCGCCTCGGCTGCCCGTTCGTCCCACTGGTCCGGCACCGTCCCGCGGACGTCGTACGCCTTCACAATCTGGGACAGATCAGACACGTGTTCCACTCCTTGGCCGCAGGTTAGACACCGATCCTGAGCCTAACGGAGGGCCGGCCCGTACTCCGCTCAGCCGGGGAGCCGAGGAATGAACACGGTGTGGCCGCCCCCGTCGGTGGGCGGGTCACCGGGCAACGGCCGACCGTCGGGCCGGCCCGGCATCGGCTGCGTCGCCTCCGGCGCCGGAGCAGGAGTGTCCGGCCGGGCACCGTAGACCCCGCCGGCGGCGGGACGTGGGGCCGGCACCGCACCCCAGCCGGTGGCCGGCGGCTGCTGGCCATACACCTGACCGGGGCGACCGGGCGCGGCCGGCAACCCACCCCCGGCCCGGTAGGTGGTGCCGCCGGGGTTGCCCGGAAAGGTGCCGGGCCCGTCATCGGACGGCTTCCGGTCCTGCCGCGAGCGACGGAACAGCAGCACGATGAGCAGCAGTCCGACCGCCACCAGCACAATGCCGAAATACATCACCGGTGATCCTCCTCCGGACGATTCGGCGGCCGTCGCCGTTGTGTTCGGCGCGCCGGACACGCCACCCGGCGCCGCCGGGTTCACCGCCTCGTCGACCGTCGCGACCTCGGTCGGACTCGGGGTGGGCGTCGGCGTCTTCGACCGCGACGGAGTCGGCGACGGAGTGACCCGCGCTCCGGTCAGCCGCGCCGCGTCGGTGCCGTGACCCAGCGTCTGGCCGGCGGCGCTGATGCCCGCGCCCGTGACCAGGAGACGGCCGCCCGGCGCACCCGCCGCGAACGCCACCCGGTAGCGCACCGTGATGCCCTTGCCCTTACACAGCGTAGGCTTCAAGGGTGACGTCTGCGCGGTCGACACGTTGCCGGCGCCGCCGCTGACAGCCACCGGGAACCAGCGGCCACCCGCGTTGACCTCGACCGCCACCTGGTTCGGCTGGAGACCCCCCAGGGTGAAGCCCAGCGCGGTGCGCAGCAGGACGCACCCGTCGGTGCGCTTACGCACCGCGACGTTCACCCCCTGCGCGGAACCACCGGCGGCGAAGCTGCTGGCCGCGCCGACCCGGACCGAGTCCTCGTCGGCCAGCGCCGGCGACGCACCGAGCATTACCAGGCCGCCCGCCAGACCGCAGACCGCCGCGAGCCGTGCCACGCGTCGACGCACTGTCATGATTACCTCGCCGTTCTCCCCAGGTGGGGTCCGCGGGTCAGGCTACTACCGGACCACCTCCCCCATCGGCTATAGAGCGCCCCGGATGTGTGCGGCGTTACGGTTTACGACCCGTCCCGCCGGCCTGCCAGTGGCCGGACTGACCAGCCGCTCAGCCGGCCGATCCGTCGGCTCGCTCCGCCTCCGCGAGGGCGTCGCGGCACAGCCGGTCGGCGGTGCGGGTGGTCTCCGGCAGGCGGTAGCGCGGGGTCAACGCGAGCACCTGCGCGGTCGCGTTCTCCAGGCTCATCCGATGCCCGACGCTGACGAAGACCGGCTTCACCCCGTCCCGGGTCCGCAGCACCCGACCGACGACGTCACCACCGTCGCGCAACGACGACCAGGAACCCCGCTCGGCGGACGGCGGATCCCACGTCCCGACCAGTGGCGTCTTCCCCACCCCGATCGAGGGCAACCCGGTGACCACCCCGAGATGGCACGCGAGCCCGAACCGGCGCGGATGGGCCAGCCCGTGCCCATCGCAGACCAGCAGGTCCGGAATCGTGCTCAGACGCTCGAGCGCACCGAGCAACGCGGGCAACTCACGGAAGGCGAACAACCCCGGCACATAGTCGAAGGCGGGTCGACCCACACTGACCGCTGAGTCCACCACCGCGAGAGTCCGGGCATCCAGGACCGTCACGGCCGCCGCCAGCAGGTCACCACCTTCGGCGTACGAGACGTCCAGCCCGGCCACCGTCGCGGGCGCGCTCGGCCCCGGCCCGACCAGGTCCACCAGCGGCCGCAACTCCTCCTGTACGGCCACCGCCTCGGCAGGCGTGCCCGGCGGGTTTGGCGTGCCCGGCGGGTTTGGCGTACCCGGCGCTCCCGGCGCTCCCGGCGCTCCCGGCGCTCGCCATGATCGACTCGGTTTCACGGAAGTCGGGCTATCCCTCGGACCCGGATGCCCCGACATCAATGAACCGGAGTCGATCACCCTCGGCCTGAGGCATCGACGCCATCGCCGACGGCCGTGCCGTCCGGGCCGCCCCGGGCAGGGTGACCTTCGGCCCGGCTCCGGAGCGCACCCAGGCCGAGCGCGAAGGCGATGCCAAGGGCGACAGCGAAGGCGACGCCACCCTTCGCGCCGAACACGGGAATGCCGATCGCCAGGCCGATCAGGATGCCAACCGGCCAGGCCCAGACAGTGGACCTGATGCTCTGCGTACCAGATCTCGCCATGCATCGATCTTATTCGGCTCGGCCAGGGCATTCCGATTCAACCCGGTGTGCAGGAAACGGGCGTGCAGGAGCCGGCCCCGGGCCAGCGCCACACCCGCGTCCAGCGCGGTGCCGCCCCGCTCCGCCTCGTCCAACGACTTCGCGTCGCCACCGAAGACCGCCTGCTCGTACCCCACCTGCACCCGTACCAGCCGAGCGTCCAGCCCTTCCGTCAGCCACCCGCCCCTCCGTCTGTCCATACGCGAAGCCTGCCTACTTAGCTCTCGCTATGTCGGGGTCCGCGCCGGGATCACCGGCCGCGCGGAGCTGCTCCTCGAACATGACAAACGTCCGCTGCCGAATCCCCCGAATAAGCGCCTGCTCCTTCGGCGTCAGGTGACGATCTTCGGCCTTCGCCCCATCCCTGACCGCCTGCACCGTCTCGTAGAGAGCAAAGATCGGACCTTCGCCCTCGAGATAGTGAGCCCGGAAACGCTCTACCTCCTGCACGAAGTCCTCAGGAGTACGCCGGAACACCTCTCCCCCGACGTCGAAGACGATCTCGGTGAACAGGTCATTCTTTTCCTGCCAAGCGCCGGTATCGATCGCAACACGCCATACCCTGACGCCACCGTCGGGTGTCTCCACGATCTTCACGGGCGACTGGTAGTACAGGTAGTAGGACGGGAGCACTAGACCTGGCATTTGGGCCATCAAGCGTTCCCCTCGTAAGTCGATTGCAGCGCCTGCCAAAACAGCTGTTGCTCGCGACGGAGGATCCCATCTGCGATCGCCCCCTCGCGTCTAGTCAACGCTCGACCCTCGATTCTGGCCAAGGCGTCCACATCCCGGCGCACCTCATACAGCGCATGTTCCCAGACCGCGATTTCGTCGAGCGCAGCCAGGTGCAGACGAAACTCCGCAAGGTGCCCGTTCCGTGTCCGTAGCACTAGTTGCACGTCCCGGTAGCCGCTGTCCTCGGGAGACACGAACCGGTCCTGGCAACTCACCACCGCGACATCATGGTGGTCGCGTATTCGCCCGAGTGCGGCGTAGAGGTCGTCGAGGTTGCGGAACTCGACCTTCGCGGCGGCCAGGTCGAGCAGCTTGGAAACATCGCCCTGGTGTTTGGCCACCTTGTCCTCGGCTCGACGACGATCTTTCGGCTGGGGGCGCCAGCCAGGCTCGCCAACCCGGCGATCACCGACATGGGCTAGAGACATCGCCAACTGATTCAGCTCGGCCTGGGCAACAGCCGCTGCCGCATAGAGGTCGTCGAGGTAATGGTGCCGATAGGAAGGGTCGGACTGACGAGGCTTCTCGAATCCTGGTTGAGTCGGCGGGTCATCCGGGATCCGAATACTCGCGCTGATCCGCCGCTGGTCGTCCGTGAGCGGCGTTGGCTGTGGTTGGTCCACATCTCCACCGGTCTCGGTCGTCTGTCCCAACGTCCCGGGCCTGGCTACCTCCTGTTGGGCGACGTCGTCGAGCACTTCGGCGAGGACGTCGATGGCCTGTTGATGGCTGGCCAGGTGATACAGGGTCAGCGGACGTGCCGTCAGCGAGTTGGCGAGTTCAGGGGTTGACTGGATCACGCGTGCCAGCTCCGGATGCTGCACCAGCTGCCGTACCAGGCGCTCGGCCAGATCCGGCTCGTTGGGGGGCGGCTCCCGCCGGGCGTTGTCGAGCATGTCCCGGACCCGGTCATCGGCGAACAGTCGCACGAGATCCCGTGCCGACGCTTCGTCCAGGTCTGGTACCAGCCGGCGAAGGGTGGGCGGGTCAACCGTCGTCGCGAACTGAACGGGAGTCACCCCGGCGGCGAAGACATCTTCCACGCTGTTGGCCGACGAAACGGCGCGGGCAGGACCGCCACCCGGTGTGGCCCGTCCAAGACCAGCGTCCGCTGGACTGTCGACATCTTCGGCATCGGGGGCCGAGCCCGGGCCGTCGAGAAGCAGGTACATCCGGTTGATGTACGGGTCGCCGTGGCTGCCGTTGTCGTGCGTCGGCGGGTGATCCGGCAGGTCGGGCCGCTCGCTGAACCGGCCCCGGGGCAGTCCGCCGAGCGGCATCGGCCGGGCGTCCCCGCTCAGCACCAGCGCGTCGATGCCGACCACGTCGGGGTAGAGCGGTCGGTCCCGGACCACGCCGTTCTGCGGGTCCACGTAGAGCACCGTGCCGTTCTGGTTGAGCGCGACCCAGGCGTGCGAACCACCGTGCGCCCACTCAGTGACCACGAACGCGTAGCTGCCGTGGCCGCCCAGCAGCAGTTGGTCGTGCAGGTTGCGGTAGCCCCGGTCGGCGGCCTGCCGCGCCTGTGCGGCATCCGGACGTTCGCCGGACGCGGGGGCGAGGAGTTGCTGGAAGCGTCCGCCGGTCACGTCCTCCACCCGGCCTGGGCCGCCTGCCTCGCCACGGATGGGGCGCCGGATGTCACCGTCCAGGTAGCCGTCGAAGGTTCGTGGCGCCGACACCCGGGGTCGCCCGTGCACCCACGTCTCGAACAGCGACAGCGTGCAGTCCAGGCAGTTGATGCCCCGGGTGGCGTCGGCGGCGGGACCGCCGTCGTTGAGCAGCCGGAACCAGCCGCCCTGTCGGGGGTCGGCGGTGCGGGTGATGGTGCCGTCCGGCTGGCGGGGCATCTGTCGTTCGACGTCGACCTGATGCAGGGCGAGCGGTGGACGGAGTCCTCCGGGCTGCCCGTACGGCCGGGAGTCGTCGATCGGCGGCGGATCGTCGTCGCCGGTGAGCCTGGACGGGCCGGCAGTCTCCACCGCGCCGAGCGCGAGCGCGCCCACGTCCCGGTTGGCGTGCTCGAAGGTGGCGCTGATGTCCACGACCGGCGGGGCCGTGCTGCCGGCCAGCACCGCGTCTGCCAGGTCACGCCATTCGGAGTACGCGCGAGTCTCCTCGTTCGCGGCGCGCTGCCAGCCGTCGGCCCACTGCCGGTTGCCGGCTTGGTGCAGCTGTCGGGCGTAGGTGGCGTACTCGACGGCCCGGCGGTCGTGTTCCACCGCACGGGTGCGCAGTCGGGCGGCCTCGGCCTGCCGGCGGTTGGTCTCAAACCCGACCCGCAGCGATTCGTAGTGGTCCTGGTAGCGCCGCCGCTCGGCGGCTTCCGCCGCGGCGGCCCACTGCGCCGCGTACGAGTCGTTGGTCTCGGGCTCGCGCACCGACGGGGCACCGAACGCGGCCACGTCGACGGGGATCGACGCTCTTCCCCGGGCCGGATGGTCGGGCGCTCGCACCGGTGCGGGCGTATCCCGGGTCGGAACACGCGACGGCACGGCGAACCGCCCCACCACCGGTGGGGTGGAGGTGACCGGCATCGACCCGTTGGTGGTGGTCGAGACGCCGAAGGTGACCGGCGCCGCCGGGCCGGGGGTGATCGTCGGCGCGGAGGGGCCAGTCGCCGGAGACCAGGCGGTCGGTCCGGGGTTGGTGACGTGCGGAGAGCTGCCGGGCTGGGCCGGTGGCACACCGGTGGCAGCCGGCCCGCCGCCCGATTCGAGGGGACCGGCCACCGGCGCGGCCGCCGACGAAAGCCTCGGATCGGCACTCACCGCCGACGTGGCCGGATCGGCAGCCACCGCCGACGTGGCCGGATTGGTGGTCGCCGCCGAGAGCGTGGGGTCGGCCGTGACCTGGTGCGGTACGCCCGCTCTCTCCCCGAACGGCACGTCCGTCGACGAGGACGCGCCGGCCGAACGGCCCTCCACGTCCACACCGGACATTGCGCCAACCGGTATCGGTGACGACGTGTGGACGTCGGGCGTGACCGGAGACGCCAGCCCGGCTCCCCGTGCCTGTTCGATGCCCGGTGGCGTCGGCGCGGCCAGCTGGTTCGCCGGCGAGGTGGCGACGGCCTCCGTCGCCTGCACGGGGATGCCCGCAGACGAAGCGAGACCACCCGAAGCCACGCCACCGGCAGCCACCCCACCGGCAGCCCCCGCAGACGCAGCCCCAGCTGCGGAGGAGACGGCCGCAGACGAAACCCCGAGGGGGGAGGACGCCCCCGTGGAGGCCGCGTCCCCCGCGACGGGCACCACGGACGGAAGGGAGGGACCCGCGTACGACGCTCCGGCGAGGGCGTTGGCCTGCGCGTCCAGCCGGGTGCGCAGCGCGTGGTCGGTCTGGCCGGTCACCGAACCGGTGGCCCCGGACGCGGCGGCACGCGCCACGTCCTCCATCGAGGTCAGGCCCTGACCGGTGGCCAGGCTCGCCGCGCTGTTGGCGAGCACCTCGCCGGTCATCTCCCGCCCCAGGTGCTCGCCGACTTTCGCCGCCCGCCCGGTCGCGTGCCGACCCAGACCGGCCAGCGGCGCCACCGCCCCGCCGGCCAGCCCGCCGACCGCCGAGGCGCCGAGATCGGTCAGGTCCAGGCCGTGTGCCCGCCCGGTGGAGTTCTGGTACGCCTGGGTGGCCAGGGTGACCCCGGCTTCCTCGGTGGCCTCCTCCAACCCTCCACGGGCAGCCCGTTTGGCGAGCCCGCTGGCACCCCCTCGGGTGACCTCCTTGGCAGCCCGCTCGCCGGCCTCCTTCAGCCCGTGTTTGAGGGATTTGCTGGCCAGTTGTCCCATCAGCCGCTTGAAGATCTGTTGAACCAACAGCCGGGTGGCGGTGATCGCCACGCCGGCGGCCGGGGTGGCGGCGCCTGCGGTCAACACCGCCGCCACCGCCACGGAGAGCAGCTCGATGACCAGGATGCCTAGCTCGATCCAGACTTCGAGTTTGGCGCCCTCGATGTCGCAACCGCACTCCTCGACCAGTCGGCCCAGGTCGGCCGTGACCGCGAGCAGCACGGGCAGCGGGGCATCGGTGCCCTCGGCGATCCCCCGCCAGGCCGCCTCGAACGCCGCGTCGACCGCCCCGACACTGCCGTAGCCGTTGTGCACCTCGGCCGCGGCCGCGGCGGCGTCGGCGTGCGGCCCGGCGAGCACGGAGGCGACCGCGTACCACTGGTCGGCGACGTCCCAGACGGCCCGCTCGTTGCCCTCGGGCCACTGCACGCCGACCACCCAGTCGAGGGCCTCGTAGATCCAGCCGGGCACGTCCCAGGGCGCGTAGTCCAGGGGGTGTGGGATGGGACTCGGCAGCACGGTCATCGGGATCGCCGGCCGTCAGCGCCGGTCGGCGGCCCGGCCGACCCGGGCGGCGCTGGCCCCGTCGGTTTGCACGCTCGCGTCGACCGCCTCGACCACGTCGCTGCCCAGCTCGGTGAGCCGGTGCCCGACACCGGCCCAGGCTCGCAGCACGGTCTGCTCGAACCCGCGGTAGTTGCGCTCGAAGGCGGCGCCGATGTCATCGCGGCCCCAGGGCCGGGCACCGCTGGCGGCCTCGATCGCGCCGCCCTCCGCCGCACGGCGGGCCGTCACCGCCTCGCCGGCGAGCGCCAGGTCGGCACCACCCCGGCGGGCCCGGGACGGATCAAGCCAGAGCTGCCCGTCGGTCATGCCTTCGCCTCGCCTTTGCCGAGTACGGTGTCGGCCCGACCGAGCAGCGCGCCGTAGTCGCCGGTCTTGAGGAAGTCCATCGTTCCGGAGCCGGCCGGCATGCTCTCGGCGACGAGGTCGCGGGTGGCGTCGGCGGCGGCGGTCGAGGCGGCCCGGATCGTTTCGGTGACCTTTCGGCCGAGCGCCTCAGCGTCGCGGTCCCGGTAGATGGCCGGCGTCAGCTCGACCTCGATCACCTGGCCCTGCGCGCCCACCGTCGCCGTCACCTGCCCGTCGGCCGACCGGCGGGTCACCCGCAGCGCGGCGAGCCGCGTCTGGAGGGTGTCCAGACCGGACCTGAGCTGCTGGTATTGCCCATACACGTCGTCGAATCGGGCCCGTAGCTCGCGATTGACGCCTCGGTCCGCCTGCTCGTCCACCGCCGCCCTCCCGTCACCGTCGGTAGAGCGAAACAATACCGGCCGCCATCGATCCGTGTAGTCCGGTAGTTTCAATGCGTGATCGACCGTCAACAGGCCGAGCAGCTCGCGGCCACCTGGGCCCGCCGTGACTCGCAGCGCCTCGGCCACGAGTGCACCGCGATGGTCGACGAGTTCGACCTGGGTTACGTCATCACGTCCGTGGTGCCCACCGAGGTGCGCACCGTGCCGGGTGACCTGCCGACGACCGTCATCGACAAGCAGACCGGCAAGGTCACCACCTGGCCCCGGGTGCCGAGCACCGTGGTGGCGGAGCTGTACCGGCGTAGCCAGCCCTCGGGGCCGACCGCTCCCCGCACCGTCGATCCGTCGAGTCTGCTGGTCCGGGAGATCCACCGGGGCGCCACCCCGAACACCGCCGCGCACCTGACCATCGACGGGCGGATCTGGACGGCCCAGGGCACCAAGGCCGACGTGCCACTCAACCATCACCCGCTGGTCCGCGACTATCTCCACCAGTTGCCTCCCGGCGAGCTGGTTCGCGGCGGGGCGGCTCACGCCGAGCTGATCGTGGTCTCCGACGTCCTGCACGAATACGACCACCGGCGCGCCGCCGAGGGCATCGCGCCGATGGGGCGGGCCGAGGCGGCGGCGCTGTTGGAGGGCGCCCGCTTCGAGATCTTCCGGATCCGTGAGCCGGGTGATCCCGCTGGTGGGCCCGCCGAGCGGCCCTGCGACTCGTGCCTCAGCTTCCTGGTGCGGGCGAACGTCCTGCCGGAGTCGGCTCGCGCCTACACCGAGACCTGGCTCGCGCCGGACGCACCCGACCCCGATCCTGGGCGCTTCCCGGCGGAGGTCGCGAACGCGCTGGTCGCGGCCGGCTGGCGGCCACACATCGGGGATCAGATCATGGCCGCCGCCGCCGTCCGGGACGTCACGTCGGTGCGGGGGCGCAACCATCAGCACGAGGTCTTTCCCGCCGCAGTGGAGGCGCTCACCGCGTTCCCCAGCCTGGTCGGCGCGCGGCGTGGCCGGGGCGAGCAGGTGTGGATCTCCCGTTTCGACATCCGCCCGCACACCGTCGCGCACACCGCCGACACCCTCGCGGACTTCGGCGCGGTGCTCGGCGTACGCCTCTTTCCGATCGGCACCGAGCAGCAGGACAGCATCCTGGCGGTGGACGAGCGCGGCCGGGTGTTCGCGCTCGACCAGGCCGGCGAGTGGTTCCTCGGCGACACCATCGACGCCGCGCTGACCACCCTGCTGCTCGGTCGCGCCCCCGCCCGGGTTCGCGACGACGGCACCTGGCAGGCCGACTAGCGCGGCAGCGCCGCCGGCCTAGAGCGTGAGGCCGGTCAGCACCATGACCCGGGGCTCGGTGTAGTCGTCCATCGCGCTGCGCAGCCCTTCCCGGCCGACGCCGCTTCCCTTCACCCCGCCGTACGGCATCTGGTCGGCGCGATACGACGGCACGTCGCCGACGATCACCCCGCCCACCTCCAGCGCGCGGGCGGCGGCGAAGGCCACGTCCAGGCGCCGGGTGAAGACGCCGGCCTGTAGGCCGTACGCCGAGTCGTTGACCGCGGTGAACGCGGCCTGGTCGTCGGCGACCGGGGCGACCACCAGCACCGGCCCGAACACCTCCTCGGCCACGACCTTGGCGTCCGCCGGCACGCCGGTGAGCACGGTCGGGGGGTAGGTCGCGCCGTCGCGGAGGCCACCCACCTCGACGGTGCCGCCGGCGGCGACGGCCTCGGCCACCCACGTCTCGACCCGGCGGGCCGCGTCCTCGGACACCATCGGCCCGACGTCGGTCAGCTCGGACGCCGGGTCTCCGGTACGCAGCCCCCGCACCGCCGCCACCAGCCGGGGCAGGAAGTCGGCGTAGCGGGCGTGGTGCACGTACACCCGCTGGACGGCGATGCACGACTGGCCGGCCTGGTAGTTGGCGAACGTCGCGATGCGCTGCGCGGCGAAGTCCAGGTCCTCGTCGGCGACCCAGTCCGCACAGAGCACCGCGGCCGCGTTGCCGCCCAACTCCAGCGTCACGTGCTTCTCCGGCGCGGCGCGACGGATGGCCGCGCCGACCGGCCCGGAGCCGGTGAACGACACCACGGGTAGCCGGGGTTCGGTGACCAGTTCGGCGGCGCGGTCGTTGGGCAGCGGCAGCACCGAGAACATCCCGGCCGGGAGGTCGGTCTCGGCCAGCAACTCGCCGAGCAGCAGCGCGGACAGGGGTGTCGCGGGCGCCGGTTTGACGATGATCGGCGCGCCGACGGCGATGGCCGGCGCCACCTTGTGGGCGACGAGATTGAGCGGGAAGTTGAACGGCGTGATGCCCAGCACCGGCCCTCGCGGCACCCTCCGGACCAGCGCGATCCGCCCGCCCGCGGCCGGGTCGGTGTCGAGTCGTTGCAACTCGCCGGAGAAGCGGCGGGCCTCCTCGGCGGCCCATCGGAAGGTCGACACCGCGCGCCCGACCTCGGCGCGGGCCCACTTGAGCGGCTTGCCGTTCTCCGCGGTGATCAGGGCGGCGATCTCGCCCGCCCGCTCGGCGAGCCGCCGGGACACGTGGTCGAGGGCCGCCGCGCGGGCGTGCGCCGGCAGGGCGGCGGCCTGCGCGGCCACCCCGGCCGCCGCGGCGACGGCGGCGTCGACCTGGTCGGGCGTGGCGATTGTGGTACGCCCCACCGGACGGCCGTCGTACGGGTGGTGGACGGCCAGCTCACCCTCGCCGGTGGCGGGGCGGGAGGCGACGAAGAAGGGTGCGGGCTCCACGCCGAGCAGCGTAGCCGAGTGATCAGCCGACGGAAACAGTCGCGATAACCCTTGTCTGCCGCGAATTCGGTAGCGAAGATGGCGGAGAGATTGCGATAACCGCCGCAGAACCGCGTCCGCACCCCCGGCCCCCTCGGAGTGATCCCGCCATGAGTGACCAGCAGCAGCTGCGCAACTTCGTCAACGGCTCCTACGTCGACCCGGCCGATGGCGGCTACGCCGACCTGGTCGACCCCTGCACCGGTGAGGTGTTCGCCCAGGCCCCGGTCTCCGGCGCCGCCGACGTGGACGCGGCGATGAGCGCCGCCGCCACCGCCTTCGAGAGCTGGCGGGAGGTCACTCCCGCCGAGCGGCAGCGGGCGCTGCTCAAGCTCGCCGACGCCGTGGAGGCGCGCGCCGCCGAACTGGTCGACGCCGAGGTCCGCAACACCGGCAAGCCCCGCCAGCTCACCGCCGAGGAGGAGCTTCCCCCGGCGGTGGACCAGTTCCGGTTCTTCGCCGGCGCCGCCCGGATGTTGGAGGGGCGCTCCGCCGGGGAGTACCTGGCCGGACACACCTCCTACGTGCGGCGTGAGCCGATCGGCGTCTGCGCGCAGGTCACCCCCTGGAACTACCCGCTGATGATGGCGGTCTGGAAGATCGCCCCCGCGCTCGCCGCCGGCAACACGGTGGTGCTCAAGCCGTCGGACACCACCCCGGTGTCGACGCTGCTGCTGGCCGAAATCGCCGCCGAGTTCTTCCCGCCGGGCGTCTTCAACGTGGTCTGCGGCGACCGGGACACCGGTCGTACCCTGGTGTCGCACCCGACCCCGCAACTGGTGTCGATCACCGGCTCGACCCGCGCGGGCATGGAGGTCGCCGCCGCGGCGGCCCCCGACCTGAAGCGGACCCACCTGGAGTTGGGCGGCAAGGCCCCGGTGGTGATCTTCGACGACGCGGACGTGGCGGCGGCGGCCGAGGCCATCGCGCTGGGTGGCTACTTCAACGCCGGGCAGGACTGCACGGCGGCCACCCGGGTGCTGGCCGGCCCGGGCGTCCACGACGACTTCGTGGCGGCGCTCGCCGAGCAGGCCCGCAACACGAAGACCGGCGCCCCGGACGACGCCGACGTGCTCTACGGCCCGCTGAACAACGCCAACCAGCTCACCCGGGTCAGCGGCTTCGTGGACCGCCTGCCGGACCACGCGGCGATCCAGACCGGCGGGTCCCGGCAGGGCGAACGCGGCTACTTCTACGCGCCGACGGTGGTCTCCGGGCTGCGTCAGGCCGACGAGATCATCCAGGACGAGGTGTTCGGGCCGGTCATTACCGTGCAACGCTTCTCCGACGAGGACGAGGCGGTGCGCTGGGCCAACGGCGTCGACTACGGCCTGTCCGCGTCGGTCTGGACCCGGGACCACGGCCGGGCCATGCGGATGACCCGTCGGCTGGACTTCGGCTGCGTCTGGGTCAACACGCACATCCCGTTCGTCTCCGAGATGCCGCACGGTGGCTTCAAGCACTCCGGACACGGCAAGGACCTCTCGGTCTACAGCCTGGAGGACTACACCCGGATCAAGCACGTCATGCACAACATCGAGGGCTGACCCATGACGTCGTCGGAGGAACTGCACAAGCGGCGTGGGAGTGCCGTCGCCCGGGGCGTCGGCAGCGTGATCCCGTCCTACGTGGACCGGGCGTCGGGTGCGACGATCACCGACGTCGACGGCCGGGAGTGGATCGACTTCGCCGCCGGCATCGCCGTGACCAGCGTGGGCAACTCGGCCCCGAGGGTGGTCGAGGCGGTCCGGGCGCAGGTCGAGCGGTTCACCCACACCTGCTTCATGGTCGCGCCGTACGAGTCGTACGTGGCGGTGTGCGAGCAGCTCAACGCGGTGACGCCCGGCGGGTTCGAGAAACGCTCGGCGTTGTTCAACTCCGGCGCGGAGGCGGTGGAGAACGCGGTGAAGGTCGCCCGGCACGCCACCGGGCGGCCGGCGGTCGTGGTGTTCGACCACGCGTACCACGGCCGGACCAACCTGACCATGGCGTTGACCGCGAAGAACATGCCGTACAAGCACCGCTTCGGGCCGTTCGCCGGGGAAATCTACCGGGTGCCGATGTCGTACCCGCTGCGCGATGGCGGGCTCTCCGGCGCGGACGCGGCGGCACGGGCCGTCGAGATGATCGAGAAGCAGGTCGGCGCGGAGAACGTCGCCGCGCTGCTCATCGAGCCGATCCAGGGCGAGGGTGGTTTCGTCGTACCCGCGCCGGGTTTCCTGCCCGCGCTGCGTGCCTGGGCGACGGCGGCCGGGGCGGTCTTCGTCGCCGACGAGATCCAGACCGGTTTCTGCCGTACCGGTGACTGGTTCGCCTGTCAGCACGAGGGCGTCGAACCCGACCTGGTGACCCTGGCCAAGGGCATCGCCGGTGGTCTGCCGCTGGCCGCGGTGACCGGTCGGGCCGAGCTGATGGACGCGGTGCACGTGGGTGGGCTCGGTGGCACGTACGGCGGCAACCCGATCGCCTGCGCCGCCGCGCTGGCCACCATCGAGACCATGCACGAGCTGGACCTGGTCGGTGCGGCCCGACGGATCGAGTCGGTGCTGACCCCCCGGCTACGGGCCATCGCCGAGCGGGATCCCCGGGTCGCCGAGGTACGCGGCCGGGGCGCGATGCTCGCCGTGGAGCTGGTGCTGCCGGGCACGCTCACCCCCGACCCGGTCGCCACCGCGGCGATCTCGGCGGCCTGTCACGCCGCCGGCCTGCTCACCCTGACCTGCGGCACGTACGGCAACGTGCTGCGCTTCCTGCCTCCGCTGGTGATCTCCGACGAGCAGCTCAGCCGGGGCGCCGACCTATTCGACGCCGCCTTCGGCTGAGCGGCGGAGGGGCCCGGTGCACCGGCCCCTCCGCCGACGTCAGCGCAGCACCTCGACCGTGTTGCGGCGCACCAGGTTCTTGCCCGGCTCGCGGATCTGCTCCATGGCGGCGGAGTTGAGCAGCACGCAACTGCCCGACGGGCCGGTCACCGTCACCGTGGTCGCCCGGTTGTTGTCCAGGTTGGTCACCCGCAGCCGGGTACCCACCGGGAACTGCCCGCTGGTCGCCGCCGGTCCGGCCGCCTCCTCGAAGAAGGTGATCGCCCCCGAGCACTCCGACCGGGGCGCCGGGCCGGGCGCGCCGGGCGACGCCGCACCCGGACGGACCGTGCCGGGGGCCGGGGCGCCGACGGGGGGTGCCGCGCCGTCGACGCGTTCCACCACGTTACGGCGGATCACGTTCTTCCCCGGCTCCCGGACCAACTCCATGGCCGCCGCGTTGAGCAGCACGCAACTGCCCGACGGGCCGGTCACCGTCACCGTGGCCGCCCGGTTGTTGTCCAGGTTGGTCACCCGCAGCCGGGTACCCACCGGGAACCGGTCGCTGGTCGCCGCCGGCGCCCCGCCCTCCGCCGAGAAGGTGACCGAGCCGGAGCAGACCGACGACCGTGCGGGGGACGTGTCGGCGAACCCGAAGCTGGTCCCCACCGACACGCCCACCGCGGCGAGCACCGCCACACTCGCCGCCAGCACGTGCCTGCGCTGCACCCTCATCGCCGTCACTCCCGTCCTCGGTGGTGTCCTTCACTCACCTGGTACGGGCCGGAGCGTCCTACCGTTCAGCCGGCACGGGTATCGATCGTGCGGCGGCCAGGTCCACCGGCCCGTACCGGGTGCGCGGCGCCCCGGTGATCAGCGCCCAGTAACGGTCGCCGTACGACCAGTGCCACCACTCGGTCGGGTAGTTCACCATTCCCGCGCCGCCGAGGGCGTCCACCATGATCTGCCGGTGCCGACGGGCGGCGCCGCCGATCGTCGGCGCGTCGGTGAAGCAGGCGTCGGCGCTGTCCTCCGGGGTGGCGTCGATGGCCGTGCCCAGATCCAGCTCCACACCGTCGTCGGTGCAGAGCGTCAGGTCCACCGCGCCGCCCGTGCTGTGCGGGGCCACCTCGACCGGTGAGACGAACTTCGTGGTCTCCCGGTGCAGCCGCTGCGGCGACCAGTCCGGGTGCCGTCGGCGCAGCTCGTCCCGGTAGCCGGTGAAGATGGCCAGCTGCGCCTGGTACGGCCGGTAGCCCTCGACCACCAGCAGGCGCAGCCCACCGGGCAGGGCACGCTGCGCGGCCAGCAGGCGGTCCACGACACCGGCGCGCAGCCGGGCGTACGCCCCGGCCGGGTCGGCCGCCCGGCCGTCGAGCCGCAGCTCCGGCAGCTCACGCAGGTCGACGAACCCCTCCCCGTCGTCGGCGCTGGGCACGGCCGCCACCCGGGGGTCGGAGAGCAGGATCACCGGGCTCCCCCCGCCGTGCTCGCGGACCGTTCCGCGTGCCGGACCCGGGCCAACTCGACAAGTCGGTCCACCACCTCCCGATAGCTGACCCCAACGGCGGCCCACACCTTCGGGTACATCGAGTGCGCGGTGAAGCCGGGCATCGTGTTCAGCTCGTTGACGTACAGCTCACCGGTCGTCTCGTCGTAGAAGAAGTCGACCCGGGCCAGCCCCCAACCGCCGATCGCGGCGAACGCGCGCAGCGACAGTTCGCGGACCCGCTCGGTCACCTCGTCCGGCAACACCGCGGGGACGATCATCGGGTCGGCGTCGCCGAAGTACTTCTGCTGGTAGTCGAACCAGCCACCGGCGACCCGCACCTCGCCCACCGCCGACGCCTCGGGACGCCAGCCACCGAGCACCGCGCACTCCAACTCCCGGCCGGCGACCCCCTGCTCGACCATGACGAGCTGGTCGTGCCGAAGCGCCTCCTCCACGGCGGCGGCCAGGTCGTCACCCTCACCGACCCGGGAGATGCCGATCGACGAGCCCATGCTGGCCGGCTTGACGAAGAGCGGCCGGCTCAGCCCGGTCACCAGCTTCTCCGGGTCGTCGACGGCCCGGTAGGTGTGCGCGTCGAACGACACGTACGGGGTGACGGGGATGCCCTCAGCGCGCAGCGCCCGCTTCATCGCCACCTTGTTCATGCCCACCGCCGAGGCGAGGATGCCGCACCCGACATACGGCACGTTGAGCGACTCCAGCAGCCCCTGCACCACACCGTCCTCACCGTACGGGCCGTGCAGCACCGGGAAGACCACGTCCAGTTCGGCGTGCACCGCGCCGGGGGCGTTACCGGCGGACACCTGCACGACGCCCGGACGCCGGCCGGCCCGCAGCTCGACGGCCGGCCCCGTCACCACCAGCTGGTCGTCGATGGCCCGCTCGCCGGCCGGCCGGTCGCGCAGCTCGGCCAGCAGCGCGTCGGGCACCAGCCGAAACCCGCCGCTGCGGGTGACCCCGATGGCGACCGTGCGGTAACCGCCGCCGGTGAGCGCCCGGGCCACCCCGAGCGCGGAGGCACAGGACACCTCGTGCTCCGCCGACGGTCCACCGAACAGGATTCCGATCCGAACTGGCGCGCTCACGCCGCCGCCCCTTCCGCAGTCGCCAGGTCGGCGGATCCCGGGGCCATCAACCGGGCCACCAGCGTCGCCTCCACGTTTCCGCCGGTCAGCACCACACCGACCGTCCGCTGCCGGTCTCCCGGCGCGAGCCGGAGGGCACCGGCCAGGCCCGCCGCCCCGGACGGCTCGGCGAGCACCTTGAGCTCCGTCAGAATCAGCCGGAACGCCGCCGCGATCTCGTCGTCGTCGACCCGGACGACCCCGCGCAGCGTGTCCCGCACGATGGCGAACGGCAGCTCGCCCACGCAGGACGGCCGCAGCCCGTCCGCGATGGTGGGCGCCGGCGCGACCTCCACGCGCACACCTGCCGCCAGGCTGCGGGCGAGGGAGTCGCAGCCCAGCGGCTCCACGCCGTACACCTCGATGCCGGAGCCGGCGGCGGCCAAACACGCGCCGGCCACCCCGCCACCACCACCGACCGGTACGACCAGCGCGTCCAACGGCGTCCCCGCGCGCGCGGCGT
Source organism: Micromonospora sp. BQ32 (assembly GCF_059358895.1). Classification (NCBI taxonomy): domain Bacteria; kingdom Bacillati; phylum Actinomycetota; class Actinomycetes; order Micromonosporales; family Micromonosporaceae; genus Micromonospora; species Micromonospora sp. BQ32. Next base: position 41,636 of record NZ_JCADBI010000008.1, on the reverse strand, counting down.
CCTCGATCAGCTCCAGGCTCGCGGTGCCCTGCCCGGCGATCACGTCCGGGTGGTCGTACGCGTCGATGACGGGATGACCGCTGTCGTCGCTGAGCCCGTCGGCCACCGCCACCCGCTCCTCGACGCCGGTGCCGGCGAACACCACCCGCGCTCCCGCCGTGCGCGCCCGGGCGACCTTCGTCGGCGCCGCGTCGACCGGCAGCACCACGGTCGCCGTGAGCCCGTTCTGCCGGGCCGCCAGCGCCACCGCCACCGCGTGGTTGCCGGTGCTCTGCGCGATCACCCCGGTGTGGCCGGCGGCGGCGAGGCGGCCGACCGCGCGCAGCGCGCCCCGCATCTTGTACGAGCCGCCGTTCTGGAGGTTCTCGGCCTTGAGCAGGACCCGCGCCCCGGCGAGTTCGTCGATCACCGGGGACCGCAGCACGGGTGTGCGGACCACCCGGCCGGCGAGCCAGCGGGCGGCCTCCTCGACATCGGCCCGGACCTGGCCAACGGTGCGTGACATCGTCTCTCCTTTCGAGCACACCACAGGCGGGATCCAGCGGTACGTGGACCCCGGTGCAGGTGGGTGGAAGTGTCAGGTCAGGGTGGGTAGCTGGACGTCGACCCGCAGGCCGCCGTACTCGGCGGGTCGGGCCGCGATGATGCCGTCGTGCGCCTGCGTGATCGAGCGGGCGATGGCCAGGCCGAGGCCGGCCCCGCCGCCCTGCGAGGTCCGGTCCCGGGCGAGCCGGCGGAACGGCTCGAACAGACCGGCCACCGCCTCGGCCGGCACGGGCTGGCCGGTGTTGACGACGGACAGCGCGGGCACGCCGCTCACCAGCACGGTCAGCGAGCCGCCCGGCCGGTTGTACTTGATCCCGTTCTCCACCAGGTTGGTGACCAGGCGCTCCAGCAGCACCCGTTCGCCGACGACGACCCGGGGCGCGAGGTGGGTCTCGACGGTGATCCCGGCCTCCCGGGCCCGGTCCAGGTACCCGGCCAGCACCGACTCCACGATCGTGTCCAACCGCTGCGGTATCCGCGAACGGAGGCCCTGGTCACTCTCGCTGAGCGCGAGCAGGCCCTCGATCAGGCGCTCGTTGCGCTCGTTGGTCTCCAGCAGCTGGCTGGTCAACAACTCCAGCTGCTCGCCGCTGAGCGCCTTGGCCATGCCGACCTCGATCAGCGTCCGCTGCACGGCGAGGGGCGTACGCAGCTCGTGCGAGGCGTTCGCGGCGAACCGCCGCTGCCCCTCGTACCCGGCGGAGACGCGCTCCATCATCTCGTCGATCGCCCGGGACAGCCGGGCCAGCTCGTCGCGGCCCCGGGGCCGGATCCGGTGACCGAGGTTCTGCGGGCCGAGGTGCCCGATCGGCCCGGCCAGGTCAGCGACCGGGCGCAGGCACCAGACCGCGCCGAACCAGAGCCCCACCAGGGCGGCCAGGGTCACGAGCAGGACGGCCGCCAGGGGCAGCACGAACGCCCCCGGCCGCACGTCGCGGCACACCGCCGACAATCCGGGCATGGGCAGGTCACAGAACTGCTGCCCCCAGGTCCAGGTCACCCCCGACAGCCACTTGCCCATCGCCGGCAGCACCGGCCCGGCCAGCAGCGCCAGCAGGCCCACCAGCAGCACCCGACGTCGGGGCGTCCAGCTCACGCCGTACCGCCGATGCGGTAGCCGGCCTTCGGAACGGTGTGGATGATCGCGGGATCGCCGAGCTTCTTGCGCAACGTCATCACGGTGACCCGTACGGCGTTGGTGAACGGGTCGGCGAACTCGTCCCAGGCCTGCTCCAACAGTTCCTCGGCGCTGACCACCTGGCCGTCCGCGCGCAGCAGCACGTGCAGCACCGCGAACTCCTTCGGGCTCAGCGCGAGCGGGCGGCCGTCCCGGGTAGCCACGTGCCGGCCCACGTCCAGCGCCAGGCCGTCCTGGGCGAGCACCGGTGGCAGCGCCGGCGTGGACCGTCGCCCGAGGGCCTGCACCCGGGCCACCAACTCGGCGAAGGCGAACGGTTTGGTCAGGTAGTCGTCCGCGCCGAGGCCGAGGCCCTCCACCCGGTCCCGGATGCCGGCCGCCGCGGTGAGCAGCAACACCCGGGTGCCGACCTGCGAGTCGGCGATGCTGCGGCACACCTCGTCGCCGGTGTGCCCGGGCATGTCCCGGTCCAGCACCGCGACGTCGTACCGGTTCACCCCGACCCGCTCCAGCGCGCCGTCACCGTCGTAGCAGACGTCGACGGCCATCGAAAGGCGGCGCAGCCCTTCGGCCACCGTGTCCGCCAACAACCGCTCGTCGTCCGCCACCAGCACCCGCACTTTTCCGCTCCCCCGAGTTCCGCTTGCCCGGCATACCGTCGCAGGCCCGGGTTAAGGGTTCTGTAAGCACCCGCCGCAGCCATCCTCCACGCGAGTGTCGGGCGGGCAAACCATCGCCAGCCAGCGGATGTCGGCTTCGTGCCCGGAGAACGCCAGCTGCGTCGTTCGTCCCCGAAGACCACGGCGGTTGCCGCTCGCCGGTGAGCTGCATCACGAAAGGCGGAGCAGGGCCACCCGACTGAAAATCCGCGCGCTCCAAGTTCGGCGTCGGCCCGCCAGCGCAAACCCGCAAGCCCACCGCCCACCAGCCGCCCCGGACGCCCCCGCCCGCCCCGCCCCCGCCCCACCGCCCAGCCGCGTCGATCAAGGAATTATGGTGGGCACTTAATACTGTTTCGCGCCTTTCGCGAGGCACCACGACTCCATGATCGACGTGGGGGGCGAGGCGGGGGCGACGCGGGGGGCGACGCGGGGGCGAGGCGGGCGGGTGACGGCTAGGGGTGGAGGAGTGGGATCAAGGTTCGGATGATGTGGGCGGGGCGACGGTAGAGGTCCTGGTCCGTGAAGTGGCGCATTTGCCAGCCGTTGGCAGCGAGCCAGTTCATTCGAGCACGATCGTGCCGGAGGCGGACACGGTCCAAGTGGGACAGTCCGTCGTACTCGACGCCGACGCGATGTCGCCGATACCCAAGATCCAGACGGTAGAGCGGTATCCCGTTGCTATCCGGGACCCAAATCTGCGGCTCGGGCGCTGGCAGGCCGCCGTCCATCAACACCAGACGCAGCTGGCTCTCCTGCCGACACTCGGCCCGAGGATCGGCGCGTGGCACGAGATCGCGCGCCTGACAGACTCCACGCAACCGGTCGTGCCGAGCGACCTCGACCCTAAGTTCCTCGGGCCGACAGGCGCCTACGCGAAGACAAAGGTCCAGCAGTGGCATCGCTTCCATTCGACGCAACGACCGGGCCAGGTCCACCGCGCACCTGGCGGCGGGCGCACAGGGCACTCCGGCCAGCGGCACCGGATCGCGCACCGGCAGCACTGCCTCGTGGGTAACCACGCCTCGTATGCGCGGGACGTTTTCTCCCGCCGGCACGATCACGTGCACGTCGGGGCTTCGCGCGTCGCCGAAGCCATGCAGTTGCGCGCCGGTGTGAAAGCCGACGACGGCGCTGGGGGGCAGCCGCCGGAAGATTGCCGGCAGGCGTCCGGCCTGGTCGACCGACGGCGCGTAGACGCTCCGCGACAGCCGTTGCAGGCGGGACTGCCTGGTCAACCTGCGCACTTGTTCCCGGCTAAGGCCGGCCGCGACTAACTCGGAGTATCGATACAGAGGCTCTGCCATGCCGCAGGAATCTGCAGCATCAGGTCACCAACACTTGACCCCGACGAAGCGCCCTGTGGATAACCATCGGCCCTGTGCACAACCCCCGCAGCCCTCCCTAACCGTGCTATAGCAACGAGCCCGCCACCTGAGTCGATCATGGAGTTGTGGTGGCAGACAAATGCCTTGGAATAGCACCTTCCGCCCACCGCAACTCCATGATCCACGCGGTCGGGGGCACTCGGGGCGGGGTCCGCGGCCCGGGGGTCAGTCGCAGGCGATGCCGTCGCCGTCTCGGTCAAGGTCGTAGATGTCGTTGCCGATCACTCTGATCGGTCCGCTGACGTAGGCGGGGCCGTTGCCACTGCCACCCGCGCAGTCGACGTCGCTGGCGATCGGGACGCAGCCGCTGTAGTTCGGGTCGCACGTCGACGACTGCGGCTTCTTGGTGCCGACGGCGACGACCTGGGTCACCGGTTGCTTCGTCACGACGGACTTGACCAGCTTGTTGGCCGTCCGCACGCCGTCGGTGGTGGTCAACTCCTAGGTCAGGGTCCGGACGCCGTTCACGCCCTTGGTCCGGACGACCCGCTTGCCCTCGGCCAGTGACGAGTCCTTGACGGTCCGCTCGCCGTACCGGACCGTGGCCCGCTCCGTCACGGTTGTCACCTGAACCACCGGCACGGCTGCCGCACCGGTCGGGCTGGGTGCGGCCGACGCGGGCGCGGTGGAAGGCTCGGCGACCGGCGACGCCTCCTCGCCGGGCGCGGCCAGGATCGGCTGCTGCGGCTCCTCGGCGGCGGTGCCGGTCTTGGTCGGCTCCGGCTCGCCGGTCAACGCGCCGACGATGGCGGTGCCGGTGCAGCAGAGCAGCAGGATCGACAGGGTCACCGACCCGAGGATCACGGCTGCGCGGCTGGCGGGGCTGGCCCGGCGGAACCAGTTCGGTCGGGGTGTCTGGCCGAACGACGGCGGGTACGGCGGCCCCGGGTTCTGTGGTGGTTGCATCGTCACGGCGATGAGTGTCGTCGCAAACACAGCCTGCAATATCCCCCGTCGCGCTGGTCACCTGCGCCTTTCGCTTCGCGGGGAGGGTCGGTGGCGCGCTTGCGGGCGACGAGTCGACAGGCGCGGTCACCCTCCAGGTCGGCAGGGCACGGCCAATCGTGCGGGTGTCAGCACCATCAAAAGCCGCAGATCCCCACGCACCGCATCGACAAGCGATCGGATGTCCAGCGGCGACGACGGAACTGTCGCGATGCCGTCAGCGAGGCGGGCTCACCGCTCCTCCATCGCCCACGGCGACCCGTAACCGTTCAGCAGGTCGAGGAAGGGCGTCGGGGGCAGCGCCTCCGGCCCGAGCACGCCGGCACCGGCCCAGGCGCCGGTGGCGAGCAACTCCAACGCGACGACCGGGTTGACGGCGGTCTGCCAGACCACCGCCTGGTGCCCGTACTCCCGCATCGACCACTCGTTGTCGACCACGTGGTACAGGTAGACCTCGCGGGGTTGCCCGTCCGGGCCGAGGCCGCGCACCCAGGTGCCGGCGCAGGTCTTGCCGCGCATCCGGGCACCGAGCGTGGCCGGGTCGGGCAGACTCGCGGCCACCACGTCGCGCGGGGAGACCTCGACGCCGCGTACCCGCACCGGGGAGACCGCGTCCAGACCGAGCTTGTGCAGCGTCTTGAGCACCTCGATGAACTCGTCGCCGAGGCCGTACTTGAAGGTGACCCGCCGGGCCTTGACCCAGCGCGGGATGAGCAGCACCTCCTCGTGTTCGACGTTGACGCACTCGACCGGCCCGATCCCCTCCGGAAAGTGGAAGACCTCCGGCTCGGAGAACGGTTCGGTGGTGAACCAGCCCCGGTCCCTCTCCCAGACGACCGGTGGGTTGAGGCACTCCTCGATGGTGGTCCAGATGGAGAACGAGGGCGCGAAGTCGTACCCGTCGACGGTGAGGTTCGCCCCGTCCCGGACCCCGATCTCGTCGATCTCGCTGAACAGCTCGTCGGCGGCGTAGCGGGCGAACACGTCCGACAGGCCGGGCTCGACGCCGATGCCGCACAGCGCCAGCCGACCGGCGGCCGACCAGGTGTCGGCCAGGGCAAACTGTTCGTCGCCGAGCTTCACCCCGGTCTCGGCGTGCGACAGGGACATCGCCATGTCCAGGTAGTCCGCGTCGGCCGCGAACGCGCCGTTGAAGATCGGCATGACGAACCGCGGGTCGACGGCGTTCAGCACGTGCGTGATCCGGTGCTCCCGGCACAAGGCGGTGACCGCGTCGGCCGAGGCGGCGTCCACCTGGGCGGCGACGAACCGGTCACCGTGCCCGGCAACCGCCCGCTGGGCCCGAACGGGGTCGTGGTCGGCGACCACCATGGTCTCGAAGAAGGCCCGGCGGGCGGCGATGGCTACGGCGGCGGAGCCGACGCCACCGGCGCCGACGAGGAGGACACGCATCAGGAATCAAACCCCAAACCGAAACGATCGAGAGTACGGAGCCAGAGGTCGCGCCGACCCTCGCGCGCGTCGGCGCGGGCCAGTGACCAGCGGGTGAGATTGATGCCGACCGCGCGGACGGGTTCCGGCGGGAATGGCAGTGGCTTGCGGCGAACCAGGTCGAGCCGGGTCAGCGGGGTGTTCCCGCCGTCGAGCAGGTCGAGCAGCACCCGGGCGCCGAAGCGGGTCGCCCCGACGCCGAGGCCGGTGTAGCCGGCCGCGTACGCCAGCCGGCCGCCGTAGGCGGTGCCGAAGAACGGGCAGAACCGGGTGCAGGTGTCGATGACGCCGCCCCAACGGTGACTGAACCGCACGTCGGCGAGCTGCGGGAACGTGGTGAAGAAGTGGCGGGCGAGGGTGGTGAAGGTGGCCGGTCGTTGCTCCAATTCGGGCGCGACCCGATTGCCGTAGTGGTAGACGGCGTCGTAGCCGCCGAAGAGGATCCGCCCGTCGGCGGTGATCCGGTAGTAGTGGAACTGGTTGGCGGTGTCGGCGAGCCCCTGCCTGTTGCGCCAACCGATGGCGTCGCGCTGGGCCGGGGTGAGCGGCTCGGTCATCAGCACGTGGTCGTAGACCGGCACCAGGTACGCCCGCAGCCGGCGCAGCAGCGGCGGGAAGGCGTTGGTGGCCAGCACGACCCGGCGCGCCCGCACCGAGCCGGGCAGGCTGGCGGCCCGGGTGTCGGCCCGGCCAGGGTCGGCCGGGAAGGCGGCGGGATCGGTGCCCAGGGTGCTGGCGTGCAGGGCCGGGCCGTCGGCGCGCAGTCCGGTGACCCGGGTGTGCTCGTGCACGCGTACGCCGAGGTCGAGGCAGGCGCGGCGCAGACCCCAGGCCAGCTTCGCCGGGTCCACCATGGCCACCCGGTCGGGGTCGAACATCCCACCCAGGTACGTCGGCGAGTGCACCTCGGCGCGCACCTCGTCCTGGTCGAGCAGCCGCACCCGGTGGCCGTACCGGCGGGCCAGGTCTGCGTCGGCGGCCAGCCCGTCGAGTTGGTACGGCTCGACGGCGACGGCCAGCTCGCCGGTGCGCTCGAAGTCGCAGTCGATGTCGAACGTCGCGACGGTGGCGGCGATGGCGTCCAGGTTCTCCCGGCCGAGGCGTTCCAACTCGCCGACCTCGTCGGGGAACCGGTCGACGCCGTTGGCGAGGCCGTGGGTCAGCGAGGCGGCGCAGAACCCGCCGTTGCGCCCGGACGCGGCCCAACCGCAGGTCCCGGCGTCGACGAGCAGCACGTCCCGGTCCGGGTCGGCCTGTTTCGCCAGCAACGCGGCCCACAGTCCGCTGTAACCGCCGCCGATCACCAGCAGGTCGGCGGAGTGCCGACCGGCCAGTGGCGGTAGCGGGTCGGGGCGGTCCGGGCGATCGAGCCAGTACGGCACGGGTGCCGCGTCGGCCAACGCCCGGCCGGTATGCGGGAGCGTCATGAGGCAACACCGGTCGGCAGACCCGCATCCGGGAGGGTCATGACGACCGACGCAGGTGACCTGACGGCCCGGCCAGCAGGTTGGCGCGGCGGGCCCGTCGACCGCGCAGCGAGCTGAGCCCGACGAGCAGCAGCGCGACCGCGAACATCGCGGTGCCGATGACGTTGACCTGCGGGGGGATGCCACGCTGGGCGGCGCCCCAGACGTACATCGGGAACGTGACGGTGGTGCCGGCGTTGAAGTTCGTGATGATGAAGTCGTCGAAGCTCAGCGAGAAGGCCAGCAACGCGGCGGCCACGATGCCGGGCAGCACCAGCGGCAGGGTGATCCGCCGGAAGGTCTGCCACTCGTTGGCGTAGAGGTCCATGGCGGCCTCCTCCAGCCGCCGGTCCATCCCGGCGAGCCGCGCCTTCACGGTGACCACCACGAACGACACGCAGAACATCACGTGGGCGATCACGATGGTCCAGAAGCCCTGCGGAGCCCCGGCGGACACGAACAGGGCCAGCAACGACGTGCCCATCACCAGCTCGGGGGTGGCCATCGGCAGGAAGATCAGCACGTTGACCCCGGACCGGCCCCGGAAGCGGTGCCGGACCAGCGCGAACGCCATCAGGGTGCCGAGCACGGTGGCGACGACGGTGGCGATGAAGCCGATCTGCACGCTGCGGACCACCGCGTCGCACATGTCCGAGGTGGCGCACGGCTGCCGCCAGTTGTCCACTGTGAACTCGTTGAAGTCGTACGACAGCCGGCTCGACGGCCGGTTGAACGACAGCGCGGCCACCACCAGGATCGGTAGCGCCAGGTAGCCGAGCACCAGCAACGCCACGATCATCACCCACCGGTCCGTCAACCAGCGCGAGAGTCTCATCTAGAGGACCTCCTCCGTGCCGGCTCGACGGAGGTAGCCGAAGACCACCGCGAGGATCGCCGCCATCAGCAGGAACGACAGCGCGGCACCCTGCGGGTAGTCCAGTCGGACCAGGAACGCCGAGTCGATGACGTTGCCGATCATGTATTCGTTCGGGGTGCCGAGCAGTTCGGCGTTGATGTAGTCGCCGCTGGCCGGGATGAAGAACAGCAGCGTGCCGGCGACCAGACCGGGCATGGACAGCGGCAGCGTCACCCGACGGAACGCCTGCACCGGGCTCGCGTACAGGTCGGTGGCCGCCTCCAGCAACCGGGGGTCCAGCCGCTCCAGGCTCGCGTACAGCGGCAGCACCAGAAACGGCAGGAAGTTGTACGTCAGGCCGAGCACCACCGCGAACGGCGTGGCCAGCAGCCGACCGTCCGGGGCGAGCAGGTGCACGTCACGCAGCAGACCGACGAGCGCGCCGTTGTCCGACAGGATCGTCTTCCAGGCCAGCGTCCGGACCAGAAAACTGGTGAACATCGGCGCGACGACGCACACCAGCAGCAGGTTCTTCCAACGGCCGGCCTTCTGCGCGATGGCGTACGCCAACGGGTAGCCCAGCAGCAACGCCAGCACCAGGGCCAGCCCGGCGTAGCCGAACGAACGCAGGAACTGCGGCCAGTACGCCTGCAGCACGTCCGGGTAGTTGCCGACCGCCCAGGTCATCGCGTACCCGGTGGAGAGCGAGCCGCTGGGGTCGTACAGGCTGGCCGCCGCCAACTGCATCAGCGGCACGCCGAAGAAAATGAGCAGCCAGGCCGCGCCGGGCAACAACAGCAGGTACGGCAGGAGTCGGCGTCGCCCGGACCGGGCTGCCGGTGGCGCGGGTGGCGGGTGCCCCGATCCGGTGGGCGCCAGCAGGGTCACGACGACGCACCCACCGGCTCGTCGAGCACCGGCGACGTCCGGTCGCTGTCGGCGGCGTCGCGGGGCAGCAGGAACGCGTGCCGCGGATCCCAGTACGCGACGGCCTCGCTGCCGACCGCCACCCGCGTCGACGTGCCGCTGTTGGCGGCGAAGACCGACACCTCGGTGCCCCAGCCGGTGCGCAGCAGGTACTGCGTGCTGACTCCCACGTAGGAGGCGTCGGTGACCACCCCGGTGACGTGCTGATGCCCAGCGGGCACCTGGTCGGCGGAGCCGACCAGAATCAGCTTCTCCGGGCGTACCCCCAGGTGAACCGGGCCGTGGTCGGCCCGTGACCGGCCGGCGGGCACCGAGAAGCGGGTGCCGTGCGCCGTCACCGCGACGTCGCCGCCGCCGACGCCGGTGGCCTCGCCGGCGAGCAGGTTGGACTGGCCGAGGAAGTTCGCCACGAAGGCGGTGGCGGGAAACTCGTAGAGGTCGGCGGGAGGACCGAGTTGCTCGATCCGGCCGGCGTTCATCACCGCGACGGTGTCGGCCATGGTCATGGCCTCCTCCTGGTCGTGGGTGACGTGGACGAAGGTGATGCCGACCTCGGTCTGGATGCGCTTCAGCTCGATCTGCATCTGCCGGCGCAGCTTGAGGTCGAGGGCGCCCAACGGCTCGTCGAGCAGCAGGACCTGCGGCCGGTTGATCAGCGCGCGGGCCAGCGCGACCCGCTGCTGCTGACCTCCGGAGAGCTGGGCTGGACGGCGGTTGCCGTAGCCGTCGAGCTGCACCAGCGACAGCATCCGGGTGACCTCGTCGTCGACCGAGCGGATGCCGCGTCGGCGCAGCCCGAAGGCCACGTTCTCGAAGATGGTGAGGTGCGGGAAGAGCGCGTAGCTCTGGAAGACGGTGTTGACCGGTCGCTTGTACGGCCGCAGCCGGGCGATGTCCCGGTCGCCGAGCAGCACCTGGCCGCTGGTCGGCTCCTCCAGGCCGGCGATCATCCGCAGGGTGGTGGTCTTGCCGCAGCCGGACGCGCCGAGCAGCGCGAAGAACGAGCCCTGCTCGATGGTCAGGCTCAGGTCGTCGACCGCGGTGAAGACACCGAACCGTTTGGTGAGATCGGCCAGGCGCAGGTCGCCGGCGGGTGTCTCGCGCGCCATCCTCGTCACGCCCCGATGACCTGTTGGAACTTGCCCTCGTACTCCTTCTCCTGCTTCTCGTCCAGGGCCATGAACACCTTGGACTTCGACAGCAGCGCCTCGTCCGGGAAGATCAGCGGGTTGGCGGCCAACTCGGGGTCGATCTTCTCCATCTCGGCCTGCGCGCCCTTGACCGGGCAGATGTAGTTGACGTAGGCGGCGAGCTTCGCCGCGACCGCCGGCTCGTAGTAGTAGTTGATCAGCGCTTCGGCGTTGCCCTTGTGGGTGGCCTTGTTGGGGACCATCATGTTGTCGCTGTAGAGCATCACGCCGGAGTCCGGTGCGACGAACCGCACCTTCTCGTCCTCGGTGGAGAGTTGGATGACGTCGCCGGACCAGCCGATGCACGCGGCGATGTCGCCCTTGGCCAGGTCGGGCGCGTAGTCGTTGCCGGTGAACTTGCGGATCTGCCCGGAGTCGACCGCCTTCTTGAGCTTGTTGAGGGCGTCGTCGAACTGTGCGGCGGTGAAGTTCGCCGGGTCGTGCCCGTTCGACCCGAGCAGCAGGCCCATGGTGTCGCGCATCTCGCTGAGCGCGGTCACCTTGCCCTTGAGGTCGGGGCGGGTGAGCAGCTCGTCGACCGTCCGCAGTTCCTTGGTGACGTTGCCGTTGTACGCCAGGCCGGCGAGGCCGGACTGCCACGGGATGGAGATCCGGTTTTCGGTGTCGAAGGGACGGTTGAGCAGCGACGGCAGCAGGTTGGCCTGCACGTTCGGGATCTTCGCCGGGTCCAGCTTCTGGATCCAGCCGAGCCGGATCATCCGGGCCGCCATCCAGTCGGTCAGCACGATGATGTCCCGGTCGGTGCTCTGGCAGGCGGCGAGCTGGTTCTGCACCTTGCCGAAGAACTCGTTGTTGTCGTTGATGTCCTCGGTGTAGGTCACCTGGATGCCGGTCTTCGTGATGAACTCGTCGAGGCTCGGCCGCTTGGACTCGTCCTTGTCGTCCACGTCCATGTACTGCGGCCAGTTGGCGAAGGCCAGTTTCTTCTCGGTGCCGGAGAGGTCCTCGCTGACGCAACCAGCTTCGGTCTGTTGCGCGCCCTTGGTGCCGCAGCCCGCGAGGCTGCCGCCCATGGTGAGCAGGGCGGCCGAACCGAGAGTGCCGGTGAGCAGTCCACGCCGGGAGAGGGGCCGGAGGGGAGTACGCATGACGACTCCTAGGGGGTCATCGTCGGCGGGCGGGACGGGGAGGCGCGCCGGCGGGAATGTCGGGAGGGTCAAGTGCCATGGACGACTGATCCTGACATGAGGTGACCTCCCTTACAAGGGATTCCGTTGCGGGAATAGCGATGCACGACGAAATACGCCAGACTACGCGGGGATACACGCGTGACATCATGATTCGGGACATGGGGAGCGGGCAATGACAAACCGGCAGCACGAGAACAGCAATGGCGGTCGACGCGTCGCTGTCCGTGACGGTGCCAATCACGCTCTGCTGGATGACGTGGCCAAGCAGATCATCGAGCAGCTCCAGGAGGACGGCCGCCGCCCGTACGCGACGATCGGCAAGGCGGTGGGGCTCTCCGAGGCCGCGGTCCGCCAGCGGGTGCAGCGACTCCTCGACTCCGGCGTGATGCAGATCGTGGCGGTGACCGATCCGCTCCAGCTCGGCTTCCACCGGCAGGCGATGATCGGCCTGCGTACCGACGGGGACCTGGAGGCGGTCGCGGACCGGCTGGCCGAGCTGGACGAGGTCGACTACGTGGTGATCACCGCCGGCTCGTTCGACCTGCTCACCGAGGTGGTCTGCCGCAACGACGACCACCTGCTGGAGATCCTGCAACGACTGCGCGCGGTGCCCGGGGTGCTCTCCACCGAGGCGTTCGTCTATCTCAAGCTACGCAAGCAGACCTACACCTGGGGTACGGCCTGACGGTCTCCGCGTCTTGATCGACTCGGCGTTCCCGGAAGTCGGGGTGTCCGGGCTGTCCCGATGCCCCGATTTCCGTGATCCCGAGTGGATCAGCGGCGCGTTGTGCGGACCGTGTCGACCCCGTCTACCGCGCTGACGAACGACGCCCAGGCGGTCGGGGCGAAGGTCAGGGTGGCGCCGTCGCGGTCCTTGCTGTCGCGCACCAGCACCCGGCCCGGCAGGTTGTCGGCCACCTCGACGCAGGCACCACCGTTGTTGCTGCTGCGGGTCGCCGTGCGCCAGCGGGCATCGGTCATGTCCATGTCGTGGCCACTTCCCTGATCAGCTCGATCGACCGTCGTCGGGGGAACGACTCGCCGGTGACGCTCTCCCACCTGCGTCCCAGGCTAGCGACGTCGAGCGGATCGGTCACGACCTGACCGCGGAGCTGATTGTCGAGATACGCCAATTCCGCCCCGTCGGGCAGCCGTCCCAGCACGAAAGGGCCGGCCAGCCCGGTGTGCCACGGGCTCTCGGCCGGGATGACTCGGACCTGCACATGCTCCCACTCGGCCACTCTCGCGAGGTGGGCCAGTTGAGCGGCCATCACGGCACGGTCGCCGACCGGCCGGCGCAGCACCACCTCGTCGATCACCGCCACGAGCTGCGGTGGTGCGTCGCGGCACAGGACCGCCTGCCGTTCAAGGCGGCCCGCCACGATCTCATCCACCTCGGACGGTGCCACCAGCCCGCCGGTGCTGAGGATCGCCCGGGCGTACCCCTCGGTCTGGAGCAGACCCGGCACGAGCAGCGGCTCGTACCACCGGAGCGAGGTGGCGTCCTGCTCCAGCTCGGCCCACGGCCGGAACCACGGCAGGTCCCGACGGCGGAACGGCTCCGGCCAAAGGTCGGCCGCGTCCCGCCGCAGAACCTCGGCCACCGCCACCCGGGTACGCGGATGCGGGATGCGCCCCGAAGCGAGCCACCGCGCCGCCGTCTTCGGGTCGACGCGGACCTTCTCGGCCAACGACTCGACCGTCTCCCCCGCCTCGGCCATCGCCACCCGCAATGCCTCGTTCGCCAACGGACCCTCCCGCCCCTCCTCCGTGCCGTGCCGGACGATCCGGAGTGCCCCGCCCAGCAGGCGTCGCTGCGACGCCCCTCGATGCGCGTTGCGGCGGACGATAGCCACGCTGCGTATCCGTGTCTGCGACCTACCGGCGTGTTGCGCTGAGACGTGTTGGCGCGCATTCGGGATGCCCCCCGACCGTCCCCGAGGTGCCCCGTCAACGTTCCAAGGCACCGCGCCTCCCCGGCCCAAGACCCGCCCCTCCCGATCTCCAACCCGCGCCTCCGACCCTGGCCCGCGCCTTCCCCACCACGCGTCACCCCGACCCCTGGCCGCGCCCCACGACCCCGCATCACCCCGGCCCGCGTCGCCCGGCCCCCGTCACCCCGCCCCCGGCCCCCGACGCCCGGCCTGCCGCTCCCTGCCCCGCGTGCCCGGTCCCCGCGCTTGATCCACGCGACGGCGCCACTACCGCGGTATCAACCAAGCCCGGACACCGCGATCTCAGCGAACCGGAGTGGATCGAGCCGGCGGCCGAGGGAGGCGCTACCCCCGGGCAGGCCCTTTGGAGCTGATGTCGCAAACGATTCAGCTCCAAAGGCGGCCACCAGCACACCTCCCGGCCCCTGCCGACCGTTGACCGCCGAAGCAACCAACGGTAGTACGGATTCCGTTGCATCCCTGACGTGTATGCGCTGAATCCGTCGCCAGCTGACCGTGATACCGCCGATAACACTTGCTTCCGGGGTTGAGACTGTGCGATAACCGTTGGCAGAGCGGCCGGCCTCACCCCTTGACCCGGCCCGACGACCGATGGGGCTCGACATGGCCAACGCCACCGACCACCTCTGGATGCACTTCACCCGGATGGCGAGCTACTCCGCCGGTGAGGTGCCGACCATCGTGCGCGGCGAGGGAGCGTACGTGTGGGACGCGCAGGGTCGCCGCTACCTGGACGGGCTCGCCGGGCTCTTCGTGGTCAACGCCGGCCACGGCCGCACCGAACTGGCCGAGGCCGCCGCCAAGCAGGCCGGCGAGCTGGCCTACTTCCCGCTCTGGTCGTACGCGCACCCGAAGGCCATCGAGCTGGCCGAGCGGATCGCCTCGCTCACCCCCGGCGACCTCAACCGGATCTTCTTCACCACCGGCGGCTCCGAGGCCGTCGAGGCGGCGTGGAAGCTGGCCCGGGCGTACTTCAAGCGCACCGGGAAGCCCAACAAGTACAAGGTGATCAGCCGGTACATCGCCTACCACGGCACCTCCATGGGCGCCCTGTCGATCACCGGACTGCCGGGCATCAAGAGCGACTTCGAGCCACTGGTGCCAGGCGCGATCAAGGTGCCGAACACGAACTTCTACCGGGCGCCCGAGCACGGCGACGACCCCGAGGCGTTCGGCCGTTGGGCCGCCGACGAGATCGCTCGGGCCATCGAGCGGGAGGGGCCGGACACGGTCGCCGCGGTCTTCCTTGAGCCCGTGCAGAACTCCGGCGGGTGCTTCCCACCGCCGCCCGGCTACTTCGAGCGGGTACGGGAGATCTGCGACGCGTACGACGTGCTGCTCGTCTCGGACGAGGTGATCTGCTCCTGGGGCCGGTTGGGTGAGTACTTCGGCGCGGTGCGCTACGGCTTCCAGCCGGACATCATCACCACCGCCAAGGGCATCACCTCCGGGTACGCCCCGCTCGGCGCGATGATCGCCAGCGACCGGCTGATGGAACCGTTCCTCACCGAGACCGGCATGTTCGCCCACGGGGTGACCTTCGGTGGGCACCCGGTCTCCTGCGCGGTGGCCCTGGCCAACCTTGAGGTCTTCGCCCGCGAGGACCTGGTCGGGCACGTACGCGCCAACGAGGACGCCTTCCGGGCCACCCTGGAGAAGCTGCACGACCTGCCGATCGTCGGCGACGTCCGCGGCGACGGCTACTTCTACGGCATCGAGCTGGTCAAGGACAAGACCACCCGGGAGACCTTCAACGAGGCCGAGTCGGAGCGCCTGCTGCGCGGCTTCCTCTCCACCGCCCTGTTCCAGGCGGGCCTCTACTGCCGGGCCGACGACCGGGGCGACCCCGTCATCCAGCTGGCCCCACCGCTGATCGCCGAGCAGCAGCACTTCGACGAAATCGAGCAGATCCTCCGCACAGTCCTAACCCAAGCCTGGACCAAGCTCTAACCCCAACCCCAACCCCAACCCCAACCCTGGTGTTGATCAAGAGGTTTGCGTCAAGAACGCGCCGGCTGATGACCGAAACCCCTTGATCAACGCCGGAAAGGCGGGAGGGCCGGGGGGTGGGAGCGGGGTGCGGGGTTAGTGGTTGGGGGGGATTACTCGGAGGTGGCCTCGGCGGCCGGTCTGGTGGGGGTTCTCGGGGCGGTTCTGGTCCGGCTCCGGGGGGCGGGGGGCCGGGCGGGCGGCTTCGCGGACCGCTTCGGCCAGCGCGACCAGGTCGTCCGTGGTGGGCGGTGGCGGCTCGAACTCGCCCTCGTGCCGGACGACGTCCCAGCCCCGCGGCGCGGTCAGGCTGCGGGCGTGCGGCTCGCACAGGTCGTACGTGTGCGGCTCGGCGAACGCCGCCAGCGGCCCCACCACGGCTGTCGACTCGTTGTAGACATAGGTCAATGTGGCGACCGCTTGCCGGGGGCAGCCGTTACGGGAGCAGCGCCGTGGTGACCTCACGTGCGGCAGGGTATCTCCATTACCGGGTCCGGCGCATCGCTTCGCGTTGCGACACGCCCGTCGTGGTGATCACAGTCGACCGTCCTGGGCGCGCCGCGCCACGGGAGCGGCGCTGCCGCTGGCCAGCCCGACACGGGCGCTACCCTTTGCCTCATGACGAGCCCGGAACACCGCCGCCCCGGCTCCGGCCGGCGTGCGCATCGTGACCGGCACGGGCGCGGCCTGCGCGGGCGGTTGGTGCCGGCCACCGTGCCGCTGGCGCGGACCAAGGCCGAGGTCTTCGACGACCTGGTCCTGGACACCGTGGAGACGCTGGAGCGTCGGTTCGCCAAGGAGCTGGCCGGGGTCGAGTTCGCGGTCGAGGACGTCCCGCCGGACCTGAACGTCTACGACTCCGATGTGCTGGAGGACGGCGAGGTCCCGCTGGCCCGGCTACTGCCCGGCCGTCCGGGCCGGCAGGAGGTGCCGCCGCGGATCGTGCTGTACCGGCGGCCCCTGGAGTTCCGGGCGATGGACCGTGAGGACCTCGCCGATCTCGTCCATGACGTGATCATCGAACAGGTGGCGAACCTTCTCGGGGTAGACCCGGACGAGCTCGCCTGAGCCACCCCCCGAGCGGAGAGTCGGGCGGCCCCCACCGCCTCGACCTCACACCGCTCAGGCGACCCGCCTCGACCGCGCAACGCCCAGGCGACCCCCGCCTCGGCCTGCACCGCTCAGGCGGCCCGCCGCTTCAACTTGCGCCGCTCCCGCTCGGAGAGCCCACCCCAGATGCCGAACCGCTCGTCGTGACCCAGAGCGTATTCGAGGCACTCGGTCTTGACCTCGCAGCGCGAGCAGATGCGCTTCGCCTCACGGGTCGAGCCGCCCTTCTCGGGAAAGAACGCCTCGGGGTCGGTCTGCGAGCACAATGCCCGCTCCTGCCACTCCGGCGCGTTTCCGAGCAGGTCGGCCACCTCAAGCTGGCCGTCCATCAAATGCCTCCTTGTCGCGCACCGGCGTCATCGCCGCTGCAACCCCCCACGCGAAAGGCGTGCTTGTCCGTCCGGTCCCGTTTTGTTGCGTTCCGTGCGAACAACCCCATTCAAATTACACGCGTGTAATGCGTGCGCCGTCAAGCCAAACTTGATAATGGAGTCGCCCTCCCGACACCCCCGGTCGGCCACTCGGGCCGTCCAGCCTCGCAACCTGCCCTATCGATTCAGACCCCGGCCGAGTAACGCCCTCTCCGGCGAGTTGCCCGACTTTTCTGCCGTGGCGCTTCCCCGCCGAGTCGCCGACCGGACGGCACCAGAGACCTCCACCCCCTAAGCTGATCTTGGTGGGGGACAGGTTAACGCGGCGCGGCGCAGACTGCCCGTCGAGCTGCGGACAGCACTCGCGCCCCGTCCACATTGTGGACGGGGCGCGGTGGTGAAACCGATGCGTCGAGGTCAGCCGGCGGCCCCAAAACCGCTGCTCGGCCAGGCGAACTCGGCTATCTCTCCACCATGGACAGAAATCGTGCCGGCCGGCGTACGATCGTCCCACCAGACGGTATAGATCCCGCTCGGCAGATCGGGATAGACCGCACTGTGGAACGAGCCGTCCCGCACCCGACGCTCGCGTACCGCCGAGTGGACCCGCCGGTCATCGTCTCGGCTGATCTCGATCTCCCGGCCATGCAGATCCCGACCCGTGTAGACGATCAGGGCACCGGTGTCGCCGCCCAGATCCAGGACGACACTCCCGGTCTCCGACGGCCCGTACGCGTGCTCGTGCATCCGCTCGCCCCCCGAGCCGATCAAGACGCCGCCGGCGGGTTGTTGAACCCGTCGTACGGCGTACCCAGGTAGGGGAAGTTTCCGAGGAACGGCGCGGTCACGTCGGCGGCGCTCAACCCCGGAGTGACCGCGGCGGCCGCCGCGTCCGGTCGGAACGTCTTGTCCACCAGCGGGACGGTGACCCCGGCGATCGCCCGCAACGCGATGCTGACCACGTCGTCACCGACCCGCCGCCCGTTCGGGAACCCGGCCAGATCGCCACCGAGCACCCCGAACCGGTCCGGACGCCTGGTCGGCGGGATCGCGGTGTTCAGTCGCAGCATGTCGGCCTGCACGTCGCCGGTGGCGTTGGTGAAGCCGTCGATCAGCCCGGCCGGCACGCCGGTGAGCAGGATCGCCACCAGGTCGGCTCGGGCCTTCTTCGCCTTGGTCAGCCTGTCCAGGTTGGGAAAGACGTCCGGGTAGAGCGCCGGCAGCAGAGCGGCCAGCTCCGGCTGCTCGACGAACTGGGCGAACCGCTTGTCCTCTGACGGCGGCAGCGAGTTCCACAGGTCCTTCTTGGACATCGGCACGATGACCTCGTTGAACAGCGGATTGCCCAACCGCGAGACCTGGGTGAACGGGCCGGTGCTGGTGTCCGCGCCACCTCGGTCGCCGAGCACCCGCACCTGCCGGCGCGACGCCGACGTCCACACCCCGATCACCGACGCCCGATCGGCGGCACCGTACCGGTTGGCGCGCCGACGCACCCGCTCCAACGGCACCTGCACCGCGATGCTGTGCACGTTCATCCGGTCGGTGGCGTTGACCGGCTCCCCCTCGGCCTTGAAGATCTTCTTCCCGGCGACGTGCAGCTGCTGGAACGGCCGCAGCGTGCCCAGGTCGAAGATCGCCCCGAGGTCGACGAAGAACCCGTCGGCGCGCTGCCCGGCGAAGACCCGCTCCCCCGTGGAGAGCGAGTAGGTGGCCTGCCGCACCAGGTCGGCGTAGCTCGGGGTGGACAGCGGGCCGACGTTGCACGGCGGGCAGGGCAGCTTGTGCGCCAGCCGTTGCTCGCGGCCGTCGGCCACCCGGGTCAGGCTGTAGAACTGCCGCCGGTTCCAGTTCTTGCTGTCCAGCGAATCGATCGGGCCGGTGTTGTAGAGAAAACTATTCGGATTAGTGATCTCTGTGGTGAACTCGAACCGGTAGGTGACATCCGGACGACCGTCGCCGTCGTTGTCGATATGGATCTCGTACCGCACGTCGTCGCCGAACTCGAAGAAGTTCGGGCCCCCGGAAGGGAGCTGCAACGGCACGTAGTTGGCGATCAACGTGACCGTGTCGCGTTTGTCGGGGCTGACGAACGCGTACAGGTCGGAGCTGTCGGCGACCGGATCCTTGGCTATCTCCGGGGCCTCGCGGTGGGAAGACATGACGGACCAACCTCACTGGGCGGGGACAGGATGGCGGGGCGGGGTGTCGGGGTCAGCGCCGGGCGGCGCGCCGCAGCCGATCCGCCAGGCCGCGGTCGCGTACCTCGATCCGGGTCTCACCGACGAAGACGTCCATCGTTCCGGAGTCGGCATCACGCAGGTGCACGACGATCGGTTCGTCGGCTCGGGCCGCGCCGGGGGCGTTCTGTGCGGCCGACAGGCCCGGCACGGTGAGCGCGGCGGCGCCGAGGGTGGCGCTGGCCGCGGCGGTCAACGTCTGCCGGCGGGTCAGTCGCGGCCACTGCCGCTTCCGCTGATCACTGGTCATGGGCAACCTTTCCGGCGGTGGCGCGAGCGCGCCCGCGGAGACGGACGGGTCCGGTGCCGTCTCGCGACGCCGCCGGGCCCCTGAGGGGACACCGGCGGCGGTCCTCGCCACGACCGCCACCGGCATCGCGTGGTACGGCCAGCGGCGGGGAAAGGTTCGACGTCAGGGCCGGGCGTGACCGTACGCAGTCGACCGCTTGCGCGCCGGACGACCGGCGGCCTTCGCAATGGCCCGCAACTGCTCCTCGGTCCGCGCCGACCCGTTGTCGGAGCCGGCCATCCGGGAGATGGTCTCCTCCATCAGCGTGCCGCCGAGGTCGTTGCAGCCGCCCTGGAGCATCGCGACAGTGCCCTCGTCACCCAGCTTCACCCAGGAGCACTGGATGTTGTCGATCCGGCCGTGCAGCAGCAACCGGGACATGGCGTGCACCACCCGGTTCTCCCGCCAGGTCGGCCCGGGTCGGGCGATGCCCGCCAGGTAGATCGGCGCATTGGTGTGCACGAACGGCAACGCCACAAACTCGGTGAACCCACCGGTACGATCCTGCACCCCGGCCAGCACCCGGAAGTGCGCCAGCCACTGCCCGGGATGGTCGACGTGGCCGTACATCATCGTGGAGCTGGACCGGATGCCCAGCTCGTGGGCGGTGCTGACCACCTCGACCCAGGCGGCGGCCGGAAGTTTGCCCTTGGTCAACACCCAGCGCACGTCGTCGTCGAGGATCTCGGCGGCGGTGCCCGGGATGGTGTCCAGCCCGGCCTCGCGCAGCTGGAGCAACCACTCACGGACCGGCACCCCGGCCTTCGCGGCGGCGGTGACGATCTCCATGGGTGAGAACGCGTGCACGTGCATCTCGGGCACTCGGGCCTTGATGGCGCGCACGATGTCGGCGTACCCGGTGACCGGCATCTTCGGGTCGATGCCGCCCTGGAGGCACACCTCGCTGGCACCGGCCGCCCACGCCTGCTCGGCCCGGTCCGCGACCTGCTCGACGGAGAGCCGGTACGCGTCGGCGTCCCGCTCACGCTGGGCGAAGGCACAGAAGCGGCAGCCCACGTAGCAGACGTTACTGAAGTTGATGTTGCGATTGACCACGTAGGTGACGTCGTCGCCGACCGCCGCGCGGCGCACGTCGTCGGCGAGGCGGCACAACTCGTCGAGCGCCGGCCCGTCCGCGCCGAACAGCGCCAGCGCAGCATCGGTGTGCCCGGGGTCGAGCAGCGCCGCCGGGTCGTCGGCGGCCAGCTTGAGCCCGGCCGCCAGGTCACGGTCCGCGCCACTCCCGGCCGGTGCCACGGGTACGCCCGCCCGGCGGGCGGTCGCCTCCGGCGTGACCTTGCCAGCGACCTCGGACCAGTCGCCGTAGACGCTGTCGAAGTCACCCCGCCGGTCGTCGGTGCGGCCGGTGGTGTCGATGGTGGCGTGCAGGTCGACCCGCCCGCCGAATACCTCCTCCGGCTCCTGCCACGGTCGTCCCTGCGGCATCGCCGACTCGACCGCCATACCCGTAGCCGGGTCGGCCAGGGCACCGACATGCGGCAGCAGCCGTGGGTCGAGCCACGGGTCGCCCGCGCGCACGTACTCCGGGTAGATCGTCAACCGTTCCCGCAGCGTGAACCCGGCCAGCTCGGTGTGCCGGGCCAACTCGTCGATCTGCGGCCAGGGGCGCTCCGGGTTGACGTGGTCGGGGGTGAGCGGGGAGACGCCACCCCAGTCGTCGATGCCGGCGCGCAGCAGCAGGTCGTACTCGCCGGCGATGAGATTCGGCGGGGCCTGGATCCGGGCCTTCGGGCCGAGTAGCAGCCGGGCCACCGCCACCGTGGCGGCCAGGTCGTGCAGCTGCGCGTCGGGCATGCCACGCATCGCCGTGTCCGGCTTGGCGCGGAAGTTCTGCACGATCACCTCCTGGAGGTGGCCGTACTCCCGGTGGGCGCGGCGGATCGCGAAGAGCGCGTCCACCCGCTCCGCCGGGGTCTCCCCGATGCCGATCAGGATGCCGGTGGTGAACGGGACCCCGACCCGGCCCGCGTCCTCGAGCACCCGCAACCGGACCGCCGGCTCCTTGTCCGGTGAGCCGAAGTGCGGGCCACCCGGCTCGGACCACAGCCGGGTAGCGGTCGTCTCCAGCATCATGCCCATGCTCGGCGCGACCGGCTTGAGCCGTTGCAGCTCCGACCAGGACAGCACCCCGGGGTTGAGATGCGGCAGCAGACCCGTCTCCTCCAGCACCGCGACCGCACAGGCGCGCAGGTAGTCCAGGGTCGAGTCGTAACCGCGTTCGTCCAACCAGGTCCGGGCCGCCGGCCAACGTTCCTCCGGCCGGTCCCCCAGGGTGAACAGCGCCTCCTTGCAGCCCTGCGCGGCGCCGGCCCGGGCGATGGCCAGCACCTCGTCGCGGTCCAGGAACGGCGCCGGCAGCCGGTGCGGCACAGTGGCGAAGGTGCAGTAGTGGCAGCGGTCCCGGCAGAGCCGGGTCAGCGGGATGAAGACCTTCTTGGAGTACGTGACCACACCCGGCCGCCCGGCGTCCCGCAGCCCGGCGTCGCGGATCCCACCGGCCAGCCGGAGCAACTCGTCGAGCGCGGCACCGCGGGCGGACAGCAGCGCGGTCGCCTCGTCGACATCCAGCGCCCGCCCGTTCGCGGCCCGGCCCAGGGCCCGCCGCACGCTCGCATCGCTCGGGCCGGAGTAGGTGCGATCAACCATCCACTCACCCTATGCGCTGCCCGTCCCACCCCACCGCTCCCAGCCCTCACCGTGCGAAACCCCACCCCCGCCTCCCGCCCCCACCCTCCCAGGCCGCCCTCCCCGTTGCCCTCTCCGTTGATCATGAAGTTATTGCCCCGACACGCCGTGTGAACGGGCAACAACTTCATGATCGACGAGGAGCCATGGGGGGTGACGAGGGGGGCTACCGGGTTGGTGAGGGGCGATGGGGGTGGCGGACTCAGCGGGGGTGGTCGGGGTGGTCGTTGGGCTTGATGTGTTGGGTGCGGTCGGTGTCCGGGTCGGCGGGGTGGGAGATGACCTCGGTCGGGTCCGCGAACTGGCGCGGGATGGCCTGGGTGGGGTCGGCCGACGGCGGCTGCCCGAACGGGGGCGCGGCGGGCGGCGGCGCGGCCGGGGACGGCGGCGCCGACTGGGGAACGGGGTTCGCCGGCGGCGCGGACTGCGGGGCCTGGAACGGCGGCGCGGACTGCGGGTGCGGCGAGGCCGACTGCGAGAACG
Source organism: Micromonospora sp. BQ32 (assembly GCF_059358895.1). Classification (NCBI taxonomy): domain Bacteria; kingdom Bacillati; phylum Actinomycetota; class Actinomycetes; order Micromonosporales; family Micromonosporaceae; genus Micromonospora; species Micromonospora sp. BQ32. Next base: position 18,775 of record NZ_JCADBI010000008.1, on the reverse strand, counting down.
GCGGGGCCGACTGCGGGGCCTGGAACGGCGGCGACGGCTGGCCGTACTGGCCAGCCTGCGGGTAGCCGCCCGGCTGACCAGGCTGCGGGTACCCGGCGCCCGGCTGGCCGGGAGCGGGCCATCCGCCCTGCGGCTGACCACCGGGCTGACCCGGGGCCGGCCAACCGCCCTGCTGCTGCGGCCAGCCCGGCTGCGGCTGGCCGTAGACGCCCGGCTGGGGCTTGGGCCGCGGCACGTAGTAGTGGGCGCGCCAGATGGTGTAGACCACCCAGGCGGCGATCGCGAAGATCACCATCCAGGCGAACCGGGTGAGCACACCGAGCAACGCGTCGAGCACCTCGGCCTCGGCCAGCCGGCCCACCGTCCAGATCAGCATGGTCAGCGTGCCGAACAGGGCGCTGACCGCGTACTCGAGGAGAGCTGCCTGCGTGATCAGCTTCGCCTTCGCCACCACCGGCGAGATGTGCGTGGCCAGCAGCACCGCCAGCAGTGGCAGAACCACCGCCTCCACCCCGACGAACGCGTAGAAGGCGCTGCCCGCGCGGTCGGTGAAGGAGCTGTAGTCGTTCGGGGCGATGAGCCGGAGCAGGCCCACGAAGAGGAACACGGCGTTGGCGCCGAGCAGCGCGAGCGCGGCGAGCTCACGCAGTGGCTTGGTCAGCTGGCGGGCCTGCTTCGCGTCAGCGGACGCGGGCTCGGCGGGGCTGGTCACGAGCTCCCCCTCGGGGCATGAACGGACAGGGCGCACGTGAGCCTAGTCTCCCGGGCCACCCACGGATCGGAGGCGTCACGTGCGCGAGGATGGTCGACATGCGCATCGTGGTTCTGGCCGGCGGCATCGGCGGCGCCCGGTTCCTGCTCGGGGTCCGGGCGTACGCCCGTGACGTCGGCGCGGAGGTGACCGCCGTGGTCAACGTCGGCGACGACCTGTGGTTACACGGGTTGAAGATCTGCCCTGACCTGGACAGCGTCATGTACACGCTGGGCGGAGGCGCCGACCCGGAACGGGGCTGGGGTCGGGTCGACGAGAGTTGGACGGTCAAGCAGGAGCTGGCCGCGTACGGGGCACAACCGACCTGGTTCGGCCTCGGCGACAAGGACATCGCCACCCACCTGGTTCGCAGCACCATGCTCAACGGCGGTTACCCGTTGAGCGCGGTCACCGAGGCGCTGGCCAGCCGCTGGGAGCCGGGCGTGCGCCTGTTGCCGGCGACGGACGACCGGCTGGAGACCCATGCCGTGGTGGAGGACGACCAGGGTCAGCGGGCGATCCACTTCCAGGAGTGGTGGGTACGGTACCGGGCCGACATCCCCACTCACCGGTTCGTGTTCGTCGGTGCGGAGACGGCGAAGCCGGCACCGGGGGTGCTCGACGCGATCGCCTCGGCCGATCTGGTGTTGATCGCGCCCAGCAACCCGGTGGTGAGCGTCGCGCCGGTGCTGGCCGTACCGGGGCTGCGCGAGGCCGTGGCGGACGGCCCGGCGCCGGTGGTGGGTGTCTCCCCGATCATCGGCGGCGCGCCGGTGCGGGGGATGGCCGACCGTTGCCTGGCCGTGCTCGGTGTCGAGTGCAGCGCGGCGGGGGTGGGTCGGCTCTACGGCGGCCGGGCCAGCGGCGGTCTGCTCGACGGTTGGCTGGTGGCCGAGGAGGACGCGGGCACGGTGGTGCCCGAGGTGACGGTCCGCGCGGTGCCGCTGCGGATGACCGACGAGGCGGCGACGGCGGCCATGGTCCGCGCCGCGGTGGAGTTGACGTGAGGCTGGAGATTCTGCCGGTGCTCGGCATCGGCCACGTGACCGAGGGCGACGACCTGGCCGCGGTGATCGCGACCGCCGCGCCGTGGCTGCGCAACGGGGACGTGCTGGTGGTGACCAGCAAGATCGTTTCCAAGGCGGAGGGGCGGCTCGTCGACGTGCCGGCGGACGGGCCGGAACGGCTGGCCGCCCGGGACGAGGTCCTGGCCGGTGAGACCGCCCGGGTGGTCGCCAGCCGGGGGGCGACCCAAATCGTGCAGACCCACCACGGCTTCGTGATGGCCTCGGCGGGGATCGACGCGTCGAACGTGGACAAGACCCAACTGGTGCTGCTGCCGGTCGACCCGGACGCCTCGGCGCGGGCTCTGCGGGACGCGCTGCGGGAGCGCTACGACCTGGACCTCGCCGTGATCATCAGCGACACGATGGGCCGGCCCTGGCGCAACGGGCTCACCGACGTGGCGCTCGGCGTGGCCGGGATGCCGGCCATCCGCGACCACCGGGGCGAGATCGACCCGTACGGCAACGAGTTGCAGTTGACCCAGATGGCCGTGGTGGACGAGCTGGCAGGTGCCGGCGAGCTGATCAAGGGCAAGTGCGATCAGGTCCCCGTCGCGGTGGTGCGCGGCTACCTGCCCGCCACCAACCCGGACGACGCCGGCGGCGCGCGGGCGCTGATCCGCGACGCGGCACAGGATCTCTTCTCGCTCGGTACCGCCGAGGCACGCGCCGCCGGGCTGTCCGACGCCGCCACGCTGGCCGACGGTCCCGGCCCGACGCCGGCCGACCTGGGCGCGGTGCGCCGGGCGATCGACGCGGTCGCCGGGGTGGTCGCCCCCGGCACGGTCTTCACCCTGGTCGACGAGGCCGAGGTACGCGCCGGTCTGGTCGCCGAGATGCCCGGATGGCCGGAAGGTGCCGCCCTGCTGCTCGGCTCGGCCCCGACGCCGGTCGAACCGATCGCCCTGGTCCGCTTCGGCGCCGACCTGCACCGGCTGCGCGTCGCCCTGGCCGCCGAGGGCGTCGGGTCGACCCTGTTGCCGCCACCGCCCGGCAGCCCGGCGAGCGCCGCGCTCGCGCTCTGAGAGACGGCCGGGTCAGCCCCCGGCGTGCGCCGCTCTCGTCCGGTGCGGAACGGCCGGGTCACGCGTCCAGCATGGCCCGGCCCAGCGGGGTCAGCGTGTGCAGGACGCTGTTGCGTTCGCGGTGGCTGACCAGCAGGCCGGCGTTGCGCAGCACCGTGGCGTGCTGGCTCGCCGCCGCCGGTGAGATGTTGAGCTGGCGGGCGACCTCGCCGGTGGTGCAGCCCTCGTCGCTGGCCTGCAACACCGCCGCCCTGGTGCGGCCCAGCAGCGCGGCGAGCGAGTCGCGGGCAGCACCGGACCCGGACGCGCCACTGGCGTCGGCCGGAACCAGCCCGCCCAGCCGGTCCACCGGATAGACCAGCACCGGTGGCAGCGCCGGGTCGAGCAGTGCGACCGGGGTGGCCGCGCAGAAGAACGACGGCACCAGCAGCAGCCCACGGCCGTCCAGGTGCAGCTCTCGGCTGTGCGGGTAGCTGCGGACCTCCAGCACCCCGCTCTCCCAGCGCATCGCCGGCCGGAGGCTGGTGAGCAGGCCCTCGACACCGTCGTCCAGCAGCGCCCGCGCCCGACGCGCGCGGTCCGCCGCCACCGCGGCCTGGATCCGACTCCAGTACGGGGTGATCGCCAGCGACCGGTACTGCTCCATCGAGTCGGCCAGGTGGTGCAGCGCCGACACCTCACCCCGAGCCAGCGCGGCCGCCGAGGAGGGCAGCTGATTCTCGGCGGCCAGCACGCTCAGGTCGCGGTGCAGCAGCTCGGCGGGGGTGCTGCGGAGCGCGTCCAGCCCGGCCTCGAAGCCGCCGACGCTGGCGTACGGGGTGAGGAAGTCGGGGAAGTAGCCACGCGGCGGGTTCAACGCGAAGAGCAGGCGGAGCTGCTCGGAGGCGGAGTCCTGGCGCAGATCCCGGGCCACACTGCGCCGCCAGTTGGCCGTCAACGGATCGCGGGTGCGGCCGCGCAGCACGTGCAGGCTGAGGACCAGCTCCCAGACCGGGTCCGCCGCCGGCGCCACCCGGGTCCGGAGGATGTCCTCCCCAGAAAAGTGGATCTTCAGCATGGAGCGCTCCCGTGTCGCCGGCAGGGGGGTGCCGGATGACCGTTCGACTCTACCTGGCCGGCACTAATCTCCATCTTTAAGCCTGGACTGAAAAACCTCGACGCCTCCGGGGCCGGTTCGGCATGCTTCCCATGCCCGAACACGGCGCCGTGCGTCCTCGACGCCCGCGCTGCCGGGGGCACCGGGACCGGGGAGGCCCCGGTGATCGGACGGCACCACGAGGGTCTGCGGCCCTTGCTCCGCAGAGGTGCCGTCCGGTCATCCCGCCCCCGCGCCGGCTCAGCCGACCCAGAGCGCGACCCGATGGTCCTCGTCCGTGACGTAGAACGGTCGCCCGTCCAGCTCCGCCACCCCCTCGACATGGTGGAACGGCGCCAGGTCCGTCACCTCCTCCCCGACGAGCCGGCGCTCCTCGACCGCCGCGCCGGCGGGAAGCCGGAAGCGGACGTGTCGGGAGGTGACCTCGCCCCCACCCGGATGGTCGTCGAGCAGGACCGATCCCTTGCCCAACGCGTCGATCGAGCCGATCACGGCCGCGTACCCGCCGTCCACCGTCGGGGTGATCGCGCGGAAGCCGGTCAGCTGCCCCGGCGGAGTGACCCCGGCCAACACGTACGCGCCCAGCGCCCGCGGCCACGCCGGCTCGGCCGTGAACATGTCCGGCACACCGGCCACCTCGACCAGGATCGGCTCACCGGCGTCGGTGACCGGGAAACGCAGCCCGAGCAGCACCGTCCCGGCCGGGGTGAACGCCGCCGCCTCCACGTTCAACGGCAGGTCGTCCGGGGCCAGCCGGCTCACCCAGCTCTTCTCCCGGACGGTCCCCCGTGCCAGCGTCTCCACGATGAACCGTTCCCGCACCCGCTCCCCGGCCGGCAGGAGGGTCAGCGGCGACGCGGCGAGCGCATCGTTCACCGCCCGGTGCAGTCGAAACGAGTTGCGCACCACGTGCACCGGCACCGGCCCGGCCGCCGCGTCGTCCTCCCGGAACCGGGCCACGAAGGCGCGCCGAGGTCGCAGCGGGCCCGCCTTCGAGCCGAAGTGGGAGCCGAAGACGTACACCCAGCCGTCGTGGTGGGCGAGCGCCTCACCGTCCTCGGTCCGCCCGTTCTCCACACCGGCATCCGCCCGCACGTGCCGGGCCGTCCACTCCCCGTCGTCGCGCTCCAGCAGCAGCGCGAGGCAGCGCTCCACCGGCCCCTCGTCCAGCACCGTCCAGAAGCCCCGCCGGGCACCGTGCGCGCGCAGCAGCGCCGCCGACCGCACCGGCAACAGATCGCTGGCCTCGTTGCCGGCCACCACGAATTCGACGAGTCGCAGGGTCACCGAGCCAGCGTACGGAGCACACGCTCGTACAGTGGCGGGGTGCCCGACACCGTGATCACCGGCCCGACCGCCCAGCCGACCGACCCCGAGACGTACGCGGCGCTGCACGCCGACGCCACCGCGTTGCTCAAGGGCTGGCAGCCCACCAGCCCGGATGCCGCCGACGCGCGGGACCGAACCCTCGCGCTGCTCGCCGCCGGCCCGGTCGCGATGAGCCGGCAACACCGCCCGGGGCACGTCACCGCCAGCGCGTTGGTGCTGGACGCCACCGGCTCCCGGGTGCTGCTCTGCCTGCATGGCAAGTTCGGGCGCTGGGTGCAGCTCGGCGGGCACTGCGAGCCGACCGATCAGACCCTGGTCGCCGCCGCGCTCCGCGAGGCCACCGAGGAGTCCGGGATCGCCGGCCTGCGCATCGACCCGGTGCCGATCGACGTGGACGTGCACCAGGTGCAGTGTCAGGGTGGCTCGGCGCACCACGACGTACGGTTCGCCGTGCTCGCCCCACCCTCGGCGGTGGAGCAGGTCAGCGACGAGGCCGAGGCGCTGGGCTGGTTTCCACCGGACCAGCTGCCCGAGCCGCTGGCCGGCGGGACCGTGCAACTGGTCGCACCGGCCCTCGCCGCCCTCAGACGTAGCCCTCTTCGCCTCGCTCCTTGAGCTCGTCGACCAGGGTCTTGACGTCCTGCGCCCGGTCGCGCGGGCAGACCAGCACCGCGTCGGGGGTGTCCACCACGATCAGGTCACGCAGACCGAGGACGGCCACCAACCGACCTGACTGCGGCACGACCACGAGGTTGCTGCTGTCCCGCAGCAGCACGCCCGGCTTGGCCTCCGTGCCGAGCACCACGTTGCCCGCGTTGTCGGCCGGCAGCACGTCGCCCAGGGTGTGGAAGTCACCGACGTCGTTCCAGCCGAAGTCGCCCTGCACCGTCGCGACCCGGCCCGCCGTGGCCGCGCCCTCCATCACCGCGTAGTCGACGGAGATCTTCGGCAGGGTCGGCCAGATCGCGCCCAGGACGTCGTCCTGCTCCGGGGTGCCCCAGGCGGCGGCGATCGCGGCGACGCCGGCGTGCAGCGCCGGCTGCTGGCGGGCCAGCTCGGAGAGGAAGACGTCCACCCGCCAGACGAACATGCTCGCGTTCCACAGGTGCCGGCCCGAACGGACGTACGCCTCGGCGACCTCGGCGGCCGGCTTCTCCTTGAATTCGGCCACCGGCCGCCACGGCACACCCTCGGTCGGATCGCCGGTCTCCAGGTAGCCGTAGCCGGTCTCGGCGCGGGTCGGGGTGATCCCGACGGTCATCAGCATGCCCTGCTCGGCCCCGTGGACCGCCTCCTGGACGGTGCAGACCCAGCTGTCCGGGTCGCGGATCAGGTGGTCGGCCGCGAAGCTACCCATCACCGCGTTCGGGTCACGCGCCGCGATCACCGCGGCGGCCAACGCGATCGCCGCGCAGGAATCCCGGGGGGAGGGCTCGACCAGGATGTTCTCCTCCGGCAGCACGGTCAGCTGTCGTGCCACCGCCGTGACGTGCGCGGCACCGGTGACCACAAGGGTCCGATCCGGTGTGGTCAGCGGCGCGAGCCGTTCCACGGTCGCCTGGAGCAGCGAGGCGCTGGTGCCGGTCAGCGGGTGGAGGAATTTGGGATGGCCAGCGCGGGACAACGGCCACAACCTCGTGCCACTGCCACCTGCCGGAATGACCGCATAGAGCATCCGCACATCATGCCCGACGTACCTGCCCAAAGTGGCACGGGTCACCAGCAGCGGCGCGGAGGATCAGGAGCGGGCCCGGCTCCACGCGGCGATGTGCACCTCGGCGCTGGACTCCCAGGTGAACTCCTTGGCCCGGTCGAACCCCGCCTTCGCCAGCGACAACCGCCGCTGCTCGTCGTCGAGCAGGGCGGCCAGGTCGGTGCCGATCTGCTCCGGGTCCTCCGAGGTGTACGCGACGGCGTCGCCGCCCACCTCGGGCAGCGAGAGCCGGGGCGTGGTCAGCACCGGGGCGGCGCACGCCATCGCCTCCAGGATCGGCAGCCCGAACCCCTCGCCGTAGGACGGGTACGCGGCGACCAGGGCGCCACCGAGGAAACCCGGCAGGTCGGCGTAGCGCAGGTAGCCGGGGCGCAGCAGACGCAGGTGCGACGGCACCTCGGCCACCGCCCGGTCGATGTCTTCGTCGTGCCCCTGCCCACCGGCGATCACCAGGGCCGGCGGGTCGACCCGGTCAGCCACCGCCCGCGCCCAACCACGGATCAGGTTGGGCACGTTCTTCCGGGGCTCCTTGGCACCGAGGAAGGCGACGTAGCTGCTGTTGCCCAGCCCCAGACGCGCGCGAACCCGGGCCTTCTCCTCCTCGGTGGGAGCGTGGAAGGCGGCCTGGTCGACACCGTGGTAGGCCACGTCGATCCGCGTCGGGTCGGCGTCGAGCAGCCGGATCAGCTCGTCGCGGGTGGCCTTGCTGGGCACGATCACCCGGTCGGCGCGGCGCAGCGAGGTCTTGATGGCGCTGCGGAAGAACGTGCGGCGTGACTTGTCGTAATGCTCCGGCTCGGTGAAGAACGTCGCGTCGTGCACGGTGACCGTGACCGGACACCCGGCCCGCAGCGGGCAGGTGTAGAAGGGCGAGTGCAGCACCTCGGCGCCCGTCTGCTGGGCGAGCAGCGGCAGGCCGGTCTGCTCCCAGGCGAGCCGGGCCGGGCGGTGCGCCACGGCGGCCGGGGCGGGGATGATCTCCGCGCCGGGCAGCATGCGGGTGTAACGCTCCAGATCGGTGCGGAGACTGACCACCGCCAACTCCACCCCCGACCCGCACACCTTGCCGAGGGCACCGAGCAGACCGTCGACGTATCGACCGACACCACCACGGTCGGCGGGGACACTCGTGGCGTCGATGAGCACGCGGGGCGGGCGACCGGCGGTCACGGGGCGACTCCTTGTACTGGCGGGTATGTGGGGAACAACACTCCTGGGTCAAGCCTACGCCGGGGCGTGGGGCCGACGCTGACTGCGACCCGACGGTACGCCGACTTGTCATCGTCATCGAGTACGGCCCGCAGGGGCGTATCGTTCGCGCCGATGGCCGACAACATTGCCCGGGTGTTCGCCGACGCGATCGCGACCGACCCGACCCGACCGCTGCTCACCTGGTACGACGACGCCACCGGCGATCGCACCGAACTCTCCGGCGCCACCTTGTCGAACTGGGTGGCGAAGACCGCCAACCTTCTCGTCGACGAGGTCGGCCTCGCGCCGGGCACCCCGGCCGGTGTGCTGCTGCCGCCACACTGGCAGACCGCGGCGGTGCTGCTGGGCTGCTGGTCGGCCAAGCTGAGCGTCGTCGACACGCCGGGCGACGTGGGAGTGCTCTTCGCCGCCGTCGACCAGTTCGACGAGGCGCAGTCCTGGTCCGCCGACGAGCGGTACGCCCTCGGGCTGGCCCCGCTCGCCGCTCCGCTACGGCAGGTGCCGCCCGGTTTCGCGGACTACGTCGTCGAGGTACGCGCGCACGGTGACCACTTCACGCCACAATCCGGCCCGGGCCCCACGGACGCGCACCTGCTGGACCGCGCCGAGGCCCGCGCCACCGAGTTGGGCATTCTTCCCGGCGCCCGGGTCCTCATCGACGCCACCCGGCACCCCGACCCGGTCGACTGGCTGCTGGCCCCGCTGACCCGGGCCGCCACCGTGGTCCTCTGCGCCAACCAGGACCCCGCCCGGCTGGCCGACAGGCTGACCACCGAGAGAGTCACGCACTCCCTCCGGTAGTCCGGTCGCCGATCCCTGCGGGACGTCCGACGTGTGAGGCCCGCGAGTGGGCCGAGTAGGCGCTCGTGCTCCCTTTGCTCTGCTGCCGCCGATGCGCCGGCCACCAGGCACCGACCTTCCCTTTGCTCTGCTGCCCTCCATGCACCGGCCGCACCGACGCACCGACGCACCGACGGCAGCGGGCCAGTGCGGGACTCCGACTGGCGCATCGGCGGCAGCAGAGCAAAGGGGGAATCCATCCCAGGGCCAGGTCCGCGTCCGTCGCGGCGACGGACGCGGACGCCGACCAGGGCGGGGACGGGACCGACCAAGCCCAGCGCGGAGGTCTCAGGCTGGGGTGCTGTCGGTGGCTCGGCGTTGGGCCAGGGCGGCGAAGGCGGTCAGGGACTCGGGGTTGACCAGAGCGCCCTTCGCCGCGGCCTGGTCGACCGGGGTGCCGGTGAGGATCTTCTTGACCGGCACCTCCAGCTTCTTCGCCGAGAGGGTGCGGGGCACCGAGCGCACCTGGTGGATCTCGTCGGGCACGTGCCGGGGTGAGAGCGCCGTCCGCAGTTCGCGGCAAATCTTCGCGCGCATCGGGTCGTCCAACTCCAGACCCTCCGCCAGCACCACGAAGAGCAGCAGCTCACCGGCGCCGCCCTCATCGTCCTCCAGGTGGACGACGACCGAGTCGAGCACCTCCTCCAGCCCTTCGACCACCGAGTAGAACTCGGCGGTGCCGAGCCGGACCCCGCCCCGGTTGAGGGTGGCGTCGGAGCGTCCGGTGATCACGCAGCCACCGCGCTCGTTGATGGTGATCCAGTCACCGTGCCGCCAGACGCCCGGGTAGACGTCGAAGTACGCCTCGGAGTAGCGGGTGCCGTCCGGGTCGTTCCAGAAACCCACCGGCATGCTCGGCATCGGTTCGGTGATCACCAGCTCGCCCAGCTCGCCGATGACCGGGGTGCCGTCGGCGGAACGGGCCTCCACCTTGGCGCCCAACGCCCGGCAGGCGATCTCACCGGCGTACACCGGCAGCAGCGGCACCCCGCCGACGAAACCGGTGCACACGTCGGTGCCGCCGGAGAGCGACTGGAGCTGGAGATGGTCGCCGACGGTCTCGTACACCCAGCGGAAACCCTCGGCGGGCAGCGGCGCACCGGTGGACCCCACGCCGCGCAGCGCCGACAGGTCGGCGACGTCCCGGGGGACCAACCCCGCCTTGCGGCAGGCCAGCAGGTACGGCGCGGAGGTGCCGAAGTACGTGGTGCCGGTCTCCGCCGCCAACCGCCACAGCCCGCCGAGGTCGGGCTCGGCGGGCCGGCCGGGCTCCGCCCGGACCCCTGGGTTGCCGTCGAAGAGCACGATGGCCGCCCCCACCGCCGGGCCGGAGACCAGGAAGTTCCACATCATCCAACCGGTGGTGGTGAACCAGAAGAACCGGTCGGCCGGGCCCAGATCATGGTGCAGGGCGAGCATCTTCAGGTGCTCCAGCAGGATCCCGCCGTGGCCGTGCACGATCGGCTTCGGCAGCCCGGTGGTGCCCGAGGAGTAGAGCACGTAGAGCGGGTGGTCGAACGGCACCGGCGTGAACGTCAACGGCTCGTCGGTGGGCGCCGCCAGCTCGGCCCAGCTCAACGCGCCCTCGGGCGCGACGCCGGTCGGGTCGAGGTAGCCGATGCTGACGGTGTGGCGCAGCGACGGCAGGGCGGCCCGGATCGCGGCGACCTCGGCGCGCCGGTCCACCGGCTTGTCGCCGTACCGGTAGCCGTCCACGGCGACCAGCACCGTCGGTTCGATCTGCTGCCAGCGGTCGGTGACACTGCGGGTGCCGAACTCGGGCGCGCAGGACGAGAAGATCGCGCCCAGGCTGGCGGTGGCCAGCAGCAGGACGTACGTCTCGGCGATGTTCGGGGCGTACGCCGCCACCCGGTCACCGGCGGTGACGCCGAGCCGGCGCAGCCCGGCCGACACCCGGCGGACCTGCTCGCGCAGCTCCCCCGCGGTCAGCGTGACCGGCGCTCGGGTCTGCCCGTGGGAGATCACCACCGGGTCGTCGTCGGCCCGCCCCGGCATCCGCAGCACGTTCTCGGCGTAGTTGAGCGTGGCGCCGGGGAACCAGCGGGCGCCGGGCATCCTTCGCTCGGCCAGGGTGGCGGTCGGCGGGGTGTGCGCGATCACCTCGAAGTGGTCCCAGATCGAGCGCCAGAACCCGTCCAGGTCGGTGGTGGACCAGCGCCACAGCGCGTCGTAGTCGGCGAAGTCCAACCCGCGGTGCTCCCGCAGCCAGCGCAGGTAGGCGCCGATCCGGGACCGTTCACGTACGTCCGCCGACGGCGCCCACAGCATGTCACCCACTGCTCCACCCTCCCCCTGGCCCGACACGACACTGTGACTGGGCCGTGGCGCCATTTTGCCCTACCTCGAAGCGCCATTCTGCGCACCGGGTAGGCCAACCGACGCGTGCCCGCCCCACACTCCACCCCGCTATTCCATGTGGGTCAGCCAGCGCGGTGGGCCTGGATGGCGCGGCGGCGGGCCAGGCGGTGCGCCCGGCGGATCTCCGCCTCCTTGTACCGACGCTCGTCCTCCGCCGTCTCCGGCAGCACCGGGCGGACCGCCCGCGGCGCCCCACCCACGTCCACGCCGACGAACACCAGGTACGCGGTGGCCACCCGGACCGGCGCGTCCTCGGCCGAGTCCCATCGCTCGGCCACCACCCGCACGCCCACCTCCATCGAGGTCTGGCCGGTCCAGTTCACCTGGGCGTGCGCGTGCACCAGGTCGCCGACCCGGACCGCCTCGGAGAAGACGATCTCGTCGATCGCCGCGGTCACCGCGGTTCCGCCGCTGTGCCGGGCGGCAGCGGCCCCGGCCACGTCGTCGACGAACTTCATCAGGACCCCGCCGTGCACGGTGCCGTAGAGGTTGACGTCCACCGCGGTCATGATCTTGCTGAGAGTGACGCGTGAGTACGACGTCGGCTTGCCGATCGGAGCGGCGGAGAGGTGCTCAGTCATGTCGAAAACGGTACGGTGCGCGGATGCGACATCTCTGGAGCTTCCTCGCCGGGCTGGTGGTGGCGCCCATCACCTGGGTGCTGGTCACACTGGGGCAGGACGGGTCGAGCCGGACGGTCGACCGCTGGGTGGAGATCGGCACGTTCAACACCGCCAACCTGATCGAGCCGGCCGTGTACCTCGGTGTCGGCGGTGTCCTGCTGGGCCTGCTCGGCACGCTGCGCGTCTCGCCACTGGGCCCGCTGGTGGCCGGAGCGCTGCTGGTCACCCCGTACATCGGGATGTTCGTGGCGCCCTTCTCGGTGCGGGACGCGATCCCGCACGAGTGGAAGCTGTTCGGCGATCCGTTGCCGCTGCGGCTGCCCGTGGAGAACGGCACGATCTTCCTGATCGGCCTGCTGCTGCTGATGGCGACCTTCAGCCAACAGCGTTGGCGGCAGTGGCCGAGCCCGGCGACCGATCCGGCCACGGCACCCACCCCCGCGTCGGACGGAGGCCCCCGCGACGACGACTTCACGTCGACCGACTGGCCGGCCCCCGCGCCCACCGAGCGCGACACCGCGCCCCTCACTCTGGGTTACCCGGACGACTCGACACCGACCGAACCGCTGCCCCGCCGGGTGGGTGGCGAATCACCCTGGTCCGCCCCACCGCGCGGTCAGCCGCGCCCCGAGGACACCACCGAGATCCGCTGATCGTCGGGGCGGGCCGGTCGACCGGCCCGCCCCTTTCGTCTCTTCCCGCTAGTGCAGGGCGACCGCCAGATCCGGGTCGACCGTGCCGAGGCTGGCGCGGGGAACCACCAGGAGCATGACGATCAGCGCGGCGGCCATGCCGCCCGCGATGACGATCGCCATCGGTACGCTCCCGGTGCCGAACAGCCCGGCCAGTGGCGCCGACACCGCACCGATACCGAACTGCACGGCGCCGAGCAGCGCCGCGGCGGTGCCAGCGGCCTCGCTGTGCCGGCTCATGGCCAGCGCCGGCGCGTTCGGCAGGGCCAGGCCGGCGGCGGCCAGGACCAGCCACAGTGACGCGAGCAGGGTGCCCAGACCACCGATGCCGGTCGCCGCGAACATGACCAGCAACAGGCCGGCCGCCGTGCCGGCGATCAGGGCGCTGACCAGGATCTGCTGCGGGGTGTAGCGGCGCAGCAGCCGCACGTTGAACTGGGTGGCCCCGATCAGGCCCACCGCGCCGGCCCCGAAGGCGATGCCGAACTGCTGCTCGTCGAGGCCGTACTCCTGCTGGAGCACGAACGACGAACCCGAGACGTACGCGAACAGGGCCGCCATCGCCAGCCCGGCGACCAGCACCAGACCGACGAACGCCCGGTCGTTCACCAGCCCCCGGTAGTCGCGCAGGGTGGCGCGCACCCCGCCGTGCCGCCGACGCGCCAGCGGAAGGGTCTCCGGGAGCCGGACCGCGGCCACGACGATCAGCAGCGCACCCAGCACCGCCAACGCCGCGAAGACACCCCGCCAGTCGGTCCAGCTCAGCAGGCCACTGCCCAGCGTCGGCGCGAGGATGGGCGCCAGGCCCATGACGAGCATCAGCCGGGAGAAGATCCGGGCGAAGGAGGCTCCGCTGAACAGGTCGCGGACCACCGCCGTCGCGACCACGGTGGCGGCCGCGACGCCGAGCCCCTGGAGTACGCGCAGCCCGCCGAGCACCGCGATGTTGGGCGCGAAGACGCACAGCACGGAGGCCAGGATGTGCGCGGCCAGCCCGGCCAGCAGCGGCACCCGCCGCCCGACCACGTCGGAGAGCGGACCGATCAGCAACTGGCCCAGCGCGAGGCCGACCAGCGTGCCGGTCAGCGTCAACTGCACCGCGGTCTCGGTGGTCTCCAGGCCCGCCGTGATGGCGGGCAGCGCGGGCAGGTACATGTCGATGGTCAACGGCCCGATCGCGATCAACGCGCCCAGCACGAGGACGAGCTGAGCCCGCTGACGGTTGGTCATCAGGTCGCCGGGCAGCACCTCTTGCGCGACGGCGGGATCGGGTCCGGTCTTCTCCACCAACTGCTTCATCATCTCGATCTCTCTGCGGAAGCTGGTGCGTCGTCACGAGCGGCGGCGCGGGGCGTCACCGAGACCGCGGGGACGCGGCGGCACGGCGTGGGGTGCCCGGCGTTGGGCAGCGTGGACGTGGCGAGGCAGGGGTCGTGGCGGGGGTGGCCGGGTGGGGCGATCATCCGAGGGTGATCCTCTCGGGCGGCAACACCTCGACAGCGCGTGACGTTCCCGGTGTGTGGGGAGTCACCCCACCCCGCCCGGTCGCGTCGCATGTGACTGAGGTCACCACAGAATCAGAACCGGGGCAGGGGTACGCGTCGTCTTGCCTGATGTGAAACGAAGTCTGGACGGGCTCGACGAGGGTGAACTCCTTCGCCGCGTCGCTCGGGGCGACCGGCGCGCGTTCGACGCGCTGTACCGGCGTACCGCCCCGTGGTTGACCGCCCGACTGCGTCGACGCTGCGCCGACGAGGACGTGGTGGCCGAGGTGTTGCAGGAGACGTACCTGGCGGTCTGGCGGTCGGCCGGCAGCCAGGCACAGTCCTCCGCCTCCGGCAGCGCGGTGGGCTGGTTGTGGACGATCGCCGCGCACCGGCTGATCGACGCGTTCCGCCACCGGGCCCGACGGGAGCGGCTCCCGTCGGTGCAGACCTTCGAGACCGTGGCCCCGGCGGCCGAGGACGAGGCGCTGGCCGGCGGGATGGACGCCAACCTGGAGCGGGCCCTGCACGAACTGCCGGCGGAACTCCGTCAGGTGTTGCGCTCGATGGTCCTGGACGGGTTGACCGCGCGGGAGACCGCACTGCTGCTCGGCATGCCGGAGGGGACCGTGAAGACCCGGGCCCGACGGGCCCGAATCGCCCTCCGGGAGGCGCTGTCATGACCAGTCACCCGACGCCCATCCTCATCTCCCACTACGCCTCCGGTGGCACCGACGTCGACGACACGACCATCTGGGCGGTCGAGGCGCACCTGGAAACCTGTGCCGCCTGCCGAGCGGTGCTGGCAGACGCCGTCGATCCGGGTACGCAGGATCTGCTGGACCGGGTGGCGGACGAGATCGCCGGCGGAATCGCCACCGGCCCGAGCCCGGTACGCCGTCACCGGTTGCTGCGCACCGGGGTCGCCGCCCGGCTTCTGCCCTGGCTGGTCACCGCCGCCGGGCTGATGCTGGCCGCGGCCCTGTTCGAGTGGACGTTCGACAGCCTGCCGTCGCTGGTGCTGCTGATCGCGCCGGTGGCGCCACTGCTGCCGGTGGCCGCGGTCTGGAGCCGGCGCCTCGACCCGGCCTGGGAACTGACGACCACCATGCCCCGCACCGGCTTGGCGCTGCTGATGCGCCGCACGTTGGGGGTGCTGGCGGCGGTCATACCGGTGCTGGCGGTGGCGGGCTGGGTCACCGGGCACTCCCCCGGTCTCTGGTTGCTGCCCGTCCTGGGGTTCACCGCCGGCGCGTTGGCGCTGGGCACGGTGCTGGGGGTCGACCGGGCCGCACTCGCGCTGACCGTCGCCTGGTCCGCCGGTGTGGTCGTACCGAGCCTCGCCGACGGGCAACTGCCGGCGATCCTCACCGGCGGCAGCCGGCCGTGGTGGGCGCTGGCCACCGTGGCGTTGACGGCCGTCGCGCTGGTTCAAGGCCGGCGACGGCCGTCCGAACCGCACCAGAACCTTCTGCACCGATGACGATGTCGAGCCAGGGCCGAATGGAGAGATCATGATGCGTACGGTCAGCGTGGCGGAGACCGCTCCGTCCACCTATCCGTGGGCGGTGCACGCCGAGAAGTTGCAGGTCCGGGCCGGCCGACACCTCGCGGTCAACGAGCTCGACCTGAGGCTGGGCACGGGTGTGCACGGGCTGCTCGGCCCCAACGGCGCCGGAAAGACGACGTTGATGCGAGCCCTGGCCACGGTGGTGAAGCCGGCCGGTGGACGGCTGACCCTGCTCGGCGGCGAGGTCACCGGCAACGCCGACCTCCGCCAGGTACGCCGCGGCCTGGGCTACCTGCCGCAGCACTTCGGCTTCTACCCGCGCTTCACGGTCCGGGAGTTCGTCGAGTACATCGCCTGGCTCAAGGAGATGCCCAAGGCGGTCATCCCCGGCGCGGTGCAACGGGCCGTCGAACGGGTGGGGCTGGCGGACCGCGCCGACTCCCGGATGAAGACGCTGTCCGGCGGGATGCTGCGCCGCGCCGGCATCGCCCAGGCGATCGTCAACGATCCGGCGGTGCTGCTGCTCGACGAGCCGACGGTCGGCCTGGACCCGGAGCAGCGCCTCGACTTCCGCGAGCTGCTGCGGGAGATCGGCCTGGACAGCTGCGTACTCGTCTCCACCCACCTGGTCGAGGACGTCGCGGTGGCCTGCTCCGACGTGGTGCTGGTCAGTGAGGGCCGGCTGGTGTGGCAGGGCACCACCGGGCAGCTCACCGAGCAGGGTGGGGCCGGCGACGCCGGTGACAGCGCCGCCGAACGTGGCTACTCGTCGGTGCTGCGCGCCTACCGTGGGCGGGTGTCGGCATGACGGGACGCATCCTCCGCATCGAGCTGCGCCGCTCGGCGGCGCTGGGCACCGCCCTGTTGTTGCTGGTGACCGGCGCGGCGCTGCTGCTGTCGTCCACCCAGTTCTTCGCGGGGCGGTGGATGCAACTGGCGGTGATGGCCCGATCGCTGTTGATGGTGCTGCTGCCGCTCGCGCTGGCCGGTGGG
Organism: Micromonospora sp. BQ32; assembly: GCF_059358895.1. Taxonomy (NCBI): domain Bacteria; kingdom Bacillati; phylum Actinomycetota; class Actinomycetes; order Micromonosporales; family Micromonosporaceae; genus Micromonospora; species Micromonospora sp. BQ32. The sequence continues at coordinate 2,063 of NZ_JCADBI010000008.1, read as the reverse complement.
GCGTGGATGGGCCGGCGCGACGCGCGCCACCGGGTCAACGAGTTGTTCGCCAGCACCGTCCGGCCGCGATGGCAGCGCGTCGTCCCGACCGCCGGCGCTCTCGCGGTCTCGGTGGTGACCGCGTACCTCCTGGTCTTCCTCATCGCGGCCGGATGGGTGGTGCCGACGTCGAACTACTTCCCGAGCGCGACGGTCCTCGTCTTCGCGGTCGGCGTTCCGGCGCTGATCGCCGCGGGATGGCTGGGCATGGCCGCCGGCCGGGCCGTACCCCGCGTGATCACCGCGCCGGTCCTCGCCGTGGTCGGGTTCGTCCTGGTGGGGTTGGCTCCGGAGTTGGCCGTGGCACCCGACACGGGCTCGGAGATCGCACAATTCCGGCCGGAACCGGCGGCGGTACTGCTGCTACCGACGATCACCGGCCTGGACGACTTCCAGACGATCGCGACCCGGGTCAGCCTGCTCCAGGCGCTGTGGCTGGTGTCCCTCGCCGTGACCGGCCTGCTGCTGCTCGGCGCGGTCCGTCGCCGCGCCATCGCGTTCGCCGTGCTCCCGGCGCTGCTCGGCGTCGCGGTCGCCCTACCGCTCCTGCCCGTCGGCGGAGCCCGCGGGGCGGCGGTCGTCGACCCGGTCGCCATCGAGCTGGTCTGCGACAACGACGGCCCGCAGGTCTGCGTGACGCGGGCGCACGCCGCGCTGCTGCCCGACGTCGTCGGCCCCGCCCGCCAGGCGCTCGGCATGATGGCGGCGAAGCTGCCCAACGCGCCCGTCCGGGCGGTGCAGACCCAACAGGTCACCTACTGGGCGCGGCTGGACCGGAACACGGCACCGGCCCGGCACGCCGCCGACACGGTCGTCTTCGACACCCCCACGATCGACCGCCTCGGCCGCGCCGACCTGTCCGGCGACTACTTCCTGCCGACCCTGCTGGAGGCCGTCTGGCAGCAGGAGTGCGGCGAGCAGTCGGTGCAGGGCGACGTGTACCGGGCCCGGACGGTCGCCGCCGCCTGGCTGACCGGTCGACCACCGGCCCCGCAGCACGGATGGGCACCCGAGGAGACGGCGCTGCTGAAGAGCGCGTACCAGGCGCTGGTGAGCCTGCCGGAGGCCGAGCAACGACGTCGGATGGCAGCGGCACGCGAGGGCGTACTGGCCTGCCGGGACGACGAGTTGGTGGCGATCCTGCCGAAGGGTCAGCCGTGAGGTGGTTTCAGCTCCACCTGCGCTCCCGTCGGGTTCCGCTCGCCCTGGCCACCGTGACCGCCTCGATCGCGCTGGCGTGGGCGCTGTCGCTGGCCTACACCGACTCGGCGACCATCAACGCCCGCACGGCCAGCCTCGCCATCATGCTGGCGGTGGTCGCGGTCGGCACCACCCTCAGCGGCGCCGACGGCGCCCTCGACCACACCATGGCGGTCAACTGGCCGGTACGCCGCGCCGGGCACCTGCTGCTCGCCGCCGCCGCGATCACCGCGCTGCTGTCCCTCAGCATGATCACCGACACGCGCTACGAGCCGTCCGCCCTCATGCTGCGCAACACCGCGGGGCTGCTCGGGCTCACCGCGCTCGGCGCCACCCTGCTGGGCGCCGCCCTGGCCTGGGTCGCCCCGCTGACCTGGACCCTCATCGCCGTGCTGCCGATGATGGGACCCAGCCGGGACCTGAAGGTGCAGGTCGCCGGCTGGCTGATCCAACCCGCCGGGACCACCGCCGCCACCGCCTGCGCCGTCATCCTGGCGGTGACCGGTCTGCTGGCGTACGCCCTGCGGGGTTGCCCGGTGCGGCCGGTGAGCGAGACGGCCCCCGACCGGTGACGGACGTTCACTACCGAGCTATGCCGGGTCCGCGGCCCGCAGCGGTGGCCACCGCTGCTCGGTCCAGGCCCGCAACAGCCACTCCAACGGCCCGTACCGGAAGCGGGCCATCCACGCCGCGCTCACGGCGAGCTGCACACAGTAGATCGCGACCGCGATGAGGACGACGACCGGAGGTGCGACGGCACCGGCGAGGCCCAACCCGACGCCGGTGAAGACCAGCACGCAGAGCAGCGACTGGCCCAGGTAGTT